>JBFWUW010000030.1:0-74706 GCA_050247075.1 Pirellulales bacterium | reverse complement strand
CTCCCTTTGCGCCTTTGCGTCTTTGCGTGCGATTTCCTCGGACGGAATGCTTGTTGGCCCGCCCGAATGCTCCCTGGTTTCTTTTCTTGCGAAATAGACGCGTTGGTTGCGGCTACGCCGCGCCGTGAAATCCGTGGTCCTCTCCCTGCGACTGGTTCGACACTTGCTTTCTGAGGACGGCGGCTCCGGCACCTGATGCCGGCCGTGCCGTGCCGAGACAACACTCGAAGCCTGGAAGTTGTTTCCGACTATCCGCGCCATCAGAAAATGGCCGTAAGTTGCAGACCTTGACGGCTTTCGGAAGAAAGCCCTATACTTTGCCAGCGACATGATTATGGCGTTGAGCGCTCTCGTTATGCTTGCGGCCGGCGGTTTTGTGGGGCTGGGCCTGCGAGAATGGCGTGGGGGCGCGATTGTTTTGACATTAACATCTCGTTCGAGATTCGATACTCCCATGAAAACCGCCCGCCGGCACGAACTGCAAACCAACACCCTGGCCGATTGGCTAGGCGACGCGATTGAGTCGGCCAAGCCGTACGCCAAACTCATCGGTGGCATTGCGCTGGCCGCCGTGGTGCTGGTTGTGTTTTACCTGGTGATGCAGTCGCGCAGCCGTCAAGACGACCAGCGGGGCTGGCAACGTTACTACGGGGCCATTGCCAGTGAAGCGACCGCCGATTTGGAACAGGTTGCCAAGGATTTTCCCAATTCACCCGCCGGCTATTGCGCCCATTTGGTGGCTGCCGACCGGCATCTGACCGACGGCTGCAATGCCCTGTTCACCGATCGGGCCAAGGCCGAAGAGGCTTTGCGATCCGCCGTGACGGGCTACCTGGCCGCGCAGCCGGCGAAAGATTCGTTGGTCCGGCAACGGGCCATTTTTGGACTGGCGAAGGCGTATGAGGCCCAGAACAAACTTGATGACGCCCGTACCGAGTACAAACGGGTGATCAGCGAATTTCCCAAGGGGATCTTTGCCGACGTAGCGCAAAAGCGGCTGGATAACCTGGATAACGCCCAAACGAAGGAATTCTACAGTTGGTTTGCCGAGCAAGAGCCGATTGTCAAGCCTCCCAGCTTCGATGGCTTCAACACGCCCGGTGGTGGCGACACGCCGTTTCTTAATCCCTCGTCGTCTCTCAACCCTTCATCGTCGGGCATGCCGGACGATGACGTCCATCGCTCGGCTTTCCCATTCAGCACCAAGCCGGCGGATGAAGATCCCGATGGCGACAAGCCCGCGGACGATACACCAGCCGAAGTTGGCGAACCCGCGTCCAGCGATGGGAGCGCACCGTCCGAGGACAGCCCGGCTGGTGACGAGACGCCAGAATCCGAGGCCGAAAAACCGGCTGGCGAAGAGCCGACGGATGATCAGCCGGCAGCCGGCGACAAGCCCGCGGAGGAAGATGCTTCCCCCGCGGAATCCGCGGTGCCAGAGGCCAATAAGCCGGCCCAGCCGTAAAAGAACGGGAATTTGGTTTCACAGTCCATGTCTGACCATCCTGTTCCTGGTGAGCTGATCGAGCGCATTGTTTCCGCGGCCGACGAAGGGGCGCGGCTGGACTGGTTCTTGGCGCGCGAGTTTCCCATCTACAGCCGCGTCCATTTGCGCAAGGTCATCAACGCGGCCGCCGTACAGGTTGACGGCAAGGGGACAAAGGCCGCTCATCGATTGCAGGCCGGCCAGCGGATCACGCTGACCTTGCCGGAACTCCCCCGGCAAGCACCCCGGCCCGAGAATATCCCGCTCGATATTCTGCACGAGGACGAGTCGATCATTGTCGTCAACAAGAGGCCCGGCATGGTGGTCCATCCGGCGCGCGGCCATTGGAGCGGCACGCTGACGAGCGCCCTGGCGCACCATTTCACGGAACTTAGCACCATCGGCGGAGAGTCGCGCCCCGGCATCGTGCATCGGCTGGACCGCGATACCAGCGGCGTGATGGTGGTGGCCCGCACCGATTTTGCCCACAAACGGATGTCCGAGCAATTCGAGTCGCGAACGATCGAAAAAGAGTACTTCGCCATCGTGGTGGGCCGCGTCGACCGCGACCGCGACCGGATCGACCAGCCGATCGGATTTCATCCCTATCAGCGCGAGAAGATGGCCATTCGCCGCGACGATCCGGAAAGCCGGCCCGCGGTAAGTTTTTACGAGGTGCAAGAGCGGTTTGACGGATTCACCGCCGTGCGGATGGTGCCCAAGACCGGCCGCACGCACCAGATTCGCGTCCACATGTCCAGCATTGGCCATGCCGTGCTGTGCGACCGCCTGTACGGCGGCCGGGCCCAAATCACGCGTGGCGAACTGTTGCGCCGGGCCAGCGACGAGCAAGTCGTTTTGCAACGGCAGGCCTTGCACGCCCAACGGATCGCGTTCTTGCATCCCGCGACCAATGAGCGCGTGGCGTACACGGCCCCCTTGCCCGCCGACCTGGAACAGACCTTGGCGGTACTGCGCTCGCAAAAGGGTTGAAAGTCGTATCGCCGTCAGAAATGGCTCTTACAGTGTCGTCGGCTAGGAACTCGCCTCCTACAGCTTTACTTCTGCTTGGGCCGAAACGCTTTAACCACCGCTTCGTTCGTCGTCAGATAAGGCCCTTCGATCAGATCGACGCAATAGGGGATCGCCGGAAAGACCGCCAGTAGGCAGTCGCGAATGGCCGAGGGTTTGCCCGGCAGGTTGACGATTAGCGATTTGCCGCGGATGCCGGCGATTTGCCGCGACAGAATAGCCGTGGGGACGATCCGCAGCGATACGGCCCGCATCTGCTCGCCAAAACCGTCCAAGATCTTATCGCATACCGCGGCGGTGGCTTCTGGCGTGACATCGCGCTGGGCCGGGCCGGTGCCCCCAGTGGTGACGACCAGCGAACAGCCTTCGCGGTCGCAAAGTTCCGCCAGCGTCTGCTCAATCAGGGCTTGCTCATCCGGGATAACGCGGGCCACGGCTTCCCAGGGGCTGGTGAGCATCTCCGCCAGGCACTCGCGGATAGCCGGTGCGCCCAGATCTTGGTATTCGCCCCGGCTGGCGCGGTCGGAGACGGTCACAATGCCTATGCGGGCAGGAGCCAACGAATCGCTCATGGTTATTTCGGGCCGTTTCTGGGATCAATCGCCGTTTGTGTGCGTTATTACAAAACAACGCCGGCCGCGGAAATGTTTCGCGGCCGGCGTTGCACAAAGTCGTTTGTCACGGCAGGGCGTTAAACCGTTACCGTCTTGCCGGGAATCGCCACGGCCGGCACGGGCGGCGGAGCGTCCCAGGCAAAGGTGGCGGGTGCCAGCACAATCTCGCTGGCCAAGGCATCCGACCACTTGATGTCCTTGCCGGAGTAAGTACACATGCGGCCCAAGATGGCAGTCATGGTACTGTAGGCGCCGTTCTCGGCTTCGTTCAGCGGGCTGCCGGAGCGAATGCTGGCGAACAGATCGTCGTGCTCCACCTGATAAGGATTCGCCTTATCGCCGCGATACTTCCATTCGTCCTGGCCGTTGACGCGCACCGTGGCCGAACTCAGGTCGGCCGTCCCCTTGGTGCCTTGGACGTGCTCCGAGACGCTATCCCAACAATCGGGAATATGGCGGCAATAGCTGAATAGCCGCGAGCCATCGGCGTATTCAAACTCCACGGCGTGATGGTCGAAGATTTCGCCGTAGTCGGGGCCTTTGCGGACTTCTCGCCCGCCCATGCCCTGCGCCATGACGGGGTAGCCCTTTTTGACCCAGTTGATTACGTCCAGATTGTGGATGTGCTGCTCGCAAATATGGTCGCCGCACAGCCAATTGAAGTAGTACCAGTTGCGCATCTGGTATTCCATGTCGGTCCAGCCTTGTTGGCGCGGCCGCACCCACACGCCGGGGTTGTTCCAGTAGGCGCGCGACGAAACGATATCGCCAATGGCTCCGTCGTGGATCATCTTCATGGTTTCGATGTAGCTGGTCTGGTGGTGGCGCTGCAACCCCACGCCGATCGCCAGATTTTTCTTCTTGGCTTCGGCGGCCGAGGCAATCACCGAACGGACGCCCGGCGCATCGACGGCGACCGGCTTCTCCATGAAGACATGCTTGTTGGCGTCGATGGCCGCCTTGAGATGGATCGGACGAAAACCGGGTGGCGTGGTCAAAATCACCAGATCGACGCCCGCGTCGATCACTTTTTGGTAAGCATCGAAGCCGACAAACTTGCGTTCCTCCGGCACGTCGATGCGGTCCTTGATCGAGCCATCTTTTTCCAACTCGGCCACGCTGCCATCCAAACGGTCGCGGAAGGCATCACCCACGGCAATCAACTTGACGGGCCCTTGCGTGTGCAAGGCCTGGCTGGCGGCACCCGTGCCGCGCCCGCCGCAACCGATCAGGCCGATTTTGATGGTGTCGTCGCCAGCGGCATGGGCACTGCGCGCCAGGCTCAGCCCGCCGGCCATGGTGCCGCCAATCACGGCAGCGGTAGAGACCTTCATGAAGTCGCGGCGCGATGCGCCGTCGAGAGGTTTGTTTTCGCTCATGGACTCATTCTCCGTTTCAGTGGGGAACCGTGTGTGCCGAAGGGAGGCGATTGCGCAACCGGGGACCGTATGCGAACGTGGATGCCAAGAGGGCGAACGACGAAGTGTTGCGGCGGCTGCCGGCCAGCCACTCCGCGCTTCCATCCCGGCAATAGATTATGATAACAGAACCGGCCGTCCAATTGATCCAAGAAAACGGGAAAGTCCCTTCCCCGCGAGCGAACTGATGCCCGCCGCCCTGGCTTTGCTGTTGTCCCTGATTGGCCCGTTGGCCGCCGACGCGGAGGAGGGCCGTTTCGCCTATGAAGAACGGCACATGGGCGTGGGCTGGAAGCTGATCCTGTACGCGCCCGACCAGGAAACCGCCGATCGGGCGGCAAAAGCGGTGTTTGCCCGCGTTGAGGAACTCAACGGCATCCTCAGCGACTACGATCCCGAGAGTGAACTGTCGCGGTTGTCGCAAACGGCGGGCAGCGGCCGGCCTGTCCCCGTTAGTGATGAGTTGTGGCGGGTTTTGGAAACGTCGCAGTCGCTGGCCCGGCAGAGCGGCGGGGCGTTTGATATCACATTGGGTCCGGTCATTCGCCAGTGGCGCCGTGCGCGTCGCACCGGCAAAATCCCCCCGGCTGATGAACTGACGGCTGCTCGCGGGCTGGTCGGCCATACGCTACTGCAGCTTGATCCTATAGGCCGCACTGCTCGATTGGATAAAGCCGACATGCGGCTCGACCTGGGGGGAATTGCCATGGGCTATGCCGTCGATGAATCGCTGCGTGTCTTGCACGACATGGGCATTACCCGTGCGCTGCTGGATGCTAGCGGTGATATCGGCGTCACCGATCCTCCACCCGGCGCGGCTGGCTGGCGGATTGAAGTTGCCCCGCCAGGAGGGGCGGAAACGAACCAGCCAAGCAAGGCGGCACCAATCGTGCTGATTCTGGCCAACGCGGCCGTGACGACCTCGGGCGATTTGTACCAACACGTCGAGATCGACGGGCGGCGGTATTCGCACATTGTCGACCCGCGCACGGGTCTGGGGCTAACGGACCGTAGCAATGTCACGGTCGTGGCCGATACCTGCATGGCAGCCGATAGTCTGGCGACCGCCGCCAGCGTGCTGGGTCCCCAAGCGGGGCTGAGGCTGATCGAAGCCACACCCCACGCGGAAGCCCAATTCTTGCGGCAACCGGCGGAAACCTTGGAGACCGTTCGTTCCTCCGGTTGGAAGCATCTCGTGCAACCGCCGCCTGACGCTAATCATGTTCGCTAATGTTACCGTCATTGGCGTCTTCCCCGATCGACCAAAATCGGCACCCGTGCTGAACTTTTCGGCTATGCCAGGCTACTAATGGTTGCCCTGCTGCCTTCCCTGGGTATACAACCAAGGGGTTGGAAAGCAGCGGGGCGGCCAATTCATCAATTCATCCGTCTGCCGGAGCCCCGTCCCATGAGGTTCATCCGCGGCGTGTCTGTTGGCTGCGTTTGCTTGTTGGCCGCGCTGGCCCAGGCTGAAGAGTCGGGGGTTACCCCTGCCTTGCCGCGGGTGGACGAGAGGCTAAATGAGGCAGCACAAGCGGCGGGCGTGGAATTGGCGGCCCTGTCTGACGATGGCGAATTCTTGCGGCGAGCGGCAATCGACCTGACTGGGACCATTCCCAGCGTCAACGAAGTCCGCGAGTTTCTGGCCGACACCCGTCCTGACAAGCGTGCATTGCTGATCGACCGGCTGCTCAGTAAGCCGTCGCACGCCGCCCATCTGGCCGATGTCTGGCGCGGCCTGCTGCTTCCTGGCGGAACGAACCTGCAACAGTTTGGCGGCGCATTGAGCTTGCAGAATTGGCTGCGGCAGAAGTTTGCCGACAATGTTTCCTACGACAAAATGGCGGCCGAGTTGCTTACCGCCAGCGGACAGATCAATCAGTCCGGTCCCGTGCTGTTTTACACGTCGCTGGAGCTCAAGCCCGAGGAATTAGCCTCCAACACGTCGCGTGTTTTCTTGGGCGTGCAGATCGGCTGTGCCCAGTGCCACAACCACCCTTTCGACCATTGGAAACAGACCGATTTTTGGGGGATGGCGGCCTTTTTCGCCCGCTTGCAGCCCCCGGCCCAAGGCCAGCAGATTGCCTTTCAAGTGGCTGATGCCGAAGCCGGGGAGGTCAAGCTGCCCGGCAGCGAAACCGTAGTAGGCATGAAATTCTTGGGGGCCGGCCAGGCCGCTGATCTCGCTGATCGCACCCGGCGCGCCCAACTGGCCCAATGGATGACGGCCGCGGATAACCCCTTTTTCGCCAAGGCTACGGTCAACCGGATTTGGTCGCAGCTTTTTGGGCGAGGGTTGGTGGAACCGGTCGACGACCTTGGTGCGCACAATCTACCCAGCCATCCAGAACTGCTGGATGAGCTTTCCGCCTATTTTGTGCAGAGCGGCTTCGACATGCGGGCGTTGTACCGTTTTTTGGCCAATACCCAGGCTTATCAGCGCACCAGTGCCTCTTCGTCCGCGGGCGACAGCCGGCCAGAGTTGTTCGCCCGCATGGCCGTAAAGAGCCTTTCCGCCGAACAATTGTACGACTGCTTGGCCGAAGCCATGCGCCGCCGCGAGAGCGCGGGCCAGGCCAATCTGGTGCAATTGGGGGGCGCGGCGCGCGGGTTCGACCAAAACCGGCAGAACTTTGTACAGAAGTTTCAGGCTCCCACCCAAAACCCCACGGAACTTCAAGCCGGCATCCCACAAGCCCTGACGCTGATGAACGGCCAATTGATCAACGAGGCGACTGACCTGGCCCGTAGCGACCTGCTGGGCGCGCTCGACGCTCCGTTCTTCACGCCGGAGGAACGGATTAACGTGATCTTTCTCTCGACACTGGCCCGCTTGCCGCGCGAGGAAGAACGTGGCCCTTTGTTGGATTACCTTTCCCAAGGAGGGGCGTCCAACGATCCACGCCAGGCGCTGGGCGATGTCTTGTGGGCCGTGTTGAATAGCGCCGAGTTCTTGCTGAATCATTAGCCATCATCACCCTTCCGCCGAGTATCGCCATGTCGCCACATAACCTGCATCGTCGTCAATGGCTGCAAGCCGCCGCATTCGGCGCGCTGGGGACGAGTGCCTGCCAGTGGTTTCCCGCGCTGGCCGATGATGCCGCGGCCGACCCCAACCGTCGGCGGCATTGCATTTTGCTGTGGATGAATGGCGGGCCGAGCCAGCTCGACACGTTCGATCTCAAGCCGGGCACGCCCAACGGTGGAGAATTCAAGCCTATCGCCACCACCGCGCCAGGGCTGGAGATTAGCGAACATCTTCCCAAACTGGCCCAAATGGGCCAGCACTTGGCGGTGATTCGCGGCTTGAGCACCAAAGAAGGAGACCACGGCCGGGGGAGTTTTCTGATGCGCACCGGCCATCAGCCCACCGGGCCGATTCGCTACCCGACACTTGGTTCACTGGTTTCCAAGGAGTTGGGCAACGCCGACGCGGAGCTTCCTAACTTCGTGGCGATATCGCCCTACACCATTTTCAACCGGGCCGCCTACGGGCCGGGCTTTTTGGGTCCACGGTATGCTCCGCTGACCGTTGGCGCGACCGACAACTTTGTCCAGCAGCAGCCCAACCAGGATCCCAATGCTTATGCCCAACTGGGCGTGGACGATCTTTCCTCGCCGCAAGGCGTGGACCAGCAACAGTCAGACAGCCGATTGCAACTCTGGCGGACGCTGCAAGACGGATTTTTGGCCCGACACAAGTCGGCCTCGCCCATCGTGCATAACACGGTCTATGAACGGGCGATTCGCATGATGCGCAGCGAGGCGGCCCAAGCCTTCGACCTGACCCAAGAAGCCAGCGAGGTCCGCGAAGCCTACGGACGAGGACGCTTTGGCCAGGGCTGCCTGATGGCCCGCCGCTTGATCGAACGGGGCGTGCCGTTTGTGGAAGTCTCACTCGGCGCGCTGGGGGGCGGTTCGTTGGGCTGGGACACGCACGCTGGCAACTTTGCCGCGGTGAAAGGCCTATCGGCCGAACTCGATGTCGGCTGGAGCACGCTAATGACGGAACTGGCCGATCGCGGGCTGTTGGAGCGGACCACGATCCTGTGGATGGGCGAGTTTGGCCGGACACCCAAGATCAACCCGCAAGGGGGCCGCGACCACTACCCGGCGGCTTGGAGCTGTGTGTTGGCCGGCGGCGGCATCAAAGGGGGGCAAGCCATCGGCCAGACCAGCGAGGACGGCATGACGGTCGCGGAGAACAAGGTCGATGTCGGCGATGTTCTGGCCACGCTTTGCCGGGCTCTGGGGGTCGATCCCAAATCGCAAAACGTTTCCGAAGTCGGCCGGCCCATCCACCTGGCCGAAGGTACGCCCATTGAAGCGGCGCTGGCTTGATTCCGTGCGTTTTCATCAACCGATTGGCTTTGGTGGAGCAGTGCTATGAAGTCCATGCGGCCCTGGATAATTGCGGGATTATTGCTGGCCAGTACGTC
This sequence comes from Pirellulales bacterium, assembly GCA_050247075.1. GTDB lineage: Bacteria > Planctomycetota > Planctomycetia > Pirellulales > JBFWUW01 > JBFWUW01. The sequence goes on along the minus strand of JBFWUW010000030.1, from coordinate 65,717 downwards.
GGCATTGGCGGACGAGGCCGTCCCCGCTGCCCAAGCGGCCACCCTGCAAGTCTCGGCCCTTGGCGGGCAACAGCCCGAACGCTACATAGTTGATCCACAGGACAATGTCGAGCGGTTGCTGTTGCTGACACCGGCGGGACCGCTGGTGGTAGAGATCGCCATGAACATCGACGGCGAACCGTTCCGCGTCTCGCGGGAAAAGCTGGTCGATGAACAGATTCAACAGGCCGACTCCGATGGCGATGGCACGGCGACCTGGACCGAGGCTATCGCTAGCCGAAGGTTTGCCTTCGGACGCTTCGCCAGCTTTGCCAACTTGAATGACCAGCAGCGCGAGCAGCAGATGAAGACACTGGACCGCAATCAAAACGGCCGTGTGGACCGGTTTGAGGCCCGGCTGTTGCTGTCGCAGATCTATGGCGGCGCGACCTTTTCCGTGCAAGGCATTCAGAATGGCGGTCTAGCGGCGGAGGGCATACGCCAATTGCTCGACGTCAATGGCGATAATTCCATTTCCGCCGAGGAGGTTTCCGCGGCGGAGAGCCGCTTGAAAAGCCGTGACGGCGACGATAACGATGTCCTGTACAGCGCGGAGTTGTCGGGCCAGGCCAACCCTTACGGTAATCTGGTCGTCCAGCGGAATGGGCGCGTTGCCGGCCAGCAAACCATGCTTTATTTGTTGGGTCCGCTGCTGAATATTCAGGTTCTCTACAAGGACTTGCTGCAAAGGTACGCGGGTGCCGACTCAATCTTGACCGTCGCGGATTTTCCACGGACGCCTTCGCTGGTTTCCTCGGTCGATATCAACGGCAATGGCCAATTGGACGTCGGAGAGGTGGCGGGTTTTAACGCCATCGCGCCGCATCTGCGGCTGGCGGCCAATTTTAGTGAAACGGCCGCTGGGCAAGAACTCAGCCTGGTAACGCTGCACGCCGAGTTGGGACCAGCGGAGGATGTTTTGGCGAACAACGACGGGCAATACAGGCTGACATTGCCCGGTCTAAGACTACAACTCTCGCTGTCGCCACCTCCGGCTGCCTACAACTTTCAGGCCCAGGCCGACGCCTATCTGATGCGGCTCGACGCCAACAAGAACGGGTATGCCGAAAAGGAAGAAGTCACCAGCAGCAACCAGGCATTGGGCCAGCAGTTTGACCTGTGGGATGCCGACGGCGATGGCAAGGTCTTCGCGGCCGAATTGAACACATTTTTTGAGCAACAGTACAACCCCCGCCGTACGCAGATCACCGCCGTGGCCAGCCAGGAAGACGACCCGCTGTTCGCCGCGCTGGATGAAAACGGCGACGGCCGCCTGGGCTTGCGCGAAATGCGGACTGCCCCCATCCGTGTGCGGGCATTCGATACTAATGGCAACGGCCAGATTGACCTCGATGAAATTCCGCAAAAGATTTCGCTGGCCTTTGCACGTGGGCAAGTCGTCTACAACCAACGGAATCTCCGCGTGGCTGCCGTGAGAAACGGAAATGCCGCGCCCGCCAGCACGGACGGGGCTGGTCCCGATTGGTTTCAACGCATGGACCGCAATGGCGACGGCGATATTTCACCGCGCGAGTTCCTTGGCACCGCGGAACAATTTGCCGAATTGGATGCCAACCAGGACGGCCTGATTGAACGAGCCGAGGCCGATAAGACGGGCGGATCGTGATGGGCAACCGGGCTGTCGGCCCTCGTCGCCGCTTGCCAAGGCTGTCGCAGGCTTTATATTCCGGAAAGAAGTTCGCGCGGGGTTGGTCCTGCGCCGGTTGTGCCGCGCGGCGTGGGGCCTGTTTCGCGTTCGATCCCTTGTCCGCTAACTATTTGCTTGCCCATGCCCCAACAATCGCCCGGTGCCGCCCTGCGAGCCGCCGTCGAAGGCAGCACGATCCAAGTGCCGGGGGCGTTCAATGCCCTGGCGGCGCGGATGATCGAGCAGGCCGGTTTTGACGCGGCCTACTTGTCGGGGGCCGCTTTTTCGGCGGGCGCATTGGCCCTGCCCGACATCGGTCTGTTTACGCTGAGCGAACTGGCGCAGCAAACGGCCGTCATGGCACGGAGCGTGTCGATTCCGTTGATTGTCGATGCCGACACTGGCTTTGGCGAAGCGGTCAATGTCGAGCGGACCGTGATCGAGCTGGAAGCCGCTGGCGCGGCGGCCATTCAATTGGAGGACCAGCGCCTGCCCAAACGGTGCGGGCATTTGTCGGGCAAGTCGCTGGTGGAGCCGGTCGAGATGTGCGCCAAGCTGCGGGCAGCCGTGGCAGCCCGGCGCGGCGATGATCTGGTGATTCTGGCCCGCACCGACGCCCGCGGCGTGGACGGCTTTGACGCGGCGGTGGAGCGGGCCAAAGCCTATCTCGATGCCGGAGCCGACTGGATTTTTCCCGAAGCGCTGCGCGACCACGACGAGTTCGAGCGGTTCGCCCGCGAGGTCGACGCGCCATTGGTGGCCAACATGACCGAGTTCGGCCAAAGCCCGCTGCTGGGCCTGCAAGACCTGGCCGATCTGGGCTACGCCGCCGTCCTGTACCCGGTCACGCTTCTGCGAGTAGCCATGAAAGGCGTGGAAGCCGCCCTGGCCACCATCGCCGACGACGGCATCCAAACCGAACTTCTCGACTGCATGCAAACCCGAGAAGAACTGTACGAACTGCTAAACTACACCGACTACGAAGAACGAGACAAGCGGTACTTTTCGGGGAAGAGCTAAGAAGTTTTTAGTGTTCAGTCTTTCGCCTTTCGCCTTCATCCTTTCGCCTTTCCTCATGTCTTCTCCCATTTATTCTCCAGGTCTCGAGGGCATCATCGCCGGCGAGACGGCTGTTAGCACGATTGCCGATGGATTGCTGTACCGCGGGTATGCCGTGGAAGAGCTGGCCGAGAAATCGACCTTTGAGGAAACGGCTTACCTTATCTTGCATGGCGACTTGCCGACGGACGCCCAGTTGGCGGAGTTTCGCGGCCGATTGGCGGACGCCACGGTACGGCCGGAGATCATCGACATCCTCCGCGCCATCCCGCCCAGCGCGCCCTTGATGGACGTGATGCGCACCGCCACCAGTTTACTGGCGCACTGGGATCCCGAAGTCAATGACAACGGCCACGACGCCAACCTCCGCAAGGCCGAGCGGCTGGTGGCCCAATTGCCGGTGGTGTTGGCGGCCCGGCATCGGCTGTTGATCGGCCAGCAGCCACTGCCGCCCAAGCCGGAGCTTTCGCTGGCGGCCAACATTTTGTGGATGTTGCAAGGGCAGCAGCCGCCAGACAGTTGGCAGAGGATCATGGACGACTCGTTGATCATGTACGCCGAACACGAGTTCAACGCCTCGACCTTTACGGCCCGCGTCGTTTGTTCGACCTTGTCCGACCTGCACTCGGCCATTACGGCCGCCATCGGTGCCCTCAAGGGGCCGCTGCATGGCGGCGCGAACGAACGGGTGATGGAAGTTCTGGCCGAAGTCGGCTCGGCGGCCAATGCCGAAGCCTGGATTCGCAAGGCTCTGGCCGAGAAGCGGCGGATCATGGGTTTTGGCCATCGCGTCTACAAGACGGGCGACCCGCGGGCGGCCTATCTCAAACCGCTCTGCGCGGAACTGGCCAAGGAGACCGGCCACGAAGACATGGAGGCGATGGCCGACACCATCGAGCGGATCGTGGTGGCGGAAAAGAAACTCCCCCCCAATCTCGATTGGCCCAGTGCCCGTCTCTATCACTACATGCAACTGCCGACCTACCTCTACACGCCGCTGTTCGTTATCAGCCGCGTCACCGGTTGGAGCGCCCACGCCATCGAACAGCTCGACAATAATCGGCTCATTCGGCCGTTGTCGAAGTACACCGGGGCGGCACGGCGGGAGGTGGGGTAGGAGTCATTAGTTATTAGTTGTCGGTGTTCGTTTCGGTTCGATGCTTTGCTGATAGCTGAAAGCCAAGTGCTGAAAACGGAAAACTGAAAACTAAAAACTTTTCTCCGCCGCAACTCCTTCCCCCGCCCATACATCACTCCCCGCTAGCACTCGCCCCCGCTACTCCGCCCCTTGCCTCGCGGGGACCAGCGCCATAAAAATCCTATGTTCGCCACGGAGTTGGCGGTTGCAGGCAAGAGCGGAGGGCCACAGCGTACTTTCTTGCGAAAGGACTAGGCCCATGCGGCTGCGAGCGAGGTTTTCGGCGGGAGTTGGCGGGCTGCTGGCGTTGTTGGCGGTGCTCGGGTTTCCCTGCATTGCGGCGGCTGGCGAGCCGCGAGTGGCGTTCGATCTGGGCTACACGGCCATCTGCCAGGACGTTTCGCCGCCGGGCTTTGAACAGGTCCATCCGGGTGAACGCGTGGTCGAGGCCGTCTTTCGGGTGTCGATGGTGCTGGCCGACGGCAGCGAGGACGACATCGAGTCGATCATGCTGGTGATCGAAAGCCCGCCGCGCCGTTTGCGTGTGGTCGATTTCTTACCCAAGACGCAGCTTGGCTCGGACTTTGCCGCGCCGATTGATGTGCTGGAGAAAGACGACACCATCCGCACGCTAGAGGCCGAGATCGCGGGCAGCGCCTCCGTGCCGCTGACACCCGGCGCCGCGCAGGTCACGCCGCGGATCGTCTCCAAGACCAGCCATCAGACCGGCACGCAGCAAGCGTATAAGCGTCTGCCGGCGCAGTCGCTGCTGCTGGCGGCGGGCACGGTCAAGGGCGAGAACGGCGTGTTCTTCAAGCTGCGTCCTTCGTCGCAGACTTCGCTGGAAGGGGCACGCGACTTTGCCGTCCGCTTTATCGTGCCGCGGGATTGGCGCGGCGATTGGGCCGTGTTGTCGGGCACGGTGCAAACCAAGCGTGAGTGGTACGAGTCCTCCAAGAATCATCGGCCGCGGATGTCGCGGATGTTTGTGGGTCTGTATCAGGAGGGAGACGAGGAGGCGCGCCTGGCCGCCGAAGAAATGGCCCAGGCGCAGGGGCGGTTGGTCGACCGAGTGACCGGCGGATCGGCCCAGTCGATCGACGTGGCCAGCCTGATCGTCAATCCGCCGGCCAAAAAGAAATCGTCCTCGCTGATTCCCACCTTGGCCCGCGTCTACGACGACACATTTAATCGCAGCCGCCGCCCCGACAACAACCGTGCGGAATCCAAAGAGTACCAGTTGCGACAGTCCTTGCTCAACGTCGGCCAATTCTCGGCCCGTTAGGCGGATTTTCGCTACCCGGCCAGCTTTTCCGCCTGCGGGGCGGCGGGAAGTTTAAGGGTGAAGGCGGTCCCTTTGCCCACCGTGCTCTCCACGCGAATCCGCCCGTGGTGGGCTTCGATGATTTCGCGGCACATCGCCAACCCCAGGCCCGTGCCGCCACGGCCGGTGGCATCGGGGCCTGGCTTGGTGCTGAAGTACGAGTCGAAGATTTTCGGCAACACATCGGGCGGGATTCCGCTGCCGGTATCGCGCACGGTCAGATCGACGTTGCCGGTGGCGGTATCGTGCTGCACGCGGATCGTGACGCGCCCGCCGTTGAGCATGGCTTGCCGGGCGTTGATCAGCAGATTCATCAGCACCTGCTGGATATGATTGGCGTTGACCAGGGCGGGGGGCGAGGGCAGAAACACCTTCTCGACCTTGATGCGGTATTTGCTCAGCTCGCGTTCCAGCAGCACCAGCGATTCCTCCACCAGGCCAGCCAGATCGGTCGCTTCCACCTTCTCGCCCCGATTGCGGGCGGCTCCCAAGATACCGCTGGTGATCTTGGCGGCCCGGTTGCCCGCCGACAGAATTTTATCGAAGGCCCGCTCGCGGGTTTCCTGGTCTTTGTGGCGCAACCCTAACTTGGCGTAGTTGATGATCGTCATCAACACGTTGTTGAACTCATGAGTGGTCGTACTGACGAGTTCGCCCAGGGCCGTCATGCGTTGCGCCTGGCGCAACTGGGCCTTGAGTTGTTGCACCTGTAGTTCCAGTGAAAGTTCGCTATCGTTGCTAGCCATATGCGAGTTTGCCTATCGAGTTGCCCCAAGTTCCACCATTGCCCCGATCTGACCGTTTTGCGAGAAGTGCGTGTCTTAACGCTCTGCCCGCTGCCGAGTTGCGTCGGCCCAAGCTGTTATCGTCGCACTCGCCTTGGCGACTGAACGGCGAGGCGCTACAATCCGCGCCGTTCTTTGTTTTCGGCCGGCTGGGCGTTGAATAAGGCGGAAGAATTGCCGGCATACGCCGGGGTTGCCGTGGATGGCCGCCGCGTACACATTTTGGGACGATCGCCATGCATACCGCCGATCTGCTGGAGTTGGCCGTGGCCACGGTCGAAAAGCTCGGCTACCTGGTGCGTTGGGAGTGGCTAGGGGGAAGCGGCGGGGGCGGCTGTGAGCTGCGCGGACGAAAGTGCCTGTTCATCGACTTGGCGCAAGATCCGGCCGAACAACTGGCCTGTGTGCTGGAAGTGCTATCGAACGTGGGAAGCAAGATTGCGCTGCCGGCTTCCCTGGCACCGCTCATCACGGCACGCCAACGGGCCGCGTAGTTTGCCGTGGCCGCTCTCCACACGAATGGCCGGTGAAGCCGTTTTTGCGCGGGCCGCCGGGACGTTGCCCGCCTATTCCGTTTCGGCCAGCACTTCTTGCAGTTTCTTGACGGCGCGGGTCCACAACATTTGCACCGCCGGCCGCGTGCGGCCCAGGCGGCGGGCCACTTCGTCAAATGGCAATCGCTCCAGATTGCGCAACAAGATCACGCGGCGATGGTCTTCGCTCAGTCCAGCCAAGGCCGCGGCCACGCGCAGTTCGGTGTCGCGCAGCAGAAACTCCTGGCTCGGTGTCTGGCAAGGTGCCGCCGGATCGATACCCAGCCCCAGGGCCGAATCGTCGGCGGGCGAAATGGAAACCTCGCGGCCCGTCTGGCGTTTGGCGGTGCCCCGATAGCGCCGCACCTGGTCGGTGGCATTGTGCGACATGATCCGCCGCAGCCAGGCCAGCCATTCACCGGCGGTCTGGCCCTGAAACCGCTCAAAGTCGCGAAAGGCCTCCAGCATCGTCAACTGCACCAGGTCCGAGGCGTCCACCTTCGATTGCAAGCGGCCTTCGATCTGCGCGGCCGCTACCACCTGCAAATAGCCGCGGCAGGCGGCAAACAGCAGGTCGCGGCCGTGCTCGTCGCCTTGCCGGGCGCGAACCAGCAAATCGGCCACGGTCATATCGCCAAGCGTGTTCATGCGAGATCGGCAACAGTAAGAGGCGGCGAACACCGACCGACACGCCGCGGGCCGCGGCACGGCAGAGGCACGCAACGAGCACCGTGCAATTACATGTTTGCGTGCGGCCGTGAAAAGACCCTTTGCTTGGCCGGCGGCAGTGCCAGCGCATAATTCTGCGATAACGCGATCCAGATTGCAATTTGAATTTCCAAAATAGCCGTGTTCAAACTTATTTTGCCGCGCGCGATTTCTCTTTACTTTCTTGGCTCGCCTAAGCTATGCTCGGCTGCAAGCCAGGGATGGATGGAACAGGGAACCACCGGAAAATGAGGTCAAGGAAATGGCGACCGATTTAAGAGAAGCAATGACGTCCGGCGTGATGGTCGATGTGCAAGACACGCTGGGCAACTCGATCGCACAAGCCGTCTATGTCGATTGGCGCGGGCGTCCCGTGCCGGGCATCGGCGACACCATGTGCTGCGACGCCGTCTGTTTGACGACCAATCGCGGCAGCCGCGTACGCGGCGTGGTCCGCGCGAGATTCTTCGACGTGCAAACAGAAGCCAGCGGTGCCGCGGCCATTTGGGTCCGCATCGAACTGGAACTGCTCGATACGCAACCCCTCAGCGCCGGGCCAAAAGCCGGTTACCGCGCCCGGTTTTCGTCGAACTAATCATTCGGCAATCGGGCACCGGGGAATTGAGGAGCTAGCACGGCTTGAAAAAGCCGCGCCGTTGGACCATGCTCAACGGACCTGCCATTAGGATCCGTGGCCAGCATCGGCCGCGCTCCGCACGATTTCCCCACCTGAGGCGTTCCCATGCGCAGTTGGCTTTGGCCTGTTTTGTGCGTTTGCCTGACTTTCTCCTGGGCGCGTTCCGCCGCGTTGTCCGCCGATGGCGTGTATGAAACGCCAGAACAGGCCGCCGCCGATGCCGACTTTGCCTGGCAGGGCGAATACGTTGGCGAAAAACTGGGCATGCAAGTCGTGGCTCTCGGCCAGGGGCAATTCAACAGCGTTACGTATACCGGCGGATTGCCAGGGGCGGGCTGGGATGGTTCCGCCCGCCTGGAGGAAGAGGCCGACGCTGCCGGCATCCAGCAACTCATCGCGCAACTTAAGTTGAAGAAGGCCGATCGTCGCAGCCCCACGCTGGGTGCCAAGCCTCCTCAAGGCAGCCTGGTGCTGTTCGATGGCACCGCCGAGTCGGTGCAACAACATTGGCAGCCAGGTGCCAAGTTGGACGGCGACTTGTTGCAACAAGGCTGTACCAGCCGCGACAAGTTTGAGGACTTTTCTCTGCATATTGAGTTTCGCTTGCCGTTCATGCCAGCCGCGCGCGGGCAAGCTCGCGGTAACAGCGGCATCTATTTCCAAGGCCGGTTCGAGGCGCAGATGCTCGACTCGTTCGGGTTGGAAGGCCAAGACAACGAGTGCGGCGGGCTGTACACCATCAAAGCACCCGACGTGAATATGTGCTTTCCGCCACTGGCCTGGCAGACGTATGACGTCGAATTTACCGCCGCCCGTTATGACAACGCGGGCCAGAAGATCTCCCACGCCCAGGTCACGGTGCGGCACAACGGTGTGGTGATCCATCGCGATGTTGAACTACCCACCAGCACCAGGGCCGCGCCATTGGCGGAAGGTCCGGAAGCAGGGCCGATCTATCTGCAAGACCACGGCAACGCGGTGCGCTACCGTAATCTGTGGGTCTTGCCGCGAAATGCCCAGCAAGAGGCCCGGCGACCGATCGTGCCTGGCTTCGAGCGGTTCCACGGCCTGGCTGGGGGCGATGAAGTGGCCGGGGGGCAACTGCTGCTGGGCGAGTTGAACTGTATCGCTTGCCATCGGGCGGAGGGGCCTCTTGCCGCGCACCTCTTGCCGCGCAAAGCCCCCGTGTTGGACGAGGTTGGCCGCCGCGTACAGGCCGATTATTTGCTGCGGTTTTTGACCGACCCTCACGAGGTCAAGCCGGGTACAACCATGCCGCATGTGCTGGCGGCGTTGCCGGAGGAGCAACGTGCCGCGGCCGCCTCCGCATTGGTGAATTTTTTGGTTTCGACCGCCGAGCCGCCGCAAACGCATGGCGATAACCAGGCTGCCAAGAACGGTGATCGGTTGTTCCACGAAATTGGCTGCACCGCCTGTCATGCCTCGCGCCGCGACAACCAGCCCGTCAACCTGGCCACGACGGTGCCACTAGCCGGATTAGGCGACAAGTACACCATCGGCAGTCTGATGGCGTTCTTGCAAGATCCGCACAAGGTTCGCCCGTCGGGCCGCATGCCGGCCTTCAACTTGGATGGAAACGGTCCTCGCGACCTGGCCTGTTTCTTGATCGGCGATACCAAGGTGCTGCCCAAGAACCCCAATCTCAAGTTTAAGTCTTACGCCGGAAGTTGGGCCAGCGTGCCCGACTTTGGCGAGTTAACGCCGCTGGAGATGGGCGAATGCGCCGGACTGGACCTGAACGTGGCCGGACGGACGAATGACTTTGGCGTGCGGTTCGACGGTTTCTTCACGGCCAAGGGGGCGGGCGAGTACACCTTTCATCTTGGCTCGGACGACGGCAGCCTGCTGTTCATCGACGGCAAAAAGGTGGCCGATTCCGACGGCGTCCATCCTCACACGGTCAACAGCGGCAAGGCATTGCTAACCAAGGGTGTTCATACGGTCCGCGTCGATTACATCCAAGGTGGTGGCGAATGGACCTTGGAGTTGGAAGTCGAAGGGCCGGGCTTGCCGCGGCAAGATGCAGCGCGGTTGCTGTCGATGACGGAAGCCGGCAATCCGCCGCCCCCCCCGCCGCCGCCGGGGAGCAAACCGCCATTTACCTTCAATCCGGATCAGGTCGCCCAGGGGCGAGAGCTTTTTGCTTCGCTGGGATGCGCCAATTGCCACGACATGAAACAAAATGGCCAGCCGATTGTTTCCAAGCTCATGCCCAAACCGCTGAAAGAACTGCACGCCGACCAGGGTTGCCTGGCGATGGAACCAGCCGGTGTGTTGGGACTGGATGGGCCGATCCCGCGGTTTGATCTCAACGCACCGCAACGGGCCGCGCTGGTGGCGGCTTTAAGCGCGGCTACCACCGATCAAGAGCCGTCGCCTCAACAACAAATTGCCCACACGCTGGCCGCCTTCAATTGCTACGCCTGCCACGCACGGGCCAACGTCGGCGGACCAGAGCGTGAACGGAACCCGCTGTTCGTGTCGGCCATTCCCGAGATGGGGGACGAAGGCCGCGTGCCTCCGCCGCTCGACGGCGTGGGGGACAAGCTCAACGATGACTGGCTGCGGCACGTTCTGCAAAACGGCGCGACGGACCGGCCTTACATGCACGCTCGCATGCCCAAGTTCGGCTTGCAAAACGTAGGCCATCTGGTGCCAGCGCTGATTGCCGCCGACCGCCAACCAGAAGAACCCGCCCCCACGCTGCCTGAACCTGAGAACAAGGCCAAAGCCACCGGACGGCTGCTGGTGGGGGACAAAGCCTTGGGTTGCATCAAATGCCACACGTTTGGCCAGCATCGGGCAACCGGCATTCAGGCGCTCAACATGCAGACCATGACGCGCAGGCTCCGCGAGGATTGGTTCTTGCGATACATGTACAACCCGCAGGCTTATCGGCCCGGCACCCGCATGCCGACCGGCTTCCCCAACGGGCAGGCCCTGGTGAAGGATGTCTACGACGGGAATCCGCGAGAGCAACTGGCGGCGGTTTGGACCTACCTGAAGGATGGCGACCGGGCCGGCCTGCCCGAGGGCCTGATTGCCAACGTGATCGAACTCAAGCCCGACTCGGAACCGATTCTGTATCGCAATTTCATCGACGGGCTGACACGGGGCATTGCCGTGGGCTACCCGGAGAAAGCCCACCTGGCTTGGGATGCCAACCAGTTCAACCTGGCTTTTATCTGGCAGGGCCGCTTCATCGACGCCGGACTGCACTGGCAAGGGCGCGGCAACGGGTTCCAGCGGCCACTGGGTGATAATATCGTGCGGCTCGAGGAATCGGCTCCGCTGGCCAAGCTGGAATCGTTGCAAGCGGAGTGGCCGCAAGAGTCGGCCAAGGAACGCGGGTACAAGTTCTTGGGATACCAGACCGACAAGCAAGGCCGCCCCCGCTTCAAGTACGCGGCCGACGGCTACACGGTGGAGGACTTTTGCCAGCCGGTCCCAAAAGATAGCGGCACGGGATTCAAACGGACGCTGGCCTTGTCGGCCGCCAGCGATGTTAAGAACGTCTATTTCCGTCTGGTAGGCAAAAAGATTGAACGCCAAGAGAACGGCTCGTTCTTGCTGAACGAGCTTGTTCGCATTCGCCTGTCAGCGGGGGGCGCCACACCGACACTGCGGCAAGCCGGCGACAACGTGGAGTTGTTGTTGCCCGTCACTTTTACCAACGGCACGGCGGAGATTGTGGAGGAAATAGCGTGGTAGGCAGCGTTCATGGCGATTTGGCCGGAGGGCGTATTCGTGCCGCGTGCATGGCATTCAATCAATCCTCAACATCTCCCAAAAAATTCGTAACCCCGAATCACCGACTGGACACTATCATGCGTCGCCTCGCTCTCCTTACTTTGATTCTGTTTGCGTCACACGTCGGTAGCGTTGGGGCGGATGACGCCAATCCCACGGAGGCCGATTACTACCCGATCACGACGTTTGAAATTCCCGAAGAAGTGGTGCTGGAGGCAGGCGCGTTTCAGATGTTGCCGGGCGGCAAGCTGGCGGTCTCTTCTCGCCGTGGCGAGGTCTGGCTGATCTCCGACCCCTATGCCAAGGAGGTCCACGCCGGAAAATTCTCGCGGTTTGCCCACGGCCTGCACGAAGTGCTGGGGCTGGCCGAACGCGACGGCTGGCTGTACGTCACGCAGCGCACCGATGTCTCGCGGTTGAAAGATACCGATGGCGACGGCGTGGCCGACCTGTTCGAGGTTGTCAACGACGGTTGGGAAGTGTCGGGCGATTACCACGAATACGCCTTTGGAACCAAGTTCGACCGCGAGGGGAACATCTGGGTCACGCTTTGCTTGACCGGTTCGTTTGACAGCAACTGCAAGTACCGCGGATGGTGCGTGCGGGTCTCGGCCGATGGCCGGCTGACGCCCACCACCAGCGGCGTACGTTCACCGGGCGGCATGGGCTTCGACGCCAATGGCGAGGTGTTTTACACGGACAACCAAGGCCCCTGGAACGGCACCTGCACGCTCAAGCATTTGCGGCCCGGCAAGTTCGTGGGCCATCCGGGCGGTTTCAAGTGGTACGATCTGGCGAAAGAGGCGATGGGAGAAAAGCCCCAAGAGCCCGCAAGCGGCAGTCGGATCATGACGGAAGCCAAGAAGATTCCGGAGTTCGAACCGCCGGCGATCCTCTTTCCCTACAAGAAGATGGGCCAGTCGGCCAGCGGCGTCACGTGCGATACGTCGGCCGGAAAGTTTGGCCCGTTTGCCGGGCAGATGTTCGTCGGCGATCAATCGTACAGCACGGTCATGCGGTGCTACCTGGAACAGGTGAATGGACACTTCCAAGGGGCCTGCTTTCCGTTTCGCGAGGGGTTCAGTTCGGGCACCTTGCCGATGGACCTGACGGAGGCGGGCAGCATGTTCGTTGGCGGCACCAATCGCGGTTGGGGCTCGCGCGGCAACAAGCCGTTTGCCGTGGAACGCATGGACTGGACCGGCAAAGTCCCTTTTGAAATCCACGAAATGCGGGCCAAACCAGACGGGTTTGAGCTGACTTTCACCCAACCAGCCGACCGCCAAACGGCTGGCGACCTGGCCTCGTATAACATGTCAACGTACACCTATATTTATCAAGCCTCTTATGGCAGCCCGGAAGTAGACGCCACCACGCCGGCCATCGCCAAAGCCGTCGTTGCCGACGACGGGCTGAGCGTGCGGCTAACGGTGCAGGGGCTGCAAGAGGGACACGTTCACGAATTGCACGTCGACGGCGTTCGCTCGGCCGCGGGCTTTCCGCTGCTGCACAAAGAAGCATACTACACGCTGAACTACATTCCAGCCGCGCACTAGGCTCCCGCTGCTCGACGTACACGGCCGCGGTTAGGGCTGGGCTTGCTCGCGCCACCACTTCTTCCAACCGTCAATGCGTTCCGCCAGGCTCAGGGGAGGGCTGTCGGGAACAGCGGTTACGTCGCGGCCGACAATCTGTTCCAGGCTGACAAGCGCGGCCTGCTCGACACCCAGGCGGTCGTCGAGCATCGCCACCAGCAGGGCCAACGCGGCCGGATCGCCCAGTTCGCCCAGCAGCGTGGCCGTGCGGCGGCGGATCTCGGCATCGCGGTCGTGTGCCAATCGCTCCAGCGCGGTTTTGCCCGTGGACGAACCTAGCCGGCACAAAGCCGCCGCGGCATCGAGCCGCAGCGAATGGCTGTCGGCGGCGGTCAGCGGTGCAATCGCCTCGGCATCCTCGGCCCGGCCGATGCGCCCCAGCGCCAAGACCGCCGCGCGAACCACCACCTGGTCGTCGTCTTCCAACGCCGGCAGCAAGGCGCTGGCGTGTTGCCGGCCGCCGTGTAGCCGCAGATGGTCGCAACCGCGGCGGCGGATATCACTGTGAGGATGGCTCAGGCCAGCCAGCGCCAACCGCAAGGCGGGCTCGCCCGCGTTACTTTCCACTGCAGTCAACAAGTCGCGAAACACGGCGGCGTCGGGCTCGGCTTGCGACGTTTCGACGATGCGCTCCACCGCGGCGGCGGACAATGGCTGCCGCCGTGACTCTTCGGCCAGGCGTGCGGCGGCTCCGCGGCGGTCTTCCAAGCGCGGCGATTGCAGCGAGTCGATGAACGCCTGGGCCGCATCGGGCTGGTCCGCGGGCGTATCGGCCGACACTGGCTGCTGGAGAATCTCGGCGGCCGCCGCCGTGGCGGAAGGCATCGAACGGGCCGGGAATTGCCGGGACCATTCTTGCCGATACTGGGCCAGCACTTCATCACGGCGCGGCTGGGGGGCATCGGCGGGAAAGCCCTGGACTACATCCCAGCGCCGCCTGAGTTGCTCCACGGAGAGTTTGCGGGCGGTGTAGCCGCCAAACTCCACCACGTCCAGCAGCACCAGCCCGGCCTGTTCCAGGGGCCATTCCTCCATCGACTCCACCAACTGCTGCTGGACCTGGGTGCTGGCATCTTGTGCCATTTGCCGCGCAGCCGTCAGCGCGGCTGGCTCGGGGTGCTGGGCCAAAGCTTGTGCCACCGTCAACCGCACCGCCCAAGATTCATCGGCCGCACGATCCAGTACGCCCGGCAAATCGCCCGCCTGCGATAACGCCGCTACCGCCGCGACGCGGACCAATTCGGGCTGTTCGCGTGTCAGCTTTTGCAGCCGCGCGCGGGCCGCCTCTCCGCCAATCTCGCCTAGCGCGGCGATAGCCTGGCGGCGGACTCGCAAGTCGGCATCGGTCAAGGCGGCAGTGGCGAATTCCTCGGCGGACGAATCCTCGCGCTGGGCCAAGATTTGCAGCAGCTCGCAACGTACCGAAGAGTCAGGATCGTGCCGCATGTCCAGCACGCTTTCGGCAACTTCCGCCGGCGACGACCTCCAGGCCGACAAAGCCGCCAACCTCGCCGGTGCGGCGGGTGAACGAAGCGCCGCCAGCAGATGCGGATTGTCCGTGGCATTCTCTTGGCGGGCCAATCCGCGCAACAGTTCGGCATGGACCTCCGGCAGATAACGGGCTTGGCCTTCCCCCTCGAACCGGCCCAGCTCATCCAGGCATTCGCTGATGGCCAGCAAGGCTGCTTTTTCGTTGAGACGGCCCAGGGACTCGGCCGCGGCTTGCCGCATGGCAAGCTTGATCTCGATATTACGTACCGCGGCCGCCAATGGGGCGACCGGGACGTCCGCCTGCCAACGCGCAAGGACCATCGCGGCGTTTGCCGCCCGGATGGCATCTTTGCCGGCGGCGGCTGCGTTCAACTCCTTGCGCATGGCGGGCGTATCGCGCAGGGCCTCGAGAGCCGGATTCCGCCAGCGATATCCTGGCCCCGTTGCGGACGACGGCGAAGAGGACCAATCGCTAGAGGCTTCAACGGCCTGTACCCAATTGACATTATCGAGCGCTGCCGTGGAACTGCTCTCGACGGCAGTCGTGGCCGCCACCTCTTGGGGAGAGTTCCACGAAAGCATTTCACAGCCCGGTAGGATTGCGGCTGCCACAACCGCGATCAGGCAGCGATAGGCCAAGGACTGAACGGCTGTCGCGGGCTTATTCCCGCGCGCGAGCGCGTCCCAAAGAAGCTGGGGCCGTTGGCTGAGAGGAAGTTCGTTCAAGGGCAAATCCTTTTGCCCCGCGGCAAGCCGCGGATAGTTCCAGAGCATCTTGCTCGTGTTTGCTAATTGGCGGCCACGGCCTCGCCGTCAACCGGATTGTCGCCAATCCAGGTTTCCAAGTCGTCGGCATCCTTGCGGGCCTGTTCCAGGCTGAAGTCATCGGCCAAGGTCAGGTCGATCATGGGCTGGAGCTGATCGGCCAGGCTCTTGATGTATTCCTCATGCGGCGTACCCGCGGCCAACGTTGTCAAACCGCCAGGAGCTAGCCGCTTGGCGTCCGCCAATCGCTGGGTAGCCAACGTGCCGTGCAGTGCGTTATCCACCGGCACGATCATCGACCGCAAGCCGGCCTGCGTGGTGACCGTTTCGTCGCGGGCCACATCGACAGCCAACTGCGCCAGCAAACCGCCCAGTTGCGCGTAGTTCACATTCAGGGCGGGCGTGATTTTCAGTTTGGCCAGGGCGTTGGCTGCATCGCAGCGGAGGGGCAACAACCGGCTCTCTCCGCCCGCGGCAATGGTGGCGGTGAGCGCCTTGACCACGGCGGAGGGGTCGTTGCCATCACCGGGGTCGCCAATGTAGCCCAGCGCTTCACACGCCCGGCGGCGAAACCACAATTGCGCATCGGCGGAGCGGCCCTTGGGGGGTGTAGCCGTGGCCAGAGTCTTGAGCATTTCGTCGCCGACCTTGGATTGCATGTCCTTGGACATGCTGCCCCCTTCGGCATGGCGGACCATGCCGGCCAGCGCGACCGCGCGGACGGCCTCGGACTTGCCAGTTTTGTACAGATCCATCAACACGGGCAGAGCCGCCGCCAAAGGTACAACCGTTCCGCGTCCGCCAACGGCCAGTTCCTTGCTGTTCAGGTCGGCCAGAATTATGGCGGCGTTGATTTGCGATGCCGGCGTGAGCGCGGGGTCTTCCGCCAGCTTGGGGCAATTCTCTAGCAAGAACTTGTTGAGTTCGTCGTGAAAAGCCTTGCTGGGAGCATTCCCCGACTGCTGCAGCGGCTTGCTGAAGTATTGGACGCGATACTTGGGAAAGTCATCATTGGCCGGCGAACGAATGACATCGAGCGCCCCGTTGAAGAAATCCTTGAACTTGGCCTGGTCGGTGATTTCACCAGAGCTGCGCATGTCGCTGAGGTCGATATTGAGCGAACTCAACCGGCGGTGCAGCTTCTTGAGGACTCCAGCATCTTCAATCGGCGCATCGGCGGCGTAACCGGCGGAGGACGGCCAGCCAACAGCCATCGCCAGCAGGGTGCAAACCCCCAGCAACGTGCCGCGAACGGACTTTTCCAACCCAAGGATCATGGAGCCAGTCATCGCTGCGATCTCCCTCTGCGCGTAAGGCGTTTACCACCCATTTAGATTATCAACGCGAACCATGCTGTGTCAATCTGATTGGAACACCGATAGCACTGCTGCGAACGGCCTTTAACCGCCAAAAAACCGGCAAATATCGCGGTTTGAGCCAGCCAACCAAGAACATCGCGGTTATGTGGCGGACTGGCCCTGCTCGCGGCGAAATTAGCCTCCCGAAATGCGAAGTCGAACCTTGAATCATGGCGGCTCTAGGGAGTGATCAGCGCAACACCTGGAAAGTACGTGCGATACCGTGCGGCATCGCGCGTCACCAACGTGAGCCGCTCGACTTCAGCGTGCGCACCGATGTAGAAATCTGGAAGAGGTGAACTCTTGATGCCACCCGCTCGCCGGTATTTGACGAAGGCTTCCGCGGCCAGCCAACCCGCGTCGTATGGCAGCGGGAGCCGCCGAAAGATAGCCGGATCGAGCCAGCGGTCGAGGTCGGATCGCGTCGCGAAAGCTGGGGCAAGTTCGGAGTAGATAATCGGATTGATCAGGATCGGTCCTTGCGCGGCGGCAACTTGTAACTGCCCCTCCGACCAGGCCAGCCAGGTTGCGTCGTCGGTGGCAATATCGAGTAGCACATTCGCATCGAACAGGAAACCGCTCATTCCTCACCGCGCGTGAGCGCCATCACTCCAGCCGTGGTCACGCCTGGCCGCGCGGTGCCGCGAGCGCTCGCCAGCCAGGCGGAAATGGGCACGGCCGCGGTTCGCCGTGCGCGAAATCTCTCCAGCCAGAGGGCCAGTTGCTCTACTTCCGATGGCGGCAACTGCTCAATCGCGGCTTCTATGTCCGTGATGGAACTCATGTAAAGCCTCTTCATGCCGGTTCATGCTCTGAACACCTTCCATTGTAGGATAAAGGCAATTGCCAAACAATTCTAAACCGTCCGCCGGGTCTGGTACGAATTCGACAATCCTCGTTTGAAGGGGCCATCGACTGTCGGCGACAGTCGGCGTTCCATTGGCAGGTTCCGATGCGATTGTTCGGCGATTCCTGTTCCACGTTACCTGCACCATTTTTCGGTGTGGTGCAGGTAAGAAACAGGTACTTCTCTTGGGAATCGCGGGGTTTTGGGTTCGCGCGATCGCGTTACCTGTTCCACCACGGGGCGTGGTGCAGGTAAGCGTAGCCACCAAGTTCCTGCATTGCCGGCTTGAAGCGCGCGTGGATTTTGTTTCTTGAGATGGGATTGCTGGGCATGGATCGTCGAATGCGGTGCCGGCCCTCACCCCCATCCCCTCTCCCGGAGTACCGGGCGAGGGGTGCGGATGTTGGGATTGGAAGGTTCTCGTTCCACGTTACCTGCACCATTTCACGGTGTGGTGCAGGTAACAATCGGGTAGTTCCGTGGGAATTCGCGTGGGATTTGGTTCGCGCGATCGCGTTACCTGTTCCACCACGGGGGTGTGGTGCAGGTAAGGATGGTGGCCAATCGGCGTCGGAGACGGCTCCTACAACCTAGCGCGCACCGACAGCGCCCCGCGCGACGACCGCGTTTCAAAAATAGGGATAGGCCCCGTGACGCATACCGGTCGGCCCAGGGAGCGGCGAGAAAGAACTCGCTCTCAATTTGGCCAACCAGCCGGCAACGGTAGCCGAAATAAGTGACTCGCCCGATCGACCGCCCGCCACGGCCATGCTGTTCGAGCACGCGGCGGACGACGATGCTTGGGCGGCTTGGGGGCTTCGCGCCCGTTGGACGTGCAAAAGCCACGTCGGCGCGCAAAGCCCGACGCGTACGATTATACCATAGATAGTATATTTGCATACTATTAAAACAACTGTTTTATAATATGTTTTTTGTATCTGTCTCATCTGGGGATACGCATGCATGGTGCGGACCTCCGCCAGTCGGGCGGCCGCGCGACAGACGGCGCGTGGCGGTGTTCGGACCCTTTCGACTCACCGCTCCGAGTGTTGATCCAATCCGTGATCCAGCCAGACGTTACAATTGATGCGACAATAGCCCACTCGCGGCCAAGTGGATGAATGTCCCTGGAGTTCGCCCGATCGAGACCGATGAGCCACCTTGCATTTAGCCTTCTCTTTGAGCTTAGGGCTATCGCTGTATCCAGTCTGGGAGCTTTCGTGGCATGAAACTTGAGCTGTTCATCATCGTCGGCCCGGACGCGGGACGCAGGATCTCGTTAGTCGATGGGCAGACGCTGACCATTGGCCGCAGCCAGTCAACTTTGACCCAATTGACGGATCCTCGCGTTTCTAGAACTCATTGCCTGGTGCAGGTAGATGGCGGACAGGCCATCCTGATTGATTCCGGCAGCACGGCCGGCACTTTGTTGAACGGAACACCCATCAAGCGGCAAGAGTTGCGGCCCGGTGACGTATTCTGCCTTGGCGACACCCAGATCCGCTTTCAGCTAGCAACGTCCGCCGAGCAGAGTACTCTGCAGCCCGGTCCGCTTCCGCCTTTCCGGCAACCGATGTCACCGCAGCCACCGGCATTTCCTATCGTGAATGATCTGATTGGGCAGTCGATGTCACATTTTCGGCTCGACCGCGTGATCCACAAGAGCGAAAGCGGCCTGATGTTTCTAGCGCACGACACCAAGAGAGATCGGCCCGCCGCGGTCAAGGTGCTGTCGCCAGAAACCGCCGGGGACGAAGCGCAGAAGCAGCGCTTCGTGCGGGCGATGCAAACGATGATCGACATCCGACACGAGAACCTGGTTGAGTTGTACGGTGCGGGCAAGCAAGGTTCATACTGCTGGTTTGCCATGGAGCATATCGACGGCCAAAGTTTGCGCGAGGTGATCCACCGCATGGGGATCATGGGAATGCTGGATTGGCAGAGTACCTGGCGCGTGGCGGTGCATGTCGCGCGGGCCTTAGAGGCGGCTTACGAGCATCAGATCATCCATCGCAATGTTACACCAGAGAATATCCTGCAACGCCGCGGCGACAACGTCTGCAAACTGGGCAACTTGATGCTGGCAAAGGCATTATCAGGAACGCAAGCCAGACAGGTAACACGTCCCGGCCAAATCGTGGGGGATCTTTCTTACCTTTCGCCGGAGCGGACTCGCGACGGTGTAGATGTTGACTGTCGCTCCGATATTTACAGTCTGGGTGCAACACTTTATGCCTTGTTGACCGGACGCGCCCCCTTCGAGAGTCATTCGCTGCCGGAGCTGATCCGGAGTATCAGAGATCAAACACCGACAAAGCCCAAGACGGTGCATCTCTCCGTCGATGACCGGTTTCAGGATCTGGTTATGCATATGCTGGCCAAGCGGCCAGAAGACCGGTTCCAAACTCCCGCACTCTTGCTCAAGGAACTTCTCTGGATCGGCAAGCTGCAAGGCTTGTCAATATGAGTTATGGCCGCCGTTGGTCATCAGCTTGGGCAAAGCATGCATCAAGCCTTGGCAATCCTGTAAAGATATAGGTCCGCCGAATGACATTTGGTCCCCTCGAAATTTGTGGCGACAGTCGCCCGCGAGTAGACTTATGCGACGGAGTCGCGAGGCAGAACTACCCAGTGCGATCATTCGCAACTTTCAGACTGGCCCTTGGGCGACCATACTCGGCAACGCCCAGAAGTTATTCCTGAAGGGAGACTTTGAGTATGACGCCACAAAAGGGCAGCGATGCCATGCCAGTCGTCCATCCTTCGCCAGAAGCGCATCCCCCCGGCGATGCGGCGCCGACATTGCCGCCGGCAAACTCGCCGTCTCAGCTAGCGAATGCGACAATGGCCGGAAGCGGTGGAAGGCTAGGCCCGTATCAATTGCTGGAAAAACTTGGCGAAGGTGGGATGGGGGCCGTCTACAAGGCCCGGCACGAGCATTTAGACAAGCTCGTTGCCATCAAGGTCTTGTCGCGGCAGTTCACGAAAAGCGCCGACGCGGTTGTCCGTTTCAAGCGGGAGATGAAGGCGGTCGGCAAGTTGACGCATGCAAACATCGTACAGGCGTACGACGCGGGTGAAATCGACGGCACGCACTTCCTGGCGATGGAGTACGTGGAAGGGACCGACCTGCATAAGTTGGTCAAGAGAAAAGGCCCGCTGTCACCCGCCAACGCCTGCCGGGCCTTGAGACAGGCGGCCATTGCCCTGGCCGCCGCACACGGGGGCGGGCTGGTTCACCGCGACGTCAAGCCATCGAATATGCTGGTCGCCAAAAACGGCCAGATCAAGCTGCTCGATTTAGGCCTGGCACGGTTGGCCAGCGATGCGAACCAGGCGACCGATCTGACCGCGGCCGGGCAGGCTTTCGGCACGCCCGACTATATGGCCCCGGAGCAATGGGAAGACGCCCGCGAAACGGATCAACGAACCGACTTGTATGCGCTGGGATGCACCCTGTTCTACCTGCTGACCGGGCACGCGCCGTTCGAGGACGATCAGCATAATAGCACGGTTAGCAAGATGACTGCCCACGTACTCGACCCGGTCCCCAATCTCAAGACCCTGCGGACAGACGTTCCCGACGGAGTGGTTGCCATTTTTGAACGGCTTGTTGCCAAGCAGCCCGCCGACCGTTTTCAGGATGGAACGGCGCTGGCCGAGGCGCTCCATCCGTTTGCATCAGGCAACGCGAGCGCGGCTCAAGAAACTCCATCCTCCTCGCCGGGCAGCACAGTGTGGAGGCGGTCGGGTGAGGCCGCCACGAAAATGTTCACGGCAGGCAGCGGTCAAGGCGGCCTGATGGCTGGCGATGAATTGAACAGCCGTGCCCGCAGTGCCAAGGAGCTGTTGGATCTGCATTGTTACCAAGAAGTGATTGCCCTGTTGGAAGAAGTCCCCAACGCGGAGAATATTCCTGTCGTGCGGGAGATCTTATTTGAAGCCCGACAGCGGCAGTTTGAGATCAATAACTTGCTGGCAACCATCCAGCAGGGCATGCATCGCAAAGATCGCCAGAGCCGCCAGCAACTTCAAGCGGCGTTGGAGCGGCTTCGTGTACTCAAGCCGGGGCATAAGGAGTTTGAGTCGCACTTGGCACGGATTCAGCAAGCGGAGCGTGGCGGGTTGCGACTCCCGCTTCCCGGTCGAGAAGAACCGCTGGATATTCCGTGGGCCGCCGCCATACCCGCCCTGATTGTCGGCGGCCTGATGGCCGTTATGGGCGTGTGGGTCATTGTTCGCGACAAGGGCGGCAAGGAAATTGCCCGGATTGAAGTGCCAGACGGCGGCTCTGCCACGGTGACGGCTGACAGTGGCGACTCGCCAAACAACGCGGGCGGCTGGCACGGTTGGCCGGCGGACGCACCGCAACCCGCGATTGCCCCGTTCGATGCCGCGCAAGCCGAGATACATCAGCAAGCCTGGGCCGACTACTTGAAGCTGCCGTTGGAGCACACGAATTCGCTCGGCATGAAGTTTCGCCTTATTCCGCCGGGCGAGTTCTTGATGGGCAGCACCACGGACGAAATCGATGAATGCCTCAAGGACTTTCCGCCCGATGAGGATTATTGGCGAAAGCACTTTCCGAGCGAAGCGCCTCGGCACAAAGTCATCCTCACGAAAGCCATCTACATGGGCGTTCATCAGGTGACGCAAGAGAACTATGAAGCGGTGATGGGCACAAACCCATCCGTCTTTGCAAGCACTGGCAGGGATCCTAAGAAATCGGAGAAGGTCGCCGGCCTCGATACGGCGCAGCATCCCGTCGAAGGGGCACGTTGGTACGATGCGGTCGATTTCTGTGCCAAACTGTGCGAGAAAGAGTCACTCACACCGTTCTATGCGCGAGTAGAGAACGATGTGAAAATGTTGTCGGGCAACGGCTACCGATTGCCGACAGAGGCCGAGTGGGAGTTTGCGTGCCGGGCTGGCACGATTACCAAATACTGGATTGGCGACTCAGATGAAGACCTGAAGCGTATTGGTTGGACGGGTGAAAACTCCGAAATACGTACGCACCCGGTAGGTGAACTGCCAAGGAATCCGCTGGGACTGTTCGACATGCACGGCAACGTGTGGGAGTGGGTGGAGGACGGCTGGGATCCGACCTATTACGAGCAGTTCGACGCGGTGCCGGCGGTTGACCCCAGCAACCCGTCTTCCGCCGATTCGCAGCGAGTGATGCGGGGCGGCAACTTTAACGATGGGTCGCGATATGCTCGCTCCGCCACTCGCGGCTCGTTTCACGCTTCGTGGGGCCTCAATGGATTTCGGGTGGCGTTGACCGTCGACGCCGTGCGGCAGTTGTTGCCAAAGTAACGAATGGGCCTCATGCCCGAAGCGTCTCATCCGCGGATCGTGAGTCTGCTCATCGGGGACGTATGGGGACAGCCACCTTCACTGGTCGGGGCATGGGATCGCGACGCTTCGTCGTCGGCGCGTGGGGCGTTGGGGTGCCGCCGATGGGCCGACAGGTTTTTAGGATTACTGCCGACGCCGACGCCGCCACTGGGGCTTGCGTTGCGGTGGACGGTGTTGGCCGAAATCTGTAACGTGCTTATCAGCAATAGGTTACGTCCGAAGCCGGGCGGCATTGCTCGTGCGATCAATAGATGGGTGTCACCTAATCGCACCTAATCGCACCGGGGCGACCCGCCCCCGGCTGGTGAATGCCTGTGGGGTTCGTCCCTTTGGAAATCGTGCGGCTTACGTTTTACGATCCAGCCCGCTCCCTGACTGTGAGAAGCAAACTTTCGTACCATTCCCGATAATGCGTCGATGGTGCCGTTGCAACAAGTTCGCTGAGCGACTCTTCCGCGTCTCGGAACTTGCCCAGGTGGGCTGCGATCAGGCACCTGAATAGGCGAATGTCCGTCGCGGAAACGGTCCAGGGCCGTAGCGACTGTAGGCTAGCGTTAGAGAGCCACCTCCCGGGATCGGCCCAGCGATGCGTTACTTCGTCGAACGCGGCAAGGCAAACGCGAACATTTTCTTCCAACATTTGTTTCAGGACTTCGTGATTGTTGCCATAGGGGAACCATAGATCGCGTTTTTCTGGTGTGAAATAGCCGATCCGTTCACTGATCGCGCAGTCAAGCAAGTCGTATTCAACGAGCGGGATCGTCGTCTTGTGATAAAACGGAGGGAGGAAATCGTAATGAAATCCCAAATTCACTGTATATTCATGCCCGTACTTTGATGCCTGGAATTGAATCAGGTGGATCTGCCCATCCCGTCTTCGCGCGTAGGCTCCGTCGTCGCCGCGGACGAAGCCTCGTGGGGCCGGCACGCGCTTCATCACCTGAATGCGGGCGGCCCGCACTTGGCCGCTTGTCAATTCGTCGGTGCGTTCAACAACCATATCGAACGGCTGCGGCACGGAGTATTGTTTTTGCACCCAAGGAGGCGGGCTCTCCGCCCGCACCCCGGCCTTGTTGAAGTGATCGCACAGTTCCTGTGCCTTGTCGTAGACGCGTTCGGGCTCGGACATATAGCCCGCCACGCGGATGGACTTGGACTTCTTGAGGCCTTTGCCGTTCGCCTTCGGCAACCATTGAAAAACGCCTATGGACAGCGTGATGAAGCCGGACTCTTGCGTGAGCGGGCTGCGCTCATAGTCCCATTCGTAGGCGCGAGGCTCTGCCAAGGGAATCGCTCCTTGGATGAAAGATTGCAGGGAAAGCAAGAGCGCCGGGTTAGCGCTATTTGTGGCATGCGGACAGCCAGCCATGACAGGTTTGGGGCATTATATCGACGGGGCCGTGCTGGCGTACTCACCAAGCGAAAATCTTCCTTGGTGCAAACCTCCGGCAGTCGAGCGACAGACGGCGGGAACGAATAGGGACAAGGACGCATGGCGACAGCCATCCTAACCGGTCGGGCCACGGGACAGCGATGTTTTATGACCCGCATGGGGGCGGGGGCCGCCGATGGGCGGGCACGTATCTAAGGATTACCGCGGACACCGACAATGCCGCTTGGACTTACGCTTGCCCCGCGGTGGACGAGGGCCGTCGAAGACTGTAACATGCGTGTTAGCAATAAGTTACGTCTGAGGACGGGCGGCAATGGTGGCGCGAATAAGGTATTGTGTGCCTCTGGCCGTGCCTGTCCCCGGACTTGGCCCCGATCGTGGGTTACGGCAATGGCTGTGGCCGTGGAGGCTTTGGTCGCCGTGGTCGTTGGGATGGGTGGACGCCCGCCCAGATTGGCCCGTTCCCTGTTTTTCGTGAATCTCGCTTATGCCTGCTCAAGAAAAAGCAGCCGTCACCTGCCGGCTGGCCGCGGCGGCGGATGTTCCGGCGCTGGTGGCGCTTAACCGGGCCGCCTATCCGACGATGGCCGAGGACAACGCCGTGTGGGGCGCGGCCCATTTGCATAGCCACCAGCGGGTCTTTCCGGATGGCCAGTTCGTGGCGGTCGATGAAACAGGCCGCATTTTGGGGGCGGCTTCTTCGCTTATCGTGAATATGGGGTCCGACCCGCTGCGGCATCACACCTGGTCGGGCATCACCGACAGCGGGTATTTCACCAATCACGACGTGCGCGGCGATACGCTCTACGGCGCGGATGTCTACGTTCATCCCGATGCCCGCGGCAAGGGGGTGGGCGCCGCCCTGTACGAGGCGCGGCGGAAGCTGTGCCGGCGGCTGAACCTGACGCGGATTCTGGCGGGGGGGCGGTTGTGGAACTACATCGAGCAGGCCGACAAGATTTCCGCCGAGGAGTACGCCTATCGGGTGGCCAAGGGCGATTTCCGCGACCTGGTCTTGAGCTTTCAACTGCGGGAGGGTTTTGAGCTGCGCGGCGTCATGCCCAACTATCTGCGCGACCAGCGCAGCCACAATTTCGCCAGCCTGCTGGAGTGGAAAAACCCCGACTACAAGCCGCGGAAGAAGGGGCCCCGCAAGGTCCGCATTTCGTGCGTGCAGTATCAAATGCGCGAGGTGAAGTCCTTCGACGATTTTGCCCAGCAAGTCGAGTACTTCGTCGATATCGCCCGCGATTATGACTCCGACTTTGTCTTGTTCCCGGAGCTGTTTACCGTGCAGCTTCTGTCGCAAGTCAAGGCTGTTTCACCGCAGGAGGGGATGAAGAAGCTGTCGGAATATACGCCCGAGTTCGTGCGGTTGATGAGCGGGCTGGCCGTGCGGTTTGGGCTGACGATCATCGCCGGATCGCACCCCTGCATGCAGGGCGAAAAGCTGTATAACATTTGCCACATCTGCCTGCCGGACGGATCGGTGGTCGAGCAACCCAAATTGCACGTCACCCCGAACGAGCGAAAGTGGTGGGGCATTCATGGCGGGCATCGGCTGGTGGTGGTTGATACGCCCGCCGCGCGAATTGGCGTTTCGATCTGCTACGACGTGGAGTTTCCGGAGCTTGTCCGCTATCTGGCGGATGCCGGTGTCGAGATTCTGTTCGTGCCGTTCTGCACGGACAACCGCCAAGGCTACCTGCGGGTAAGGTATTGCGCCCATGCGCGGGCGATCGAAAACCAAGTTTATGTTTGCCTGGCGGGCAACGTGGGAAACTTGCCGCACGTCGTGAACATGGACGTTCAATACGGCCAGGCTGCCGTGATCACCCCGTCCGATTTTCAGTTCGCCAGGGACGGCATTCAGGCCGAAGCCGACTCCAACGAGGAGACGGTGCTGGTCTGCGATCTCGACTTGGATGACCTGCACGATTCGCGCAGCGGCGGCACCGTGACGCCGCGCCTCGACCGACGGCCCGACATTTTCAAATTCAATACCACCTTCCAGGGCCTGGACGGCCCGGCGCCGGGACCGCAAAACGGGCCCCTCGGCGATCAACGGGTATTGGGCGAACCCGGCGGCAAACCCCCGGCTTCGGCCGATGAATGAGCCGAACAGACTGCCGCCGGGAGGGCAGGCAACGCCGCCGCCCGCGACGAGTTCGTTGTGGGAATTTGTCGCCCTCTATTTCTGCGAAGGGGCGCCGATCGGGTTCTTGTGGTGGGCGCTACCCACGCTCTTGAAACAGGAAGATGTCTCCGTTGAGCGGATCGCGATTCTGACCTCTTTGCTGGCCTTGCCTTGGAGCTTCAAGTTCTTGTTCGCGCCGCTGGTGGATGCTTGCCGCGGCGCGTGGTGGAGCTATCGCGAGTGGGCGCTGGTTGCCCAGGGATTGATGGGATTGTTCTTGCTGCCGCTGCTTTGGCTCGATTGGCGCGAGCAGGCCGGTTGGCTGGTGGCCACGTTGATGGCGCATGCGCTGGCCGCCGCGATTCAAGATTGCGCGATCGACGCGGTGGCGATCCATGTGGTGCCGGCCGAGCGGCGGGGAGCCCTGAATGGGCGGATGCAGGCCGGCATGTTGCTGGGGCGCAGCCTGTTCGGCGGTGGAACGTTGATCATCGCGGTAGCCCTGGGCAAGATAGGATTGATCGTGTTGCTGGTCGGCTGCATTTGGGGAACGATGTTCGTCACCCGTAGGCTGGCAACGGATCACCTGCCGCGGCACTCTTTCACCGGATATGTGCGCCAGGTGGCCGCGGCTGCCGTGCGACCCGCGACGTGGGGCGGCGTAGCCGTGGCCCTGCTGGCGGGTGCCGGTTTTGAGGCAACCGGAGCGTTGTCCGGGCCGATGTTGCTTGCCGTTGGATTGACCCAACCACAAATTGGGGGCCTGTACGCCATACCCGTGGTGGCCCTATCGCTCGTTGGCGGGTTGCTGGGGGGGCTGTCGGCCGACCGTTGGGGAAGCCGAGCGGCGCTGGTGGGTTGGCTGGTAGCGTGTTCGTGTTGCGTGCTGCTGGTGGCGGCTTTGGCGGCTGGCGGCTCTGGCGGAGCGATTGTTCTACTACTGGGGGCCTGGCTGGCGATGTATTTCTGCGTCGGCGGATTCACCGCATCGTCGTATGCCTGGTTCATGCATCTGACGAATCCGCGGCTGGGGGCTACGCAATTCAGTTTGTACATGTCCGCCACCAACGGCTGCGAGGCTCTCGCGGCCCGCGGCGCAGGAGCGATCTATCCCCGTGGCGGGTATGGCCTGGCCTTCGCCATTCCAGCCGTCGTCTCATTGCTGGTTGCCGCCGCGATTGGCGGCATGGCGCTATGGGCTCCGGATGATCGAAAGACTCCAGCGGCACCCTAAGGAACTGGCCATGTGAGCATGGGAGCACCGATCCTCTTGGCACCAAACCAAGTAGGGTGGGACAAGCGGATTACAGTTCCTCCATGCGAATTCGGTCTGCCCGCGATGTCCCACCAAATGCGGCCGCTATCGCGGGTCATGGTGGGACATCGCGGGCAGACCGTTTCCAAGTAGCCGTGCCTCATGCCGCTTGTCCCACCCTACCGCGGGTGGCTAGCGCGATCCAGGCCAGGCCGATGCAGGCACTTGTGGTGGCGGCGGCGAACCAGAGGAGTGGCAGATGGGACTCTTCCTCCACCCCAAAGCCAGCGTCGGCCAGAGCCGGTTGATAGTAGGCCGCGGCCATCAGCAGGCTGTTGTGGCAGCCGTGCAACAACATGGACGGCCAGACGCTGCCCGTCCGCCAGGCTACCCAGCCCAAGACCAGGCCGGCCAAGGTGCTAGGGCCCAAGCGGACCAGGGTGATCCCGCCTGGCGTGACGACATGAAACAGGCCGAACAGCAAAGCGGTTACCACGATCGTGGCCGCTGGCCCGGCTTTGCCGCGGAGGGCCGAAAACAGGTAGCCCCGGAAAAAGAGTTCTTCCCCCACCGCGGGTGCCAGTCCAAACGGCAGCAGCAGCCAGACAAAGTGCAACTCACGCGCGCGGGCGATCCATTCCAAGGTGGCGGTCTTTTGTTGTTCGCTGATGGAGATTAGGCCCAACTGCATCTGCCAGACCAGCAGTTCGTGCGACCAGGCCCAGATGCCAACGCCAGCCAACACCGCGCCCGGCAACAGCAGCAACAACCGGCCGCCGCTGGCAAACTTCAGGCGGAAGGCCGAGCCGACGTTGATCCGCCGCGTGACGGCGGCCAGCCAGGGCAAGCCGGCAAACACACCCAGCGTGGCCAGGCCCGACAGCGTCAACTGCCAGCGCAACGACGGTGCATGGGCCACGACGTTGAGGGCCACGAAAAACGCGCTGAAGATCAGCGCCGCGCAAGTCATGGCGTTGGCCGGATTGGCCACGGCCCGTTCCAGACGCGGACGTTGGAACAGGTCGGACCAGCCGCTTTCGTTGGTGTACAGCACCGCCTCGGCCGCGAAAAACCGCGCCGCCATGCCGATAGCCGCCAGGGAATAGAGCAACGTGGAGATCACCACGATGGCCGCCGCGCCGCCGGTGGACTGGCCCGCCAGCAGGTCGCGGGCCAGCAACACGATATTCACCAACGGGGCGATGGTCAGGGCACCCGTCAGTTCTACCTGCGGCATGAAGGTCAACAGGCCTGGGGCGATGGCCACCATCATCAGGGGAATCAGATAGGCCTGGGCCTCTTTGAAGGTGCGGGCGAAGCTGGTCAAGGTCAGCAGCACCGCCGAGAAAAACATGGCAAACAACAGCAGCAGCCCCAGGATTTCGAGAATCACGCGCGGCGTTACGCCGGTCTCTCCAAACAAGGCCGGTCCCAAGCCGCCAATCATGACGGTGGCCGACATGGCGACCAGGTTTACCGCGGCCGTCAGCAGCGCCACCGTCAATACGGATACATACTTGGCCAACAGCAACCCCAGCCGCGGTACGGGTGCCGCCACGAGTATCTCCAACGTGCCCCGTTCGCGCTCGCCCGCCGTCAGGTCGATGGCCGGATAGACCGCGCCGGTGATGGTCATCAAGATCAGAATCAACGGGGCCAGCGTAAGCAGCACACCGCCGCGGGCTTGTTCGACAACTCCCAAGACAACGCGTTCGCTTTGCAACGGCGCGGCGCGTTGCTGTTGGCCCAACAGGGCCAGGCGGCGCGACAAGAACCGCTCGTTGGCGGCGGCCAGTTGCTCTTCCAGATAGGCTGCGGCGCGAGCTCCGGTTTGGGAATCACTGAGATAGGTCAGCGTGATATCAAGCGACAGGTCTTGCGCGGGATCGGGCAGCGGGGATGGCAACGGTTGCGCAAAACCCACCGCCACATCGGCCAGGTAAGATTGCACCGCTTGCTCGGGGTGTTCCATGGAGTACAGCCAAACGCGAGGTTCGCTGGAAGCCGTGCCGGTATTGTTGCGAAGCGCTTCTTCGTAAGTCTCCTGCTCTTCGGTCAATTGCAAATATTGAAAGAGCCACTCGGCTTCTTCCTGGGTGGCGACAAAGACGCGATAGAGGGGCCGCGACTGCACCGCCGACGCCATGAATAGCTGCTTGAATCCCACGCTCAACAAGGGATAGAGTAACAGGGGCATGAGCACCAGCGTGACCATCGTCCGCCGGTCGCGCAGTGTTTCGCGCAGTTCCTTGCGAGTCAACCGGCCTAGCCGGGCCAGCCGCTGGCCAGCCGTTTCTTGCCGCGCTGCGGTGATGGGGCTTTGCTCAAACGCGGGATCAGACATGCGGCGGCGGTCTTAGGTTGAAAACGATAGATATGTTAGTGATGCCGTTTGTAGGAGGCGATTCCATCGCCGATGGATGCGAAGAGTATCGTGCCATCGGCCAGGAATTTGCCTACCCAAAAGTTCCTCTATCTAGCACGGCGGGTGGCCGCGACGCAAATCTCTTGGCGGTTATGCTGCAATTGCCGGGCTTCAACCCGCGGAAAGCCCCACGAGCGAATCCGCTGCAGATAGCCTGGGATTTGCTCCGCCAATTTCCACTCTAGCAGCTTGAGCGTGAGCAGCATGCCGCGGATATCGACCTCCGCGTGCGAGACAATCGCCTCGACCGTATCGAGCGTGTAGTCGGGCGCGACATTCATGTCCGCGGTCAGCCAGCGAACCTTGCGGAAGTCGCGGCGGCGGACCTCGTGTCCGCGACGGCGAATGTGCGTGAAGTTGGGATGGGCCTCGACCACCGGATCGACTTCCGCCGGGTCGATGCCAATGACTTGCAGCCCCCGCGCCAGCAAGGCCTGGCAAGAACCGCCCGGCGCACAGCCGATTTCCGCGGCTACCTGGCCAGCCTTGAGAGGCAGGCCCGACCAGAGCAGCGCTTCTTCCAGCTTGAGCCAGGCCCGCGACACGGCATCGGAGGGGAGTTCCAAAGGGCACAAACCACCCGGCCAGCAGGACGGGACATCACCCGCGCGATGCGTTCCGATCCACCACTCCGTGGGATCGACGATGACGACATCCAAGACGGTTTGCCCCGGCTGCGCGGTGGCGTTGACGGATGCGCGCAGGGGGGCTTGGGTATCTTCGGGGGAGGCTTGTGGCAAGGCCGCGTCAACCGCCGAGGCTGCTTCTTGTGCAAACCGTGTCAGCCCCGGCTGAAACGAGCGATGGCCGGGAGCGGCCAAATCGCGCTGCCAGAGATGGACCACATCGAACGACTGTTCGGCCGCGACCGCCAAGGTTGCCGCCACGCGGTCGGATACGGTTTCGCCCTGGGCCTTGCCCAGCGATAGCCCCTGAGCGCGGGCAAACACCATTTCCAACGCGGCCGCATCGGCGGGCAGCACGCCTTCTGGCAAGCGGAAGGTCAAAAAGCCGGGACGCGAGAAGGCAAACCGCAACGTTGGATGATGGCGCGCAACCTCTGCCTTGAGCGCCCTCTCGGCACCAACCTGGCAAGTCACAAAGATAAACAACGATTCGGCCATGCGAGATTTGACGCTGGGAAAACGGTTAAGTATACACGGAAAGTCCCCCGCGTCGGGCGGCATTGAAAATCCCCACCCATGAATCAATCGACCACCGCCGATGATCCCGGATCGAGCTCCACGCGATCAATCGCATTGCCGAATGGCTTTGAGGGCCAAGCTTTTGCGCGGATGGTTCCGCGCGGTTGGAATGGCCCTGCTAGGGGCCATTTGGTTGACGGGGTCAGCGGAAATGGCCCACTGCGAGGAATGGCCACGGTGGCGCGGGCCGCGCGGAGACGGGTCTTGGAACGGCCCATCCTTGCCGCCCGCCTGGCCACGGGCGGGGCTAAAAACCGTTTGGAAAGCGCCCGTGGGAGGCGGTTATGCCGGGTTGGCGGTGGCGGAAGGGCGTTTGTATTCGCAAGACAAAGTGATGGAACCCGCCGAACAAGAGCGGGTGCTCTGTCTTTCCGCGGAAAACGGCGAAGTGCTATGGCAGCAGGCTTACGACGTTCGATATGGCAAGCTGGATTACGGTGTCGGTCCGCGCGCCACGCCCACGGTTTTCGACGGCCGCGTCTATACGTTGGGTGCGGTGGGCCATGTCCATTGCCTGGATGCGCGTTCGGGTGAAGTCTTGTGGAAGCATGACCTGGTGCGCGATTTGGGTGCCCAGTTGTCCGAATGGGGCTTGGCCGCATCGCCCGTGATCTGGCGGGATCTGGTGATCTTTCATCCCGGCTTGAAACAAGGGGGCTGTTTCGTGGCCTTCGACCGGCGCAGCGGGCGCGAGGCCTGGCGCTGCGGCGACGATCCGGCCGGTTATTGCACGCCCATTTTGACGGGCGAAAGCGGCAAGGAGCAGCTTATCGCTTGGACACCCGAGCATGTGATGGGGATGGATCCCGGTAGCGGCCGGTTACATTGGTCGGTGCCGTATAAAGTTACCTATGGCGTGTCGATCGCCACGCCGGTCGTCCATCGGGGCGTGGCCTTTGTCAGCGGTTACTGGGAAGGCTCCAAGGCGATTCGGTTGGGAGAGGATCCGGCCGACGCCAGCTTGCTGTGGGAAGATAGCGACCTGCAAGGCATTATGTGCCAGCCGTTGGCCCGCGATGGTTATCTTTACACGCTCGACAAGGATCGCGGCCTGCTGTGCTGCGAGATTGAAACGGGCCGGGTGCTATGGTCCGACGATCACCAGATGACGCCCCGCGGCCGCAACCCGCACGCCGTGTTGCAATGGCTGGGCAAGAGCGAACGGGCCATCATTCTGAATGCCGAGGGGGACTTGATCCTGGCGCGGTTGACGCCCGACGGCTACGACGAGCAGTCGCGGACGAATATCGTACAGCCATCGCCGGCACCCATTTGGGCGCATCCGGCCTTCGCGGGCGATAGTGTCTACGCCCGCAACGATCGCGAGATCGTCCGCGTGAGACTGTTGGCGGACGAGTAAGAGCCGGCTGCCGTTACCAGGGGACTTCCATCAGTCCCACGACCTGCTTGGCCAGCCGCGTAATGGCCGCGTTTTGCGCGGTGACCATGGAATGGCCGAACTCGGGCAGCAGCGAGGAGTTTTGATTGACAATGGTCATGTCCTCGGGCAGCGGAATGGCTTGCTGCTGCAAGGGGTCGCCGTTGCGGTCGGTCCAGATGACCTGTACGGCGAAATTAACCTCAATATCGCGGGCGTCGTCCAAGGGGTTTTCAATCGTCACCCGCTTGGTGTCACTGACCAGCCGGCAAACGAGGACGCTATCGGCGTTTTGTTCATCGACGACCTTGAACGAAGTCGTCCGTTCGATTTCCTTGACGATGGCCTCGGTGAGGCGTTCGCCCATGTTGCGGCGGAAGCTGCTCGATTCGCACATGGGAACATACACCGTGCGAATCTGTTGGGAGTACAGCGACGCCGCTCCCACGCGATAGCCCGCGCAGCCGACCGCCCCGGTGATTGCCAAGATGGCCACGGCCGCCAGGCTTGGCGCAGCGCGAATATAACGCCGTTTGTGCATGACGATCAGGGCTCCTGGATCTCGTCCCGGTCGCGGGAGGGAATCATGTCCAGCAGCCACTTGAGCTTTTGCGGCGGATTGTCGGGCAGCCCGGCGATGTCTTTCAGCTTGGCCTCGGCCAGGCTGGCGAAGCGCGTATCGGGATACTCTTTGATGATCAGGTCGCAGTAGTACCGCGTGCCGCCGTAGTATTTGTTCTTGCCGTAGTACGTGGCCATGGACCAATGCCGCTCGGCGTTCAACTCGCGGATCTTCTGCTGGGTCTCCACCACGCGCTGCCGCTCGGGGCCCAGCTCGGTGGGAAACTGCGTCAGCATTTGGTCGGCCAGGTTGCCCGACTGCTCCAGGGGCACGCCGTCGTAATTGGGGCCTTGGTACGTTTTGATTTTGGCCTGCAAGCCCAGCACGTAGGCATCGACCAGGTGCTCGCTACCGGTGTGCTGCTCGCGAAGCTGCGTGTAGTGGAAGTCGGCGTCTTCAAAACGGCTCTGCGTGAAATAATTGTTGGCGGCCGCCATGACGGCATCGTCGGCCAAGGGGCCGGTGGGGTCGTTCATCCAGACGCTTTGATAGGCAGCCAAGGCACCGGTTGTCGTGTCAAACCGGGGCCGTGTCTTGTCGGTCAGGTTGGGATAGGCCCAGTTCTTGGGGGCGTAGGCCTGCACTTGTTCCCAGTAGCGGGCGATGGCGAACTGCCGCGCCACGGCCTTTTCCAGATGGCGGCAATGGTTGCCCCCCGAGCTATACCGCTTCAACAGTTTGGCGTAGGTGTCGCTGGCTTTGGGGTAGCGGTCGGTGAAGAAATAGCATTCTCCCAACATAAACAGGGCGTCTTCCTCCACGACCGACTCTGGCCAACGAAACGCCGCGGACTTGTATTTGCCGACGGCCTCGTCGTATTTCTTCTCACGGAAGAGGTTGTCCCCTTCTTGCAGATAGCGGCGGCCAAGGTCTTCGTCGCGTTTCCACGGCGTCAGTTGCCGCAGATTGCCAAATACCTTGCGCGGCTTGAGGTTCTCCAGGTTCTCGTCGCTGAACAAGCTGGGGTCGTCACCGCTTTGCTGCCTGATGACAGGCTGGCCTGCGCTGGCCTGGCGGACCCCCTCGTCATCTTGGGCCACCGCCATGGGACGCGAGGCCTGCGATACCAGCGGCACGCCATTGATGGCGCGCGAGGCGGTGCCCCGCGCCGGGTGGCCGGTGGGCTGCGCGGCCGTCCGCGGCCAGCCGGAATGGCACCCCGCGGCCAAGGCCGCATGGAGTGCCGCGACTCCAACAGCGATCGCGGCTGGACGGATCTTGATCCGCCAGGGCGATGGCCGACATCCTTGTCGTTCGCGGTGTGTCACTCGAAGCGTATCCCCAGAAAAGAATGCATGCGGGGACGATGCCCCAGCAGGCCGCAGATGTAGTGGTTCACGACACCACGCATTTCTCCCAACACATTGCCGGTTGTTTCCTGGACTTGCCAGGATTCATTTTCGGCTTCCGCTAGTTGCTCCATGGCGCGGATGACTTCAGCGCTGACGGAGACGACCTGTTTTTTTCCCGGCCGGCAACGCGCGCACAGCACGCCGCCGGACAACTGTCCGAAAGCCACCCTGCCGCGCGGTTCGACGGCATCGCCGCACTCGCTGCATGACGCCAGGACCGGCAAATGGCCCAGCAACCGCAACGCGACGAGTTCAAACCGCAACAACAAGGGAGCAACCGGTATCTCGGCACGCAGTCCCGCCAAGGCCTGCCGCGCCGCGTCGAATAACAAAGGATGTGGATCGTAGTCGTCCGTCAGCTCGTTCAGCAGTTCGGCGATGTAGTACCCCGCGTACCACCGCGCCATATCGCGGCCAGCCGGGCGGAAGCGTTGCTCCAGCCTGGCCTCCGTGAGCAGATCGAGCGCATCGGACGACTTGCGGAGGAACACTACACGGCAGGTTGCCAACAGGTCAAGGGCAGACTCAAACGGCCCTTTAAGACGGCGGCCCCCTTTAGCGATGCCCCGCGTCTTGCCAAATTCCTGGGTAAACAAGGTGACGACGTAGCTCGTCTCGCTCCACTCCACCAGCCGTAGCACCAGTGCTGTCGCTTTTTCGGACGACATGGAAGAGAAGGCGGAAGGATGAAGGATGAAGGATGAAGGCGGAAAAGCTGTTGGCGGAGAAGCTGTCAGCTATCAGCTAGGCAAGCTTGCGATCTTCACATCGTCTGAACACCGAACACCGAACACCGAGCACCGAGCACCGAACACTCATATTTCATCCTTCAGCTTTCAGTCGGCGTGGCGTCTAGGACTTCAATTCTTAGCCGCTCAACGCGGCGGCGGCTGACTTCCAGGACGGTGATCTTGATGTTGCCCCAGGCCAGTTCCTCGCCCGGTTTGGGCAGATGGCCCAGTTCGTGGAAGACGAAGCCGCCGATGGTGTCAAACTCGCCCGTTTCCGGCAGGGCAATGTTCAACTGCTTGTTGACCTCGTACAGGTGGACCTGGGCCTGGCATTCGGCGCTGCGCTCGTCGATGCGATGAATGTCTTGCTCTTCCTCGTCGTGCTCATCCACGATTTCGCCCACGATCTCTTCCAGGGCGTCTTCGATCGTTACCAGGCCCGACACGCCCCCAAACTCGTCCAGCACGATCGCCAGATGGTTGCGGTTGTGCTGCAGTTCTTGCAGCAGCGCGTTGACCGGCTTCGATTCCGGCACGAAAAACGGCTTGCGAATGATTTCACCCAACGGACGGGCCGAAGGCTCTCCGCGGGGGAGCAATTCCGGCAGCAGGTCGCGCACGTACAATACGCCCACGACGTCGTCGGGGCTGCGGTCGAAGACCGGTATGCGGGTGTGGGCGCTGTCGATCACCACCTTGATGGCTTCGTCCAGCGTGGCACTGGATGGCAGACATACCATGTCGGTGCGGGGCGTCATGATTTGGGCCACCGTGGCGTCGGCCAGGTCGATGACTCCCTCGATCATGTCGCGGGCCTCGTGCTCCAGCAGGCCTTCGTCGCGTCCCTTGCTGACGATGTTGCGGATTTCCTCCTCGAATAATTCGTCGGACGACGCGCTTTGCTCGCGTCCCAGCAGCCGGGCCAGCAGCGCTTCAACCGAGAGTTCTATCTTGGTAAAGGGGAGCATCACGCGGCTGATGATTTTCCAGGCGTTCCACGTCCGCACCAAAAAGCCGGCCCCCCACAGCTTGACCACGACGCGGGGCGCCCAAATCTCCACCAACAATAGCAGCAACAGGCCCACCAGTCCGTACAGCCATAAATGCATGGATACATCATCCAACTGCAGGGCATTGATCCGGCGCATGACGATAAACCCGCCCGACAAAATCATGGCGGCGGTTGCCACGACCTGGGCGCTTTCCACCCCCAGGGCCACGCCGTCGTGCCGCAGCATGATATCGCCCAGCAGGTCGTTCTGGCCGCGTTCGCGGCAAATCCGCACCAAGGCATGGCGCGAACAGCCTCGCAAAGCGCGGGCACCGATGGAGGCCAGGCACGTCGCCAGCAGGCTGAAGGCGAACATCCACAGGATCAGGTCGCCGGTCATGAGTGCGCCCCCCCGTGGCTGAGGGACTCCACCGCAAGGCCGCCGCCGGCCCGCCGCCCCACCCGGCCATCGCCGGAAACCGCCGTCGGTTGGGCCACGCCCAACTCGCCCAGATAACGCTGTTCTAGCTGGCGCATGATCGCGGCGTCGGGCGGCGTCTGGTCGTCGTAGCCGGCCAAATGCAGCGTGCCGTGAATGACGTACAACAGCAACTCATCGCCTATGCTCCAACCGAAACGGGGTGCCATGCTGGCGGCCATGTCGGCGCTGACCACGATCTCGCCGGAAAGTCCGTCGGGAGATTGTTCCAGGCAAAAGCTGAGGACATCCGTGGTGTAATCGTGCCGCAAGAACCGCTGGTTCAGCCGCCAGATTTCGTCGGCATCGACGACGGCCACGTTGATTTCGGCCGGTGTTTTTCCTTCCGCCCGCCAGACGGCGCGCACGCCCTCTATTAGTCGCGCCTCGTCGATCTCGTGGTTGGTTTGCCGATTGGTGACTTCCACGTCCATCAAAATCAGAGTTCCCCGGCAATAGTTATGTTTTGATAGGAATGCATTGTCGCCCCTACGCGGTGCGTTGGTCGGGATACTTGACGCGACCGTGGTAAACGGCGGTCAACGATTTGATCAGGCTGTCTTGTACGGCCCGCAATTCGTTGAGGTTGAGTCCGCTCTCGTCGAACTGGCCATCCATCAGCCGCTTGTTGGCCAGCCCGCGAACGACCGATTCGATCCGGGCGGGGGCCGGTTCAACCAGCGTGCGGCTGGCGCTTTCCACGGCATCGGCCAGCATCAAAATGCCCGCCTCCTTGGACTGCGGCTTGGGACCGGGATAGCGGAAGTCGGTCTCATCGACTTCGGTGCCGTCGGGATCTTTTTCGCTGCGCTCATTGGCGCGCTGAAAGAAGTATTCTACCAGCGTCGTGCCGTGGTGTTGTTCGATAAAGTCGATAATCCGTTGCGGCAGGTGGTGTTTTCTGGCCAGGTCCGAACCATCCTTGATGTGGGCGATGATAATCAGCGTGCTCATCGCCGGAACCAGCGATTCGTGCCGGCTCTCGCCCCCCGCCTGGTTCTCGACAAAATAGCCCGGCTTGAGCATCTTGCCGATGTCGTGAAAGTAGGCTCCCACGCGCACCAGCAGCCCCCGCGCACCGATCGACTCCGCGGCGGCCTCGGCAATCGAAGCCACATTGATGGAGTGGTTGTACGTACCCGGCGCGCGGCGAATGAGTTCCTGTAAGAGCGGGTGTGCCACGTCGGCCAGTTCCAGCAGGCTGATATCGGTCAGCACCCCGAACCAGCGCTCGATCGACGGCAGCAAGCCGCTAATGAGGAAACCCGCCAGCAACCCCCATACCGCGCCGATGGCCGCCTCGCGCATCAGGGGCAAGGTTAAGTCCCAGGCCACCGGGCGGTCGCGCAGGATTCCCGCTACCAGAATAAGAATAAACGCCGCCACGCCCGCCCCCAGGCCAACTTTGATCAGTTTGCCGCGGCTGCGGATGGTGTCAAGCATCATCACCGCTACGGCGACGTCGCCCGTCAAAATTAAAAAGGTCCCCAGCCCGCGGCTGACGCCCAATTCGACCAGAATGGCCGTGCAAATCGCCAGCAACACCGCCAACTCGCGGGTGTAAGCAATGGCCACGGTCATGGCAAACAACAGTACGGGAATCAGTTCCGCCCGGCGGCCGTCTTGCGATAGCCAGCGCGCCAACCCCACGGCCAGCACCAGCATGAATAGCAATCCGCACAGGCGGGGGATGTTTTCCAACAGGGCCGGGTCTCGTTGCGAAAGATAAAACGCGACCAGTCCAAACAGGCCCATGGCGATCACGATAATGACCAGCGAACGATAGGCCGTCAAAGCCAAGTCGCGCTC
The DNA here is from genome assembly GCA_050247075.1 of Pirellulales bacterium. GTDB lineage: Bacteria > Planctomycetota > Planctomycetia > Pirellulales > JBFWUW01 > JBFWUW01. The sequence goes on along the minus strand of JBFWUW010000030.1, from coordinate 26,882 downwards.
GCCAATCCAGGCGTCGTGTTCCTTGTGCAGCAGCGTCATCTCTGCCTTGTCCAAGGGCTTGCCGCCAGGGGCCAGCACCTGGCCCGGCTTGTAGACAATGTACTTGTCCTCGACATCGGCGGCGGCTTGCTCGCGGGCTTGAGCCGTGGCCACCTCATTTAGTGTCAGCGTTTGCGGCAGCTTATTCTGCATCCAGGCGAAGATGCGGTCGGTCAGCAGGTCTGAATCGAGCTGAGCCTTCAGACTTTTCTTGACGGCCGAGGCATCGCGGATCAAGACATCCTCAATTTGCGCCACCGCCCGCCGGCTTTGCGTGCCGGGCACCGTGCCGATGGGCTGCACGACAATTTCCTTCAGGTCGCCGTCGTGCTGGTCTGGCAGCTTGGACAACAAGCCGCGCTGCTGAAAGGGGGCCAGCGCCTGGTCTATGGAGACTTGCAGCTTCTTCAGGCGATCCTCGCCAGAAAACGCCGCACGGAATTGCTCGAAGTGTTCCTCCATTTGCTCGCGCGTGGCGGGCATGGGGTTCTCTGGCACGATAGGCTCAAACTGCTGCCAGACATCCATGCCCAGGTCGGCCAGGGTAGCAGCGCCCACAATGTCGCCCAGCGTGTTGTTCAGCCGGGCCTTAAACTGAATCAGCGGTTCGGGATCGTGGTCGTAGACGTTCAAAGCCAGCTTGCGGGCCTTGACGCGGGCGTCGTCGGTGGCGGCCTTGTCGAACTCGCGGAATTCCACCCGCGAGGCAATGTTGCGCTGCGGCACGTCGTCCAGGCGATACGGAAACGGGGGCAGCCCGGCCCCCAGGACCATCCACAACACAATAGCGGTGGCAAAGGCCAGCCCCAACCGCAGCAGGACATCGCCCCGGCGGAGGTGCGCCATGACCTGGGCCAGCCGCCCCGGCGGCAGTTCTACCGCGGCAACTCGTTCTAGGCGTGTCCGTTTTTGATTGCCTGGCGTCATATTGTTGGCCAGCGAAACCGGTTGTAGGAGGCGATGGAGTCGCCGATGGGATCGGTCGTTCCCGGATCAATCGGCGATGGAATCGCCTCCTACAGGCTGATCGGCGATGGAATCGCCTCCTACAGGCGCCTTAGTTTCGCTTTTTTGTTGTCTCCTCGTAAGCTTCCACAATCCGCTGCACCAGCGGATGGCGGACAATGTCGGCATTGGACAATTTAACCTGCGTCAGCCCCTCGATTCCCTTCAAACGGCGGACGGCGTCTACCAGGCCGCTGGTGGTGTGGCTGGGAAGATCAATCTGTGTGATGTCTCCGGAAACCACGATCTTCGACCCGTGCCCCATGCGGGTCAAAAACATTTTCATTTGCGCGATGGTGGTGTTTTGTGCCTCGTCCAAAATGATAAAAGCGTCGTTGAGCGTGCGCCCCCGCATGTAAGCCAGCGGAATCACCTCAATCACGTCTTGTTCGGTGTATCGCTTAACCTGGTCGTAGTCGACCATTTCCCGCAAGGCATCCAGCAGAGGCCGCAGATACGGGTTGATCTTGGCTTGCAGGTCGCCGGGTAAGAAGCCCAGGTTTTCACCCGCCTCCACCGCCGGCCGGACCAGCACGATCTTGCGAATACGCTCTTGCTTCAATGCCGTCACCGCCATCGCCACGGCCAGATAGGTCTTGCCGGTGCCAGCGGGACCAACGCAGAATACCAAGTCGTTGTCACGAATGGCATTGCAATAGTTGGTCTGGCCGGCGGTACGGGGGCGAATTTTCCTGCCGGCCGCTAGCACGTCCAGGACAGTCTGGTCGCCGCCAGCACTGCCATTGGCGGCGAAAAACAATGCCTGGCCAACATCATCCGCGGAAAGCTGGCCCGTTCGTTGCAGCTTATCCTGAAGCTGCTCCAGGACTTGCGTTGCCTTGGCGACGGCCGGTTCGTCGCCTTGAATGAGCAGTTTGCCATCGCGCGCGGAAATACTTACGCGCAAGGCCTCACGAATGCTGCGGAGATGCTGGTCCTTGGCACCAAACAGCGCCACCAAAGACTTGGAGTCGACCAGCGAGACGATAGCTTCTGACATGGTTTGCGTTGGCAATCGCCAACAACGGCCTCCTCGGCACAGCCCCCAACACCCTTGCCCCCACCTCTATTTATACTCCATGGGAAACTTCCCGTGCCAGCAAACCCGGGCAAATAATGCATAAGCGGTTGTATGGCATGGTTTTATGGAACATGAAAACTCGCGCGAAGATTCGATTCTGGCCGGAGTTTGCCCATGCTCCGCGGTCCCCGCCAGGGCAACCGCGATGGGTTGGTTGCGGCTGAGTTGCTTCGTTTGAGGCCAGCGGGGAAGGTACGACTTCCGACCGAGTTCCCAGAACCATGCTGCACACTTGCGGTTATTCCGCAATCGTCAAAAGGGTGACAACTGCGCACGGATGGCTGTCCCCAACTTTGCATCTTCACCGCGTAACGCGGAGTCAGCGCACTGTTGCAAATCTAGCTATTGGTTGCCCCAATGTCACACCGCCCTCCGTGATGGGCGGACTTTACTTTTCCACCTTCTGCCGCTGCGATAACAAGAAACCCACCAAATCGTAAAAATCCTCCTCCGGCACGACGTCGATGACGTTGGCGGGCATGGGGGAGAGGGAGGTGACGCTGATTTCGTCGATCTCGTTGCGGGGGATGCGGATTTCTTGGCCTTTGGCGTCGGCTAGGATCAAGACTTGGCCTTCATCGCGCAGCTTGAGGCCGATGATGGTTTGGCCGGCGGTGGTGGTGACTAGCGTGCTTCGGAACGCGCCGTCCACGTTGCGGCTGGGGTCGAGCAGGTCTTCCAGCAGACGGTCCAGCCCGCGTTGGCCGATGCCGTCCAGTTCCGGCCCGATCTTGGGGCCTTGCCCGCCCAGGCGGTGGCAGGCGGCACACGTTTTCTTGAAGGCGGCCTGCCCGCGGGCCGGGTCGAATTTTTCCATGCGCTGGAATTTTTCGCGGCGCTCGTTCAGCAGCCCGGCCACGCGTTCATCGACGCTGGGCAAGCCGGCGGTGAGGGCGGAAAGGCGGGCCTCGAGGTCGGGCGGATTGGCTGCCCGCAACCGCTGATCGACGACGCGGTCTTGCAGCAGCCGGGCGGAGGCTTTGCCGTCGGCCATGGCGGCCAGCAAGGCTTCGGCCCCGGCTGGGCTGGCGGCCAGCCCGCCGGCGATGGCCGCGGCCACGCGGTCGGGCGCTATTTTGAGCAAGGCCAGCAGTTCGGCCCGCGACGGGTCGTTGTTGATACCGGCCAGCGATTCGGCCGCTTTTTGGCGAAGTTCCACGGCGTCGGAACCATCGGCCACGATGGCCGCAAGGATGGCCACCGACTGGCCAGCATCGAGGGCCACGCAGCAGTCGATGGCCGGAGGACGCAGCCCGCCAAAGCGGGCTTCCTTGCCGGCCAAATGGGCCACGCCAGGCAGGAGTTCCACCAAACGCGACTCCTTGGCCAGTTCCAGGCCGTCGCGATTGGCCTGTTCGTTGTCGGCGGAAAGCAGCCGTTCGGCCAGCGACAAGCCCCAGGTGCGCAGACGCTCGGGTATCTCCGCGCCGCGTTCCCGCAGCCCGCGTTGGGCGGCCCGCAAGGCGATCAATTGGTCGCCATCGGCAGCCTTGTTGCTGGCGGCAACCAGGTCCAACGCGGCCGAGAGTTGGTTGGCATCGTGGTAGCGGACGACGTGGTGCAGATAGTCGCCGAGCCGGCCGCGGTCGTCGGGGTGCTGTTGGACGTATTCCTGAAGAAACGCGGCCGATTCTGGCGTGGGCGCTCCCAGGCTGACATCGGCCAGCCGCGCGGCGAGTGCGTTGTTCTTTCCCGCCAGTGGACGAATGGCTGCGTACATTCCCTCGGCCAGCAGTTGATCGCGGAGCGCCACCCGCGCCGTATGCAACAGGTGCGTATCGTCGGCGGGCGTGGATGCGGCGAGATCGACCAACGGTTGGATGTTGGCCACTTCGGGGTGGCGGCCCAAGGCGTCGGCCGCCGCGCGGCGCACGAACGGGTCGGTGTCGTGCAGCTTGCCGCGGACAAGGCTGGCGATGTCGATGTCTTCGGCATCCCACTTCGCCCGCTCCGCCAGGGCCTTTACCAGATGCACGCGAACCTGCCGGTCGGGGTGGCCGCCCAACTCGTGGACTAGCTCCGGTGAGAGCCCGTTGAGTCGCTCGACGACCCACAGGCCAAAAGCCTTCTGCAAAGTTGTGGCCTCGTCGGTCGCCATCAACCTCTTCACTGCGTCAGCCGCGGGCTTACCGCGCTCCGCCAACTGCTGCACGGCCCGCGTTTGCACCGCCAAGTTCGGATGACCCAAAAACGCCGCCAATTCCTCGATCGTGGCCTTCGTCAAATCGCCCGGCATCCGCGGCGGCGGGTTCTTGCCATCTTCCCCCTTGTAGACAATCCGCCAAATCCGCCCCCGCTCGCGGTCGCGGCCGGGGTGGTCGAGCGGGACTTCGTAGTGGCCGATGATGCGGTTGTAGAAATCGGCGATGTACAGCGCGCCGTCGGGACCAAGCTCGATATCGACCGGGCGGAACCAAGGGTCGGTGCAGACCAGAAAGTCGGGCTGCTCGATGGCCAACAGCGTGCTGCCGTGCGGTTCCAGCTTGTCGTGGTTGATGCGGGCCGTGATGGGGTTGCCAATGAACAGCGTGTCGCGGTACTCCGGCGGAAAATGGCCGGCCGCGTAGTAGGTCATGCCGTCGATGCCGGTCGAGCCGTGCAGATGTTGCATCATCTCGGGTCCGTAGCCCAGCCCGTCGTGCGGCTTGCCAAAGCTGGGGTAATACGCCCCCCGCAGCAGTTGATAGGCCGGCATGGTGTGGCAGTCCGACGTGAAGGCGTTACCCAACGGGTCGAACGCCAGCCCGAACGGGTTGACCTGGCCGTGGGTGTAGTACTCGGCATGCGAGCCATCGGGCCGGATGCGAAAGGTATTTCCCGACTGCATGGCGACCGGTTGACCGTCTGTCCCCTTGGTTTCGGACTGGTTGCGGAAGCCGTGGCAGCAATAGACCCAGCCATCGACCCACTGCACCAGGTTGTTGACCATTCCGTGGGTGTCGTCGAAGCCAAAGCCCGACAACAGTGGCCGGCGCTGCTCGAAGATTCCATCGCCATCTTCGTCCGCGCAACGATAGAGATGCGGAATGCCATAGACCAGCAAGTCGCGGGCCAGCGGTACAACACCAATGGGGATATTCAGCCCATCGACGGCGGTGGCGACGTTTTTGGCCTTGCCGTCGGCGGCAAAGTTCCAATAGACGCCGACGGAATCGCGATGCGGCGCACCCTCGGCGGCCGGAAAGGGGTACTCCACCGACTGCGTGACATACAGCCGGCCGGCGGCGTCGAAGTTCATATTGATCGGCTTGCGGACTTCTGGCTCGGCGGCGACAAGCTGGATTTCAAAGCCGGGGGGCAGCTTGAAATGCTTGAGCTGCATTTCCGGCGAGAGGGGATCGGTCTCCAACACATGCGGCTGCTGCGCGAGGCCCACGCCAGCCCACATACTCCAAACCGCCACTCCCCCCAGCCAGCAATTCCGCCAGAACGACATGCCGAACCCTTTCGAATCGAAAAGCGAGCCTACCGGACAACCCGGCCCTTGTAAGAAACAGCTATCATAGTCGGGCCGAACCGGGATTGCAGCCGGCGCGAACTTGGTTGGGGCCGCGAGTGTCGGGTGGGGAGGAGGTTCAAGTTTTCGGTTTTCAGTTTTCAGTTTTCAGTTTTCAGTTTTCAGTTTTCAGTTTGTTGCCATTTCCCGAACACCGAACACCTTTCGCCCTTCTTCCCATGTCTTTCGAACTCATTCCCACCGGCGATGCTACCGCTTTGTTGCCGACGGGCGGCAAGACCAAGCCGATTACCGTGATTGGCACGCCGGAAATTCGCCAGACGTTTGATGACTTGTGCTTGCAGCAGGCGATTAACTCGCGGCTGGCGCCGGGCGTGACCGATGTGGTGCTCAATCCCGATGCCCATTGCGGCTACGGAGCGCCGATTGGCTGCGTGCTGGTTTCGCCATCGCACGTTTATCCCGGCCCGGTGGGCGTGGATATTAAATGCTCGATGAGCCTGTTGCAGCTCGATCTGCCGGCCGATGCCGTGGTGGACCGGCCGACGCGGCGGGCGCTGATCGATGCCGTTTGCGAGCGCACGCCCACCGGTATGGGGCGCGGGCAGCGGCACGCGCCCAAGTCGCGCAGGGTGGATGTTGCCCTGGGCCGCCAGGCGATGATCGAAGGGGCCTCGGCCGCGGTCTGCGGCCAGTTGGGCATTCCTCCGCATTGGGCCGCTCATTGCGAGGACGCCTTCCACCTGGGGCACGACGACACGGCCGACGCTTTGGCGCTGCGCGTCGATGAATTGCTCCGCCACGATTTCTTTCACAACTTCGCCAACAAGGTCAGCCAACTGGGCTCCTACGGCGGTGGCAACCACTTTGGCGAGTGCGAAGTGGTGCAAGTGGCCGATAACGGCCGCGCCCGCGATGCGGCGGACGTGTTTGGGCTGCGCGACGGTTGCGTGGCGTTCTTATCGCACTGCGGCTCGCGCGGCATAGGGCACAACCTGGCGATGGGCCAGTTTGGCTCGTTGCAGCGAAAGTTTGCCACGTGGGATATTCCGCTGCCCGGCGGCGACAAGGAACTGGTCTACGCGCCGCTGGGAACGGACGAGGCCGACATGTATCTGGACGACATGGCCCTGGGGGCCAACTTCGCCACGGTCAACCATTTGCTGATCAACGCGCTGGTGTTGGAGGCCTTCCAGCAGATCATGCCAGGCGTGACGGGCGAGCTGGTCTACTTTATCAGCCACAACATTGCCCGCCGCGAGATCGTCGATAACCGGCCGGCCTGGGTCCACCGCAAGGGGGCCACGCGGGCCTTTCCGGCGGGCCACCATGCGCTGAAGGGGACGATTTACGAGCAGACCGGCCACCCTATCTTGTTGCCAGGCAACCCGCAGGCGGGCTCCTCGGTGATGGTGGCCGACAGCGGCGCGGCGGCCAGTTGCTTTAGCGTCAACCACGGCGCGGGCCGTCTGCTGGGCCGCAAGCGGGCGCAACGCGAACTGGACCAGGCTTCGATCGACCAATCGTTCGACGAGGCCGACATTTTGACCAACTGCCGCAACTACCCCAAGGACGAAGCCCCCAAAGCCTACAAGGACTTCGACGAGGTCTTGCGTTCCGTGACCACCGCCGGCCTGGCCTCGGAGGTCGCCCGGCTGCGCGCCCGGTTCGTGATTAAGGATGGCGACAAGGCGGATGATTGAGGGCGAGCCGCGGGTTGGAGAACACCGCCGCGCGGGACCGTGCCCAATCGCGGATCGGCCTCGCGTGGGCTGATGGCCCCGCTGTGCCGCGCCGTTGAACGGTTGCCTAACCAGGATGAAGCTGTTTTCGCCAGCGGGCGATGACTTCGTCGGGGTCGAGCGGCAACAGGCTGCTGGCCGGTCCCCAGGTCACGGCAAACTGGGCCTGGCGTATTTTATCGTTCAGTTCGGCCACGGCCCGGCGGACGGCCGGTTCGGAAGGCAGCCGCCAGATATTGGCTAGGGCCAGTTCCACGGTGCGGCGAATCTCCAACGTGGGGGGCGCAACGGACAGGCCTTCGCGCTTCAGCCAACTGCTTAGCCACCACCACTCGGTATCCTCGGACCCGTCGATCTCGGCGATGGGCTGGCCCAAGCCTGGCAGGTTGTCGAATGCGCCTGCTGCTTGGGCCTCGCGAATTCGTCGCTCGACCAATGATTCCCAAGCGGCGGCGGTGGGGCGTTTGGGCGGTGGAGTTGGCATCGGAAATTACTGCCGCGGACTTGCTCCTGGCCAATGGACTCGCCACGTTCTGGCGGATAATCTAGGGGAGTTGCTCGACCCATTGCAACCCCATCCTGCCTGGAGATGACCATCATGAAACGTACGACGCACTCGATAGCCTCGCTGGCCGTTTTTGCTCTGTTGGCTTGTTTGCCGGGCCTGGCCCAGGCCGATGACTTGAAGGCGGGCGATGACGCGCCCGATTTTTCGCTGCAAGGGACCGACGGCGAGACGCATGCCTTGAAGGATTATCATGGCAAGCAGGTGGTGGTTGTGGCCTGGTTTCCCAAGGCCAAAACCGGCGGCTGCACCAAGGAGTGCAAGTCGCTCAAGGAGAGCGGCAAGGCGCTGCGGGAGTTCGACGTGGCGTACTTTACCGCTAGCTGCGACACGCCGGAGTTCAACAAGGAGTTCGCTACCGAACTTGGTCTGGATTACCCCATCCTCAGCGACCCCACCAAGGGAGTCGCCAAGGCTTATGGCGTGGTTCACGAAGGCCGCGAGGTTCCCGAGCGCTGGACATTTTACATCGGCACCGACGGCAAGTTGCTGCACATCGATAAAGAGATGAACACCGACGGCCACGGTGCCGAAATCGCCGCCAAGCTCAAGGAGTTGGGGGTCAAGCAGAAGTAGTGCAATAGGGACGACCAGACATTTGAAGATCATGCAGTGACAGTACGCCGAAGGCGTAGCGCGCGGTTGGTCGGTTTGCTTCCACGGTATTGTCTTCAAATGCCTGACGGACGACGTTTAATACCGAACCTTTCCACAAGGCGCAAGCAGGTTTCATGACTACTCCTCTTAACATCGGCATGATTGGCTACGGCTTCATGGGCCGGGCACACAGCAACGCGTACCGTCGGGTGGGCAACTTTTTCAACCTTAAGCACCACCCGGTGTTGAAGGCCGTCTGCGCCCGCGACCCCGAGAAGGCCAAGGGTTTTGCCGACACTTGGGGTTACGAGTCGATCGAGACTGACTGGCGCAAGCTGCTCGACCGGAAGGACATTGATGCCGTTGATATCTGTGCCCCCAACAACTTGCATCATGACATTGCCGTGGCGGCGGCCGCCGCCGGCAAGATGATCTTGTGCGAAAAGCCCCTGGCCATGAACGCGGCCGAGGGGGAAAAGATGTGCCAGGCCGTCGAAAAGGCCAAGGTCAAGAACACCGTCTGGTACAACTACCGCCGCGTCCCCGCCGTCTCCTTCGCCAAGCAACTCATCGACGAAGGCCGCCTGGGCCGCATCTTTCACTATCGGGCCAACTTCCTGCAAGACTGGACGATCAACCAGGACTTGCCCCAAGGGGGTGCCGCGCTGTGGCGGCTCGACGCGGCCGCCGCCGGCAGTGGTGTGACGGGCGACTTGCTGGCCCACTGCATCGATACGGCCATCTGGCTGAATGGCCCGGTGCAAAGCGTAACGGCCATGACCGAGACCTTCGTCAAGGAGCGCAAGCACGCGCTGACCGGCAAGGTGCAACCAGTCGGCATCGACGACGCCTGCGCGTTTTTATGCCGCTTCAAGAACGGCTCGCTGGCTATTTTTGAATCGACCCGCTACGCCCGCGGACACAAGGCGTTGTACACCTTTGAGATCAACGGCGAGAACGCCTCGATCGCCTGGGACTTGCACGACCTGCACCGTTTGAGCTACTTCGACTACAAGGACGAAGGCCCGGTACGGGGCTGGAAGTCGATCCATGTGACCGACGGCGAACACCCCTACATGAAGCAGTGGTGGGTGCCGGGCCTGCAGATTGGCTACGAGCACAGCTTTGTGCATCATGTGGCCGATTTCATGAAAGACATTGAGACCGGCGCGGAAACCCTGCCCGACTTCCGCGGCGCGCTCGAGACGCAAAAGATTTGCGACGCCGTGCTGGCCAGTGCCAAGAGCGGCCAATGGGTGGATGTGAAATAGTTGCCTGATCCTTGTTAAGTTACAGTCCGTCCTGGGCAACATTCGTGAGCCGCGTCAAATGATCTGTGTAAGCATTGGCCGTGGCAGGCATCGCCATGTGTTGGCGGAACACAAACACCTGGTCGAGCAAGGGGCCAAGCTGGTCGAACTGCGGCTGGACTACATCAAGTCGGCGGTCGACATCAAGCGGCTGCTGAACGACCGTCCGTGCCCGGTCATTATTACCTGCCGTCGCGAACGCGAAGGGGGCAAGTTCGCCGGCACCGAGGAGGCCCGCCGCATGTTGCTGCGGTCGGCCATCGCCAGCGGCGCGGACTACGTCGATCTGGAGGAAGACATCGCCGCCAGCATTCCCCGGTATGGCAAGACCAAGCGGATCATCAGCCTGCACGATTTTGTGCGCACGCCCGAGGATTTGGGCGCTATCCATGCGCGGCTGGCGGCGCTGGATGCCGACATCGTCAAGATTGCCACGCTGGCCAACCACCCGCACGACAACGTCCGCATGCTGCGGTTGATCAAGGACGCCAAAATCCCGACGGTCGGCCTGTGCATGGGGGATATCGGCACGCCGTCGCGCATTCTGGCCGGAAAATTTGGCGCGCCGCTGACGTACGCCACGTTTCATATCGAGCGGACGCTGGCTCCCGGGCAACTCAGCTACGACCAGATGGTCAACATCTACAATTACCCCTCCATCGACAGCCAGACCGAGGTTTACGGTGTGATTGGCGATCCGATCGGGCATAGTTATAGCCCGCTGATCCACAACGCCGCCTTTCGTTACCAGAAACTGAACAAGGTGTACGTCCCTTTTCGCGTCGCGCGCGAGGATCTGGCAAATTTCCTGGACGACTGCCAGGAACTGGGGATTCGCGGGTTGAGTGTGACCATTCCCCATAAAGAGGCCGTGTTTCAGGCGCTGTCGCGGCCCGATGAGGCCACCAAGAATATTGGCGCGACCAACACGCTGGTCTTCGAGGGGCGCGAGCGGGCCGGCTACAATACCGACTACCAGGCCGCCATCGCCAGTCTCAAAAAGTCGCACGGATCGCTCCGCAATCAAAGTGCCATGGTGCTGGGTGCCGGCGGAGCGGCGCTGGCCGTGGCTTATGGGCTGAAGCAAGAAGGCGCGCGGGTGACCATCAGCAGCCGCACGCTGGCCCGGGCCGAGAGGCTGGCCGAGCAGGTTAAGTGCCGCGCGGTCGATTGGGAGCAGCGGCATTCTTTTTCCGTCGATATCCTGGTCAATTGCACGCCGGTCGGCATGCATCCGCAGGTGGCGGAAAGCCCGTTCGACAAGCATCGGCTGAAGCCGGGCATGGTGGTGTTCGATACGGTCTACAATCCAGAAACGACGCTGCTGATTAAAGAGGCCCGCAACCGCAATTGCACGGTGGTGACCGGCGTGGATATGTTCATCGGCCAGGCCGCGTTGCAGTACAAGCTGTTCACGGGCCAGGCAGCGCCCGAGGAACTGATGCGCGAAACGCTGAAGCGGGCGATTGGGCCGGCCAAGGGATAGCGGCAGCCAACAAGAACATCGACCATGCCCGGCTCTAACCTGATCTTGATCGGCTATCGCGGAACGGGCAAAAGCACGGTGGCCCAGCACCTGGCCTTGTCGCTGGGATGGGATTGGGCCGATGCCGACGTAGAATTGGAACTGCGCGCGGGCAAGTCCATCGCGGCCATTTTTGCCGAGCAAGGCGAGCCGGCCTTTCGCGATTTGGAATGCCAGGTCATCGCCGATCTTTGCCAACGGCAAAAGACGGTTGTGGCCGCTGGCGGCGGCGCTGTCTTGCGGGAAGAGAACCGCCGGGCCATCCAAGCCGGCGGGCGGGCCGTGTGGCTGCGCGCCTCGCCAGAGGCCATCTTGGCGCGGGTGGAGTCCGACGCGGCCACGGCCCAGCGGCGGCCGAATTTAACCGTCGCCGGAGGAGCCGCGGAAGTCCGCCAGTTGCTGGCGGCCCGCACGCCCCTGTACCAAGCATGCGCGACCGTCATCATCGACACCGACGGCAAAACGCCTCGGCAAGTTGTCGATGAGATCATTCAATTGTGCCGCCTGCCGCGCGGTTCGTAAGAGGCGATTCGAACGCCTGGCATTTCGCGCGGTACCTTTTCCATCGGCGCTGGAGTTGCCGCCCGCGAATCAGGAAAGAGCCGCACGTCGTAATCGCGCGGTTTGGACAACCATTCCACCAACCCCCGTCCAGGGTAGGCAGCGGCGTTCCGTCGAGTAGAATGGCGCTACGGCAGTTGCTGCGGTGGAGCAATGACTGTCCCTACCTCGTCGGAGCAGTCGATGCCAAGCAGGGCCTTATTCATATTGCGGTTGGCTTTTTTGCTGGTCGCGGCCGGGTTGAGCATCTTGCTCATCAAACGGTACGACATTGCCCAGCCGCCCTACCTGGCGTTTGTGGTGTTTGGCGGTGTGATGGCTGCCGCCATAACGGTGATTGGGCTGGACATGTTGGCCCCGCGCAAGCAGGTCGGCACGATCTCGGCCGTTTACTTTGGCGTGCTGGTGGGCCTGTTTCTGACGTACTTGCTGGGCTTGGCGCTGCAGCCGCTGCCACTCTCGAAGGAGGGACAAGAGGCCGTGCAACTCGTCGGCGGCGTTTCTTTGTGCTACGCCTGCACCAGTTTGCTGCTGCAAACCAAGAACGACTTTCGCTTCCTGATCCCCTACGTGGAGTTCTCCAAGGAAGTCAAAGGCCTCAAGCCGTATATCCTGGATACCAGCGTCATCATCGATGGCCGCATCGCCGATGTTGTCGATACCAAACTGATTGACCGGCAGATCATCATGCCCCGCTTTGTCCTGAGTGAATTGCAGGCCATCGCGGATAGTTCCGACCGCACCCGCCGCAGCCGTGGCCGGCGCGGATTGGATATTCTCAACAAGCTGCGAAGCAACGACGACGTCGATCTGCAGATTTTCGACCGTGAACTGCCGGAGTTTATCGGCCAGCCCGTCGATATGAAGCTGGTGTTACTGGCCCGCCACCTGGACGGAAAGGTCGTGACCAACGACTACAATCTCAACAAGGTGGCCCGCTTGCATGGCGTGGGAGTCGTCAATCTCAACGATTTGGCCAACGCGCTGAAGCCAGTCTTTCTGCCGGGCGAAGCCTTTGACGTGCGGGTGATGAAGCCGGGCGAAGGGGCCGGCCAAGGGGTAGGCTACCTGGACGACGGAACGATGGTCGTCATTGAAGGGGGGCGCGACTACCTCAATCAACTCGTCCACATTACGGTGACGAGCGTCTTGCAAACCAGCGCCGGCCGCATGGTTTTTGGCCGGTTCGAGTCGCTGGTTCAGGCTTGACGTTCAGCCGGTCCGGCTTGCCCCATGACCGATGCACGCGGAATATCGCCCCAGGTGCTAGTAACTTGCCGGCAGTGCGGGCTGCTGTTTCGCACGCACTCGCACTACGTTGGCGGCCAGGCCCCCTGTCCGTCGTGCGGGCAATTATTGCCCATCACCGCTACCACACGCATTCTTGCGCCGACCCCCGCGGCCATCGTGCCTCCCGTGGCTGATCCGCCCGGTGAAGCCCCGGTCGCGCCATTGCCCACGGAAGACGCGGCGGCGGTTTCGGTTCCTGCCGCGGAACCACCGCCAATCTCGGCTACGGAAGCGGACTCCGAAGAACCGCGAGCCGCTCCTAATCCCCCGCCAGTGTTGCGGGCCAGTGGTCCTCCGCCAGTCATTGCCCGGCCCAAATACCAGGTGACGGACGATCGTGCTACCTGGGGCTGCCTGCTCAAGGGGGCTTTGGCATTTTCATTGTTCGCCGGTGGAATCATGATTTTGGTGGCGGCCATTGTGGCTGTTGTTCCTGCCCGCGGCGAAAACTGGGCCCAACAGAAGTGGTCGGGCGTGGTCTGCAGCCTTCTGGCCGCAACGGTTTTCATGCTTCCCGGTTGGTGGCTGTGGCGCAAGATTCGACAACAGATTCCTCATGGTTAGCAATTACGGTACCACTGGCGGCTTGCCCGCCAGTGGACCAGTGCCATGTAGCGCCACTGGCGGACGAGCCGCCAGGCCCGATGGACGAATGACGTGCGCCCCCTCGCCGCCTCGCCGCGTCTTGGCTACCATGCACCTATCATGATTTCACCTACCGGTACATTGATCGCGGTCGAGGGGATCGACGGCGTCGGCAAGACCACGCAAGTCCGCCTGTTGCGGCAAGTGCTGGCCGAGCGCGGCGCGGACCTGGTCTGTTCGCGCGAGCCGACCGACGGCAAATGGGGGAAGTTGATTCGCGAGTCCGCGTTGACCGGCCGCTTGACCTTGCCCGAGGAATTGCAAGCCTTCATCAACGACCGCCAGGAACACACCGACAAAGTGATTCGGCCGGCCCTGGAACGCGGCGCGATTGTCTTGTTGGACCGCTACTACTTTTCCACCATCGCCTATCAGGGATCGCGCGGGGCCGACGTGGCGGAACTGGCCGCGCAAATGCAGCGCCAGTTCTACCAGCCTCAAGCCGTGCTGCTGATCGACTGCGATCCGGCGGTTTCATTGGTGCGCATTCGAGAGACCCGCGGCGACATCCCCAACGAGTTTGAACGGGCCGACCTGCTGGCTGCCGCCCGCGAGGTGTTCTTGCAATTAGCCGCCGCCGATCCCTCCATCCATGTACTGGATGGCCATCGTTCGGTTGAATTGGTGCATTCGGCCATCGTCAGCCTGCTGACGAACGGTGCCCTCGCCAAGGTGCTATAGAGGCATGCGCGAACTTGCCCCGCATGTTTGGCAGCTTAGCGGCTTTCCGCCCCATGCCATTAATGTCTATTTGATTGGCGATGTCCTCATCGACGCCGCCACGCGCTGGGCCGGCCGCCGCATCGTGAAAAACCTCGGCAGCCGCCGGTTGTCGATGTTGGCCTTGACGCATGTCCATCCTGACCACCAAGGCTCCGCCCGGCTGGTTTGCCAGAAGTACGCTGTTCCGTTGGCTTGCCCCGCGGAAGATGTCCCCACCATGCAAGGCCAACGGCCCATGCAGCCGCGAAATGCCATCATCCGCTGTTCCACCTGGGCCTGGGCCGGGCCCCCGCATTCCGTCGACCGGGTCTTGCAAGAGGGCGACGATGTGGCGGGCTTTCGCGTGATCGCCGCGCCGGGACATACGCCAGGCCACATCATTCTCTTCCGCGACGACGATAAAGTGGCCATCGTGGGAGACGTGCTAAACGGTATGAACTTGTTGACGGCCTGGCCGGGAATCCACGAGCCCCCCGGTTTCTTTTGCACCGATGTGGCCGAGAACCGCCGCTCGATTCGGAAATTGGCGGCGCTGGAACCGCGCCTGGTATGTTTTGGCCACGGCCCGCCCCTGCGCGACCGCACGAAGCTCGACCGCTTTGTTGAACGCCTGCCTCCATTGGCTTGACCATTGTGATAACGTCCCAATTTTTCGTGGCGTGGGCTTCAGCCCACGAATGGACATCATGTGGGCTAAAGCCCACACCACGGCCAGTGGATCGCCTACGCGGAAATTCTTGCCACAATTCGCTTGCCAGCCATTTACTACTCTGGTAGTATTACCGCGGTAGTTTACTTCTCGGAGGGTCATTGCATGAAGCGCGGCCGGCCCATTCGCTTGGGCAACCTGCAATTGCGGATTATGAAAGTCTTGTGGCAGCGCGGCTCCGCCCGCGTGGCCGAGGTGCAAGATGCGCTCGGTCCCGACTCGGGCCTGGCCTACACCACAATTGCCACCATGTTGAGAAAGATGGAAGAGCGCGGGCTGGTTTCGCACCAGAATGAAGGGCGCAGTTTTGTGTACTCCGCCGCGGTTGCGGAGCATGATGTTACCGGCGGCCTGGCCGATGACCTGCTCGACCGCGTGTTCGCCGGCAGCCTTGCCGACATGGTCAGCCATTTGCTGGCCTCGCGTGAAATCAGCCCCGACGAATTGCGAGAATTGGAACAACTGATCGCCTCGCGAAAGAAAAAGCCATGAACGCTCTCGCGCAAGTTGCCTGGCTGGAAGGTGCTTTTTGGGTGGAACGCTGCGCGTTACTGGCCGGCGGTTCGACAGCCATCGTACTCGTGGCCGCGTTCTTGGCGGCACGAGGCAGCTCGGCCCGTTGGCAGCGCGGCTGCTGGCAGGCCGCCTTAGTGGGCAGCCTGGCGTTACTGATCATGGAAGCGGTAGGGGTCGGCGACCTGGCGGTATCTTGGACAAGGGAGTGGTGGCGGCCTGCTGTCGCGATCGATTCCGAAAAGGTTATCGTTCGCCACGATACGGCGATGCCGATTGACGGTGCCGATGCCCGGTTCACGGCGGATTCCTTGGAATCGCCGGCTTCCGGCCTGTTGGCCATAGTCGATGTAGAGCCATCGGCAGCTCAGCCGGACGATCTGCCCGCCGCTGTATTCTATTCCGTAGAGCTGGAAGCTTCCGCCGTGCCGTCTCTTTCGCCAACCGTGAGCGGCTCGGCACAGGCGGTTCCATCGAATAAACCGGTGCCTCTCAGAGATGTTGTCCAAGACAGCCAGCCGGCAGTGAAGAATATTCCCCAATGGCCGCTGGCCGTGTGGGGCCTGGGTGCCGCGTTTTGCCTGTTGCGTTGGTGTATTGGTTGGCTGCGGTTGCGGCATTTGGTCCGGCGAGCCATGCCAGTGGATCCGGCTTGCCAGCGGCGCGCCGCTGGGTTGGCCAGCCGCTTGCATTTGAAAGGCGGCTTTCGATTGCTGGCGTTGCCCGGTCTGGCTGGTCCCGTGGCCTTTGGAATTCGGCGGCCCACGGTGGGCTTGCCAGTCGGATTCCAGCAACAATTTAGCCCGGCCGAGCAAGACGCGATTTTGGCGCACGAGTTAGCGCATCTGGCGGCGGGCGATCCGGCTTGGCGATTGTTGGCCGATATCGCGGCGGCCTTGTGGTGGTGGCAGCCTTTGGCGTGGTGGTCGCGCGGCAAGCTGGATGCCGCCAGCGAGGCCGTTGCTGATGAAGCCAGCCTGTTGCTCGACGATGGTCCCCAGACGTTGGCCGCCTGCCTGGTCTCCGTGGGGCAAACGTTGCTTCAATCGCAAAGGCTGGGCTGGAATGGGATCGAGGGAGGAGGCTTTCGCTCCAGCTTGGGACGCCGCGTTGCGCGGCTGTTGAACATGCACGGCCGCGTTTGGCGGGCGAAACGGGGCGGAGGGTTGATCGTTTGCACGGTTGCATTTCTTCTGGCGGCGGTTGCCTTGGCTAGTACGGCCGGGGTTCGTCGTTCCATTTTTCACTTCGACGGAGAATCGCGGATGACTATTCGACAAGCATGGAGAAGATCGTTGGGCGGCATGGCCATCGTGGCGGCCCTGAGCACGGCGGCCAATTCGGCTGTCGCGGACGAGGGAGACGTACCCACGCCCCCTCCGCCCGCGGAACGCGAGGCCCCTCCTGGCCCTCCCCCGCCGCCTCGTCCCGATGAACGGCGTGGCCCGCCTGAGGGCGAACGGCGAGATAAGCCCGATGGCGAACGCCGAAACCCCGAAGGGGACCGTCGGGGACCGCCCGAACGCCGCCCTGGCGTCGAGGGTGATATTGAAGCCCGACTGGGAAACCTCAAGCAGGAGATTCGCCGCCTGCGCGAACAGTCCAAGAACGAGGACGCCGATCGCTTGGAAAAAGAGTATCAAGGCGCAATGTCTAATATGCTCAAGCAGATCTTACCGCAACTGCCCGAGGAAGCCCGCGGACCGATCGCCGAAAGATTCGAGCAATATCTGAAGGCGCGAAACGATGGCAAGATGGATGACGCCGAAAGACTTGAACGCGAGTTCAAACAAGCCATGCAACCGTTCCAGGCAAAGCTGGTTCCGCCCGAACAAAAGCTTCGCCATTTGCGGGGCGCGGCCGACAACCTGCGGGCCGCCGGCAAAGCGGACCTGGCCGAAAAACTGATGCAGGAGGTTCGCGAATTGGAACAAGCCCTGGGCTTGCCCCCCATGCCGGAAGGACAGCCCCGGCCACCCGCCCCTGATCGCGAAGGCCGTCGTCCGCCCGAAGGGGACCGGCCCCGGCCAGAAGGGGAACGCCGTGAAGGCGACCGTCCGCCAGAAGGCCGCGATCGCCGAGACGGTGATCGTCGGGAAGGAGGCCGTCGCGAGGGTGATCGTCCAGCAGAAGGCCGAGATCGCCGTGAAGGCGACCGTCCGCCCGAAGGCCGTGATCGTCGCGATGGTGAAGGGAACCGCGACCGGCCAGCCGGTCGCGAAGAACGACGTGAAGGGGGTGAACGGCGAGAAGGTGCCGACCGCCGCCCCGATCCAGGCCCACAACAAGACTTGGCCCGGATTCTGCAGGAACTTCGCGGAGAGATTGAAAATCTGCGGCGGGAAGTCAAAGAGTTGCGGGAAAAAGTCAAGGATTGACCCCGTATCCCGCACTTCCGTCACAGGTGATTCCATCGCCGATCTTCGCATGAGCCATCTCTGACGGCGTTAGTAGGCGTCGTCTCCGACGGCGAATCGTCCGCTAACGTAGCCGCACGGCTCCCGCCGTGCAGGCTTGACGCGGTATCGACGTTCCAATCCCGTCGCGCGGCGGGCAAAGGACGAACCGCTGCCCATTCAAGCAAACATGGCGGGACCCGGAAGAAAAGGATCAAAGGCGAGAGTGACTGGGCCTTCCCAACTGGGAAGGCCCAGTTGCGTTTTTATTCCATGCCAGCCGGCCCATCGGGCTTGCCGGTTGGTGCGATGACTTGGCTGGGGCATTCGTTTCGCCGCTGACAATGGCCCCCGCCGTTTCTCCCCCTATCCACCCGCCATCGTCCCCATGTTTCCCACGTCCCGGTCGCCCTTCCTCCGCTTGCCGCCGATGTTTTTCCTGGTAAGCTGGGGGACTGTTTGGCTCCTCCCACGGGCCGGGTTTTTCCGC
Source organism: Pirellulales bacterium (assembly GCA_050247075.1). GTDB lineage: Bacteria > Planctomycetota > Planctomycetia > Pirellulales > JBFWUW01 > JBFWUW01. The sequence continues at coordinate 8,234 of JBFWUW010000030.1, read as the reverse complement.
GGAATGATGGCGGTAGGGCCATCCCTCAGATTAACTTTGCCAAGATTAACTTTGCCAAGATTAACTTTGCCAAGATTAACTTTGCCAAGATTAACTTTGCCAAACCACCCGCGCCACGCGGGTCTGGCGGCGTAGCTCAGCTGGTTAGAGCAGCGGAATCATAATCCGCGTGTCGGGGGTTCGAATCCCTCCGCCGCTACTCAAGCAATTCGATGCATCGCGATGCGATCGCGTGCGAAAAGCCCCAGTTTCCTCGGGGCTTTTTGCGTTTCTGGACGCCTCCGCCGACGTGGGTTTGGTGCAATTTCGTGCAGCCTGATCCCATCCCGATGCGAGCCGTTTGGCACCCATTTTGGCACCCGACGGCACCATAGTGGGCACCTTTTTGGGAGCCTCACTCGCGGTCTGCGCGGCACCATCCGTCCCCGTGGCCGACGGAACTGCGCTCTCCGAGCTGGGGGTCGCGTTTGGAATCGCCGGTAGTCGATCCAGGGCGGCGGTCATGTCGACGAGCCCCAGGTGCGTGTAGCGGTCCATCGTCAGCGTGATCGTCGAGTGCCGTGCCAAGGCCTGCGCCTCTTTGGGGTGCGCCCCTCCGCGGGCCAGATTGGAGATAAATTGATGCCGTAGAGCGTGGAAGTCGAAGACTCGGTCCTGGTCATCTTTGTAGGGAATTTTGGCAGCTTCGAGGTCTTTTTTCAGCATCTGCGCTGATCGCTCCACCCACGTATGTGGCCAAACGCGGCCACGTCTGCCCTTACCGCGGCGGCCGGCGAAGAATGCCTTGAGCTGTTCCACTACGTCTGAACGGAGCGGTAGAACGTCTTGGCGGCGGTGCTTCGAATAGGCTGCCTGGACCGTGACGGTGGCCGGATTGCTGTCGAGGTCAAAACTGTCGACGTTCAGGCTGGCCAATTCGTTGGCCCGTAATCCTGTGTTCAGCGCCACGAGGTAGAGCATGGCGCGGTCGTTGCCGGAAAGTCTGCGGTATGGTTTGCGGGTACGGGTCGTCTGTAGCAGCTGCGCAACTTCATCCAGCTGGAGCGTTCGTCGTTTTCGCCGCACGTCCATACGTGGGTTCAGCACGGCCAACGGCGTGAAGGGGTTCTCTGGAAGTCGTCGGTCTCGCACCATCCAACTGCCAAACTGCTTGGCTGCCGTCAAATAGTAGTTGCTGGTGCGCATTCCGAATTTCATCGTCCGCTTCTCGAGTTTGTAATTGCCGACACGTCGCCGCTCGGCCAGCCATTCAGCAACCTGGCCGGCGTGCAAATCGTTCAGCATTTTGAATCCGCAACCCTCGAACAGGGCTTCCAGCCGGAAGCACGTGAGTTCGATGTGCTTTTCCGTATTGTTTCGCGCCTCCAAATGGCGTTTGAAGGCGGCAATGTGGTCGCTCATGGGACGATGTCGGTGTTCTTCGAATGAATCGATGAGCCCGGCTGCTTTTCGCTCTTCACGGCAGACGAGCTCATTGAGCATCGTTTGGGCGGCCGTTTTGTCGGCGGCCAGCGGCACGCGTTTTTCACATCCCGTGGCGTCGCGGAAGCGGCCCCACCATTTCTTGGACTTTGTCTTGGTCTTCCGCCCTGTCTTGGGGTCGGCGATGAAAACAGGCTTCTTGTACAGACTCGCCATGCAAGTTTCTCCGAATAATTCCGGTCCCCGTTTCGTCGGGTCCGGGCAGGTGGACAGTTTCCTCGTTTCCCGCCCGTCCTCAAGTACCAATTCCCAACTTCCGCGCCGCCTCCCACTGCTTGCGACGCGGGCAACCTGCTGCGACCCACGCCCGCAATTCATCGGCCCGCCACAATGTCGAGCGGCCGATACGCACGGGCCTGGGAATCCACCCCGCCGAGTCCCATGTCCGCCAGGTCCGCAGCGACTTGCCGCATATTGCGGACGCCTGCTTGGCAGAAATCAAAATTGGACCAATCACCCCATCGTTGTTGTCGCTCATGCGGCCACCTCGACCTGGCCCTCGGCCGATGCGAGCCCGCAGGCAGTTAGCCGGTGTCGGATAATGTTCAACTCGTGCTGCACTGCCCGCCATGAAAGACCGAGGGACTGGCAGGTCTCTCGGATCGACAGCCCGCGACGCAGGCAGTCACAGATCTGTTGACTTCGCGAGGACAGATCGCCCAACACCTGCTGAACGTCGAGGGCTGCGTCTACCTGGGCATCGCCGGAATCAATGGTCTCGGGAAGAGCGATCTGGCGCAGCCGATCCTTGCGCGCTTGATGTCGGTTTTCGCGTCGTCGCAAGGCCGTGAGGCAGTGATCGATGACTTTGGTCACTGCCGTTTCTTCACTAGCGCCATTCGATCGCGCGGGGTCAAAACGAAACTTGAGCAAGGCGATGGCGACCATTTGAACTGCGTCATCCAGATCTTGGCCGCGCCAGCCGTACCGCTTGGCGCGACGCAGGATGAGAGCGACTTGCCCCGCGTCCAAAAGTCCTTCGTAGGGGTTTTGCATGACTGTGATCTCCGCAACTGGTTCGTCGATTCGTCCACTGAGTGAGCAATTGTCGTGGCGAGTGCTGGCCTTGTATGTAGACCTAAAAGTGACCATGTGACCGGTCAGGTGACTGAAACATGGCGTGAATTTCAGTCAGGTGACCGGTCAGGTGACTCAACGCGAAGCCCGGAGCGCGAGAGGCAAATCCGGCTAATAACTCTTTGAAGGGACGCGATTGCCGCGGAATGAAAAACGGAACACGAGTGTGTCCGGTTCCGCAGGTGCCGACCGAAAAAGGGAAGCCTGCCCATGTCTGTTGCCGAATGCCCGCCGCTTCTAATTCGCGAGCCCGCCGACGTTTATCACGCCAAGGCCGGCGAATTCTTGTCGAGCCACCAGTTGGCCGACTTTCGCAAGTGCCCATTGCTCTACCACCGCAAGCGGCGCGGCCAGGTGCCTGATGAGGATCGGCCCGCCTACCTGCTTGGCCGCGCTGCCCATGTGCTGATTCTCGAGGGATTGGACCGCTTCGAGGCAGAATTCGCTGTCGGCGGGCCGGTCAACCCTAAGACCGGCGTGACATACGGTCCCACCACCAAGGCCTGGGCGGAATGGGCTGAGGCACAAGGCAAGCCGGTCTTGAGCGAGAGCCAGTTCGAGATCATCGCCCGTATGAACCAGGCCGTGCAGACGCACTCCGCCGCGATGGGGCTGCTTGCCGAGGGAGAAGCGGAAGGCGTGGTGCGAGCCGATTACTGCGGCATGCCCTGCCAGATCCGCATGGACTGGTTCGATTCGCACCAGGGGATCGTCGACCTCAAAACGTGCGACGACCTCACCTGGTTCGAGGCCGATGCAAGGCGCTACGGCTACGCCCACCAGTTGGCGTTCTATCGGGCCGTGCTGGCGCAAGTCTTCGGCATCCGTATGCCGATCCACCTGGTCGCGATCGAAAAGAAGGAACCGTATCGCTGCGGCGTCTGGAAAGTGTCGGCCGAAGTGCTGGCGACGGCACAGGGTGAGAACGAAGCGGCCATCGATCGACTGCGGAATTGCCTGGCTGAAGAACGCTGGCCGACCGGCTACGAGGAACCACGACTGTTTGACTTCATTTGATGTCTTGTGACGAGCAGGTGGGATGGCGTGTCACTGCTACGAGGCCAATGGACATTGGCACGACTGACTGACCGGACTCCCTGTGCCCGCCTGCTCGTCACGTGTTTCATACCGGCCGTCGGCTGAGCCGCAACGAAGGAGCGAAGCGGCTCAGCCAGGCCGAGGTTTTACGAGCAACTGCAACGAAAGGAATACCTGCGATGGGACTGATGCAACAAATCCACAGTGGCCGCACCCAAATGCCACCGCGAATCATGGCCTACGGCATCGAAGGCGTGGGGAAGAGTACGCTGGCCGCCAATACCCCGCGGCCGATTTTCATCCAGACCGAGGATGGTCTGGGCGAAATCAACTGCGACAAGTTCCCCTTGGCCCGGTCGTTTGATGAGGTCATTGCCGCTCTGACGGAGTTGGCTACCGACGCGCACCCGTATGAAACAGTCGTGATCGATTCGCTCGATTGGCTGGAGCGGATGATCTGGGACGTGGTTTGCAAACGCGAATCGGTCACGACCATCGAAAAGGTCGGGGGCGGGTACGGCAAGGGCTACGTGCTGTCGCTCGACCATTGGCGCAAATTGATCGATCGCCTGATCGTCCTGCATTACGAACGCCAGATGCTGGTGTTCCTCACGGCGCACGCCAAGGTCGAACGGTTCGAAGATCCGGAAGCGCCGGCCTACGACCGCTACTCGCCGCGCCTCAATAAGCACGCCGCGGCCTTGATCACCGAGTGGTGTGACGCCGTGCTCTTCGCCACGCGCCGCTTCGTGACTCGGTCCGAGGACGCCGGCTTTGGCCGGCAAAGGGCCATTGCCACGGCGGTCGGTGCAGGCGGCGGTGAGCGCGTGTTGCGAACTGTCGGCGGCCCCTCCTGCGTGGCCAAGAACCGCTACCGACTCAAACCAGAAATCCCGCTGACCTGGGACGCCATCATCGGCGGCATCCTGGCCGGCACCGCGGAACCGTCAACATCCAATCCCACTACCCACATCTCAGGAGACGTCGCACATGGCTGATCTCAATGGCTTTAACGCCAACCAGGTCGATCCGACCACCGAATTTGAACCGATCCCGGCCGGGAAGTACCTGGCCATGATCACCGACACGGAAATGAAACCAACCAAGTCGGGGGCTGGCAGTTACTTGCAACTCGCGTTCCAGGTTCTCGAAGGCGAATTCAAGGGGCGTTTCGTCTGGGCGCGGCTCAACCTCAATAACCCCAATGCCACGGCGGTGCAGATCGCGCAGGCCGAGTTGTCGGCCATCTGCCGGGCCGTCGGCGTGATGACACCCGGCGATAGCGCGGAACTGCACAACTTGCCGCTCTTGATCACGGTCAAGTGCAAGCGCCGGGCCGACAGCGACGAGCTGACCAACGAGGTCAAGGGCTACGCCAAGGCCGAGGCCGAACCGGGGCAGCCGCAGCAAGCGGTCAAGAACACACCGCCTTGGAGACGACCGTCGTGACCGAACTGGAACTGCCGTATCCGCCGTCGGTGAACCATTACTGGCGGCGGGTTGGAGCAAGGACGCTCATCAACCGCAAGGGTCGGGCATTCCGCGCCGCGGTCTGCTCGATCCTGGCGGCTCACGGCATCCGGCCGATCGCTGGTCCGTTGGAAGTGTTTGTCGATCTGTATCCGCCCGATCATCGCCGTCGCGATTGCGACAACACGCAGAAAGCGTTGCTGGATGCGCTCGCGCACGGTGGCGCCTATTACGACGATAGCCAGATCGTGCATCTCGACGTCTGGAAGCGCGAGCCGTTGTCGGGTGGCAAAGTATTCGTCCGCATTGTTGGTCATGGAGGAGAGAGTCATGTCCAGGTCAGCCCCCCGCGAAAGCCAAGACCGAGTCCGACGCGGCAACGTGCAGCGGTGCGTTTCCTGCGGGAAGCCGATCGAATCCTCGCAGCGCCATGGTCGCGACGGCCTGGCCAATCATCACTGCAGTCGCCGGCATGAAGCGGCGATCGAGGCCGCCAATCGTCGCGAATGCGAGCCGCAAGTACGTCGACCGCCGTTCGGAGAGCGGTTGGAAGACGGATTCGCATTGCTTGGACCGGATTTCGAGTTGCTGCCCGATGACGACCAGATGTAAGGAACCGATCGTGGAATTGCGTCCCTACCAGACGGCGGCTGTCGAAGCTGTCTATCACTACTTGCGGGATCACGACGATAACCCGTGCGTGGTGATTCCAACGGCTGGCGGCAAGACGCCGGTCATGGCCACCATCTGTCGAGATGCCGTGCAACGCTGGCAGGGTCGCGTGTTGGTCCTGGCGCACGTGAAGGAACTACTCGAACAATCGGTCGAGAAGTTGCGGCTGATTGCGCCGGACCTGAAGGTTGGAATTTACTCGGCCGGCTTGCGACGACGGGACACCGATACGTCAATCCTCGTGGCTGGTATTCAGAGCATCTACAAGCGGGCCTGCGAACTCGATCCATTCGATCTCATCCTGGTCGATGAATGCCACGTGGTGCCGCGGACCGACGACACGATGTACGTGCGGTTCTTGAAGGACGCCAAGGTCGTCAATCGATATTTGCGGACGGTCGGTTTCACGGCCACGCCCTTCAGGCTCGACTCGGGAGCGATCTGCCAGCTGGCCACTGACGGCGGACTACTCAATGCGATCTGCTACGAGATCGGTGTCCGCGAGTTAATCTCGCAGCACTACCTCTGCCCGTTGATCACGAAAGCCGGGCGTCACAAACCGGACATTTCGCAACTGCACATTCGCGGTGGCGAGTTCATGGCGGACGAAGTCGAGCAACTGGTCGACCAAGACCGGTTGGTTGAAGCCGCTTGTGGCGAGATCATGTCGCTAACCCAGGATCGCCAGGCATGTTTGATCTTCGCCGCAGGTGTTCAACATGGGCGGCACGTACAGCGAGTGCTTCGCGACCAGCACGGCGTCGATTGCGGTTTCGTCTGCGGCCAAACGCCGCTTGGCGAACGGGCAGAACTGCTATCTCGCTTTCGCGGTGTAGGGCCGACCGATTTGTTTCAGGATCGCTCTCCGCTGAAATACCTGGTCAACGTGAATGTTCTGACGACTGGCTTCGACGCACCGCGGATCGACTGCATTGTGTTGCTGCGTCCAACCAATTCGCCGGGACTCTATTACCAGCAGGTCGGACGCGGTTTCCGGTTGCATCCCGGCAAGCAGGACTGCCTGGTTCTCGACTTCGGCGGCAATGTGCTGCGCCACGGTCCCGTGGACCAACTGCAAATCAAAGATCGACCTGGGCTGGGCAATGGTGAAGCGCCGGCCAAGGAGTGCCCGCAGTGCGGGCGGCTAGTCGCCGCGGGGTTTGCCACATGTCCTGAGTGCGGTTTTGTCTTCCCGCCGCCCGATCGCGTCAAACACGACGCCAAGGCCAGCGACGCCGGCATTCTGACGGGCCAGATCTCGACCGCGACATATACCGTCCGCGCCACGTACTACAGCGTGCATACGAAGCGTGGCGCTGCCGATGGTGATCCAAAAACCATGCGGGTCGACTATCAGATCGCACTCAACGACATCAAGAGCGAATGGATTTGCTTCGAGCACACGGGATTTGCCCGTCAGAAGGCCATCACTTGGTGGCGACGACGTTCACCAGACCCGATGCCCGATACGGCCGAGCGGGCTGTCGAAATCGCCGAGGCGGGTGGCGTGGCAGCGACTAAGACGATCACTGTGCGAACTGTTGCCGGCGAAATCTACGAGCGGATCGTCGGGTACGAATTGGGGCCGATGCCAGAGCCGTGCGGGGCAGCGACTTCGACATACAGAGATGACGAGATTCCGTTTTAGCATCCTGCGAATCACAAGGAGGGACGAATAGACATGGACCAGCAACACCCCGAATCGGAATGCCCAGATTGCAACCAGCCGATCGTTGACTGCCGTTGCAGCCCCGGGGAAGGGGGCGGCGCATGATGACCGAACACGATGTCGAACGCGTGGTCTATGGCACGGGTGCAGTCCGTTCGGCCGACGCCGAAGATACCCGCTATGACTTGATCTCACCCATCGGCCTGCGCCGTCTGGCCCAAACGTGCGCGGAAGGGGCGGCAAAATACGGTGATCGGAACTGGGAACGCGGCTTTCCGGCAACGTCGCTGGTGAACCATGCCTTGCGGCACGTGAATTCTTGGCTGGCCGGCGAATCCGATGAGGACCATTTGGCGCACGCTGTGTGGAACCTGACGGCGCTCATGCACTTCGAAGAACTGCGGCCCGACCTGATCGACATCCCGAGCAGGCAGACAGGAGGTGCAATGTGATCTATCTCGCCAGCCCCTACAGTCATCCGGATGCCCGCGTGCGTCAGCGTCGCTTTGAAGAGGCGTGCCAAGCAGCGGCGGCAATCACTCGCGCCGGACTCTCCGTCTTTTCGCCGATCTCACATAGCCATCCGATTGCACGCTACGGAGTACCGACCGGCTGGGACTACTGGGGGCTTTGTCGAACAATCGTTGAGTTTCCTGCGTAATTTAGCGAGCGAACGGACGCCCTCTTTACGCCGGAAGGAACGTGATATGGTTGCAGCAGTGAAGGCGTCGTACAAGATCACGAAATGGAAGCAATACAACGAGTCGCTGGTGAAGCGCGGGTCGATTACGGTTTGGTTTGACGATGTGGTGGTTCAGAATTGGAA
>JBFWUW010000029.1:0-74781 GCA_050247075.1 Pirellulales bacterium | reverse complement strand
GTTCGAAGGAGAGCGCGCATACGCATAGGAAATGCAATGCCGTGAGAGCCAAACACGCGTTGCGAGTGGTCATGGAAACATGTTTCGAGAAGGAGAAAGGGCAAGTCAGTCCGCGCGAAGATCGATCAATGGCAAGTCCTTACGTGGTTCGGTCCCTAGCCACAAGATGTTGCCGTCGATGTCCTCGAACTTCATTTCGTAAGCCCATGTGTAATTGGCGGCCTTCTGCCGGACCTTCACACCGCGGCTCCGGTAGTCTTGAAACAGAGAATCGTCCGCCACTCCGATCCAGACCCAAGTGCCCCCAGCATTCTGAAAATCCTGCGAGAGCATTATAGCGCAACTATCTCTGGAGACCGAGCAAACCTTGGAGCCTGGCTGGCCGCCCCAGTCGAGTTGGAAGCCCAGTGTTGCCGTGTAGAACTCAATGCTGCGAAGCAGATCACGGACGGGCAAGACCGGGATCGTGCATTCTACATGGCGCTGTGAATCGCTCATGGTTGTTGTTGCGAACTAAGACTAACTGCGACAACGAAGGCCGCAAGCATGCAATTGCGCTAGTTGCGAAGTCACATTCCGGCTTACTCGCGAATGTAGATATTCCGGAACTGCACCAAGGCCGGAGGACTGGTCCATTTGCCGTCTTGCATCGACCCGTGATGCTGCAAGGCTAGCGGCCCGCGCGGCGGGATACCGGGCAATTGGGCGTTGTCCAGTACGGTCTTGCCGTTCAGAGCCACCGTTAGCCGGTCGTCGCGGAGCTTGATTTTGAAGGTGTTCCACTCGCCGATATTGTGGTCGGCGTTAATGCGCGGGGTGACGCCTGCCCGCACTTCCGCCGGCAGGCTCTTGTCCATGCGGTAGCCGTAGACTTCGCCCGATCCGATGGGCCAGCACCAAATGTTGACCTGAGACTTGCCTTCGCCGCGCAGAAAAATACCCGAGTCGGAATCGGGCACGATGGTGCGGATTTCCTCACCGCGCTCGTTGAGCTTATGCGAACCGTCGGGCAGCACGATCGGCACGTTAGGGTTGTTGTACGGCGTCTCCTTGATCCGCCAATCGACCAGCAAAGTGAAATCGCCGTACTCCTTCTCCGTCCACAGGCTCTTCTCGCCCGACGCTTCGCTCTGGGCATCGTAGTCGATGACCCCATCCACGATCTTCCAGTGGCCGTTGTCCCCCTCCGGTACTTTCCAGCCGGCAAAGTCTTGGCCATTGAACAGCGCGGTGAAGCCTTCCGGCGGGCCGCCATCTTCCGCCAGCGCGCAAGAACAAGACATTGCGACCGCGACCAAGGAGGCCAACAAAAGCAAAAATTGTCGCATCGATTCCCCCGCGATGAACGAGAACATGAAATATCGAGAGGCAGGCCTGAAGCGGGCCTGCCGTGTCTTACACGTAACACGTTAGCCCGCCGTTGCAAGTGAGGCAAGCAACCCGGTGCATTGTGCAAAAACCCCGTAACCAACCGGGCCAAGGGGACAATACCCTTCGTCCGGCTGTCTGCCTATACTAGAGCCTCCATTCAATACCCTTGTCCATGACATACGCCATTGGCGCACTTTTCGCGAGACATTCTTTCATGCAGAAATCTATTCGCCTGCTTGGGATGGCCCTGTTTACGCTGCTGGCAGCGGCGCAACCTGTTCTGATGCGGGGGGCTGACCCCCTGGTACTGGCGGAACGGGGCAAGCCGGCGGCCACCGTGGTGGTTTCACCTCAGGCGGGACCGTGGGAAAAACGGGCGGCAGACGAAATGGTCCGCTGCATCGGGCTGATGACCGGCTCCACCGCGCCGTTGGCAGCCGACGATGCCGCCATTCAAGCCGCGCTGGCGGGCCAGGGGCCCGTGCTGATTGTGGGGCAACAGGCGCTGGCCGCCGATGCCACGCTGAACGCCGCGCTGGGCAAAGTGGCCAAGGCCACTCCGGTGTTGCGGTCCGATGCCATCGTGCTGCGCCGGGCGAACAACCGTGTCTACCTGGCCGGCAGCAACGACGAAAGCCACTATTATGCCGTCGCCGAATTGCTACGCCGCATGGGCTGCCGCTGGTATCTGCCCACCGAATTTGGCGAGTGCATTCCAGAGAAAAAGTCGTTGTCGGTCGATGCGCTGGACTACGCCTATGGGCCGCCCTTTGAGGTGCGGCGGTATTGGCTATCGTGGCTGGGCGATACCACCGGCAAGGACGAATTCCAGCGACGCAATTTCATGAACGACGAGATCGTGCCCTCAGGCCATGCCTTGGCGCAATATACGCAGACGCTGGTGCCGCCGGGCAAGACCATTTTCAATGTCCCCATTGCCGAGCCAGCCACCGCCGAGCATGTAGCCAAGCAGCTAGCGCCGGCCTTTGAGAATGGCGAACGGATTACGCTGGGGCTGGAGGACGGCATTTACGAATCGGACTCGCCCGCCGACAACTTGCTGAAGGCCGGTTTGCGCGACAAGTATTTCATGGTCCCCTCGCTCACTGACGCCTTTCTGACGTTCTACAACAACGTCGCAGCCAACCTGCAAATGCAATACCCCAGCAGCAACGCTAAGATCGGCTTTCTGGCGTACAGCAACATCACCTTGCCACCGCAGCGCAAGCTGACCTCCGAGAAGTCACTGGTGGCCTATCTGGCCCCGATCGATATCGACCCCATACATGGCATGGACGATCCCCGTTCTCCGCCGCAGCAAGAGTACAAGGAGATGCTCTACCGCTGGGCTGAAGTCATGCAAGGCCGGCTGGTGATCTATGACTACGACCAGGGAATGTTGGTCTGGCGGGATATTCCCAATCCGTCGTATGAAACCATCCGCCAGGCGGTCAAACACTACCGAAAGGCGGGCATTCTGGGGGTCGACACCGAGAGCCGCGGAGCGATGGCGACCACGTTCCTTAATTTGTATGTTCGCGGCCAACTCTACTGGAATCCCGATGCCGATGTTGATGAGCTGCTGGCCGAGTTCTATCCCAAGTTTTACGGGCCGGCCGCCAAGCCGATGGCCCAGTATTGGGGTGCCATCAACAATGCCTGGAAAGAATCCATCGCCACCGAGCACGAATTCTTCGTCGCGCCGGTTGTCTATACGCCCGAACTCGTGACACAACTTGGCAGCCACCTGGCGGCCGGCGAAGCCGCCTTGCAAGCCTTGTCGGCCAAGCCCGACAAGTCGCGGAACGAACAGTTGTATCTCGGCCGCATGAAGTTTACGCGATTGGGTTACGAGGTTCTTGTCAACTACATGGCCATGACCCAGGCCGCCGCTAGCGACATCGACTACGCCGCCGCCGTTGCCGCCGGAGAACGCGGGCTGGCCGCCCGCAAGCAACTGACCGAAATGAACGGCACCTTTACCACCTACGAGAAAATTGGCGAAGGGGGCTATGCCTGGTGGCCGGGCGAGGTGCAGCAATACCGCGAATTGCTGGAGTTCACCAACGGCACCAAGGGGACGCTGGCGGCAAGGTTGCCGCTGGAGTGGGCCTTTCGCCGCGATCCCCACGACACGGGTCTGGCTAGCAGTTGGGCGCGAAAGACGCCCGACTTGTCTTGGTGGAAGGCCGCCGACAAGAGCGACCTTATCTCCGCCCACATGAACAACCCAAATGAATGGGAAATGCTCCGCACCGACTTGTATCCCCAGGCGCAAGGCGTGCTTTCACCCGACTATCACTACTACAACGGTATTTGCTGGTACCAGACCGAAGTGGACCTTACGGCCGAGCAGGCCGCCGGCCCGATGCATGTGAAGTTTCCCGGCCTGTTCGCCGAGAGTTGGCTGTACGTCAACGGCTATCTGGTGTCTAACCGCCCGCAGCGCGAGATGTGGTGGTATAACGATTACCGGTTTGAATGGGATGTCGATCTGGCCGGCCACTTGCAAGCCGGCAAGAACAACTTCGTGGTGCGTGTGAACAACCCTCATCACATGGGCGGCATGTTCCGCCGGCCGTTTTTGTATCTGGCGAAGTAGCCTTCGGAATGCCCGGCTCGCGGAATGGGCTTTCACGAGGCGATACAACCTCGCGCGGATGAAGATCAACTGGAATGACGGACTCACTCAATCATGCCCAATTCCTTCACCGACCGCAGTTACCCTGCCTCAACCGTGGCCTTGGCCGGGGCTTGCCTGGCTGGGTTGGGATTGTTGGTGGGGATGGCCCTCGATCGGATTGTGACCGGCAATGTCGATACTAACCAGGCCAGCGTGGAGGTTCCCGACGAGGCCAGCGTCAAAATTGCCCAGCCCGGCCACGACGGGCCAGGTTTGGGGCTGTCGCGCGACCGGTTGCAAGCCGCACTCGATAGTCCGGTGGAGCCGCGGTTCCGCTACGAAGCCATCACCCCCGATGACGGACTGGAGCGCTGCTTCGGCCGGCTCAGCGGCGACCGCGTGTTTGTCGAACTGCAAGGCCCCGCCGAAAGCTTGTCGTGGGCCTGCCTGACCATGCAACTCGTGCCGCGGCGCGTGGTGCGCGCCAAGGAGACCGACGAGACGCCCCCCCCCACCTATGAAGTTCCCGAATCGCTCTACATGCTGCTGCTGGCCAACGCGCTCGCTCCCGGCTGGAACGACTCGGGCCGCTGGATCGAAGGTGCTTTGGCCGATGCCGCCGGCGGCACGCCGGCCACCGTCAGCCAAAACGGCGTCCGCTTCACGTTGGCACGGTTGGATAAGTTTGGGGTGCTGACTTTTTCGGCGGAAGCGGAGTAGGCGGCTTGGGTGTTGATGCTACCTCGCGAACTGTCCCCAGTTGATGTTGCGCTTGTCGAGTTCGGGCGTGCCGCGCCACAACACACGCACTGGCTTTTCGTTGGCATCGTCGATATCGACGATGGCTGCCGTGGCTTGAAATGTTTGCCAGTCCGGGCCTTGTTCGGCCATCAAGCCGGCCAGCGGAACCGATAGCTCCAAGTCGTAGCCATCCTCGCTACGGAGTCCGACGGCCTTGGCATCCGCCAGTTCGCGCGGCCCACTCACGGACAGCGCGTTCTTGCCAGATTTGTCGGGTGCGGACAGCCTAAAGACAAACGGCTTGGCGTTCAGCCCGCCGTTGGCGGCGCGGGCAGCGCTAGAACGTGTATCGAAGCGCAGTTCCAGCCCGTCGCCCGTCAGCAGCGTGTCATCGGCCACACGGCCGGCAAAATAGAGCCGCTCGTCATCGTGAGACAGGACAAACCGCAACGCGGCGTCGCCTGGGCCTTGCCATTGTTGGGCCGGGCCAAGCACAAGCGGCTGCTCCGCTGTGGCGTGCGGCAAATCGCCCCACTCTTGCAAGTTGCCATCCACGGCGACCTCGGCGGGCGCCGCGAGACACGGAAAACGCCTGTCGATAATCACCGGTACGGTCCGCTCGGCCAATAGGGGTGTTTCCTCAACGGTTTTTAGCGTGGCTGTCAGCAGGGTGCCAACCAGGTGGTCAAATTCAACCTGCTCGGCAAAACGGATATTGACCGCCAACTCGGCGGCCTGTCCAGGTTCGGCCCGCAGCGTTAATTCCGCCGGGTTGACGTACAGTCCGCGTAGTGGCAGCCCGTCGATTTTGCCGGACATCTCCACCTTCGTATCAAAGTCGTTGCTCAACCGCAGCTCGATGCGGCCCTCGGAAAATCCCTCGGCCTGGTCGATCAAGATCGGGGCCACCTCCAGGCGCGTCTTGGCGAGAAAACCGCGAAACCGCTTGATCCCTTGCTCCGTCACGGCATCGGCCGGAAGAATGCCGTCCAACAGCAGATTGGCGATGTGCGGCCCGTCGCTTTCCATCGTCAGCCAGGCAACATGGTCGAACTCACCGTACGGCTCCCCGCGCAATAACGATGCCCCGCCGGTGGTCGCCAGATGGTAATACTTGGCCCCCTTACGGTCGTACTGCACATAGTGATGTACATGTCCGGCAAATACTGTATGCGGACGCGAGCCTAGCAACTCCTCGACCTTGCCCCAATTGGTCGGATCGGCGTTGCCCGCGGCGCGGGCACGCTCGGCGGCCAGCCACAGCGGCTTATGAAAAAAGACCAACGTCCAGCGGGCATCGGCATGGTCGTGCAGGTCTTGCTCAATCCAGGCCAACTGCTCGTCCCCCAAATGTTCTTCGGGATCCTCGGAATTCAGGCATAAGAAGTGAACGCCGCGATAATCAAACGAGTACCACTCCTTGCCAAAATGTTCCCGCCAAATATCGTGCATCATCGGGTTGGTCAGATCGTGGTTGCCCGCCACAAAAAAGAACTTCATCTCCATCTGGTCGATAAAGCCCAAGAACTCTTGCCATTGGCCTTCGACTTCCTGGCGGTCCTTGGAATAGCCTTCAATCAAATCGCCCACAGACATTACAAATCGCGGACGCATCAAGTTCAGCCGCCGCACGGCCTTCATCCACACGCCCGGCCGGTGGCCGCCCGTGCGGTCGGTCATGATGGCAATATGAAAGCGGTCAGGATCGTCCAAGATTGGCTTGTCCGACCACGGCTTGGGCCCTTCGATTGCCGGCAGCATCATCGCGGCAGGCCACTTGGGGGCAGACGCGGCGGTCTCCGCATGGTTGTGATCGTGCGCATGCTCATGTCCGTCGTGCCCGTGCGAGTGGCCATGTTCGTGGCGGCCCTCTCGCGGAGCTTCCTGCTGGCCAACGGGGGCATTCGCCAGTGGACTGTCGTCACGATCGGCGGGCGGATCGGCAACGATCATCAATGGCCGCAGAGCCAACACCGCCAATACCAATAACACGGCAACCCAAGCGCGACGTATCACAAGCACACCTCCCATCCAGGAACTATGGAGCCTTATTTGCTATTCACACCGTTGGCCACGGCTGCAATGTACTTTTCTCCGATGTACAACAACCGGGTCGCGAATTCATCCAGCGTGACCTGAAAGCCGCCATCCGGCTGGATAATGCCCAGCCGTTGCCCGGTGTGGCAATCATGCACGGGACTGCCCGGCGCGGCGGAAGTTTGCACCATCACGCCGGTGCCTGGGGAAACTCCCTGGTAATTCGAGACCAGCACGGCCAGGTCTTGGCCCAGGCCCATGCCGCAGACCTTGAGTTGGCCGTGGCCGCACGTCAGGCCGGTCAGAGGCGTGCCGTCCATGAAGATATCTTCGATCGGCGCGACCATGTTGATAGCCTCGGCGTGCGACTTGAAGTGTCCAGCATCGAAATGGCCATACCAGTAATAGGTCACGCCGCTGGCTCCGTTGGCGAAGGCCTCCAGAATCATGTCGCGGGTCCGCGCCGGATCGTATTCGCCGTAACAGCCGGTGCTCAGCCAGGGAACAATCTCGTTGGTCTGCATGCGGGCCCGGTTGGCGGCAATGTTCTCGGCCACAGCCAGCGGATTGCCCGCCACGTACAGGCTGGGCATGGCCATCTGCAACAGATCGGGGTAGGTGTTGTCGAAGGAAAACAGCCCATCGTTGAGGGGCGTGATCGGCTCGGTACGGTAGCTGCCGTATGCAATCTTTCGCGTGATTCCCGCCTTGGCCAGGGCTTTGTCGATCTTGTTCTTCATATCGACATGAATCTCGCGGCCCATCGCGGCGCGGTACTCATTCCAACTGGCGTAATTGCCTTGGCGATAACGCTGCTGGCAGTGTTCGCACAATTCGGCATTCACGGAACCCCGCCAGTAGGCTTCGATGTCGTAGAAAATAATGTCCGGCTCGATCCAGGTCGCGGCGCGGGCAAAGCTGTGGTGTTCTTTCTGGTAGTACTGGCCGCGATAGGCCGCGCAGACGTCTCCAAACTTGCCGTCGGCCATTCTTGTTTTTGTCTCTTCGTGCTCGCGGTCGCCGGCCACCGCGCCGGCCGGCGATTCAATCTGAATCAATTTAAAACCTTGGCCCCGAATCTCCTTCAAGATCTTCTGGTATTCCGGGACAACACTCTCCGGCCAGTAGCACGGCTGCATGCCAACTCCGTTGAAACCCAAATGCCGCTGCGCCTGTAAGTAGTTGGGCCAGGTCTTGTAGAGCGTGGGGGCGTCGGCCCACGAGAGGCTGACATGCAGCCGCTTGGGAACGCGCGCCGGCGGAATATACAGCGACCGCCAGGTGATGGGGCGCTCGTTCTCGGCACCGTTGCCGCTGTCCCCCGACGTGTACAAGACATCGGTCTCGCCCGCGGGCAACAGGCTTTGCAGGTACAATTCGGTCCCTTCGCCCGCCCATTTGATCGTGTACCGCAGATACTTGCGCCCTTCGTGCAAGACTTCCACCGGTTCCAGGCCCGCGTTCAGACATTGCAAGGTGTCCGGCAGATCCAGCAAAATCTGGCAGGGCGCGTCAAACTGGTCGCCGACGCGGGCATCCTGCTTTTGTAGGCGCGAACGGAGCGGCATATTCTGGCAGACCGGCTGAACATTGCCCCACACCGGCAGAAACGCCACCCCTTCCGTGACCAGTACCACCCGCTTCTCGGCATCGGGTTGGAACAGCGGCAGATCGTCGGCCCCTTTGACGACGGCCATTTCGTCGCTAACGATGAACTGCTTCTTGTGGGCGATTTGCACCGCCACGTAGCGGGCACGCTGTCCAATCGGCAATCGAAAGTTGTGGACCCAGGGGATCTTGTTCTCCGGCAACGTCCAACCATCGGCCGAAAGATCGTCCAACCCGCGCTTGTGTCGGGCGGCTGCCTCGAAGTATTCCAAGCCGTCATCGCTCAGCAGCACCTTGATCTCGTCGGGAAATTCCAGCGCGTTCTGCGCGGCCCCGCCTAGCAGCCGCATGACCACCGAGTCGATCGGCTGAACCTCGCCCAGATCGGCAAAGATCGTCGCCAGCGGCGGCCCCTGCCAGCCGACGCAGCCCCGCTCAAACCAGATCGCCTCGTCTACCCGCTCGCAGAAATTGCCATCGGTCAGTTGTAGCGGGTCGTCGTCATCCACCGTCAAATATTGTGTTGGTGCCGGCGAGTAGCGCAACGGTTTGCCCAACAGCAGATTGCCGGCCGCGGTCATCTGGCGGTACTGGTCCCGCCGGTCAAAGACGTAATCGCGGTATTCGGTCGTGACTTGCGGGGGGGGGGGAATCTTCTTCACCGCGCCAGTTGCCGGCAGGATTGCCAGTTCGTCCGTGACCATTGCGCCGATCAACGCAAAGTCGAGCTGCACGTAGCGGGCTTTGTAGCCCAACTCCAACACCACGGCATAAATACCCGGCGGATCGAAGGGCAAGGCCTCATACGTTGTCCGCGGGTCGTCATCGGGATTGGTCTTAAGTGACAAGTCTCGAACGGGCGAAAACTCCTGGCCGTCATCGCTCAGCGAGACGGTGATCTTGCCGGGCAGCGTGCTGCCTTTGTTGATAACCTGCAACCGCATCACCACCTGCCCCACCGGTTGCGATTTTTCCAGATCAAACGTCAACCGCGCATAAGGCTGATAGGCCCAGCCCATAGCCCGTTTGTCGCTCCACATCCGCCCTTCCGCCCCGGCCAGGCCGCCATCGGTCAGATTCTTGAGATCGCTGCCGGTGTTGTGGTCATTGGGTGCGGGCTGCGGCTGCACCAGCCTGCCCGCCGCCAGGTTCCGGCCCCGCACCAGGCTTTGCCAATCTTCCTCGACCACCTGAGGATGGATCGACCAGCCATCGCCCGAACGAATAGCCTCCGCCGCCACGGCCGCGCCGCCCGACACTAGCCCTATCGACGCCAGAACCAGCCAACAGCAACTTCGCAGCATGAAGATATTCCTCGCAGAAGCATGCAACGTATACGCGTAGACGCGAGTTTACTAGCCAGCGTTGCGGGTTGCGAGAAGTTCTCCGTTGCCAGCATCCGTAGTGGGGGACTGGCTGCCGCCGGCGGTTGGCTATCAACAAGACAAGGATGTTGCGGCACTGGACGCCTGACGCGCATCCGCCCAGGCCGTGCGGGCCTCGGCCGGCCATACGCATTCCCCGTCGTCGTACCAAAAATGGTCCCGAATCTCCTGGGGCGACCCTTGATCGGCCAGTTCCAGACCGCACTGCGCGGCCAACCGGCCGCAGTAGGCCGACATGGCCGCCGTGACTCGCTGGCGAAACCCGGTCTCGGTGCCTCGGCTGCTCACATAGCAGCAATATCCGACCAGCTTGAAGTCGCTGCTGATGGCGATCAATTGCCGCGCCACGATGTGCTGGCGGCCCGTTTCATCGGCGGCAAACATGAAGACGACCTGCTTGTTGGCATCGTAGGCGTTTGTCAAGACCGACATCTGGTTGCAATCGCCCAGGCTCAGGCAGGTGCCGAAGTAGGCCCCCATCAGAAAGATGTGCCGCAAATCGCTGGCCAGCGACGTCTCCATCGCGCGGCCGTCAATCTCCATGCGGCACGGCTCGGCGGAAAACCAGGGGCCAAGTTCAATGCCCCGCACATCGGCTTGCCGGATCCAGTCGTGGTTTTCGGCCAGCCGCTGTTTGTATCCGCCGCCGTAGAGGTCGCGGGCCGCGATCACCTTCCGCAGCCGCTCGCGCTCCGCGGGGTTCATGGCTTCCATCCACAGGGCAAAGTCCCACAGCCGCTCCGGCGGGAGAAGCTCGGCTAGCCCGCCCAGTTGCGTTCGGCATTTGGCCGCCGCCAATTCGTTGGCCACGGCCGCCAGAGCTTCCATGCCCAGCAGCAAATAGGCATCCTCAGCCACGCGGAGGAGCTTGGCGGCGGAGGGAGGCCGGCCGGCCTCGTTCTCCAGATGCCGCAAACGGGCTTGCGCGGCGGGGCCGATCTCGCCGGCCGCCAGCAGGGTACGCAGCCGGTCGCGTTCACGCTGCCGACTGATTTGGCTGCCCAGCAGCTTCCGCAGCGACTTGGGAAGCGACATCTTCTTGCGGGCCATGCGTTGGTACTCAGCGATCGTGTCTAGCAATGGTTGCTGGCCGGCGCGGCCCGCCGCGCGGCGCGGGGGAACCAGGCAAGGGGCCAACTGCTCAAACCAACCTTGTTGGCCAACACTGGTCAGCAGCCTGTTCCAGAGAGAACTCCACAACAGGTCGCGCAGGCGCGGGGTGATGGCCCGAGGCGACACGCCGCCCAACCAGGCTAGCCAGGCGTAAATGGCCGCCAGATGCTCCTTGTGTTGAATGCGGCTGACTACCGCCCCAAGCTCGTAGCCATCCAAGGGAAACCCACGGCCCGCGAAGGCATTTTCGAGCCGCTGCGCATCCGCGATCCGCAGGCGGGAATGTGACAATACTTGCAGCAGATTCCGCTCGGCCGCCCAGACGCAGTTCGCCAATGAGTTGCCTTTCGACAGGTATTCGCGAAGTAAGCCCGGTTCCACTATCCGGAGAGGCTCGGGCATTTGGCGCAAGGCAGCCAGCAGTGCCTCGTAGCCCGGCAGGCCAATCTGCTCGGCGAGTTTTTCCACCATACGCAAAAGACAAGAGTAGTCCTCCCGCGCGGCTGCCGGTTGAAGGTATCGCCGAGGGAGCAAGGCCGGGCTGCCATCGCAGGCAGCCAGCGCCGCTAGCGCTGCCGGGACGAGATGCCAACGGTGTCCCTCATCTTCCCGGATGAGCCGCGTGCAACCGTCGATCAGCCGGTCGCAATGTTGCGGATAGGTTCGCCCCCGCAGCCGGGTTGAACACCCTATCCGGCGGACAATCTCCGGCGCAAGCGTCTTGTGATGCAAGGCCATCTCCTTCAGCAGAACGCGGACTCGCTCTTGCCCGCCGCGCTGCTTCCAAGACATTACCACCTGTTGAAAGCCGCGGACTTGATGGCAACGTAAATCCTGGGGATAGTCTTCCAACAATTGTGCCGCCGCCGCCAGGAAACGCCGGGCGGCGTAATTCCCCGACAGCCAGCAGACCAGCCGGGCCTGCCAGGCGATGAGCGGCGTCAGCCGATGCGCACCCTGCGCTGCTTCCCAGGCGTCCTGAAAAGCCGCCTCTTCGACGGCATCCAAAAAATAGGGGGCGCCAGCCAGCTCACGTCCATTCGCGATTTCGGCCCGCCAGGTTCGCAACAAATCCAGGCGGGCCGCCAGTCGTTCGGTCTCCTGTTGTTCCGCATTGACGCTTTTCTTGGAGCGCCTCTGGGCGGGCCGCTGCAGTTGCTCGGCCGCCAACTCCATGCGCCAGCGGTTCAAGGCACGGCTGATGCCATGCAGCAGGGGCGGACTCAGTTCACCATCGACGGTGGAAACTCCCAACACACGCGGAGCCGGTGACTCAGCCATCGTCGGGCAGCGGCCTTGGCGGCCCAGGGCTTGAAAAAGCTTACCGTGGGCGACCGGCCCGCTGGCGGCAAAGACGCGGCCAGCAAAGTCTACGTACAGCCGCGCATGGAGTACGCGGGCCAACGAAACATGCCGGGTATCACGAACGGACGGGCGAAACATTCTGGAAACTCGATCCAAGTACGGGCGAGGCCGCGCAAGGCGTTCGACTGCGGGGAAAACGCCCCAGGCGGCGTAACGCTAGCGCTAGCGCGACAATCGGCAAGGAATGAACGTCGGTGGAAACCGGGCGCAGGCGTTAACGGCCGAACGCATCACAACAAGTGCCACTGGTGGCTTGTCCGACAGTGGACTGGTGCGCTGTTGCGACGCTGGCGCACAAGCCGCCAGCGATACCCAACGATTGAACCGTGGCTAGCCCAACGCGCAAGCAGCCATGAAAAGCGCGGTTTGCCTTGACGATCGTCGCGATGTGAAGAGCATGGCGGTCCCCTTGCGGCGGTCCTTTAAAGAATCGCGGTACCCGGTTCAAGAACAAATCCGGCCCGCACGAATGGATGACACACGATCCGAAGCAAGGTTCACGTTCAGAATCATGAAATCTCACGCCGCCAATTCAAGTGGTTCACAAATAGGCCGGGCAAGATCACAGTGCGTATCCAAAGGTGCTGCATTGCGCCGTTCGCGATTCTCCGCGAACGAACCGCCGAAAAGCTGGAATTCTCCCACAGGCACATTACACTCGATGGCGGTCTACGACTCTTGATCCACACCCCTTCTTCTGCAAGGAGCCTGTCATGCGTGTCTGGGCGGTTACCGCGGTTGCCATTGCATTCTCTACCATCTTGCGGGCAGCCGACCTGCCCAAGCCGACCGGCGAGGCGATTGTTTCGTCAGATGCCAAACTAGAGCTGCTGTTTACCCGCACCGCGCCGATCAAAGGGGGCCTGACGGAAGGTCCGGCGGTTGCTCCGGATGGCAGCATTTATTTCACGGACATTCCGTTTGGGGCCGACAAGGGGATGATCTTGCGGTTCAATCCCAAGAACGGCAAGACAGAGCCTTTCACCAGCGATAGCGGCAAGGCCAACGGCTTGATGTTCGACGCCGACGGCTTGCTGGTAGCTTGCGAGGGCTCGGACCAAGGGGGCCGCCGGGTGGCTCGCTACGATACCAAGACGGGCCAAAGCAGCACGGTAGCCGATAAATACATGGGCAAGAAATTCAACGCCCCCAACGACCTGTGCATCGACCTCAAGGGCCGCATCTATTTTTGCGACCCGCGTTACCTGGGGGATGAACCGCGCGAGTTGGAGCATCGGGCCGTCTACCGCATCGACACCGACGGCACCGTTGTCGAGGTCACGCACGAATGCGAAAAGCCCAACGGCGTGGGCCAAAGTCCCGATCAAAAAACGTTGTACGTCGTCGATCACAACAACGGCACCGACAAGATCGGGTCGCCGGCCGAACCGAAAAAAGGGGCCATGAAGGTCTATTCGTTCCCGCTGGGGGATGACGGCCTGGTCGCTGGGCCGCGAAAAACACTGATCGACTTTGGCACCGAGAACGGCGTCGACGGCCTGACCCTGGATACCAACGGCAATCTCTACCTGGCCTGCCGCAGCCTCAAACGGCCGGGCATCATGGTCATCAATCCGGCGGGCAAGGAACTGGCCTTCATCCCCACTGGCCCTTCGCAGCCCGACGCCAAGGAACCGAAGGGAATCCCCAGCAATGTCGTCTTCGGCAACGGAGCCGAGTCGAACATGTTGTACGTCACGGTGGATACCAGCCTGTTCCGCATTTCGCTCAAGACCAAGGGCTACCACATCCCGTTTAAAAAGTAGGTGCCGCTCAGTAGGTACGGCCTGCCGGGCGGTACCTCAGCAGGCAAAAAAACGCCACTGCTACGGCGGAGCACTATTGCCCGCATGGATCCGCCGGGCGCAAATTGATGCCATTCCGGGCCGGCCCAATCACACAATTTGGGCCGGCCCGCTTGTTGATTCGGCCGGGGAGTCGCACGATGCTTCAGGGAACCGCATTTGCCTGCCTCGTCGGCGCGGGTGTGATGTTTGTCGTTGGCATTTTCTTAATGTGCTATTGCCCCTTCTGGTATCTAACGGCAGCCGCCCTGGATGGTTGGGCGGCCTGTCGCGGCAGCGGCGGCACGCGAAAATTGGGCCTGGCGTTGACAGCGGCCTCGCTGGCGGCGGCGGTCTGGCACGCTCGCATGGAATACTTAACCATGCAACACGCCCGCCTCCGCCACCAACAACAGGTTCCCCAACAATCGCCTTAAGACGTCCCACGCCGGGTTTGAATGAGCCACTTCGGGGACGGCCATTCAGTCAACAAGTTTGCCATCACCGAACCGTGGAAAGGTCCATAGGCATCGCTCGGCGATCAGGTCGACAGGACTAATCGTGGATGTCCTCCGCGGGCCCTAGGTGCGGGGCCACGCTATTCACGGCCCGCGAACAACGACTTTTGTCGTTATTTTGGCAACGCTTCCATGCGTTTCCGCGGCCTGTTGAATGGCTCTGTTAGGCGGCTACCGGGCCTTCAATTCGTCGCGGATTTCGGTCAGCAGCACGATCTCTGGCGGCGGGGCGGGTGGCGGGGCGGCCTCTTCCTTGCGCTTCAGCCGGTTCATCAGCTTGACCACCATGAAGATGGCAAAGGCCACGATGATAAAGTCCACCACCGACGTGATGAACGAACCGTACTTCCAGACCAGATCCTTGCCCCCCTCTTCGGCCGCCTTGCGCAGTACGATCTGGTACTCAGAAAAATTAAGGGCACCTTCCGTCAGCAAGCCCAACGGCGGCATGATGATGTCGCTCACCAGCGAGGTGACAATCTTGCCGAACGCGGCACCGATCACAATGCCCACGGCCATGTCCACGACATTGCCGCGCATGGCAAACTCTTTGAACTCTTTCAGCATGCTCATGGGGAGTTGTCAGTCGTCAGTCTTTAGTTGTCAGTTTTCAGTTTTCAGTTTTTTCGCCTTCATCCTTTCGCCTTTCGCCTTACTCGATGATTCTCCTCACCAGCAAGGCCTTGTCCACGTTGTGGTCCATGCCGCGCTGGAAGGCCACGGGGATTGAGCGGTCGTACAGGTAGAAGGCCCGGTGGCGTTTGATTTCGCCTGTGTCAGAGCCTAGCTCGCCCAACAATTGCACCCCTTCGGGATTAGCCGCCGTTACCCGCACCGGAGCTACCTCGAAATAGCCGACCGTGATCCAAATGCCGTACACGTTCGATTGCGTGGTCGCCACGTTCCCCAATTTTTGGAACTGTTCATAGCGGAACCGCGGGTTGCGGGTGGCGTTGCGGAACGGCACCGACATGGTGGCGTCTGGCGTATAGAGAGCCGTAAAGCCGGTGTTGTTAGAGAACAGCGGGCTGTTCGGCGGCGTGAAGTTGTTTTGGTCCGTATCCAAGGGAATCGGACGAAGCAGGCCCGCCTCAACCAGATCGCGGGGCAAGAAAGTCGTGCCCGACGGATCGACGTTGCGGTACCGCAGCGCCGGCACCGGCACATTATAGCCGCTGCCAAACGATCGAAACGGGTTGGCAAAGATCGTGGGCGAATAGTTGCTGGCATCGTACATTAACGCCTGAAGTGGAGCAGCCACCACGCCGCCATAACCGCGCCGGCTTTGCAACATGGCCAGCCAGGTTGTCCCGGCACTGGGGTAGTCGTTCATGACTCCGCGGAAAATAGTGCCATCGTCCATGAGGGTATTCAGGTTCACCATGCCTGGCTCGCGATAGCGCGAGACGGTATTGAACGGCACATGGAACGGCAAGCTGGCACTGGCCGTATCCCACACGGCGGCCGGGTTGAGGGCATCCTTGGTGCCGGAATAGCGCGAAGGCACCGTGAGATAATCCAGCACACGATGGTAGTTGCTGCGGGCCAGCGCTGGATTTTCAGGTTGATACGTTGGTGCCGGCAAGTCGTTAGACGATGTGAACAGGTTCAGCAAGTGCCCAAAGGGCCGTCCATTGGCGGTTCCTTCGGCAAAGGCGGCTCCATCGCCCGGCGCGCCAGGCGCGGGACCGGCGTACTCGCGCAGCCCGCCAAAGCTGAATTCGTGCAGCAAGCGGCTGCAACTACTGGCCGGAACCTGCATCACCTCCAGGCCGCTGGTATAGGGGCGATTATTCCAAGACAAGTTGGGATAAGTCGTGCCTACGGGATAAGTAACACCGTTAACGGTGATTTCCGGCGGCATCGGCCCGCCGACATACGTGGGGCCGCTGACGTAGCCGGGATCACCCAGGTAGGTCGTGGGATAGCCGGGGGCCTTGGTCGCCAGATTCGTGGCGGTCAAATAGCCTGGGGCCGCGTAGCCTGGCGCGGCGGCCGGCAGTGTAAACGGCAGATTGATGTATCCCAACGTTGTGTCGGGGTTGCTCGAGACGGGCGTGACCGGCGTTGTCAGCCGTGTGTTGGCGGCATCCCAACTAGTACCGGGACCATTTACTGGCGGTTGCGCCCATATGTTGTACGTCCCGCCGCTGCCTGGTGGGGTACGTGGAACGCCTCGTTGCCGTGTACCAAAATAATACGGCAATGATCCGTTCCCATCGGGATCTGTCACCCCAGCGGGTGTCGCGGGCTCGCTATTGAAGACCGTCAAGTCAATTGGCATCCAATCAACCGTCAAGTAAGGATTGACCGGCAACGAGCTGTTGTGTCCGGTCTGGCCGGGCATGGGGTTCCAGGCGATCGTCGGATCTGCCAGTCGTTGCAGAAATACTGTCTTGTACCCAAGGCGAGTGCCATGAGTGTGGTAGACGGCCTCGGCGTCCGGTTTGGCACCAAGTGGCCGAGCAGAATCGTGATCGAACGGTTCGTCCAATGGCGTCACAAACTGGTCTGTCTCGGTTGATGTTGAACCTTCGTAGTGTTCGATCGAGGTGGTGTTACCGCTATCGTCAGGTTTAGGGTAATAGCTGGCGTCCGAAAATAAGGGTTCGGAAATGCTGAAACCGATGGGTGTATCCCAGCCGTTGTTCGTTTCGTTGGCCGTCCCGTTGGGATCGCCCGCCACGGCAATCCCCAACGGCGTTTGGATATCGCCGATGGCGGGGTAATTGTCGCCACCGCCATTGTCGGTCACTTTAACCGGTACGCGGCAACCGGTGTTGGGGGTGCCATCCGGCAGTGCCGCCGCTGGCGTGTTGCCCAGCCAAATCTCGGCGGCGACGTTGCCCGCGGCACTGGGACCGATGTTGGTGATGTTGTCGGGACCAGAGTCGGGGTTGCGATAAGGGCCGACAACCGCGAATTGGCCTGGACCGAGCAAGACGTTGGTCGCTCCCACGCCAGGACCTGGGCCGTAGTTATAGTAAATACGATCGGCGTCAATCGTGGTGCCGTTGGTGGGCGGCACCGAGCAAAACCAGACAATTCGTTCAATCTCGGCATTCTGGGTCTCCGTCGCGGCAAGCGGCGAGGCTGCCGTAATAATACCACCCGCGGGGACCGGATAGGCCGCCCCTGGAATATGCGAGGCGCTCAGTGGGTTCATGTCGTCGGGCTGAAACGTGGTGGTATCGGGCCGGGTATATGCCCGTTTCGAAATGTCGTTGCGGTCACCTCCCGTTACCGCCAGGTTCGTGTCGTCTTCCTTCCCGCCATAGGTCACCGCCAGCCGCCAGACCGGGTACTGCCCCGTCGTACCGGCGGGCGACATCTTGCCCAGGTCGAGATACCCGTTGGCACGGTACAGGTCGCCCATGTAGGCCGTGTTGTTGGGATTCCGCACGCATTGCACTTCGACGAAACCCGCGCCGCGAGGCAACTTCCGCTGATCAAAGTTAGTATCGCCCATCGTACCATCGGAATAGAGGCCCATCGGGGTAGCCAAATTCTCGGTGCGGGTATCGTGAAAGGCAAACGACTCCGTCAGCAGCAGGTCGGGCTGTTCGCAACCCCACACCAGCCGGCGGTGCGGGTAGTTGGTGAGGTCGTTGTCGTCCACGCTGGCGGCCCCGGTGACGGCGTTGTAGCCTACCCATCCGTCTACGTCCCAAGTGATGCCGTCGCTGTTGGCATCGACAAACGGAAAGACGTCGTACTCAAACGGCGTCATGATCGAGTCGCGGTCGCGGAAGTCCACCACGTTGATGCACCATTGCGCGATCCGCCGGGCGGTCAGTTCCACCCGTTGCGCGTCGCTCAGGCCTTCCGCCGCGCTGACTGGCTCGATATAGCCAGAGTCCTTGAGCAGCATCATCAAGCAATACAACTGCCGGGCCAATTGCTGCCGGGCCAGGTAACGGTTGGCGGGGATATTGTCGTTGCTGTGGTTCATGAAGACCGGGCCGATGACCGAGCCGTTCCAGATTGGTTCGCCCGCCAGCGCCTCGGCCGGATCATCGACCACGCCGTTGCCGTTGTCGTCGGCTCCGTTGCCCAGGGGGCGGTTGATGTCCAGCCGCAAGCCGGCCGCCAGGTCGACCGGCAGCATGATCGCCAGATTGGCATTGAGCATTGCCGCTGTCAAAGTGCCGTTCTCGTTGAGCAACTTAAGGGCGTACAGGTCATTGATGTGCAAATTGGTCGGCACGGGGATGCCGTTGGAGACCAACACGCGCCGCAGTTCCTCTGGCAGGGTGACGGTTGGCATGGCCACGTTCCAGCTTTCCGTGGTGATTGACTGCGTGCCGCGGTCGCTGCCAAAGGTCCGCGGAGCCAGCCGGATCATACGGTCGGCCAGGGTGCGGGCGTCTCTATCGCGACGGCGCAAAATGGCTTCCAGTTCCGCCGGCGTAAAGGGCTGGTCGATCGTGCCGGCCGAGCCGGTGGCCGTATTGTAAAACGTGCGCGCGGCCTTGGTCGAAAGGTCCAACTCCATGGGGTCGTTGAAGGCTTCGCCCAGGCCCACCGCGGTATACCCTGGCAGCGGATTAACGCCCGCCTGAAGCACGTAGAAGGGATTGCCCATGAGGTCCAAACCCATGACGCCGTTGCCGTCCAGGTCGATGGGCGAGCCCAGCACGCCGATGGCGCCGCTGCTGCCGGCGTAGAAGGTGTTGGTGCTGAAATCGCCCCGGAAGGTGCCCGCCGTTGCGCCACTGACGAACGGCATGGGCCAAACCGGGTAGTTGAAATCGCCGTCAAACACGTCATCGGCCGTGTTCGCGGTCCCATCGGGCCCATTGCCCAATGGTGTGGCGGCACTCGTCAGGCCGGGCATGGGAAACCGGCCCGAGCCGTCGAAATTCAAAAAGCCCTCGCCATACTTGCCTTCCAACCACGGCTTGGTGCCATCCAAATTGCCGGTGCGGGTGTCGATGGGGTAGCCCCCCAGTAACAAGCGGCGATATTCGTTGATGATGGTGGTGCCGTCGTTGGCCAGGTAAGGCCGCGCGACAATCGATTGGTTCGGCGCCGGCGCGCCCAGGCTGACCTCGGCGGCCGACACGCCAGAACCGGTAGCCATGGGAATGGGCGTGGTGAAACCTTGGCCCCCCGCGAAGTTGCCGGGGAACTCGTTCAGGCCAACATAGATTTCGTTGCCCGATCCATCCACGGCGTAGTGGTAGCCTGTGCCATGCGCATTGACGTTCAGCCGGCCGTCCATGTCTAGCACCAGCGGGGCTATCAGCGGTTTGTAGCGGCGGCCGTCGGGGGCGGTTTGCACGGGGAAGCCAAAGTCGATCCATACGCTGTCGGGCCGGCCGTCGCCGTCGTTGTCCACATCCCAGTTGCGGTTGCGCATGGCGTCGATGATTCCCGTGGCCGTACCGGCGGAATCGGCGTCGGTCCACAGGCTGCTGGTAGCAAAGCTGGGGTTGCTGCCCGTAAACAAAGGATGACCAGGCGTGAGGGGCAAAGGCCGCGGGCAAGTACGCTTTAGGATGGCAAATTGATTGGCGGGCGTGGTCATATCGACCCCCGCGGCGGTTTGCCGCGCAAACCAGTAGCGGATGAGGTCTGGCCGCACCAGCGACGGCAAGGCAACCTCGTAGTGGGTGCCGGTCCACACGCGGCCGGCCAGCATCATGTTGTTGTAGTCGGGTCCGTCGTAATCCTCGTTGGCGTTGATGGGATCGTCGGGCGTGCCGGCGACGCCGTCCGGGCCAAGAATATAAGCCTGATGGTCAACCCACTCGTTGGCATAACTTGATACAGAGTCGGGCAGGGGGATAGGCGCAAAGGGGAGCAAGGCGTACTCCCGGCCAATCCCGTCTTGCCGATTGGTCAGCCCGGTGCTGGAGTCATACCCAAACCCCGTACCGCTGAAGGGGCGGCCATTGATGATGAAGTTGTTTCCCACCTGTGGAGCCCCGGCGGCATTCCAGGTTGCGCCATTGGTACTCATGGTTTCAAATGGCAGCATCACGATGCGGGCGTAGCCGCCAGCCGTATCGACGGCATAGCCGGTGATCCGCGTGGTTTGCCCGCCCGCGGGGCCGCCCAGCATGGTGAGAACGCGGCCGTTGTAGTAGCCGTTGGTCTGGCGGTAGTCGTCGCTGCCGTAATAGCCCAGTTCCGAGGCATCGTCGATCATGCCGTTGCTGTCGTCGTCGATGTTCAAACGGCCCGGCGCGCCGTCTGCCCCTGTGAGCGGCACGTCAAAGTACATCATGCTGGGGACGCCCGACGAGCCGTCGTAGCCATATTGATAGCCCAGGGCGAAGGTGGTCGGCACGCCGCTGCCGCCGGCCACCAGCGTGCCGGTGAGCCAGTCATTGCCGTACATGTCTTCCAGCAGCCCGTGCGTGCCGACGAACGAGTACGGGTTGTCGCTGCCGCGCACAATTTGCAGCATGGCGTGGTTGAGCAGGTCGGAAAAGGTGTCGTCGTAGCGGTCGGCCTTGGCGGCGGCGGCCGCCGTTTTGCGGTGCTGCGACGTGTAGACCACAAACGTCAGCACCAACAGCGTGAATAAGGCCAGCACGCTCAGCACCACCAGCAAAATCACGCCTTGGCGGCGCGGGCGGCGGGTGGCACGAACGGAACGGCGCGATGATCGGCGAGACATGACAAGATTCCTCTTTCACATTTCCAGGCAAGCCCCCTGGTTCGTAAGCCGCCAGGTAGACTGGGCGGCGATGTGTGTGGTGTTTATCGCTGGAGTTGGGGCGCTTAGTAACCGTTGAGCGCGGAGATATCCAGCTTGATGGTTCGTTCTTGGACGGTGACGCAGTCGGAGAGCAAGTAGGCGTGGACCTGAACGCCGGCGGTGCCGCTGTCGGCGTCGTAGACAATGTCTCCCACGCCGTCGTCGTCGCTGTCGAACGTGGCGACGGACGTGTTCCAATCGGGACCGGCCAAGGTCGCCTCGCGCGCGCCGGTGGTGGTGCCGGGGGTCATTTCGGCCAGGCCGACAATGCGATACCAACGGGCCACGATACGGTTCTTACCCGTCCCGGCGGGCGTGGTCACCGAGGGAATGGTGGCACCGTTGTAAGGATTGATGGCCGTGCCGATGGCCTCGTAGCCGACGAGCATCACCCATTGGTTGGTCTTGAGCTTGAGGAAGTCGTTGTTCGTCCCGGCGGGGACGCGAAATTGCACGCTGCCGCCACCGACGCCGGTGCCAAAAATGTCGGCCAGCACGATCCGCTCGCTGGGGGTCTTCACCTGGGCATCGACCGGAGGGAGCGGCTCTCGCTTGTGGAAGACGGCTACCTGCACGGTGAACATGGTCTTGGCGGTAAACCGCTGGCTGAGCGCCGGCGTGATGGTGGCCAGCCAGGAGTAATCTCCTTGGTACACGGACGAGGCACCCGTTGTGGGCAGAGCCTGCGGCCGCTGCCCGACGGCGGCGACCTCGGTCATGATCTGGTCGTCGTGCGAGGTGAACACGCGGTCGGCGGCCTCGCGATGGGCTGCCTGGCCGGACAAGGTTGAAAAAGCGGGGACCACCGTCCACCGGGGTAACAGCGGCGGCGTACCGCCATTCAGATAATTGGACGAAGTAGCGCTGCTGTCATAGGGAAAACTCATGATCTCTGGCGCGGCCGGATTGGGCTGCCGCGACAAAAACCAAGGATCGAGGACAATCATGTCGGTGGCGCCAACCTGGTTTGCCGTCGCCACCAGCCCGCGGTTGATCAATTCTTGCATGGCCGCCTCGGCCACGGCCGCGCCGCGGTCGCTGTGCTCGGCCTGGGTGATCAAGAACTTGCCAACCGGCAGCAGCGCCGCCAGGCTCAGGATGCCAATGGCCGCCACGAAAATGGCGAACAGCGACTCCAGCAGGGTAATACCGCGGCGGTTCGTGGCCCGCGGCGGCCGGCTAAAATTCGACATTCGGCACTCGACATTCGACATTGCTACTTATCTCCTACCTTAATCCCCTCGCGGGCGATCGAGCGGGACTGGATGATCTGTTGGTCCGCCGACAACGTGGTATCCACCGATGTCGTGGGATTACTGGCCAGCAAGCCCGACTGGTGGTTGATCATCAGCCAGCGGGCATCCAGGTCTTGCCAGTTGTAGACCGGCTCGCCCGGCTTGGGCGCTACGTTGCCCCCCACCAGAAATGTCTTGCCGATGAGCAGAAACAGCGGGCCGATGGGCGCGACTTGCGGGCCGCTGGCCCAGCGAATGGAGTCGACGGAACCGCCGGGGTTGTACATGACGGTGATATCGCCCGTGTAGGCCGTCAACGCAAACGGGTCGGCGGCGGTACTCGTGCCGGCCAGGTCGATGCACATCGTTTCTGGCAGGGTCTCTGTCTTGCCGGCCGATCTTTGCGGCCCGCGGATGATCTGAAATGGCAGCCCGCCCACATCGGTGCCGGGGGTGAACCGCCCATCCACGCCGGTACCGGAACCGCTGGGGTCTTCGACGAAGGGTGTCTTGGGGACCGTAACGGCATCAGAAATAACGCCCCCGACCGCGCCGGCACCGCCGGCGATCGTCGCCAGTTGCCACGGATTGTCGGGATCGAGCGTGTTGAAATATCCGTTGGCGTCGAGATTGCCGCTGAACATGGCAGGCAGCCCCAGGGTGTATTCGTAGCCCTGGTAGTTGAGCTTGAGCGCGTCGCCGGGCCGGATCAGGCCTTGCCAAAAGGTATCGGGGTTGGAGCCGTCGGCGGTAATGGAGGTAATGAATCCGCCGCTGTCGTAATAGCCGTTGCCATTCCAGTCGGTGAACTCGCCGGGGTCGATGGTGCCGCTCATGTCGGTATCGCCCGCCGTCGGTTCGCCTTCGATAATGATCCGCGAATTGATAAAACCGCCGGCGAAGGGGGGGGGAACCTCCGCGTAAGACAACGTCAGCACGCGGAACGGATTGGTGGGATCGCGTTCGAGCGTGACCCCCACAGGACGGCCGATCTCGATGGCGCGGGAGCGGGCACCCGCGAACATGCTGGTGATGATCCGCGAGGCCTCGTTGACGCGGCGGTCCTCGCGCGAGGGAGCCAGCAATGGAATGGCCATCGCCGTCACCGCCAGCATGATCGTAATCACGATCAGCAGTTCCAAAATGGTAAAGCCAGTGCGGGCGTGGTTTGTCCGGAAGCCGGCGCGGCTGTTCGTCGTCGTCATTTGGCCAGCGCTCCTAACTGTTGATTATGGATGTTGTCGAGCCAGTAGCCTTCGGGCGTGGGAATGCCCGTTGGCACGGGCGCGTTATAGTCCAACGGCCAGCCCGACGGATAACGCCCGGCGCTGGCCGGCACGTAGTAGGGATCGTTCAAGTTCGCCGGCAGCAGGCCCGCGGGAAAGTCGGTCGCATCGCCGCTGACGTGCCAGGTATCGAGGATTCCATCGGGGCCCGGCGACATGATCAATGGCGACAGAACAAATCCCCGCGGGTTGGGATCGGTGGTGGAGGGGAGATTGAAGGCAAGTTTGGCTGGGTCGAAGGCATCGTGCCGGGCGATGGCAAAGTCGTAAGGCGCGGGGGCGGCTTGCGGGGTTGGCACGCGCGGGTAGGTGGTGAAATCCCAACCGGGATTGGGCTGCACGTCCGAAACCCAGCCGGGAGCCCACCGCAAAAATGTTATGGGGTTGCCCCAGCCGTCATGGAACTCTGGCATGCCGTCACGGTCCAGATCGCCCACGTCCAAGCCGCGAAACTGATCGATGGGGGTCACATCTTCTTCCAATCCACCGCACGTGACGATCAAGTAGAGGCATTCCGCCCCTTGGTATTGCGATGTGGGCTGCGTGGCGACCGTGGTGGTGGTCGTACCATTGTAGGACGTTACGGAACTGGCGTTGAACCGGCGGCGATAACCCAGCGACAAACCGGGGATAGGAATTCCGGACGTGGTTGTTACCGGTGCCGCGGATGGCCAAGCGGAGGGGTCGTCCACCACGTCTTCCCAGCGTTGCGGCATTTCTAGTCGCTGCAACTCGCGCATGGCCAGCAACCGCAAGCCATTGGCTGCACTGGGATTCAACCCCGTTGTGTTGATGGGTACGCGCCGCGTGCGGTAGCTTTCCCAGCGGGACATAATGACCGCGTCCAACCGGGCGATCATGCTTTTGGTGCGGGCCTCGCGGGCTTGCTGCTGCGAAGCGGCCAGGGCCGCCAAGAACAGCGATGTCAGCAGCCCAATGATGGTGATGGTGATTAACACCTCCACCAGCGTAAAGCCGCGCCGCGCCAAGCGTGTACTTTGTAGGCGACCAACCATAAAACAATCCCGTCGCATCAAAGGCCAATCAAAAATCGAAAATCCAAAATCAAAAATGCCAACTGCTTACCTTTGTTTTTCCCGATCTTCCTTGAGAATGCTTTCGGCGAAGCTGGTGATATTGTCGGTCAGCGCGCCGGTATCCGATGTACCGCTGGGATACGTCAATAGCGTGGGGTACGTCTCGGGATTCGTGGTCGATTCATCACCGATCGTGCTGTAGGCACCATCCAGGCCAGCGCAGATGATTTGAAACGAATCGGAGTTGACCCACTGCGGAGCGACGGTCGGCGACGATGATGGCGTTGGCGCAACCCGCCACATCGGCCAGCACTGGCCCCACGCGGCGATGTTGCTTGTCGGGCCGCGAGTGACGCCGCCCGACGAAAAGGGGTAAGGAGCCATCGGCAAGTCGGTGCCGCTGACGTAGGTGTGGCTGGTGTAACTTTGCGCGTCGAAGTAGACAAATGGGGGCATGTCGCCGGTAGGCGAGGTGCCCTTGGGGATGTACTCCAGCCAGTTGTCGCCATCGCGATCGACCAGCCGGGTGGAGTCAAAAGGGAAAGGATCGGTGCGCTGCGGCTGGCCGGCGTTATTGGCGGGGTTGAAGCCGATGAACGGCTGGGAAGGATCTTTACTGAATCCGACCATCCGCCGCTCCGTGTTGGGGCAGGGGAGTCCGCCCAGCCAAAAGACCAGGGCCTCGGCCTGGTCCAGGTTGCGAGTGTCGAGCGCGTTGGCAGCAAACCCGCAATTGACCGATTGATCTCGCACGTCGAGCCGGAAATTTTCGTAAGGAGTGGCACCGCTGGTATTCGCCGGTGTGTAACGTGGAAACCGCCGTTGAATGTGTTGCCAAACACGGGCCTCGGCGGTGACGGCGGGCGAGTATGAGGCGAAGCTAGGGGGATAGGCCCCACCATTGTTATTGGCGTAGTCCTTTAAGGCCCGGTCCATTTCGCCGATTTCAACCTTGAGCACCGCCTGCTTGCTGGTCGTCAGGGCCTTGAAGACGGCCGTGGAGACCAACGCCGCCAGCAGGCCGATGATGAGGATCACGACTAGCAGCTCGATCAACGTAAAGCCCCGCCGCGAATGAAGTGGGGTGACATGAGGACGGAAGGCGTTCATCGCGGGAATCTCCTGGTCGGTATGCTTAAACGTCGGTTGTGGCAAGGGATTGAACGAGGGAAGCCGCCATGGGGCGAGCCGCCCAAGACGCACGTCGCCATGTTGGCCGCGCGGCGCGTCAGAAAACTCGCCTATCAAAAGATGGACGGACTGTCGATCTGACCGAAAAACGGAAATGGTCTGGTCCTAAGTTCGGCGCCCCCGCCGCTGGCCCGTCGTGTTTCTGTATGCAGTCGGCTAGGAATTCGCCTCCTACAATCTTGCGCCCGCGGGTACTGGCATATCCGCGAGGCGAATCGTTCACAGGTTTCTTAGCTTCTGTCGCCCCTGCCGGGGCTGGAAAATTTATTTTGTGGCCTGTTCCTTGGGCTAACGCCCAAGGCTATTAACTGCCGCCCCTACCGGGGCTAACGACAGCCGCGATCAGCCTTGGGCATTGTTTATCCGTGCAATCCGTGGTTCGTTTTGCTTGCAGTTGTTAAAGGGTACCACCGCCTTGTGGTGCCATTTCCGATTCCTTCTGTTCCTTAACCCGTCAACGATTGAATGATTTTGATCAGCGGCAAGAACAAGGCGATGACGATGAACCCGACCATGCCACCCAGCACGCAGATCATCAGCGGCTCAAGCAGGCTGACCAGGCTTTCCGTGAGAACGGCGACTTCCTCGTCGTAGTTGTCGGCGACTTTGTAGAGCATGGTGTCGAGTTCGCCCGTCTCTTCACCCACGTCGACCATGTTCACCACCAGATCGTCCAACACGCGCTGCCGCATCTTCATCAGGTAAATCAGCACGCCGATTGGTCCGCCGACAAATCCAAACCAGAAAAAGACCGCCATGGCATTGAACCGCGGCCGCGACCACTCTTTCATGGGACGGGCGATCGTTTCGCCCTCGCGGATGGAGTCGTAGATCTTGCCGTACATGTTCTCGAAAATGAAGTTGCCGCTCGTCTCGCGAGTGATGTTTAGCGCTTCGAGAATGGGGACGCCGCTGGCAACCAGTGTGCCCAAGGTACGCGTGGTGCGGGCCACGATGTTTTTTTCAACGATCATGCCAAACACGGGCATTTTCAGGGTGAACACATCCCAGCCGTAGCGGCCGTATTCGAACTTGCGTATCACCTTGACCGTTAGCCAGATCAAAATAGGAATGCCGGGGATGAGGTACCAGTAATTGAAGACCATGGTGCTGGTCCAGATAAGGGCCTCGGTCATGGGGGGGAGGTCGATACCGAAGTCCTCGAAGATTTCGCGGAAGGCGGGGACGATTTTGATCATGATGAAGGTCAAGATCAGCACCGCCACCGACACGACCACGATGGGGTAGATCATGGCCCCTTTGACCTTGCGCTTGAGCGACTCGGCCTTTTCCAAGAACTCGGCCAGACGCTGCAGAATGAGCTCCAAGGCACCGCCGGCCTCGCCCGCCTTGATCATGTTGACATACAGTCGATTAAACGCCTTGGGTTGCTTGCCCATCGACTCTGACAGGGTCGAGCCACTCTCGATATCGTCGCAGACATCCATCAGGGCGTTTTTCATGCGGCCCGGCTTGGACTGGCCCTCGAGAATGCGCAGGCTTCTCAGGATGGGCAGGCCGGCATCTTGCAGGATAGAGAGTTGCCGTGTGAACAGCGTGAGCGTCTTGGTATTGACGCGGCCGATGACAAAGCTGGAGCGGCCCGGCTTGACCTTCTTCCCCTCGGCGGCGGCTTTCTTGGCTTTCTTGACGGAGATCTTCGTGACGAAGTACCCCATCTGGCGAATTGTCGCTTGCGCTTCTTCCTCGCTCGTGGCTTCGATCACGTCCTTGATCTCTTGCCCGGTCGCGTCCATCGCCTCAAAGGAATAGCTTGGCATGGCTGGGGTTCTCGCAGTCGTCCGTCGGATGGGCTGGTTAACTTGCAGGAGGCGATTCTATCGCCGATGGCCTACGGTTGTACGTGTATTGGATGTGGATGGCATTAGGCTTGTGCTAATCGGTGGCGGTCTCGCGAACGATTTCCTCGATGGATGTCAGGCCGGCGGCGGCGGCGGTCATGCCCGCGTCCCGCAGGGCGATCATGCCGTAACTGCGGGCCGCTTCACGCATTTCGTCGGTGGAGGCGTTGCGAATAACCATCTCGCGCAAATGGTCATTCATAATCATCAGTTCAAACAGCCCCACGCGCCCGCGATAGCCGGTGTTATTACAAGCATCGCAGCCCGTCCCGCGGTAAAAAGTCTTGTCCGCCACGTCGTCCATGCTGATTTGCAAGTCCATCAACATTTCCGGCGAGGGGACCATTTTTTGTTTGCAGTTGGTGCAGATGCGGCGTACCAGCCGCTGCGCCAGAATCGCCTCGACCGTGGCGGTGATGAGGAAGGGGGGGACGCCCATGTCGCGCAGGCGAGTGATGGTGCCGGGGGCGTCGTTGGTGTGCAACGTGCTAAAGACCATGTGCCCCGTTAGCGAGGCTTGTACGGCGATTTCAGCCGTTTCCGTATCCCGGATTTCGCCCACCAGGATGCGGTCTGGGTCTTGCCGCAAGATGGCCCGCAAACATTGGGCAAAGGTGTTGCCAATGGTATGGTCGATCGGCACCTGTACGATGCCGTCGATGTCGTATTCGATGGGGTCTTCCGTCGTAATGACTTTTTCGGTGATTTCGTTCAGTTCGCTCAAGGCGGAATAGAGCGTGGTCGTCTTACCCGATCCGGTAGGCCCCGTCACTAGAATAATGCCGTTGGGCCTGCGCATGATTTCGCGAAATGTTTGCAAAATTTGCGCCGGCATGCCGACCGCGTTCAGGTCGAGCTGTACCACGGAGCGGTCCAAAACCCGCATGACCACGCTTTCACCAAACATGGTGGGCAACACCGATACGCGCAGATCGACCGGGTGGCCGCCGACGGTCAGCTCGATGCGGCCGTCTTGAGGCATGCGGCGCTCGGCGATGTCCAGATTGGCCATGACCTTGATGCGGGTGGTGATGGCAAACGCCAAGTGCCGCGGCGGCGGAACCATTTCGTACAGAACGCCGTCGGCCTTGATGCGTATTTTGAATTCGTCCTCGAAAGGCTCGAAGTGCAAGTCGCTGGCCCGGTCTTTAATGGCCAGCAACAACACCATGTTGAGCAGCTTGCGCACCGGGGCGCTGTCGGCGAGGGCCTCCACGCTGGTCAGGTCGGTCGGGCCCCCCTTGCCCAAAATGTCACTGGAGAGGTCGGGGTCGTCCTCCATGCCGCGGATGAGGTTCTCGATATTGTCGTCACTGGCCGAGTAGTAGCGGTCTAGCGTGGCGAGAATATCACGCTCGGTGGCCACCACAGCGCGGATGTCGTAGCCCAAAAAATTGCGCAGTTCGTCCAGGATGGAGATCTTCTGCGGATCGCACATGGCGATGGTCAGCGAGTTGTCGCGAAAAGCGACCGGTATAATGCGGTACATCTGCGCCATGACTTCCGTGATGTAGCCCAAGACATTGGGCGGAACCACCACATCCGTCAGCGAGATCACCTGCATGCCCATTTGCTCGGCCAGGGCTTGGGCCACCTGCTCGTCCGTCACCAGGCTTTCGGACTCGGCCAGCTTGCCTAGCAGCACGCCCGGCTGGTTCTGCTGCTCCTCCAGCAGTTCCTCGAGCTGGTCGTCGGTGATGAAACCAAGATCGACCATGATTTGTCCGATACGCCGAATCGCCATGTCCGTGTTGCCTGATGAATTTACAGTTCAAAAAAACTCCGCGCCTTTCGTCACCGCTGCGCCTTCCAGGCGGCACTACTTTTTCTTGCCATCCATTCGCGCCCGCATCGCGGCGCGGGGATCATCGTCATCATCATCATCGTCGTCGTCATCGTCGTCTTCCTCCCCGTCGAGCAGGCCTTTTTCCGCCCGTTCGATGCGCAGCCGCAGGTCGTCCGGCTTGTTGGCCTTGCTTAAGGCATCTTCCTTGCTCACTGCCTTGGCCTTCCAATGGTTGAAGAGCGAGTCGTCCAACAGTATCATGCCGTATTTGGCACCCGTCTGTATCGACGATGTGATACGGAAAATCTTGTTCTCGCGAATCAGGTTGGAAATGGCGGGCGTGACCACCAGCATTTCATGGGCGGCCACGCGGCCGCCGCCGATCTTGGGAATTAGCTGTTGGCACAAAATGCCAATGATGGACGAAGCCAACTGCGTGCGAATCTGGTCTTGTTGCGAGTTGGGAAAGACGTCGATGATGCGGTTGACCGTGCCCTCGGCCGAATTGGTATGCAGCGTTCCGAAGACGACGTGGCCCGTCTCGGCCGCCGTAATGGCCGCTTCGATCGTTTCCAGATCGCGCATTTCGCCGACCAGGATCACGTCGGGGTCTTGCCGCAAGGCAGCCCGCAAAGCGGCCGAGAAGCTTTGCACATCGACGCCCACCTCACGCTGGTTGATCGTCGATTTCTTATGGTAGTGGTAGAACTCAATGGGGTCTTCGACCGTAATGATGTGGTGGTCGACGTTCTCATTGAGATAATTCACCAGCCCGGCCAATGTGGTGCTCTTGCCCGAACCGGTGGGGCCCGTCACCAAGAACAACCCGCGGGGCCGCTTGACCAGGTCAACGCATGGCCAAGGCAGCTTAAGTTGCTCAACCGAGAGCATGGAGTTGGGGATAATCCGCAGCACCATGCCGACATGGCTGCGTTGCTTAAATATGGAAACGCGGAACCTCGCCTGGTCGCCAAAGGCAAAACCAAAGTCTGCCCCGCCAAGTTCGGCTAGCTGCTGCTGGCAGCGCTCGGGCGTGATCTGTTTCATCAGGCCAACCGTATCGGCCGGCTCCAGAATCTTGGTCGGCACTTTGGCCATGTGACCGTGCAGGCGCAGTACCGGCGGCTGGCCGACCGAAATGTGCAAGTCGCTGGCCCCCTGGGCAATGACCGTCTGCAACAGCTTGTCGATCAGAATGGCCATGATGTGACTTTTCTAAAATGCGGCGACCGGCGTGACGTGCTTCGCGGGGAATGCATTCCCCGCGACGAGTTGATTATTCGCACGTACCGCGCTGGCAGCCAAATGAAGAGGGGAAAATTACGATGAAGAAAGTGTGTTCGCCTGAGTAGCGAAGCAGCCCCGTAAAAGCGATCAGCGAACGAATTCAAAAGTAATGTATACATTTTGCATGGATATTTGCGTCGTCAGTTTGAAATCATCTGAATAGGGGGAATCAAAGCTTGGTTTGCGCCGTGTAGACTGGATAGCCGCGGCCACACTGAACCTGTTGCCGGCTCAGTCGTCGTCCGTTTTCTTGGCGACACGGAAGACCTCGTCCAGGGTCGTGACACCTTTCATCGCTTTGGCCAATCCATCGCGGTAAAGCGTTTTCATGCCTTGAGATATGGCTGTTTTTCTGATTTCTTGTGAGGAGGCGCCTTGGAACGCTTGCTCGCGAATTTTGCCCGTCATTAGCATCAGTTCGTACAGCCCCAACCGGCCCCGGTAGCCAGACTTTCCACAGTTACCGCACCCTCGCCCCTTCATAAAGGTGGCCGTCTTACTCATCTCGGGAGTGACGCCGGCGGTCTCCAGAAGGGAGTCGCTGGGTGTGTACGGTTGTTTACATTTTGTGCAAACAACACGGGTGAGCCGCTGAGCCATGACGGCAATAATGCTGCTGGCGACCAGATATGGCGGCACGCCCATATCGATCATGCGCGTAATAGCACCGGGCGCATCGTTCGTATGTAGAGTACTGAAAACCAAGTGTCCAGTCAGAGAAGCTTGAATTCCCATCTCCGCCGTCTCGGTATCTCGCATCTCCCCCACCAAGATCACATTGGGTGCCTGACGCAACATGGCGCGAATGATGCGGGCGAAGTCCAGCCCGATACCATGCGCGACCTGCACTTGGTTAATGCCTGGCAAGTAGTACTCAACGGGGTCTTCGGCCGTGATGATCTTCTTGTCAGGCCGATTCAGGTCGTTCAGCGCGGCATATAGCGATGTTGTCTTGCCCGACCCGGTTGGCCCGGTTACCAGGATAATTCCGTTGGGACGGCGAATCAGGTTTTTGAAGGTTCTAAAATCATCGTCGGCCAACCCCAATTGCCGGAGGCCGATCTTGATGTTGTCTTTGTCCAACAAGCGCATGACCACCGACTGGCCGTGGTTGGTGGGCAGCACGCTCACGCGAAGATCGAGGTCTTTTTCGCCCACGGTGATTTTGATCCGCCCGTCCTGGGGGCGACGTCTCTCGGCAATGTCCATTTTGCCTAGGATCTTAATACGCGACAGGATGGCGCTGAGCAGTCGTCGAGGAGGGCTGTCCCGTTCCACCAGGATGCCGTCAATTCGATAGCGCACACGAACGCGATTTTCAAATGGTTCAACGTGGATATCGGAGGCTCTGAGTTGCACCGCTTCGGAGATGATCAGGTGAACCAGCCGAACGATGGGGGCGCTGGTCTCGTCCACGGTTTCCGACACGACCTGAGAATCGGACATCGTCTCGGTAAAGTCGATGGCCGTATCGGTGAACTCCTGCAGCATCGAGTCTTGGCTTTCGGCCTCTGTTTGGCCGTAGCATTTGTTAATCGCCTCTAAGATGGCTTCCCGTGGTGCCAGGGCGATTTCGATCTTGCGGTCGAGAATAAACCGCAGTTTATCGAGCGTATCGACATCGTAGGGATCGCTGATAATGACCGTTAAAACGCCATCGGATTCGCCCATCGGCAGCACGGCGTTCTCGCGGGCCACCGACTCTGGAACCAGCTCCACCACCGATGGTGGCACGACCACTTCGGCCATGTCGATATATTGCAAACCATGCTCTTGAGCCACCGCCCGCATGATCTCCTCGCCAGTGGCGTACCCTAGCCGTTCCAGGGCGTCTGGCAGCCGCACATCCGAGGACCGCGACATACGCTCGGCCTCGGCCAATTGGTCCAGGCTGATAATCCCCTGTCGGATAAGGAGTTGAGCGAAATTCTCTGCCGCCATGGACGATGATCCCTGGGCGTGAAAGGAAGAAAGTCAGATCGAGCCGGGGCGAACGCCCGAATGGGACACTCAACGACATAAACCACGTTTATGCCTAGACTAAGGCTACATTCCCTAAATTAACCCTGCCAACTAGCGATGTCAATCAAACGCCAACTGGAAGCAGCGGCTCAGGTCCACATTTGCCGATCCAGCATGCGGTAATTGATCGCCTCGCTGACGTGTTGCGGCAAGATCTTGTCGCTACGGTCGAGGTCGGCAATCGTGCGGGCTACACGCAAGATCTTGTCGTGCGCCCGGGCCGAGAGCCCCAATTCCGTCAGTGTAGCCTTAAGCAGGCTTTGGCCTTCAGCGTCCAACACGCAATGTGTACGAATTTGGCGGTGCCCCATTTTGGCGTTTTGGCGAACACGCGTGCCCGCGAATCGCTCTTTTTGCACGGCCCGCGCCTGGACGACCTGCTCGCGCATGCTGGCGCTCGACGTGCCGGGTGTTGTGCTGCTGAGTTCCTTGAACGGCACGGCGGGGACTTCCAGATGGATATCAATGCGGTCCAGCAACGGTCCCGAGATTTTGGCCATATAGCGTTCGATCTGCGGAACGCTGCAATGGCATTGCCGCCGCGGATCGTTTCGATAGCCACAGGGGCAAGGGTTAAGAGCCGCAATCAGCATGAAGCTGCTGGGAAAGGTCGTACTGGAAAGTGCCCGGCTGATGGTGACATTGCCATCCTCCAGCGGTTGCCGCAAGACTTCCAGCGTGCGACGGTTGAACTCCGGCAGTTCGTCCAGAAACAACACCCCGTTGTGGGACAGCGAGATCTCGCCCGGCGCGGGGACCGACCCGCCCCCGACCAGGCCCGCGTCGCTAATGGTATGGTGCGGGCTGCGAAAAGGCCGCACGGCCAGCAACGGCTGGCCGGCGGGCAGCAGCCCGACCGAACTGTAAATACGGGTGGTTTCCACCGATTCGCCAGGCGTCAGGTCGGGCAAGATTGTCGGCAGTCTTTTCGCCAGCATCGTCTTGCCGGAGCCTGGAGGGCCGAGCATCAAGATATTGTGCGAACCGGCGGCGGCAATCGTCAGCGCCCGTTTGGCCAGTTCTTGGCCGCGGACGTCGGCGAAGTCCACTTCGTAATGGGCCAACTGGCTGAACAGTTCCTCGACGCGCGGCGGAGTCGGTTCAATGTCGATCTGCCCCACCAAAAAGCCCACCGCCTGGGCCAGGCTGGAGACGGCGATAACTTCGATCCCTTCGACGACCGCGGCTTCACCGGCGCTTTCCGCCGGAACCAGGATGCCGCGCAGGTGGCCCTGGCGGGCGGCGGCCATAGCAATCGATAGGGCACCGCGCGTGGGGCGCGTGTGCCCATCCAGGGCCAGTTCGCCGATCACGGCGTATTGTTCCAGCCGATCCGAGATCATCTGCCCGCTGCCGATTAAAATGCCCAGCGAAATTGGCAGGTCGAACGAGGCGGCTTGCTTTGGCAGTTCCGCGGGCGAAAGGTTGATCACCGTGCGGCCTTGCGGCCGCTGAAAGCCGGAGTTGGCCAAGGCCCGCTCCACGCGGTGCGTGCTTTCCTTGACGGCCGCCTCGGCCAAGCCCACCAGGACCGTCTTGGGCAAAGCGGCGTCGGAAACGTCCACCTCGACCTCGACCGGCAGAGCGTCGATTCCTAACAGTGAAAACGTTTGCAGTTTGGCCAGCATGCGGTCTGCCCCCGCCGTAACGCGGGGAATGAAGATCAATCGCGCGAGAGCGTTGATTGTGCGAGCGGCAACGGGCAACCGCAAGCGCCAACTGGGGATTTTTCAGACCAAGGCAATCAACGGCTTCTTTTCGTAGAATCAACTTGCCGCCAGGCGTTTGAATGGCGCACCCAGCACAGATAAGTTGGGGGAAGGGCGAAATTCTGAACAATGAAAATTGAAACCCCCATGTCTGACGACAATATCCTCCTGACCGACATTTCACCGCACGGCAAAGTTCAGGCTGTCGTGGAGGATGATGGCCGCACGATTTATTTCTATCTCAACTTTGTCGAGCAAGCCCAGCACCCCGACACAAAGATCAAGTCTTGCTGGGTGCGTAATCGACTGCCAGCGCCCGACGATTACGAATCGCAAAATGCCCAATCCGACCGTGGAATGTTGCTGCCAGGCGAGTATTGCGTTGATAGGGAATCGGGGGAACCGCTCGATCCACGCACGTTGCGGATCGTTTGGTTCGAGGAGGGGGACGGGGCGGCGCTGCTGGATGATGACGACGTGCTGGCTGTCATTCCGGCCTGGTCCGGCTTGATTGGCGACTTTGTGGGCTATGCGCGCGATTGCGCGAAAGAGTCGCTGCTGTGTTGGCCGCTTCCCACGGCGGAGACGGTTCAAGAAAGGATTGACCGTGCCGAGGAGTTTTGGGACGAATGGCTCGACGAGAATTACTGGACAAGAATTCGCGATGCCCAAGTCGAGGCCTGGGAAAAACTGCTCGGCCCCTCAACCAAATATTATGCTATCGACGGCGGCCTGTGGCCCCCGAAGGCGCTACTGCGGTTCGACCGGCCCGACCGGTTTGTTCTGACCACGATTGGCGTCTCGCTGTTGCCGCAACCGGGCGTGGAAATGGCCTACGAGGATCCGCGGCCGCGCCGCCGTGTGGAGTTTGCCGCGGCCTTCGACCGGTCTTGTCCGGAGGAAGAACTAAAACGGCTGGCGGGCTGGATTTCCGCCCAAAGCGCGTTGCCGTGGCATTACTTTACGTTCTTGGGAGACGGCCACACGATGCCCTGTGAAGCCACACCGGCGACGTTTGGCGGCGACGCTTTTCCTTGCGTGCTGTTCGTATCCGATGCGTCAGATGCTCCTCGACCGGCCTTGCCCGACATGCGCGGCGATCCCGTGAATGTGCTGTGGTGCGTTCCGATCACGGCCGAAGAACGCACGTTTGCCGAGGAGCATGGCTCGGCCGAGTTGTGGACCAGGCTGCAAGCCGCCGGTCTCGGCGTCACGATTCGGCAACGCCAGCCGATGTAGAAAAAAGAACTGTAGGAGGCGGTGGAATCGCCTCCTACAGTCGCTATCGTTGACCGGCTCTCGAATTCTTGCCAGGAGGCGGCCGGCACATCGACTACCGAGCGCTCGTTACAAACCGCCCGCCGCTGATAAACAGGCCATTCTCACAGGGCCTGCACCAGAGAATCTCAGTCGGCAGCTCCATGGCCTGCCCACTCTCGTCCTGAATGGCCAGAACGACTTGGCCGCA
The DNA here is from genome assembly GCA_050247075.1 of Pirellulales bacterium. Taxonomy (GTDB): domain Bacteria; phylum Planctomycetota; class Planctomycetia; order Pirellulales; family JBFWUW01; genus JBFWUW01. The sequence goes on along the minus strand of JBFWUW010000029.1, from coordinate 38,644 downwards.
ATCGAGCGATTGGTTATGCACCAGCCCAATGCCAGATTGAGAGACCTCTCGAATGAACATCCAACTGCCGTCCGGCTGCTTGCCGCCCGCGATCTCGACCGGCTGAAAGTATGGAAACCGTTCGGCTTCGCGTCGGTCATCTCCGCGACTGGCCGCATGCACCAACCGCTCGATGGCGAATTGTTGGAGTTCTTGTGTCGAATCCGCTAAGAAACTGCCCATTTTGCCCTCTATATGTGAGAAAGACTGCCCCTAATTCATGAAAAACTTACATCGTGTTTCGGCGCAGGCGAAAAAACATGCCCGAAAACTTGCCAACGGGAACGCAACTGGCCCTACAACCCCCATCCATAATCCAATACGTCTCGCCTCCCCCCTGTAAGGCCGTATAAACGACTCGATGCCAAACTACCTACTGGTGAGTATTCGTATCATCGAAGCCAAACCACGCGCGTCCGCCGGGACAAGCGCCTTTGGCTCGATACGCCGTTCAAGCCCAGCCGGTTAAAAAAATCCAGCGCTATTCCTCCTCTTCCTCCTTCATGGCCGACTTCTCAATAATCTCGCGTTGCACGTTGCCCGGCACCAGGTCGTAGTGGCTAAACTCCATGGTGTAGCTGCCTTGGCCGCCGGTCATACTGGAGAGGCTGCGGGCGTAAGTCGTCACTTCGGCCAAGGGAACCTCGGCCGTAATCGTCTGCATGTCGCCACCCGCCGAGTCCATGCCCAGTACGCGGCCGCGGCGGCTGGAGAAATCGCTGGTGATATCTCCCAGTTTGTTGCTGGGAATGGTCACATGCAAAATCACATGCGGTTCTAGCAGGCTAGGTTTCGCCGTCAGAAAGACATCGCGGAAGGCCATCGCTCCGGCGGTCTTAAAGGCCGCCTCGGAACTATCCACGTCGTGGTATTTGCCAAAATGGACCTCGACGCAGACATTCTGCACCTGGTGGCCGGCAATCACGCCGCGAGCCATGCGCTCCTTAAAACCTTTCTCCACGGCCGGTAAAAAGTTGTTGGGGATTGTGCCCCCCACGATCGAGTCGATCCACAAGAAGTTGTTCACCGGGTCGTAGTGGTGCGCCCGCATGGAATGGAAACGCTCTTTGGTGGCGTATTCTTCGATGTTGGTTCCGCCTGGCAGAGGAAACATTCGGATGTGGACCTCGCCAAATTGGCCGCGGCCGCCCGACTGTTTCTTGTGGCGGTAGCTTCCCTCCGCTGGCTGTTGAATCGTCTCGCGGTAGGGAATCTTCGGTTCCTTGGTATCGACTTCGACCTTGTCGCGCCGTTTCAAGCGTTCACGCAAAATCTGCAAGTGCAACTCGCTCATGCCGGTCATGACCATTTCCTTGGTCTGCGAGTCGAGTTCAATCTTGAGCGTGGGCTCTTCCTCCACCAATTTGTGCAAGGCGTTAGAAAGCTTGGCTTCGTCGCCATGCTTGTGCGGCGTGACGGCCAAGCCCGCCATGGGCGTGGGAAAGGCAATCGGCGGCATGACCAGATCACCCAACGTGCAGCCGGTATGCATTTCATCCATTTTGGCTAGCGCCACGATTTCACCCGCGCAGGCCGCATCGACCGGATGGCTCTCCGCCCCTTGCATCGTCAACGGCTGGGTCAGCTTGATGTTCTTGCGGGCACCCGACACATGCACCCCTTCGTCTTTCTTGAATCCTCCGGAAAAGACCCGTATGTAGCTTAGTTTTTGCACAAATGGATCGATGCGGGTCTTAAAGACCTGGGCCAGCAAAGGCCCCGCCGGATCGGCGGCAACCGTGACCTGGCTGCCGTCGGCGGCTTTGGCGGTGCGGGCGATTCGGTCGGCGGGCAGGCCATACCGCACCAGCAAGTCCAATAACTCTTGCAGGCCGATATCTAACTTGGTCGACACACAGACGATGGGAATCAGTCGGCCTTCGGCAATCGCGTCGATGGCCAGCCACGTGACTTCCTCTGGGGTGGGCTGGGTTCCCTCGAAGTAACGGGCCATGACCTCCTCGTCTCCTTCGATAATTGTTTCGAGCAAGGTTTCGCCAATCGCGGAGACATCGGCCGCGGCCCCTTGTACGTCCGCCGGCGGGGCCAGCGTGCTGGCCACGCCGCGGAAATCGTGGCTCAAGCCGAGCGGCACGTTGAAGGGGATGCAGTGGTCGCCAAAGGTCTTTTGAATGTTCTCCAGCAGTTTGGCGAAGTCGATGTTCTCGGTGTCGAGTTTGCTGATGACGATGAACCGGCCCAGGCCCGCCTTGCCCGCCTCTTGAAAGGTGCGGCGGGTATTCACCTCGATGCCGGCATGGGCGTTGATAACGATGACCGCATTATCGACCGCGCGCAAGGCCGAAACAGTCTGGCCGATGAAGTCCGGGTAGCCAGGCGTATCCAGCACATGAAAGTGCTTGCCGCCATGGTCAAAGTGGACCAGGCTGGTTTCAATCGTGTACTTGTGCTGCTTTTCGTCAGGGTCGAAATCGCAGATGCTGGTCCCCTCGTCCACATTGGCCGGCCGAGTGACCGCGCCGGTCTTGTTCACCAACTTGTCGGCCAACGAAGTTTTGCCCGAGTGCCCGTGCCCGCAAAAAGCAATGTTGCGAATATCACTGACGTTGTACTTTGACATGGTGGTTCCTGGGAAAGGGTGGGCCGGGTGTCAATGGGCGCTTACATGGTATGCAGTTGTCAGTTGTGAGTGTTCAGTATGCGGTTGGTTGGCTTGGGTGGCGGAAAATCGGAAATGGATAATTGCCAAATTCTGGCTAGGGGCCCGCGCTCAAGAACTGAGAACTGAAAACTTCCTCACTTTCTTGCCGCGATGAGCGCATCCTCCATCGATAAAGTTCCTTCGTACAAGGCGCGACCGACGATGCAGCCCGCCATTGGCACGGCTGCCAGGGCCGCCACATCGTTGCGCGTGGTCACTCCGCCCGATGCAATCACCGGAATGCTCACGGCGCGTTGCATCTCGGCCATGGCCGCCACGTTGGGACCGGCCATCATGCCGTCGGTGGCAATGTCGGTGTAGATAATCGCCGCCAGGGGAAGTTCGAGCAGCGTTTGCACCAACTCCGTCGCCAGCACGTCGCTGGTTTCCAGCCAGCCGTCGGTCGCCACGCGGCCATTGCGGGCGTCGATCCCCACGGCCAATTTGTCGGGAAAACGGCGGCACATCTCTTGGAACCAATCGGGTTCCTTGAGAGCCTTGGTGCCAATCACCAGCCGCGACAGGCCCAAGTCGAGCAGTTCGGCGATGGTCTTTTCGTCGCGGATGCCGCCGCCAAGTTCGCACGGAATATCGACCGCGGCCAGAATGGCGCAGACGCTCTCCAAGTTGCCAGGCCGGCCTTGTCGGGCACCATCCAAATCAACCAGATGCAAGTGCCTGGCACCCGACGCCACGAACCGTCGCGCCACGGCGGCGGGGTCGTCGTCGAACACGGTTTCGCGGTTGTAGTCGCCCTGCCTCAGGCGAACGCACTTTCCACCGCGCAAGTCGATAGCTGGCCAAATCTGCATCACGTCCGCACTCCGCCCTGAATCGCCCATGAACGGCGAGTTGAATTGAAAACAAAAGTATTACGAATGGATTAGCGCTCCGCAACTATTTGGCGCGGAGAGAAAAGATTGCCGCCGTTGGATACGGCCTCTTCCGGCCGGTCGGAAAGCAAACCGCCTCCTACAGCGCTACTCTTCGGGTGGGCGGCCGCGGTTGATGGCGTCGATGCCTTGCGTAATCACCAGAAAGATCAGCCCGACGATCCACACGGCACCCGCCGCCAGGGCCAGGCGGTCTATGACAATCGCGCCGGTTGTATCGCCCAGGCCCGCCATCAACCGGGCCAGCCCGGCCAGCACGCAAATCACCACCGGCAGGCCAGCGGCCAGCCCGACCAAAAGTGGCAGCGTGCGTCGCAACATGGTTGTTGGCGTTCGGTTGAGATGGAAATTAGCCCCCGGTGGATAGCCGCGAACGTAGCAGGCATCTTCAAGGCTTGTCAACCATGGGCGGCAAGTGCGGCAAACCGCGAGCTATCATTGACTTACAGCCGTACAGGGGCACAATGAAATGAACGGGCCCGGTCGGTCTGGCCTCGGTACCGTTATTCACATCTTATGGCTCGTACTTTTTGGGAGCCCTGCATGTCGCGAAATGGCCTTGGACTAGGAACTTGTATCGTCGCCGCATGCTTGCTGGCGTTTCCATGGGCCACAGCGCAGTCAGCCACGCTGACGCTCAAGGACGGTCGCACAATCAAGGGCAAGATCGGCCAGCTCGATAGCCTCAAGAACAAGGGGAAGCAGGCGCCCGGTTCCATCGTGCTCATCGACGACGGGCTGCGGCGGTACTTTATTCCGCAAAAGATGATTCAAGAGGTCAAAGAGGGGGACGCCGGCGAGCGGCAAGAGCGGTTTATCATTCGCCAATCCGTGCCAGAAAACGGCCGAAAAATTGCCGCGATTGGCCCCATAGCCAAGCTAGGTGCGTTTGACGACTTTGGCCGCCGGCGGATCGATCTGGTCAATGCGACGGGCATCATCAACGTCATTCAAGGCATTACGACGATTACTCCCACCTGGACCGAGGCCGTTTCGTTGAAGGACTTTATCTGGGAAACCCGCCTGGCCACCAGTTCCATTCCGCGCGACACGCTCAGCAAGGTGTTGCATACCCACATCGATCCAAAAAACATCAACCAACGGCTGCAGATCGTGCGGCTGTATCTGCAAAGCGAACGCTCTCGCGATGCCAAGGACGAGCTAGACGCCGTGCTGGCCGATTTTCCCGAAGAGGCCGCGCAGCTCAAGCCGGCCCGGCAATCTCTGGCGCAGATGGGTGCCCGCCGCCTGCTGGGCGAGGCCGATGTCTATGCCTCGGCCGGCCGGCACCAGTTGGCGTACTCCATTTTGGAGCACTTTCCGTCGGACGATGTCGCTGGCGAGATTCTGCAAGAGGTCCGCGAGAAGCTGACCGAGTACAACGGCCTGCAAACGCTGGGGCAACAGGTGGTGCAGGCCATCGACGGGCATGTGGAACAAGTGGCGGATGCCGCCCAAAAGTCGCGTTTGGAGCCGATCGTCCAGGAGATCAAGTCGAACCTTAATATCCACACGCTCGACCGCTTTGCCGCCTATCGGCAAGCCCAAGGCGACGAAAAGCTGCTCGCCGAGGAAAAGCTGGCTCTGGCAGTCAGCGGCTGGCTGCTGGGATCAAACGCCTCGGGCCGCAATTTGTCGGTAGCCCTTTCGACCTACGATGTTCGCGACGAAGTCGTCAAGTACATGAATGTGGAGACGATCGTCGAACGCGAAAAGATCCTCAAAGGGTTGGAATCCAAGGAAGGCTCTGACCCAGAGACATTGGCGGGGCTGCTGGCCCACATGACGCCGCCATTGGCCACGCCCACGCCCGAAGTCCCCGGCTTTTATGAGTTGGAACTATCGGTGCAGGGGGACGAAACACCGATTTCTTACTTGGTGCAGTTACCCCCCGAGTACAGCCCCTACCGCAGTTATCCGGCTGTTGTCACGCTGCACGGCGCCGGTACGATGCCTCAACAGCAAGTCGATTGGTGGGCTGGCTCGCGCGGTGAGGACGGCCTGCCTCGCGGGCAAGCCGCCCGTCATGGCTACATCACGATCGCTCCCCGCTGGGCCCGCGACCATCAAAAAGAATACGAGTTTTCAGCGCGTGAACATGCCTGCGTGCTGGCCTCGCTGCGCGATGCCTGCCGCCGTTTTTCCATCGACACGGACCATGTCTTCCTGTCGGGCCATTCCATGGGGGGAACCGCCGCCTGGGATATCGGCCTGGCACATCCCGATCTGTGGGCCGGCGTGATTCCGGTGGTGGCCCTTTCGGATAAATTCATCGCCCGCTACTACAAGAATGCCCGCAATCTTCCCATCTATTTTGTCTGTGGCGAGTTAGACGGCGACAAGACGGTGGTCAACTATGCCGAATTGGACCGTTACTTTCGGTATGGCTTTCCGATCATTATCGCCGAATTCCTGGGCCGCGGGCACGAGCATTTCTCCGACGAGATTTTGAACCTGTTCGACTGGATGGGCCGCACGCGAAGGGACTTCTACCCCAAGGAGTTTGAGTGCGTGACAATGCGCGAGACTGACCATTTCTTCTGGTGGCTGGAGGCATCGGGCCTGCCCGACAAAGCCATGGTGGACGAGTGGCCGCCGACACGCGGCACGCGAGAAGCGGTCATGAAGGGCCGTATCAATGAAAACAACACGCTAACGATATCGGCGGGTGCCAAGAGCGTGATTGTCTGGCTGACGCCGGAATTGATCGACTTTAAGCGTAGGTCGCAGGTGACGTTCAACGGTTCCAAAATCACCCGCGAATCGTTCATTCAGCCAGAGTCGAGCGTGCTACTGGAAGATGTCCGCTCGCGCGGTGACCGCCTGCACCCCTTCTGGGCCAAGGTCGAAAGCCGCTAGGGTATCGAATGGGAAACCGCCCCGCAGCCGCATATGACTGTAGTTGCTGCCTCTGACAGCGTTGAACGGCTATCCATACCGTGACGATAGGCATTCAGGGAGCCGGGACGCTACCTTTAGTGGCCGTGATCGACGACGCTGAATGGAAGCCAGTCTGGCTTGTCGTCAGGAAACAACCGTTGCAAAGTCTCCGCCTCGGCTTTCCGAGGTTATGAAGCTGCTCGCTCAACTCGGCGGCTACCACAACCGATCTGGGGAGGCCAGCGCCGCATGCAAGACCTCACCACCTCCTGGCTAGCTTTCGCCCCAGGCCGCTGCCAGAGTTATGTGTAAACAACAGGCCGCTTGGACCATCCGATCCCGGAAACGCCGCGGTTGATAATCCGCTCTCGTCAGCAATCCTAGCGATTGCCGCGCGTGGGTGCCTTGGGGTTGACCTCGTCGAAGGGATTCAGCGGTGCACCGGGTGCATTGGGCATCTCCGCACCGCCCGGCGTGCCTAGCGCGCCAGGCCTTTCCGACGTATCGTCTTCATCCACAGCCGCGCCAAATTCCGCGAACTCGGGAGCTTCGAGCAATTCGCCGTGCGTGACCAGTACGCCGTTCTTGTCCAGGAAGAGGCCTTCGCCAGGCTCGCTAACCTTGCTGCGTCCGCGGCCGGGAATGGGCAGCGGCGATCCGCCCCGCATGTCTACCAAGACCGCGCCAGAGGTAAAGTCGTATTCCTTCTCCTCCCACTCACCGGTCTTGGGGTTTTCGACCGACTTCAGTTCCTTGGCAAAGTCCAAGACTTGTCCGCGGACGACTTTGTCTTGTTTGTGGCTGACCAGAATGCCCAAGTCGTTATCCAGCACCACCACCATGGCCTTGATGTACGGCTCGTTCGAGCCACGCGCGGGCTTGGCCTCGGCCGCACGGAAGTACATTTCGCTGGGAATCTCGATGGTCCGCGACGGTCCGCTGGCGGGACCGGTAATCAGGCGGTCCTTGGCGAGATCGGGATCTTCCAGATGCCGCCGGTGCAGGCCGTAGTTGGGATTGGCGAGCTTGAGAGCGATGCGATAAACGTAATGCTCTTTAGGCTTGACGGTGAAATCGAAGAATCGGAACAGAAAATCCTCATCGGCCGCGTGCCCCGTGCCATGCGGTGTGCCCGTGTTGCGCATGCCAGGCCCCGCCATGCCGGCTGGCCCTCCCGCCATGCCGGGACCACCTCCGCCCGCACCGCGCCCACCGCCGCGAGGCCGTCGTGGGGCCGCCGCGGCTGGCTCGTCCTCTTCGTCGTCCATATCCTCTTCGTCTTCGTCTTCGTCTTCGTCCTCCGCATCCTCCTCTTCCGCTTCTTCTTCGTCCAATTGCGATTCGTCTTGCATAATGGGCCAGCGCGAGTGGGCAACTTCAAAGCCCCAATCGCGTGTTAGCAGCGGAGGGAGCGGCGAAGTGAGCTTTTCATCGAGTGCCTCATAGGGAACGACCTCGCGGGCGGTCTTGGGCCAGCGTTCTACCTTGCTGACTTCCACCGTTTTGATCGGCTGCCAGTCCAGCTTGGCCGGATCGTCGGGATCGACCTTGGCACGCTCGACGACAAAATTTTCGTAACGGACTTCGTCGGTCTTGGGGTCGGTGAATCGAGCGCCAAGAAATGCCCTGGCGAAGGCCGTGGATTGGTCCTTGGCGGGAACGACAGCCCGCAGGCAAACATAGTGGTAACCGCTAATATCACTGTTCGCGGGGACATCGACGCCAGCCGTACCCTTCTTGCCCGAACCTCCCCTCCCCGGCCCAGCCGCGCCTGGCCGCAACTGGCCAGGGCCGCGCCCTTTGCCCCCTTTTTTCTCTTTGGGCATCAAGGCAATCGGCCCAAAGCCATAGGTGACCTCCAACTCGATCGGGGCTAGCAGTTCGGGCTGCGGCCGGGCTTTGCCGATGGTTTCGCCTCCAGACGTTGGAGCCGTAACAAGAATCCAGTCCTTCGGATCGAGCTTGGGCCGGTCGTTGTCGATGGCCTTGTTGGGATCGACCACCACGACTTGCTCGCGGGCGGCGTCCCAAGTCACTTCTTGCACGTACTTGCGGGCCGATTCACTGGCCTGGACCAATGATTGCGGGGTCTTTTGATACGACTCGTGCGTCACCAGCGCATACCCCCCGCCCACCAAGACGGCGGCCACGGCGGCAAATACCAGCTTTTCGCCGTGATGCAAAAAGAAAGACTTAATCGTCTCGCCGTTAAGTTTCATGGCAGCCTCCTGATGGCCTGGGCTTGCTGAGCAACGTGGTTGGGTTCAGTGATATCGTCTTGTGGGCCGGGAACTTGGCAATCCAAGCGCAATTCCTACGGGTCTGGCGCGGCGGGCGGATCGACGGTGGCGTCCGCGGGTGTAGCAGCGTCGTCCGCGGCTGGATCGTCCGCGGGGGCATCTCCGGCTGCCGGATCGGCCGGCGCTGCGCCGTCCGCGGGGGCGACACCTTCAGGCGGCACGGCCGCGGGCTGGTCGTCGGCGGGGGCAGGCTGCGCGGCGGGATCCTGGCCAGGAGCCGCAGCCGGATCAACCGGCGCCGCAGCCGGGTCGGCAGGGGGTACAACCGGCGTTTCGCTGCCGGCACCCAGCTTGGCGCGGTCAGGTTGATTAAAGATGTACACCAGTCCGAAGACTTCAAGTTCCACATCGTTACCGCTGATTTCGGTCTCTCCGCCCGCGCCGCGGGCTTGCCTGGCTTGGTCGCGGCCGCTGCCGCCCTGCGATGCCTGGAGCTTGGCGGCGGCCCCTACCGGACCACTAGCACCCCGCGGGCCGCCGGCGGTCGGGCTGGAGCTGGCACCCATGGACGGCCCTTCGGCCTTGAAAATTCCGCCGGGACCCGGATTCACCCGCACGCGGCGGATTTCGATGGCCAACGGCGAATTGGCGCAATGCGCCAGTAGGTCGGTAATTTTGTTTTGATTGATGATTAACGAGAATCGGACTGGGATATTCTTGAACTCGGCGTAAGGCGGATTGGCACCCGCCGGCAGCGGTACGTACTTGTCGTCGACAAAGCGTAAGTCGTCGAGCAGTTCATCGGCGGAAGTGGGGGCGGTTCCCGCCGCACTGGCACCGGGCGTACCCGGGGCAGCGCCTGGTGCAGCAGCTAGGGCCGCGCCCATCCCGGAGCTACTAGCCCCTTTCAGGCTGCTGTTGTAGGCCTTGCTGGCCTCGGCACCCAGATCGAGGGCGTTGATGCGTTTGACGTTGGCAAACATGTGTTCGGTAACGCCTTCGTTTGTCTTGGCGATGACCCGCAACATGGCCTCGTAAATCCACAAGTCTTCTTGTGCATAGCGGACCTGTTTGGTGGATGGCAAGCTGCGCCAGGTGTAGTTGTCGAGCAGTTTGGAGCGATGGTTCTTGTCCCAGGACACAAGTCCCCGATACTCCATGCCTTCGGGCTGTCCACTGCCGCCCATCAAGGCCCCACCCGCGGCTCCGCCCGCCATGGGACCGCCCGGCCGCCGGCCGCCACGATCGGCTCCGCGGCGCTTAACCTCCACCAGGTCGCGCATATCGACGATGGCGAACATTTCCTTGGGGATATAGTCGCGGATGAAGTTCATGTACTGCTCGCGCAGCCGGGCCGGAATCTCTTCTTCTGGCTTGAGATTGGGGACGACTCGGATGAATTCGGCGTTGCCAATCTCGGGCCAGACCAACACTTCCTTCTGTTCGGCAAAGAGCTTCTCCCAAGCCAAAAGCGTGGCTTTTTGCAACACGGCGTGTTCCGCCTTGACCCCCTCGGCGAACTTCTCATTGGGGTGATTAGGGGTGCCGCTGACCTTGGTCATTTGGGCGTATTTGCCGTCGATCACCGCCGCGCCCGACTTGTACCCATCCATCAGCGTGCCGACCGCCAAATACCAGCAGACCGTGACCACCACCACGACGATAGCGCTGATGATCCAAAAATGGTGCTTCTTGACTTGCGTGAGAACCTGTTGAGCGTCCATAAATATTGCTCGTCTGTGCTTGCGGGTTGTTGTGTTGGGCCTTCTTCAGGCCTGTTATTCAAGAAAATGTCGCCAGGCCCATGCAGGCCATCAAAGTTCGTGCCATCAACGGGCCGGCAGTGCAGCTACCGGGTCGGCAGCGGGTGCAGACGGAGTTGGATTGCGCTTATTCTTGGGTGTTTCGATCCAGCTAAACTGGACCACGAAATCAAACCGCGGCTGCTTGCGCATGTTTTTTTTCTCTTTTCGACCGGCACCGCCGCCGATGCCAAAATTGCCCAAGCCGCCGGCACCGCGCTGATTGTCCTCCGCAGGCTGGGCTTCGCCATCCAGGTCGGGAACTTCTACCATGTAATCCATGTCGACGGGCCCCGGATCTACAATCGTGGCGTAGCCAATCCCCAAGTCACCCACCGGAACACCGTTGATCTCTTTCTCATGCAGGGATTTAATGAGAGTTTGGTAGACGTGTTCGATACCGATCGGCTCGTTGCCGCGGTTGGCGTTGTGATAGTGGTGGCCCACCAACTGAAAGACCCAGCCCGGTCCCTTGGGGCCGGTATCAGCCGCGTTGCCGCCAGCGGGGGCGGGCGCACCCGGCATTGGTTCGGGAGGTGGATTGGGGTTGCGATAGAATTGCGACGTAGACTTGAACCACTCGTCTTCCAGCTTTTCAAATCGCTGGCATTCAATCTGCGTGATCTGCAGCGAAGGATTCCCCGACACATCTTCCGACATGTCCAGCGGTGGGCCGACTGGCAATGCCGCGCTAATGCCGCGCAAGACTTCCAACCACAGCACGCGTCCCTCGACGTTGTGGATCAAATTGGCACCGACTCGCTCGGTGCTTTTGAATTTGTCCTTTTCGCCGTTGTAGGCTGTAACGAAGCCGCTAGCCTGCGTGTTTACGGAGTCTGACTGGGCCATGCCCGTGCCCCAATAATCTTTGTGCACGGAGTTCCAGGCCAGGTAGTTTCCCAAAAAGCTAAAGGCCAATCCGGCCATCAGCATGGCGGCGGCGGCCACCGCCCAAGGCTTTTTTGAACGAATCAGCCGCTCTTGCACGATTTCCGGCGGGATCAGATTGGTCTTAACCCGTACCGGCCGCAGGCCTTGCAGGCACATGCCGTAAGCCACGGCAAAGGCGGGGATGTTTTCCTTGAACGTTGGCGCGTCGAGGACGGCGGCCCCTTCCAAGCCGGGGAAGGTCTCCAGCCGGTCAACCTCGACCCCCAGGTTTTGGGCCAAGAACCGCTGCAAGCCGGGCAGCTTGATGGCGTTGCCCAAGGCCAATATACGGCCGATCTTGGCTTTGCGGTCGATGTTGGTGAAGAAGCCGATCGAACGCTGCACTTCCGTAACCATGTCCGAAAAAACGGGCCGCATGGCCTGAAACACGGCCTTGGCATCTTCCGCGTGCGAGGCGTTGCGCTTCAGGTGTTCCGCCTTGGCAAAGGTCAGCTTGAGCTCCTTGGTCATGGCCTTAGTGAAGTGGTTGCCCCCCACCGGCACGCTGCGCTGCCAGATACGAAAGCCGTTCGTCACCACCAGGTCGGTCGTGTCAGTCCCCATCGACAACACCACCAGCGACTCGCCGGGGTTCTCTGGGTCGTACAGATCGGGAGGCGGCAGGTCGGGCATCTGGTCGAACGCCATGACATTGAACAATGACAGCGGCGCCAATTGCACCATGTCAATTTCTATGCCCGCGTCCTTGAACGGGCGGAGGGCTTTGGCGACTTGTTCGCGCTTCATGGCGAACAAGCCGACCTCGGTCTCCAACACAAATCCCTCGGCCTCGGTTCCGCCGGCCATCGTCTGGTAGCCCCACACCACGTCTTCTAGCGCGAAGGGAATCTGCTGCTTGGCCTCGAACTTAACGATATCGGGAATTTTCTTGGATTCGACCGGCGGCAATTTGACAAACCGCATCAGGCCGTTCTGGCCCGGCACGCTGATCGCCACGCGATCCCCCTTGACGCTGTTCCGCGACAAGAAGGTTTCCAAAGCCTCGCGCACCAGTTCGACCGGATCGGCCTCGGGCTGGCTGAGGATCTTGGGATACTCGATGTAGTCGAAGGCGTCCGCGGTGATTTTGTTGGGATCATCACTGGGGACGCAACGCAGCGCTTTGAGCGCGCTTTGACCAATATCGATGCCCCAAATGGGTCGTTGACTCGCCATAGCGATTGCTTTCCTCTTAATTCCGTACAGATTGCGGACGCCGTTAGCGTCCGGCCGACCGACTAAAATCCCCGCCGTGGGCCAGAAAAACAGGGGCCGCGGACGTGCAGGCGGGGAGCCTTCTCCACCGTTTACTCTATCGGTGGAAGGTTGCGATTGTCAAATAAAATTGGCCGAAAAGCCACTGCCCGGCCGCAGTGTTCGAGAGCCTCCTCGCCCAATTGTGGTTCGCCCAGACAATTCGCGCGACCTCGGCGGACAACCCTGGTCGGCGATCGTTGAACGAGGTGGCCGGCCGAAACGGACATTTTGTCAGAAAACTATAGTGCTTGTTCCATCAACATCGCTTATAATCGGCGGCCATTGATGGATGGGTTGCCCGCCGTTTTTTCCCGCCCTAGTTTTGCCTACCCTCGCTCGCCTTGGGGAGCCTTGTTGCCATGGAACAAAAGTTTGAAGGAACCCCCCAGGCCGAGATTCGCCTGGAGGGCCGCCGCCTGATCCGCGGAGAAGTCGCGCACGATTGGGGCTCGCGGCTGCAATGGCAGATCAAACGCGACGGGCAAATAATCGCCACGCCGCTGGCCCGCATGGAGACGGCCTACGAACACGCCGACACGACACCCGGCGCGTACGAAGCGGTGCTGCAGTTGTGGAAATATGTGAACTACGCCAAGAATGCCGAGGGCGAATTCACGGAGAGCAAGTTTGTCGATATCTCGAACGTGGTGACGTACCAGATCTAACGGCGAGGAGCCCAGGGACATGCTGCATATCGGCCACGAAAGAATTCCCGCGTGCGGCGGCGTCTCGCGCCGCGGCTTTCTCACGGCGGGAGCGGCGGGTTTGGCGGGGTTAAGCCTGCCTTCGTTGCTACGGCTGCAATCGGCCGGAGCGGTCGATTTCTCGCAAGCCCGCATTCGCAACTGCATCACCATTTTTCTAGTCGGATCGCCCGGGCATTTGGACACCTGGGACATGAAGCCCGACGCACCGGACGACGTGCGCGGCAAGTTCAAACCGATCGAAACCAACGTGCCCGGCGTGCAAATTTGCGAGCATTTCCCGCAGATGGCCAGGATGATGGACAAGGTGGCGCTGGTCCGCAGCCTGCACCACAATAGCGGTGCCTCGCACGAGAACGGCCAGCGGTGGATGATGACCGGGCAGGATTTCAGCCCCAACAATATTCAGCCGCATAGCGGTTCGGTCGTCTCACGCGTATTCGGACCGCGCGGCGATTTGCCAGCCTCGATTATCTTGCCCGGCAAGATCGGCAATACGGGGGCCGGCCCCTTGCACGGACAGACAGCCTCGTTTTTGGGGAGCGCCCACGAACCCTTCTTTCTGGGTGCCGACCCGGCCAGCGCTGATTTCAAGGTAGCCGATCTGACTCCACCCGCAGGCACGGTTGAAGCCCGCGTCAGCGCGCGGCGCGAGTTGCTGTCGCAGATTGACAAACTACAGCGGCGCGAGGAATCGAAATCGACGCAAGATTTGGACTCTTCCTACGCGCGGGCGTTCAACTTGTTGACGTCGCCCACGACCAAGATGGCCTTTGAGCTATCGCACGAGCCCGACACCGTGCGCGACCGCTACGGCCGCAACACGTTTGGCCAAAGCTGCCTGATGGCTCGCCGCCTAATCGAGGCGGGTACGCGCTGTGTGACCGTCAACCATTTCGACACGGTTTTCAGCCAGACCTGTTGGGACATGCACGCCGACGGCGGCGGCCTGAACAATACCTATCTCGACTACGAGCGGCACTTGTGCCCGCAGTTTGACCAGGCGTTTACCGGCCTGATTCAAGATTTGGAACAACGCGGGCTGTTGGGCGAAACGGTGGTGGCGGTGCTGAGCGAAATGGGCCGGACACCCAAGCTCAACCCCCGCGGCGGTCGCGACCATTACCCGCCGGCGTGGACGAATTTCCTATGCGGGGGCAATGTCCGCGGCGGCCAGGTGATTGGTTCGACCGACAAAATTGGGGCGGCCCCGCACGACAACCCGATCGAGCCCCCGCGGATGCTGGCCTCGATCTATCACGGCATGGGGATCGACCTGGAAACAACCATGATGCCCGGTCCCGGCGGCCGTCCGATTCGATTCATCGAAGCCGAGCCGATCCGCGAATTGTTTTAGGACGAGTTGGTCCTTTGCTTCGCTGATCTTCGATTTAGCCTGCCAGTTCGTCCCGCCTTGTGGATTGTGTGTCATGCCTTGTCTTTCGATCGACAGACGGTTGCTGTTGGCGTTGCTGGCTGTTTGCTTGTCGTCGCCTGCTCTGGCGGCTGCGCCCGCCGTGCGGAATGTCAATCTTCGGGGGTTGCAAATCGGTGGTACGACGAAGTTAGTTTTCGACGGGCTGGATCTGCTGCCCGAACCGAAAGTCATGCTGCCGGTGCCGGTCACCTCGCAGACAGTGATGCCCGGCGCAACGGCCAACCGCGTGGAGATAGAGATTGTCCTGCCGGCCGACATTGTTCCCGGCCTGTACGGAATGTACCTGGCGCATGCGGGCGGCATTTCAGAGCGGACCGTGGTCGCGGCCGATCATCTTCCGCAGCGGCCCTTTGCGGACAAGGCCGAATCCCTGCCGATGGCCCTGCATGGCACGCTAAATGGCAGCACCACGCTAAAGACGACCTTTGCCGGTACCGCCAGCCAGCCGTTGATGTGCGAAGTAGAATCGCAACGCCTGGGGGGCAAGGTTCGGCCGGTGCTCCACTTGTATGATCCCGCGGGCAAGCATCTAGCTTGGTCTCTGCCGCAACAGTCGTTGCGGGGCGATACCCGACTGTCGGCCACGCTGCCCGCCGATGGCGAGTACACGCTGACGCTGCACGATTTGCAGTTCGGCCCACCCGGCCCCAACTTCTTCCGTTTGAAGCTGGGCCAGTGGCAATATGCCGATGCGGTCTTTCCACCGGCGATACCACGCGGGGCGACAGCGGCTTTGTCGTTGGTCGGCAATGCGGCGGCGGGCCGGCCAGTGACGCTTGTGCCAGCAGGAGACGGTTCGTCCGTGCCGGCTCCTTGGCTTAACGCGGTTGCCGCTAGCGGCCCGGCGCCGAGTGTGATCGTTAGCGATTTGCCGGAAGTGGTCGAGCAACCGCTGGGGGCCGTGCCGCAAGACCTGCCGGCGTTTCCCGTGGCGGTCAGCGGCCGCATCATGGCGGAGGGTGAAATAGACCAGTATCGCTTGCGGGTCGCTCGCGGCGACAAACTGCGGTTAGAGATTTTTGCCGCGCGGCTTGACTCGCCGCTGGATAGCGTGCTGGAACTTCGCCGCGACAACGGCGCGGTGCTGGCCGCCAATGATGACATTCCCCAAACCGCCGACTCGGCCTTAGACTTTGAAGTGCCTGCCGATGTTGACGCCTTGACCGTCGTGGTGAAAGATGCCCTGGGCCGCGGCGAACCCGACTGCGTCTATCGTCTGCTGATTACGCAGCCCGCGGTGGAGCCGTCTCGTGGCGATTTCCAACTGTTTGTGGAGCAAGACCGCTACAACGTGCCGCAAGATGGGCGGCTCGTTGTTCAAATGCGCGTGCAGCGGCAGGGTTACACCGGCCCGATTCTGCTCGACTTTGGGTCGTTACCAGCAGGCGTAACGGCCGATTCCCACGAAATTCCGGCTGGCGCTGACGGCAAGCTGGTGACATTCAGCGGCGCGGCCGAGGGACTGGGCCAGGCGCAGATCAAAGTTCGCGGCATGGCCATGGCCGATCCTCGGCAGCCGCTGGTGCGCGTGGCCCGGCGCGAAGGGGACGCCGTCGATGCATTTCAACCGTGGCTGGCCGAGCAGATGTTGGTCTCCCTCGCCTCGCGCGATGGAATCGCCTTTAGCGCCGATTGGCAGCCCGCCGCGGATACGAAGTTCGTGCTAGGCAAAAAACTCGCCGTGCCGGTGACCTGCGTCCGCCCCGTTGGCTTCGACGGACCAGTGCGGCTGACGATGTTGACCAGCCAGAACCCGCCGCGTGTAAACAGCCTGATCGACGTCAACCGTACGTTGCGGCACGAAGCCAACGCCCCCACCGTGGAGATTCCCTCCGATGGCGCGGCCGTAGCGGCTTGGGATGCCAAACTGGCTGCGGATAAAGTCTTGGCCGATGCCCAAACGGCCCAGGCAGCAGCCGATAAAGCCGTGGCCGACGCCCAAACGGCCGGCGGTCCCGTGCTGGAAGCCGCCACCAAGGCCAAGGCCGATGCCGACCTGCGCGTGACTGACGCGACCAGCAAAGTTGCTGCCGCGTTGGAAACTGCTACCATGGCCGCTACTAACGCCAAGAATGATTTGTCGTATGGCATGTTCGTGCCGGCGGAGTTCGCCTCGGCCCAAGTGCAAGTCGCCTGGCGGGCCGAGTTGCTCAGCCGCGACCGCCAACGCGTGCTGCTCACGGTCTGCACGCCGGCGCATGCCCTGTCCGTTGTGAATCCCATCCACCTCACCCTGGCCGGTCCCGCGGAACTGTCGGCCCGGCTCGACCCCGCCGCCGGTGCCACCTTCAAACTGGCCGGCAAAGTCGAACGGCTGGAAGGGATAACGGGCGACATCGCTGTCACCCTGCAAGGCTTGCCCCCTGGCATTGCCGTGCCGCGGGCCGCTCTCAACGCCATGCAGACCGACTACGAACTAACAGTCACCTTTCCCGCCAACTTCGCACCTGCACCCTTGGCCAACGTGCAACTCTTTGCCACCGGCCGCTACGACGCGGCGCAACCTTTGGAAACACGCAGCGAGGCGATTACCTTACATTTGGAGTTGCTGCCGCCGGAAGCGGTGGCGGACAAATAAATAAGGTGCCATCGCCATGCCAACCCTCGATTCACTCAGGTTTCCCGCCTACCGAAAGATGGCTTTCATGCATCGAAATGACAGCGCGGCGCGGCTGATGGCTTTCCTATTGCTGTTGGCCGGCATCTGCGGGCTGGCCTCACCCCGTGGTTTTGCCGATGAAACGCAGCCGGCGATTGCCGGCCCGCTCTCCGTGCAACCGGCGGTATTGGCATTGAACCACCCCCGACGGCCGCACTCCATTTTGGTGACGGCGAAAACCGCCGACGGCCGGGCCGTTGACCTGTCCTCCCAGGCGACCTACGTCAGCGGCAATCCGGCGGTGGCCACGGTGTCGTCGCTCGGCTGGGTCGAAGCGGTCGGCAACGGCACGGTCGAGATTGCCATTTCCGCCGCCGGCCAAACCGCCACGGTCCAGGTGCAAGTGGCCCTGCCCGAGCAAGCTCCGCCGCATAGCTTTAAGCACGATGTGATGCCTGCGCTCTCCAAGGGAGGCTGCAACATGGGGGCTTGCCACGGCTATTCGCTGGGCAAGAACGGCTTTAAGCTCTCGCTGCGCGGGGCCGACGCCGCAGCCGACTTTCTTTCACTTTCCGACGAATTCCTTGAACGGCGGATCAATCGCAACAATGCGGCGGCCAGCCTCTTGCTGGCCAAACCGCTGGGGGACGTGCCGCACAAAGGGGGTATCCGCTTCGACCGCGGCAGCTTGTCGCACCAACTGCTGCTGGGCTGGGTGGCCGATGGTGCGCCCAGCGACGGCGCCGACCCCGTGAATGTAGAGTCGCTGCGAATTTACCCGGAGTCGGTCGTTATCGGTCCCGGCCAGCAGCATCAATTGCAACTGATCGCCCACTACAGCGACGGCAGCCAGCGTGACGTGACCCGACTAGGCATTTTCAACGCCAATACCGAACGCGTGGCCAGCGTCGATGATGAAGGCCTGGTCAGTACGCTCGAACTGGGCGAGACGGCGGTCGTGGCCCGTTTTGAGCGGATATTTGCCACGTCCAACTTTATCGTGTTGGAACCACGGCCCGACTTTGTCCCTGCGCCCGTGCCAGAGGGGCATCTGATCGATGCTCATGTCATTCGCAAACTCAACGACCTGATGATTACGCCGTCGGGCCTGGTCGATGATGGCCGCTTTATGCGTCGCGTTTACCTCGATTTGATCGGCTTGCAGCCCAAGCCCGACGAACTGGCGGCCTTTCTAGCCGATGCCGCCCCCGACAAACGAGTCCAACTTGCCGAGAGGCTGTTTCAACGCCCGGAATTTGTCGATCGCTGGTCGCTGAAATGGGGCGACCTGCTGCAAAACTCGCGGGCCAACCTCAACGACCCGGCGGTTTACTCTTTTCGCGAGTGGATCCGCACGGCGGTGGCCACCAACATGCCGCTGGACGAATTCACGCGGACGATCCTCACGGCGAGCGGCGGCGCGGCCGATGATCCGGCGAGTGCCTTTTACGCCATGAGCAAGGATGCCGACGATACCTTGCAACGGGCTACACAGGTCTTTTGCGGCGTGCGGATGTTGTGCGCCCGCTGCCACCCGCATCCATTTGAAAACTGGACACAATCTGACTATTACGGCCTGCATAGCTTTTTCAACCAGGTCACGGTCAAGGCCGACCAGCGGTTGATCGGCATTCCCAACGCCAGGAGCGTACTGCTCAATTTGCCGGCGGGGTACTCAACCAACCCTCGTCGCGGGCAAGCGCAGCCCCCACGTTATCTGGGCGGGATCGAACCGGAACTGCCGCGCGGCATGGACCGCCGGCAAGACTACGCCCGCTGGCTGACGGCGGCCGAAAATCCGTTCTTCGCCAAGAGCATGGTCAACCGGTTTTGGAGCTACTTCTTCCATCGCGGAATTATCGACCCGGTGGACGATTTGCGAACGACCAACCCGGCGATCAACCCGGCGCTGCTGGATGCGCTGACGAAGGATTTTGTGGCGCACAAGTTCGACCTGCGCCACCTAATGCGGACGATTGTGACGTCGCAGACATACCAACGCGACAGCACGACGAACGCATCGAACGCGCACGACGACGCCAATTTTTCGCGGTTCCTTCCGCGCCGCGTGCCGGCCGAATCGCTGCTGGACTCGCTGGCGCAGGCCACCGGCGTGGCCGAAAACTTCGCCAACGCGCCGGCTGGGTTTACGGCCTCGCAACTGCCCGACGCCGACGTGCAGAACGACTTTTTGAACCTGTTCGGCAAGCCGCAACGGATGGAAGCCTGCGAGTGCGAGCGCGACGACAGCTCGAATATGCTGCAAGCGCTGCACTTAATCAACAGCCCCGGCATCGCCAACAAGCTAACCAGTCCAGCCGGACGGGTAACGGCCCTGGTCAACCAGCACGTCGACAACGAAGCCTTGATCGAACAGCTTTACCTGTGGTCGGTCGTGCGTTCTCCCAGCCCTGAGGAAAAGGCCGCCATCCTGCAATTCTTTCAATCCAAACCCGAACAACGCTTGGAAGCGGCCCAAGATGTGATGTGGGTCTTGTTGAATAGTAAGGACTTCTTGTTAGTGCATTGAGAGTTTCTAGTGATTGGTGTTAAGGGTGGAAACGGAGAAATCTGACAGCCATCAGCTTTTGGCTCCCATCTGATGGCTGACGGTTTCTCCGCTGACCGCTTTTCCATACCCCTACCTCATCCCTTGCTTCATGTTTCGTCTCGCCCTTACTTCCGCTCTCCTCCTCGCTGTTACGTCTGTGTTGGCGGAGGACGTTGTTAGTTATCGCCAGCATGTCTGGCCGATTCTCAAGCGGCACTGTTGGGGCTGCCATTCGGCGGGTGATTCGCAGGGAGGGCTGAAGTTAGATGCCTTTGCCGATGTGACGCGCGGGGGAGATTCCGGGCCGTTGTTCGTGCCGGGCAAGCCGGCCGAAAGCCTGTTAATGGAAATGGTTCTGGGCGAGCCCCCGGCCATGCCCAAGAACCAGCCGCGGTTGTCGGTCGAAAAGGTCGAGTTGCTGCGGCGCTGGATCGAATTGGGAGCTATCGACGACTCGCCACCCGGCGCGGCCGAGCTAGCGGTGCAAATCCCCGTAGTCTATAAATACGCTCCGGCCGTGACGGGCGTTTCGCTTTCGCCGGACGGGAAATGGGCCGCCGCCGCTTGTGGCAGCGAGGCCGTCATCTTGGATGTGGAGGGGGAAACGCCCCCGCGCCGGCTGCCGACCGAGAGCGAACTGTTACCTCTGGTCGAGTTCAGCCCCGACGGCACCCTTTTGGCGGTCGGCGGTGGTGCGCCCGGCCGTTACGGCGAGGTGCGGTTTTTCAAGGTGGCCGATGGCAGCCTGGTCTCCACCTGGCGGATTGGTGCCGATACGTTGTTCCGCGGCGGCTTTAACCCCAATGGCCAAGAGATCGCCATTGGCGGGCCCGACGGAGCCGTGCATATCGTACCGGTCGATGGCAATGCCGAGCCACGTCGTTTCGAACTGCACAGCGATTGGGTGATGGATGTGGCCTACACGCCCGACGGCCAGATGCTGGTCTCCGGCGGGCGAGACAAAGCCACCAAGGTCAGTTCCGCCGCTACCGGGGCCTTGTTGCGGGCTGTTGACGCATCGCCCGACTTTGTAAATGCAGTGGCCGCCAGCGAACTGATGGCGGTTTCGGCAGGCCGCGCGCGGACGCTTACAGGCTTTGAATTCAAGATCGCCCTGGAAGGCGTGCAAGTTTCCGGCAGCGGCAACGGCGCGCAGCCCGTCAATCGCCGCGACCAGTACGTGCGCCCCTTTGAAGGCCAGGCGGGCGAGATACTAGACCTGGCAGCCAGCGGCGACCGCCAACGGCTGGCCGTGGCTGGTGCCGCCGGCGACGTCCGCATCTATCAAATGGCCGACCGGCAGCGGCTGGCCCTGGTGGCCCAAATCCCCGCGCCTGCCTATGCGGTTGCCCTTGATGCGGCCGGAATTCGGCTGGCTGTCGGCACCAAGGGGGGCCAGGTACTGTTTTATGAAATCCCCTCCGGCACGTTGCTAAAGACCCTGTCGCCAGTTCCCGTGGAACCAGGCCCGCCCGTGGCTGCCACTCCGTGAGTGTTCACGGCCTCCCGGCCAATCACTTGTCGCCCGGCGGTTCATCCATTGGTGCCAGTTGTTCGATCACGCCCGCCATGAATTTGGCCAGCTTGTCCGAGCAGACCAGCGCATCCTCCTTGAGCTTGAGCATGTCTTTCACGCTGGAGGGGCGGTTGACGATTGCACCTAACGCCGCCCCCAGCCGCCGCGCGGTGGTCGGCTGTTGGATCAGGCGGTCCAGATCGGGGGGGAGTTCGTCCTGCATGGCATCGCTGACCACGCGAATGGCCAGGAACCGCACATGCTCGCGGGCGCACACTTCGGCCACGGCGGAAGTCTCCATATCAACCGCCAGCGCTTGGTGAAGTTCTCCCAATTCGCGCTTTTCGGCCGGCGTGCGGATAACGCGGTCGACGGTGAGCATCTTGCCGACATGCACGCCGCGCAGTCCGGCTAGCGCTTCGGAACTCATCTTGAGGTCGATCGCCAAGCGGCGGCCCTGCAGGTCGGCCACGCTGTTAGCCATGACAATGTCGCCCCGCCGCACCTGGGGCTGCAGCCCGCCGCAAAAGCCGGTCGAGACAATCCATTGCGGACGATGTCCCTCGATCAGCGCTTGCGTGCCGTGCCGCGCGGCGTCTCGGCCTGCCCCCGATTCCAATAGCACCACATGCCTGCCGCGATAGCCCCCCTGCCGGGCCTTGAAGCCTCCACCGTGGACCACCACCACGCCATCCAGCAAATCCTCCAACCCGCCCCCCTCGATCCCCAAGGCAAACACCACTCCTACATCGCATGCTCGCTGGCGAAAGCTGGGCTGGCCGCCGTCGGGTCCGCCATCCGCGCCCGTACCTCCCTGTAGTTGCGATCGGGCCGCGTGGGCCGCCTGTTCGTACAATTTCTGCCGGGCGGTGTTCTTGAGCCACTGCGCCAAAATGTGTTGCAGCACGGGGTGGTCCGATTCAAGGAATGGAGGGTCTCGCGGCCAGGCCGCTACTTGAATGATAGCAGGGCGGGTGGCCGCTACGCGACATGTCCCGGCAGAACCTCGCAATGGATGCGGTAGCGCCGATGAGAAAGCTGTCAGCGGAGAAATTGTCAGCGTTCAGCTTGCGATAGTTGGCCGTGGCGAGAACGGCGGGTAGTTGGGTCAAGAGCGAAGCGGATAGCCAGATCCCAGCAATCGGCGTACTGTCACTACGTTGCCTTGCAACGCCAATCGAATCCGGCTTTCTCGCGACATTGAGCGACCAGCCTGCTAGACTAACCTGGTGAGAGACCGCGTGCCAATCCGCCGCGAGATACTTTTCCCCGGAGAAGGTTTATGCGCTGCCGACGTTTTCTGGCGATGCCCGCCTGTTGTGCCTGGCTTTGTCTGGCGGCGTTGGCCGTGGCGCGGGGTGATGAGATCGCCGACTACCTGGCCAAGGTGAAGGAGTCCGTCGCGGCTTACGACAAGCTGATCGCGGAAGACCCCAAGAACGCCGGGGCCTACAACCAACGCGGCGCGGCGAAATTCAAGCTGGGCCAGATCGAAGAGTCGATCGCCGATTTCGACAAGTTCCTCAGTCTGGAGCCAGACGCCGAGCCAGCCCACTGGATGCGCGGCATTTCATACTACTACGCTGGCGAATTCGAGAAGGGCCGCAAGCAGTTCGAGGGTTATCAAACCTACGATAGCAACGACGTGGAGAACGCCGTCTGGCGGTATTTGTGCATGGCTCCCGAGGTCGGCGTGGAGCAGGCCCGCGACGAAATCCTGAAAATTGGCGACGATCGCCGCGTTCCCATGCGGCAGGTGTACGACCTGTTCGCGGGCAAAGCCACCGCGGACGACGTGCTGGCCGCCGTGGAAGCCGGCGACCCGCCCGCCGCCAAGAAGAACGAGCGCCTGTTCTACGCCCATCTCTACCTGGGCCTGTATGCCGAAGCGAACGGCCAGGACGAAGAAGCCCTGGCTCACCTTCAGCAGGCCCAATCACACCGCATCGGCCACTATATGTGGGACGTTGCGCGGGTACACGGAGAGAGAAGGGCGAAAGGCGAAAGGCCGAAGGCGAAAGAAACAATTGATAACTGAACACCAAACATCGAACACCGAACACCAGCCTCCCCCATGCTCCGTCTTACCATCCTCCTCTCGCTTTCCGCGACCGTAATCCTATCCATCCCCACCCCTTCCCAGGCCGGCAAGTTTAATGACGTGCTGAGCGTGGGAGATGACGCGCCGCGGTTCGAGGGCCTGGCGGGCGTGGATGGTAAGATGCATTCGATGGCCGACTACGATGCGGTCAAACTGGTGGTCGTGGTGTTTACCTGCTGCCACAGTCCTTGCGCCACGGCTTACGAGCAGAGGCTGGAGGCCATCGACCGGGACTACGCCGGGCGCGGTGTGCAATTGGTGGCGATTAGCGTCAGCCTGCACGCGGCCGATCAGCTTCCGGCGATGCGGGAACGGGCCGAGAAAGCCGGCTGGCTATTTCCGTATTTGCACGATGCCAGCCAAGAAACGGGCCGCCAATATGGTGCCTCGGCCACGCCGCAGGCCTTTGTGCTGGATGGCAACCGCCAGATTCGCTACACCGGCCGTATCGACGATCAGATTGACGATGTCGATGTCAAGAAGCCATATCTGCGGCAAGCGCTCGACGCCTTGCTCGAAGGCCAAGACCCGCCCACGACCGAAACCCGCCCCGCCGGCTGCCGCATAAGCTACAAGTAGTCCGGCCTGTAGGAGGCGTTTTTAACGCCAGCATGCGCATTGTAGGAGGCGTTTCCAACGCCGACCGATTCGCGTGACAACGCACTCCAAAAGGGGGACGAAATCGGCGATGGAATCGCCTCCTACAGCATCCGTCCGCGGATGGCTTTAATCAGTTCGTCCAGGCCGGCAGCCAGAGACAGCGGCGTGCTGCTGCGATCCGACAGGTCTTTGAGCTGGCAAGTGCCATCGGCGAATTCCTGATCGCCCATCACCACGGCAAAGCGGTAGCCGCGGCGGTCGGCATACTTAAGCTGGTCCCCCAGCCGCTTGGCGTCCGGGTAGACTTCCACGCCCAATCCGGCGGAACGCAGGCCGGCGGCCAGCGAAAGGTAATCGTGCAGGCGGCCAGCGTCGAAGAAGGGAATGAAGACATCGGCCGGCGTGGCCACCTTGGCCAGCAGGCCCAATTCCTCCAGCGCGGCCAGCAGCCGGTCGAGACCCAGCGACGCCCCAATCCCCGGCAACTGCTGGCTGGTGTACAGCCCGGCCAGATTGTCGTAGCGGCCGCCGCTGCAAACGCTGCCAATCTTCGGCAAGTCCGTCAAAAAGGTCTCAAAAATTGTGCCCGTGTAGTAGTCCAAGCCGCGGGCGATGGCCACGTCCAGTTTCAGCCGCTGCTCCGGCACACCGGCGGCCTGCGTGGCGGCCAGCAGGTCGTGCAGCGTGGCCACGCCGGCCTGACCGGTCTCGTTGCCGGCCACCAGCGGTTCCAACTGCCGCAAGATTTGATCGTTTCCGCCCGAAAGTTCCGCCAGCCGCAGCACGGCGTCGGCCTGTTCGGCCGTGGCACCGGCCACCGCCTGCATTTCCGCCGCCACCTGGTCGCGGGTGATCTTGCCCAACTTGTCCAAGGCCCGCAACACGGGGGCCGATTTGCCGGCCAGACCAACACGGTCGAGCACTCCGTTGAGCACCAGCCGGTTGTTGACGCGGATGGTGAAGCCTTCAATGCCGATGGCCAACATCAGGTCGTGAATCACCAGGGCGGTTTCAATATCGGCGGCGATCGACAGCGTGCCAATGGTGTCAAAATCGCACTGCATGAACTCCCGGTAGCGGCCCTTCTGAGTGTTCTCGCCGCGCCATACCGCGCCAATGTGGTAACGCTTGAAGGGCGTGCCCAACGCGGCGATGTGCTGTGCCGCGAACCGCGCCAGCGGCACCGTCAGGTCAAACCGCAAACCCACCTGACGTCCGCCATGATCCTCAAAGCGGTAGAGCTGTTTGTCGGTCTCGTCGCTTCCCTTGCCGGTGAGAATCTCCAGGTACTCCAGCGCCGGCGTATCAATGGGGGCAAAGCCATAAGCGCGATAGACCTTGCGGGCCGTGTCAATCAATCGTTCGCGCGGAATCATGGCTTCGGGCAGATAGTCCCGAAAACCCTTGAGCGTGCGCGGTTCGATACGTTTTTGGTCAGACACGGGGGAAAGGCGAAAGGCTGAAAGCGAAAGAGGTGACGGTTGCCGGGTGGTTTGGGTTCGCGCCAAGAAAGCTTGGCAATCTAAAATCAAAAATCAAAAATCACCTCAGGATTGGCAGCAGGGCCGGTTGGGGGCCGCGGATGCTTTGGCCTTTTTCGGGCGGGAAGCGGGCGTCCATGTATTCGGCCAGTTGCTCGGATGTTTCAAAGTATTGGTCATAGACAGAGTCGTCCTCGAACTCGCAATTGTCGGTGGAGTAGTCGCGGCAAATCTGGGGACGGGTTTCGTAGATGCCGCACAGGTTGTTGGGCTGCAAGTGCTTGCAGTCGGTGTAGACCAGCAGGTACCACACGCCGTTCTCGGTGAACACCGTCGCCCGGTCGTGCAAGATGAACCACCGCACCAGGTCAAAGTCGTCGCGGGTCTTGGGCTTGTCGATATGCAGCGCGAAGTACTTGCAGCACTTGGCACTGCAATGGTCGCACAGGCATTCACCCGGCTTAAGATCGGATCGCGAAAAACGGGGTTTAAGTGGAGCCAAGGCAGTCATCAAAAGGAACTCAACAGGGATTGTCTGGCCGAACACATTCGGTCGCCAAAGTTAGCAGACCAGGCCCCAAAACGCCAGCGACCAATAACGTAGATAAGCCCCGTTCGGCCGATAAAACCGCGGAAACGCCCGAAGATTGCTTGCCGCTTGGGGGCGGCGGCGTTAGGCTCAAGGTATGCGTGAGCTGTTCGTCGGCAAACCGTGAGCTGTTCGTCGGCAAACGATGTGTGGCTGTACGAATGCAAACGCCCCGCCTGCCGTGGCCAGGCAATGGCACGCCGGCCATTTCCCTCCTTGTTTTTTTCGCGGTGGTTTCATGGCACGACGAAATCGTGGTCTGGCTTGGGCAGCACTGCTGCTGGGTACATGGATGACGGCTAGCTGCGCGACGGGCCTGCTGCGGGCCGAAGAGGTTGCGCCAGCCAATCAGCCAGGCCCTTCCCCCGGACATTCGGTGCATGGAGAAGCCTACAACGAAGGGCCGCGGCAACGGGCCCATCTGATGCCGGGAACTGGCAAGGTCCACCTGGCCATCACCACCAACTCGCCCGAGGCCCAAAAATTCTTCGACCAGGGCTTGGGACAACTGCATGGCTTTTGGTACTTCGAGGCCGAGCGTTCGTTCCGCGAGGCAGCCACGCTCGATCCCGATTGCGCCATGGCCTATTGGGGGTTGGCTTTGTCCAACGTCAGCAACCTCACCCGCGGCCGGCCCTTCATTGCCCAGGCCGTGGAACGCAAGGCCAAAGTCACCCGGCATGAAGCTTTGTGGATTGAAGCCTTGGATGCCTACTACAAGCCGGAGGGGGAAGACAAGCATCGCCGCAAACAGTCGATTCGCGCGATGGAAAACATTCTGTACGAATTTCCCGACGATCTGGAGGCCAAGGCTTTTTTGGTCTGGCAAATCTGGGACAACAATTCCCACAAACTGGAACTCAGCAGCCACCTGGGGGTAGACAGCCTGATAAGCGAGATTCTGGCGGTCGAACCGATGCATCCGGTGCATCATTATCGCATCCATTTGTGGGATGGCGAAAAGCCGGCGCGGGCTTTGGCTTCGGCCGCGCTGTGCGGTCAGTCGGCACCCAGCACGGCCCACATGTGGCACATGCCGGGGCATATCTTCTCTGGCCTGCAACGCTATGCCGATGCCGCCTGGCAGCAAGAGGCCGCCACGCGTGTCGATCATGCCTATATGATCCGTGACCGCGTGCTGCCCGACCAGATTCATAACTATGCCCACAACAGCGAATGGCTGATCCGCGATTTGATCTACCTCGGCCGCGTCCGCGATGCTCTCGACCTGGCCAGAAACCTGATCGAGATGCCCCGGCACCCCAAGTACAACGTGCTGTCGGGAAACGACAGCGCCCGCTTTGGCCGCACGCGGTTGTACGACGTGCTGTTGGAGTACGAACTGTGGGACGATCTGCTGGCCGACAGCCAGAACGGCTACTTGCAGCCAACCGAGGAACACGAAGACCAGGTCAAGCGGCTGCGGCAGATGGCCGTGGCTTGGCACCACAAGGGAGAAGGCTGCCGTTGTGACGGCATCTTGGCCCGGTTGGAGCAAATGCTGGCCAAGGAACAGGCCGAGCAACAACAGGCCGGCGACGAGGCCGAGAAGAAAGCCCGCGAAGAGGGCAAGAATGATGAAGAAGCCACGAAGGCCAAGAACGACGCCATCAACTCCAAGGCGGGCCGCGTCAATCCCTTGACGACCGCCACGGCGGAGTTGCGCGGGCTGAAGGCTTTGGCAGCGGCCGACTACCCAGCCGCCTTTGCTGAGTTCGACAAATCCAACAAGCTGCGGGAAGAGTTCTTGGCCCGTGCGCGGCTGCTGGCGGGTGAGAACGACAAGGCCGAGGAGATTGCCCGGCGGGCTGTCAACAATGGCCGCAACCAGGTTCTTCCCCTGGCGACGTTGGTAGAAGTCTTGCATCGCTGTGGTAAACCCGATGAAGCCCGGCAGCAGTTTGAGGAGCTGCGCAAACTGGCCGCCCAGGCCGAACTGGCGCTGCCCCCCTTTGAACGTTTGGCACCGATTGCCGCCGAATTTGGCTACCCGGCCGACTGGCGGCTGCCACTGGTGGTTGCCGAAGATGTCGGGCAGCGGCCCGACCTGGCCACGCTGGGCCCCTATCGCTGGCATCCCACGCCGGCCATCGAGTGGAAGCTGGCCGACTCCGCCGGCACCATGCGCAGCCTGGCCGAGTACCGCGGCCGGCCTGTCGTGCTATTGTTCTATTTGGGGCACGGCTGCGTCCATTGCGTTGACCAGCTCAAGGAGTTCACCCGGCTGCAAGACCGCTACCGCGCGGCGGGCATCGAACTGCTGGCGATTAGCACCGACAGTTCGCAAGCGCTTTCCGACTCGCTCAACTCCGGCATTGAAGGAGGGCCGCAATTCACGTTTCTGGCGGCCGATGCCGAGCAGCAAGTCTTTCGCGACTATCGGGCCTACGACGAGTTCGAGAACCAGCCGCTGCACGGCACGTTTTTGATCGACGGCGAGGGCCTGGTCCGTTGGCACGACACCGGCTTTGAACCCTTCATGGACGGCGAATTCCTGCTGACCGAGGCCCAGCGGCTACTGACCTTGGGCCAACCCCAGCCAGAGCCAACACCGACGGAGGTGGTGCCCGTTGAAACTGCCCCAGCCGCCGCGGAAGCCGCGCCGGCAGCGGCCGCTGAAACAGCGCCAGCTGAATCAGCACCGCCCGCCGCGACGGAAGCACCCGCGGAAGCAGCACCCGCCATCCCGGCACCAGCCGCTGACAAGCCGTGATTTCCTGCCGGCATTGGAGTTCCAGCCGTAGCTACACGGCTCCTGCCTTGTAGCTTGTTTCGTGCGCGATCATCCACGTCATGCAACCTCATCCCGCTGGGATCGCCGATACTTTTTCAAGCCTGCAAAGCAGGAGCCTCGCGGCTACGTTGAGCCCTCTACCACGAACTGTTGGCCGAGGAATTCCACCACGTCCCCCGCGGCCAGCTTGCGTCGGCGGCGGGTTTCTACCGCGCCGTTGACTTTGACTTCGCCGCCTTGAATCAGCAGCTTGGCCTGCCCGCCCGTGCCGGTGACGGCGCTGCGCTTCAAGAAATGATCGAGCCGCAACGGTTCAGTGGGGCCGCTGTCATCCTCGTTCACAAGGCACCTCGGGCCAGGCTGTCATGGAGCCTCCGCCGGCTGAAGTTCGTTGCCGACCTCGGGCGGCTCTTGGAGCGCGGCTGCTCCATCGTCCGGCATGACTGCTCCGCCGCCAAAAAAACCGCCGCCCGCATGGTTGCCGTTGGCACCGTCCCCGTCGCCGTGCTTGTCTTCGGCATTCGAGTCATTGAAATCATCCGGGGGAATGCCGGGATGTTCCAGGCCCGCGTCATCATCCCAATCGTCCTCCATGAACGGCGCCAATTCTTCCTTGTCCTCGCTGGTGGTATTGGGGCTCAATTCACCTATTCGTCCAACCATCACCGCCCCAAACAGGAATGCGCCTTTTAGACCCACGGCCAGTTCGTCGCCAGGTAGCAAGGTTTCTTGCACCGTTTCATGCGCCGTCCGCCAGGCCAATTCGTTAAGATACTGCTTGGCATCGGCGTCGAACTTGCGGTATTGGGGCACATGCACCACGAAGGCGCAGCGGCCTTCACGCAGCTCGCACCAGGTTACATAGTGGCCGCCAGAAAGCTGGATGCGGGTTTTGACCTTGGTGAAAGACTCGTCGTGTTTCTTCTCCATCGCCTGGGCAAAACGCTCGGCCAGTTTTTTGGCCTCGTCGGTGTTGCCGTGCGCGATCCCCTTGGAATCGGTATCGATGGCCCGTTCCACGTCGTCCAAGGGGCTGCGCGGTGCCAGCCCGCCCCCTGCCAAACCCCTGCCGGGTGCCATCCCGCCCGCGAACATCAGCCCAAAATAGGCCACATAGCAAAGCAGCCCCAGGTAGCCACAAATCAGGCCGGCCAACGCCACGCCCCAGCCCGTCACTCGGCCGCCCGACCGGCTAATCTGAACATGGGCAACATGCCCCAGCACCACTGCCACCAGCGAGAGTACCAGCGGGCCAAAACACGTACAAATCAATAACGGCGAAACCAGGCTCAGGATCAGACTCAAAATCGCCGGCACCGAGGGACTGCTGGGAGCTTTGATGTACTGGGCGGGTACATAGCCCGGCGGCAACTGGTACGGTTGCTGGCCTGGCGGAACCGATCCTGGCGGCTGGCCGCCGGGGTTGAACTGGCCGTAGCCCGAGTTATCGGGACGAAACGGGCCGGAATCACCAGACGCGGAATCCATGAACAGCCCCTCCAGGCACCGGTAGAAGTGTCATAACTTGCCAGAGTATGCCGGCTGGCAGCGGGCCGTGCAAGCAGTGCCAGCGCGGGCCAGGCGGCCCGTGCGGCAACTGGGCTTTCCGCGCCATGCCAAAACGGGTTACACCTTAGGATACGGTACGAAATAATTCCGCATTGGAACCTCCCTCTCCCTCTGGGAGAGGGCCGGGGTGAGGGTTTGGTTGATGGCGGCCATTTCGCCACATCTCCCTCTCCCCAACCCTCTCCCGGAGTACCGGGAGAGGGGGCCAAGAGGGGAAGTTATTTCGTACCGAATCCTTATGCATTCAACGGAAGCAAACCCCTTCAGGCGAAACGATCATGTCGTCTTTTGTCAGCCCGCGCGTCGAGCCGGCGCTCCACAAGGGAATCATTCTGGCGGGCGGCAGCGGTACTCGGCTGTACCCGGCCACGCAGGTCGTCAGCAAGCAACTGCTGCCAGTGTACGACAAGCCGCTGGTCTACTACCCGCTTTCCACGCTGATGCTGGCCGGCATCCGGCAGATTCTGCTGATCAGCACGCCGCACGACCTGCCCCATTTCCGCCGGCTGTTGGGAGATGGTTCGCAGTGGGGCCTGCAACTGCAATACGCCGAACAGCCTCGGCCGGAAGGACTGGCCCAGGCCTTTTTGATCGGCCAGGATTTCATCGGCGACAGCCCGGTCTGCCTGATTTTGGGAGACAACATCTACTACGGCCACGATCTGCCCGGCACCTTGCGGAAGGCGGGTGCCAACGGCAATGGGGCGACGGTCTTCGCTTACAACGTCCGCGACCCGCAGCGTTATGGCGTGATCAGTTTTGACAGCCAAGGCCGCCCCACGGACATCGTGGAAAAGCCGGCCCGTCCGCAATCCAACTACGCGGTGACGGGCTTGTACTTTTACGACCAGCGGGTGGTGGAGATTGCCCGCTCGCTGCGCCCCAGCGCCCGCGGCGAACTGGAGATTACCGATGTCAACCGCACCTATCTGGAACTGGGCGACCTGCGTGTCGAGCGGCTGGGCCGCGGCACGGCCTGGCTCGACACCGGCACCCCAACCGCCCTGCTGCAAGCCGCTACGCTGATTGAAGTCATCGAAAGCCGGCAAGGCCTCAAGATCTCTTGCCCTGAGGAAATCGCCTGGCGGATGCGTTACATCTCCACGGAACAGCTTCAGTCCCTCACCCGCCCCCTAGCCGGCAGCGCCTACGGCCAGTACCTGCAAGAACTAATCAGCGGCGAATTCAACATGGCCCCGGCGGCGTAGGTGGTGGGTGGCAGTTGATGGTCTGGCGACGATCTAGATGGCGTTTATCCTTTTCTGTAGCAGTTCTGGTGCTGGCCACCAGCGGTCGGGCAGCCGTAGGGATTCGCCCGCGAAGCGGCCAAAGTTAGCGGCCACGCTGGGTAAGCGTTTCGCGGCGGCTAGCTCATCCGCCAGTGATATCTTGTAGTCGCCGCCAATCAGCAGTAGCCCGCGGTCGAACGCCTTGTCGTGCAGGGCGCACAAGCATATCCCATTCCGCGGATCCATTCGTAGCCGCTTGTCCTCGGCCCACGGCACAATGTGCGAGGCAACCAGCAGTGGCGGAAATGGCAACTCGCACACGGCGCACTCCGCCCGATACCCGGCCAGGATCAGCGAGCGGAAGAAGCTTTGGTTGACGCGGACCTTGGCCGTCACTTCTATATCCAGTCCGGCAACATCTTCCCACTCCACTTCCGCTGCTTGCCGCGGCGGCTGGCTAAGCAGACTGGCGTAGGCCAACTCGGCATCAAAGGCCACGCGCTCGGGATCGAGTTCAAACTCCCGCCATATCTGCCGGTCCATGGACGAGGCCCCGCTTAGGCCGCTAATCCCCCGCGCTTGCTGGGCCGCATCGCAGGCCGCCAAATTACAGCACTTCATGGCGACTGAATTCGCCGACCGCCCCAATACCGCCGCTACGGCCAAAATGTCGGGGTTCGACTTATGCAGTTTTCCAAACGGCGTCCGGCAATAGATATTGAATGCCACCAAAGTTTCGTCGCGCGTCCAAAGGCGTCGGGGCATGGAGAATAGCAGTTTGGCTCGGCGGAAATGGGTAACTCGCGATGTCGCACGGCGTTCCGCGCCTTGGCTGGGATGGATAAGATTGTACTTCAGGATCGAGTGAGGTAGTTACAAGAACGAAAAGTGGCTGAGCGGTTCTTGTTCCACGTTACCTGCACCATTTCGCAGTGTGGTGCAGGTAAACAATCCGGGTTCTATCCCGCGAAATCGCGGGGCTTTTGGTCCGCGCGGCCGTGATACCTGTTCCAATACGGGGGTTGTGGTGCAGGTACACGTAGCCGCAAAGCTCCTGCTTTGCTGGCTGGATGCGCGAGTGGGTGCTGCTTCTGGCGCGGGGTTGATGGACATGGATAGTCGATGGCGGCGGTAGGTTTAAACGCTTCCAGCTCCAAAATTGCCGTGTTTCGGGGGGTTGTGGTGCAGGTACACATAGCCGCAAAGCTCCTGCTTTGCAGGCTGGATCGGCGGGACCGCGGACTGTCTTGGTGACGACCGCCAGGCATGGAGCGTCCCAACTCACGGCGGGAGCCATGCCGCGACGGCGGGGGCCAATCGGCCTTACCTGTTCCAAAATTACCGTGATTCGGGGGGTTGTGGTGCAGGTTCGCCTGCAAAAAGCGTGAATTCTGGCGGCGCGCACCGTCAGCGCCCCGCGTAACGACCGCGTTTCAAAAATATGAGCAGGCCCCTTGGCACGTACCAGTTGGCGGAGGGAGCGGCGAGAAAGCCGTCGCGCCCAAATTGGCCAACCAGCCGGCAACGGTAGCCGTATTAAGTGACCCGCCCGATCGAGCGCCCGACACGGCCATGCTGTTCGAGCACGCGGCGGACGACGATACTTGGGCGGTTTAGGGGCTTCGCGCCCGCTGGACGTGCAAAAGCCACGTCGGCGCGCAAAGCCGGACACTGGTGATTGTACAATATACGTTCTAGGTGTACACTATTAAAATATATTTTTATACATTTATTTTATAGATGTACTCAATGGCCGCGTGGCTGGCAGTGGTGGGTTTGCTCGTCGTCTACATGTCCTTTGGAGCACTCGTCGAATTCATTACGGTCTGCTTCTGAACCTCGATCAAGCGATCAGGCTCCGGCGTAACGGCAGTCTTGGGGGCCGTTGTGGTGGAGGCGACGCGGCCGATTTCGTAAGATGAATTTCATCAAGATGTTAGGTCGTCAACCCAGGCGCGATGGCCCCACGCTCCAATTACGGCTGTCCCCTGGTTTTCATGACGCTGTAGTTGCGGGTGGCTGACGCGGTGGAGGAGACTGAGAGTTGGATAATGGGCCGACACTTCTTTTGACGAGCCAAGACGGATGCACGCTGTAAAAATCGTGGTGTGGCAAGATGGCGATGATTGGCTGGGATATCTGCGGGAATACCCAGACTATTGGACACAAGGCGAGAGCCTTGATGACCTGAAAGCGCACCTCAAGGACCTTCACGCGGATCTTTCCGGCGGTGTTATCCCGGGCGCGCGACACGTTGAGGATCTGATTGTTTCATTAAGCAAATCGACCTTGTCCGAACGATTGAAGGTTGCGGGTGCTTGCCTAGCCGGCATGGGCTCGCCGCCTATCGCAACGTGAAAGGGGGCGAGTCCCCGCGAAATTCCACCACGCCCACGTCTACGCGCAAGCCCGCACGGGTTGGGCGGGGCGGCCGGAGTCGGATTCGTCCCAGCGGCGAAGAATGACGGCGGCCAAGTGCCCGCCGAAGGCGACCGAAAGCTTCATGGCGTATTCAAACTGCTTCCGCCGGCCGACCAGCGGCACGCAGTCGATCTCGCACTGCGGATCTTGCCGGTGGAGATTGATCGTGGGGGGGGCGAAGCCGTCGCGCAGGGCCAGCGCGGTGATGGCCAGTTCGATGCTGCCGGCCGCGTTGACCGCGTGCCCCAGCATCGACTTGCTGGCGCTAACCAACACGTTGTCCGCGGCCTTGCCGAAGGCACGGCGGATGCCGCGGGCCTCGACCAGGTCATTCTGTTGCGTGCCGGTGCCGTGGGCGTTGATGTAGCCAATCTGCTCCGGCTGCAGGCCGGCCTGCTTGAGGGCCGCGCGAATCAGGTAGGTGACCGCTTCGCCCTGGTCATCCAGCGAGGTTAAATGGTGGGCCTCGCCCAGCATTTTGCCCGCCATGACTTGGGCGTAGATCCGCGCGCCGCGCTGGCGGGCGTGGCTGAGTTTTTCGACCATCAGCATGCCGGCCCCCTCGCCCATGACAAAGCCACGGCGGTCAATATCGAAGGGGCAGCAGGCCTGGGTGGGGTCTTCGTGCTGGGCCAAGACCTTCATCTGGTAGAAGCCAGCGGCGAAGAGGGGATGGACCGCCTCGGCACTGCCGCACAGGGCCACATCGCATTGGCCGTCGCGAATGCTGCGGACAGCCGTCAAAATGTCGATCAAACCGCTGGCACAAGCCACCGAGTGGCACGTGCGGGCACCTTGCGTGCCGGCCTGTTCGGCCACGGTGGCACAAGTGGTGTTGGGCAAGAACTGATGCCACCACGGCACGACGCCCGGCGCGGCGGGGGCCCATTGGCCGACGGCATCGCCGATGTGGGTGGTGTCGCCGATGTGCCCGCTGACGGAACAGCCGAACCGCGTGCGATCGACGGGACTGGTGGTAACGCAGGCGTCGCGGAGCAGTTCGGTGGTGGCCCATTGGGCCAGGCTGATGGTTTTCATCCTGCCCGGCTGTTGCTGGGGCAGATCGACCACGCCGCCGCAAATGAGGCCATCGGGGATGGCCTGCAAGCCGGTCAGGTGGCGAACATTGCTACGGCCGGCGCACAGTCCTTGCCACGTCGATTCCCGGTCGAGGCCGAGCGACGAAAGCAGACCGATGCCGGTAATGACGATCGGGTCGGAATCGTGGTCCGTGACGAGCAAGGTATGCGTCCTCGGCGAAGGCGCGTGACGGGACTAGGCCAACACTAACTTCAACGGATGAATGACGAACCGGTTTGCCATGCCGGTGGGGTGATTGCTAGTTGAATGCCAGATCTGGCCGCGCTGCGGGTGCAACGGAAATGCACGCGCTATTGGCCGACCTCATTGGCATTGCGGGGAGATTTTGCCGAGATATCGTCCCGCACGCCAGACCGATGTTGGCCGACGCGGAAAACAAGCCAAGTATAGATAATCTGGGCAGGCAGGATCAACTGCGCCTAGCCCAAAATAGCCCCGAAGTGCCCGCGTGTAGTTGTTTTAGGTGGTTCTAAAGCCGGGAAAACTGGTGAATCGAACCGGCTACAACCGTTGGGGATTCTTCAACAGAATCCGGCAACATATCTGAACCCCGCATACTGAAAGCCCTATTCCTCCTCTTTCTTCTTCTCCTCCAGTTTCAGCGCCGCCGAGTTCATGCAATAGCGCTGTCCGGTTGGGCGGGGACCGTCGTCGAAGAGGTGGCCCAGGTGGGCGTCGCAGTGGCGGCAGCGGACTTCCGTGCGGACCATGCCCAGGCTGATATCGGTGACGAGCTTGAGATTGCTCTTATCGGCCGACTCCCAAAAACTGGGCCAACCGGTGCCGGAGTCAAACTTGTGTTCCGAGCTGAAGAGTTCCGCATCGCAGCAGACACAGCGATAAACGCCCTCTTTTTTGCAGTCCCAATAAGCGTTTTGAAACGGACGCTCGGTGCCGCCGTGGCGGCAAACGTTGTATTGCTCTGGAGTAAGCTTCGCCTTCCAATCGTCGTTGGAGTTAGGCATCGCGGCGGCGTGGTCGGTGGTGTTCTCGGACATGGCGGTCTCCTGCTGTGGCAAGGGCTGCGGCCGGTTCAACATGCCCCATCCGCGGGCGGACAAATAACCGATCACCAGGGCCAACCCGGCCACCAAAATCAATCGGCGAACGGTCATGGGGATGCTCCCGCGTTGGAGTAGTTTTGCAGTGTTACCATTGTAGGCGATGGGGCTAGTCCTGGCTGTAGGAGGCGATTCCATCGCCTTCAGTAAGCTCCCTCTCCCTCGGGGAGAGGGCCGGGGTGAGGGCTGGCGGGTTGGATAATCTCTCGCCGCATCGCCCTCTCCCCAACCCTCTCCCGGAGTACCGGGAGAGGGGGTATCGGCGATGGAATCGCCTCCTACATCGGCGTTGGAAACGCCTTCTACAATGGCGATGGAATCACCTCCTACAATTTGTGGCCGTTATGCCAAAATCTCTGGCACCGGCTTGCCGTGGACATCGGTCAGCCGATATTGGCGGCCCTGAAAGCGGAAGG
This sequence comes from Pirellulales bacterium, assembly GCA_050247075.1. Classification (GTDB taxonomy): domain Bacteria; phylum Planctomycetota; class Planctomycetia; order Pirellulales; family JBFWUW01; genus JBFWUW01. The sequence continues at coordinate 1,831 of JBFWUW010000029.1, read as the reverse complement.
TGAGCCGCTCGTGGTCGATGCCCAAGAGGTGCAAGATCGTGGCTTGGAAGTCATGCACGCCGACCGGTTTTTCCACCGCGTTGAAGCCGAAGTCGTCGGTCGCGCCGTGCGATATGCCGGGCTTGATGCCGCCGCCGGCCATCCACACGGTAAAGCCGTAGGGATGGTGGTCGCGGCCCCAGGCTTGCCGGTTGTTGATGTCTCCCTGGATGAACGGGGTGCGGCCGAATTCGCCTCCCCAGATGACCAGCGTTTCGTCCAGCAGCCCGCGGGCTTTCAAATCCTTGACTAGCGCCGCCGACGGTTGGTCGGTATCGCGGCATTGAATTTCGAACTGCGTCGATAGATTGCGGTGATGATCCCAGCCAGCATGGAAGAGTTGCACATGCCGCGTGCCCCGTTCGACCAACCGGCGGGCCATCAGGCAGTTGTAGGCAAACGAGCCTTGCCGCAGCACGTCTGGCCCGTACATCTCCAGCACGCTTTGGGGTTCGGTGGAAAAGTCGGTCAGTTCCGGCACGCTGGCCTGCATGCGATAGGCCATTTCGTACTGCGAAATGCGCGTTTCAATCTCGGGATCGGCAAACTCCTGGTAGTGCTCCTCGTTCAGCGAGGCCAGATCGTCTAGCAGCCCGCGACGGACATCGCGGCTCATCCCCTCCGGGTTGGACAGGTACAGCACGGGATCACCCGACCCGCGAAACCGCACCCCCTGGTATTTGCTGGGCAGAAAACCGCTGGACCAATAAAAGTCGTAAAAAATCTGCCCGCAGGTGGCCTCTTTGTCGCGCGAGGTCATCACCACAAAGCCGGGCAGGTCTTGCGTTTCGCTCCCCAGGCCGTAGGTCAGCCAGGCACCCAGGCTGGGCCGGCCGGGCATTTCCGAACCGGTCAGAAAGAAAGTAATCGCCGGGGCGTGGTTGACGGCGTCGGTGTGCATCGACTTGACGAAGCAAAGTTCGTCGGCGACGGAGGCTGTATGCGGCATGAAGTCGCACAGCCAGGCACCCGACTGTCCATATTGCTTGAAGCCGGTGAACGCCGGAAAGGCGATCTTCTTGGCCCCTTGCGTCATGGTCGAGACGCGCTGGTTGCGATGGATGCTCTCTGGAATTTCTTGGCCGCGATACTTGAGCAATTCGGGCTTGTAGTCGAACAGATCGACGTGCGGCGGTGCGCCGTTCATCAGCATGTAGATGACGCTCTTGGCCTTGGCCGGGGCGTGGGGAACGTCGGGCAGGCCGCCGTAGCGCTGCCTTGGTTCCGCCGCGGAGGCCGCGGGATTGAGCAACGACGCCAATGCGGCCGCGCCGATGCCGCCACTCGACCGGGCAAAGAACTGCCGCCGCGTAAGATAAGCCGCCCGGGCACGCTGGGCGGCGGTCATGGGTAAGCCGGCAATTTGTTGTGGTGTCATGGAAAATCAATCGGACTTAGGTTCATCTATCCAACAACGCCAGTGAGGAACCGCAACTAGCGACTCTTGCCAATTGTACTCAAATTGGCGGGATGTTCCTGCATTCAGCCAGGTTTTGGCTTGCAATCTCCTGGAACTTGGCACACCACTTAGGAGCGTTTGTCGTGCAACCTCATTTGGCGGTACGATGCGAAATCATGGAAAATGCTCGGCGAGCCGACCATTCTGTTCGGGAATCGGCCAGTTGTCACCCAAACGGCCCGCATCGTCTGGCAAGCTTCACTCTTGGACATTAGAATGACCGCCGGATCAATCAATGGGGCTCGCCTTTGGCCGTGCCACCGACCGTCGTTGGTCCAATCACAAGTCCCCGTAGCTCAACTGGATAGAGCGTCGGCCTCCGAAGCCGATGGT
>JBFWUW010000028.1:0-79663 GCA_050247075.1 Pirellulales bacterium | reverse complement strand
AGAGGGGAAACGCCCAAAGATCGCCCAGGCGAGAACCCTCACCCCGGCCCTCTGCCAAAGGGAGATGGAGAACGCCATCGGCGCTGGAAACGCCTCCTACAAACTGAAAACTGGACACCGAACACCGAAAACTACCCCCCATGCTCTCCCTCCTCCTCTCCCTCACGCTCGCTTCAACTCCCGCCGACGAGGTCCGCCGGGCCTTGGCCGATGTGGTGTTGCTGGCCGAGGAAGAGCGGGCGACGACGCGGTATGCCACGTTGTACAACGTGCCCAAGGGAGAGCGTGAAGTAACGGCCGCCGTGGTGGGCTATCTGCTGAATGCCGTCAGCCATTCCGCCACGATTGTCCGCCCGGCGGAGGTTGAGAAGGGGCCGCGGTTGTTACGGTTCGACCTGCGCTGGTACGGGCTATCGGCCGAGCAGTGGGAAGACCTGATTCGCGATGAGCCATACTTTCGTGCCGCCGCGCCGGCCGCTGGGGAAGACAACGGCTACGCCGATGGCGGTTGGATCGACTCGGAACAGGCCGCCACGTTGCGGCAGTTGTGCCACAGCCAAGGACCGATCGTGCGGGCCGATTGGCTGGTTTCGCGGATCAGTGTTCCGCCGGCCTATTACGACCTGGCCGGCGTGGCCGAGACGCGTGGCCAATGGTACGCCGATTTGGGTGTCGATCCCCGGCAAGTCGTGGAACTGAAAGCCAATCACGGGGCCAACATTCTTCGCAGCGGTGTCACGCGGCAAGTGCGGCGGGTCAGCCGTTGGCAAGGAACGCTAGGGGGCGTGTGGCAGACTTACGATGTCAGCGGCAGCGGGCCAGGCAAAGACCCCTTTCGCGATCCGACGTTCGACGGCCGCGGCTTCAACTTTGAGGCGGGCGAAATGATCGCCGCCAAGTCCAACGGGCTGCACCTGTTCGCCCTGTACGATGCCGCCGGCCGCCGCCAAGACGCCGTGCCCGACCGCATCGCCAAGGACGATAGCGACCCGCTGGGCGATGGCATCATCGTGCCGCTGCTGTCTTGCGTGCGATGCCATGTGGAAGACGGCCTGCGGCCGGTGCAAAACGACCAGCGGACGCTGCTGTCGCGCGGTGTGGATCTGTATGCCAAAAGCCCCGATCTGGCCCAGCGGTTGGCCGAGTTCTACGGAGGTCCCCACCTCGACCGCGACATCGTCCGCGACCGCCAAGACTACGCCGCCGCCGTACAACGGGCCTGCGGACTGACACCGGCGGAACTATCGGCCAGCCTGGCCGGCGTGTATCGCGAATACGTCTACGAGCTGGTGACTCCTGACATGGCGGCGCGCGGAGTGGGAACAGCCGCGGAGGAACTTCCGCGGCTGTTCCGCGCGTCGCACGACCCGGTGTTGCTGTCGCTGGCCGTGGGCCTGTCCGTGCAGCGCGAGCAATGGATCGCCGCCTTCGCCGAGACCGCCGTGCTGGCGGCGGAATAGCAGCTTCTGACAAGAATCATTCACACTTGGAGAACCCATTCATGCGCAAGCTCGCCGTAACGGCAATCTGTTTGCTGTCGTTGAATCAGCCACCAGTTTTTGCCGGTTGCCGTCCAAGCGCCGCCGCAGGCAAGCACAAGGAGAGCCAACACAAGCCCGTGATCGTGGCCGTGAAGCTGGCCGTGCCGACGGTCTACTACCGCTACAGCCACTATGCGGCAAGTTACGCTTCGTCCAATCCGCCGGTGGACGTGATGGAGGACGATGCACCGCTCCAAAGCCGGCCCGCCGCCACGGCCAGCAGCATCGCGCAATCGTGCCTGGCATGTCACGGGCCTAAGTCACCTCAGGCCGGACTCGACCTGAGCAATCTGGAAAAACTTTCGGCGGGCCAACGACTGAAGGCCATTGCCCGCGTGGCCAGCGATGACCCCAACTTGCGGATGCCGCCAGGCCAGCCGTTGGCACCCGCCGCCATGAGCCAATTGCTTCAACAACTTTCGCGGGCCGGCGAAGCGGCGCCATGACTTTTCACGAACTGTTGCGTGTGTGTTTCCATTCTTGCAGGAGCAGAACCATGAAGAGCGTTTGTGGTGCGTTGTTGTTGTGCCTGTCGGCAGGCGGCGCAAGCGCCGGCGAGGCGGCGGTCGTCGAGCTGGCCGTTGCCGCGCGGGTGGAATCGGCGGTGGTGTTGGTGCCGTCAACATGTGGACACGCCGCCGCTGTCACGCTGGAAGCGTTGCAGCCTCCTTGCACGGTCCATCGGCGGGCCGTGGCCGTGCTGTCCGCGCCTGTCGTTGTTGAACGGCGCGTGGTGGTACGGCGGGCGAACCGATTCGTGCTTCGTTCGCGCCGCGCACGGCGCATGTAGAAGGCGATTCCATCGTCGAATTTTGCAGGAGGCGATTTCATCGCCGATGCTCCCTCTCCCGGTACTCCGGGAGAGGGTTGGGGAGAGGGCGATGCGGAGAAAGATCGTCCACGTATTAACCCTCACCCCGGCCCTCTCCCAAAGGGAGAGGGAGAAAAAGCAAAGAGCGATTCCATCGTCGAATTTTGCAGGAGGCGATTTCATCGCCGATGCTCCCTCTCCCGGTACTTCGGAAGAGGGTTGGGGAGAGGGAGATGTGGAGAAAGATCGTCCACGTATTAACCCTCACCCCGGCCCTCTCCCAAAGGGGGAGGGAGAGAAAGCAATTTGAATCCGTAACAAGTTCTATTCCCGTCCCCGCGAGCGGCGGGCTGATGGGACGATGGACTTTCCACGCGCACGCGCCCGATGTGTCCGGCGCTCGGCCACCCTGACTGGCGAGGCGGGCATCGCGCAAAGCGCTCCCTAGGAAGCCATCGGTCCCATCACCCGTCCTCGCGGGCGGTTTTTCAACTCCATCGATCAACATCATGCCCGCCGATAGAACGAACACCGAAGGCCGCCGGCCGCCATCCAACCGCACGGCCAGGCCGCGCAAGCCGCCAGTGTTGGGCGAGTTGTTTCAAGTCGTCGTGACGTGCGCGGACGAGGCCGACCAACGCCGTCTGTACGAGCAAATGGTAGCCGCCGGCCGCCCTTGCCGGTTGTTGTTGCTGTGAGAACCCAAATCATGCCGACCATTTCGATCGACTTGCAGTGCCCGCTTTACGATTCGTTTCGCGTGCGGCAGGTAGCCGGGCTGTTTGACGTGCCATTGGCCGAAAAGTCGCGGCAACAATTCCGCGTGGAAGTGCCCGAGTTGGACGAGCCGTGGAAGATCGGCCTGATCATCGGCCCCTCGGGCAGCGGCAAGACCTCGCTAGCCCAGGCCTGGCTAGGGCCAAGACTACGGCCTCGTCCGCATTGGCCGGCCGATCGGTCGGTGATCGACTCCTTCGGCGACATGCCGATCAAGCGGTTGGCCGGGTTGCTCACGGCCGTCGGGTTCAGTTCGCCGCCGTCGTGGATCAAGCCGTTCCAAGTCCTCAGCACCGGTGAGCAGTTCCGCTGCGACCTGGCGAGAATGGCCGCCGATTCCATTCAAGACCGGGCATCACCCAGCGAGAATGCCCCCTGGGTCTGCGATGAATTCACCTCCTCGCTCGACCGTCGGGCGGCCCGGCTCGGTTCCGCCGCCGTGGCCAAGGCGATTCGCGGGGGGCTGTTGCCGCCGCGGTTGGTGGCCGTGACGTGCCACCGCGACGTGGCCCGCTGGCTGCGGCCCGACTGGGTGATCGACATGGCGGCGGGCACGCTCACCCGGAGGCGGCTTCGGCGTCCGACGATCGCATTGCACATCCAGCGTTGCCGGCGAACTTTGTGGAGCCGTTTTGCGCCGCATCATTATCTAAGCGGCGCACTGAGCGGGCCGGCGCGGTGCTTTGCCGCGTTGTGGCGGGGCCAGCCGGTTGCATTCTGCGCCACCTTGCCGTTGATCGGCCGCCGCCGGCATTGGCGCATTACGCGGCTGGTGGTGCTGCCAGACTGCCAAGGCTTGGGCATTGGCATGAAGTTGGCCAAGGCCGTGGCCGAACTGCATCAGGCCGAAGGGCTGCGGTTCAATCTCACCGCCAGCCACCCGGCCGTGCTGGCCCATTGCCAGCGCGCGGCCTGGTGGCGGTTGACGCGGGTCATGCGGCATGGCTCGCGGCGATGTGGAGCCAAGATTCACGGTTATCGCGGTTCGACAGGCCGGGCCGTGGCGTCGTTTGAATTCGTGGGAGGTGAGGAGTGACATTACTCTCCCTCTCCCTTTGGACCAGGGCCGGGGTGAGGGCTTTATTCGACGGACCATCTTTCGCCACATCGCCCTCTCCCCAACCCTCTCCCGGAGTACCGGGAGAGGGAGCATCGGCGTTGGAAACGCCTCCTACGAGCGCCTCGCTCCCCTCGCGAGAGCGGCTTGCAGCCAACCATATTCCGTACTCGCCCTAAACACGCACATTCTCTTCCCGGGGCAACCGCCGCATGCATCAACCGACAACAGACGTTAATCTGCTCGTGCCAGAACTCGATCTGCTGGCTTGGATCGACCGGTTCTTACAGCATTACCGATCGCAAGAATGGTCGAAGATGCACCAATGGCTTGGCCCGCGGCTCGATGCGTTGCGCGGGCAACGGGGTTGGAAGTTGAACGTGCTGGCTCCGCGCGGCAGCGCAAAATCGACGCTGGTGACGCTGGCCTACATCTTGCGCGAGGCCGTCCACAACCGAGAACAGTACATCTGGATCGTTTCCGAAACCAACTCGCAAGCGGCTGGGCAATTGGCGCATCTGAAGGCCGAGCTAACCGCCAACGAAACGCTGGCCCAAGGCTACGGAGACGCCGCCAAACGCGGGCCGCTGTGGCGCGTCGACCTGGTTCGTTTGAAGAGCGGCGTGCAGATTGAGGCTTTCGGCACTTGCCAATCGGTGCGCGGCCGCCGCAATGGTCCCCACCGTCCGACGCTGATCGTCTGCGACGACATTCAAGGAGACAAGCATCTCGAATCGGCGCGGCGCCGCGATACCACTCGCGGCTGGTTCAACGCCGCGCTGCTCAAGGCGGGGACGAAAAAGACCAACTTCATCAACCTGGCGACCGCCTTGCACCGCGATGCCCTGGCGTTGGAGCTGGCCCGCCAGCCCGGCTGGCAGTCGCGACGGTTCCAGGCCATTCAGCAATGGCCCGACGACATGGGCAAGTGGGCCGAGTGGGAGTCGATCTACACCAACATCGACAACCCGCTGGCGGTGCAACAGGCCCAACAGTTCTTCGACGACAACCAGCAAGCCATGACCGCCGGCGCGGACCTGCTGTGGCCGGAGGAAGAAGACCTGTACACCCTGATGAAGCTGCGGGTGGAGTCGGGCCGGGCGGCCTTCGACCGCGAAAAGCAGTGCGAGCCGTCGAACTCGGACATGTGCGAATGGCCGCCGCACTACTTCCGCGACTTGCCGACGTTCGACCACTGGCCAGAAGGGCTGCGGGCGAAAGTGCTGGCGCTCGACCCCAGCAAGGGGAGCGACGCGCGGCAGGGAGACTACTCGGCCTATGTCATGCTGGGCGTGTGCCAAGACGGCACGCTGTTGGTTGAGGCCGACATGGCGCGGCGGACAACGACCGAAACGGTCGAGGCTGGCGTGGAACTCTGCTGCCTGTTTCAACCCGACCTGTTCGGGATTGAGACCAACCAGTTTCAAGAGCTGTTGGCACCGGAATTCGCCGATGCTTTGCAACGCAACGGAATGGTCCGCGTAGAGCCGTGCCGGTTGGACAACCGCACTCCCAAGATCGTGCGCATCCGGCGGCTGGGACCGTATCTCTCTCAGCGGCGGGTGCGGTTTCGCGCCAACAGCCCCAGCACGCGGATGCTGATTGAACAACTGAGCGACTTTCCCCGCGGCGCCCACGACGACGGACCCGACGCCATGGAAATGGCCCTGCGTCTGGCGAGGGAACTCATGGACGGCAAGGACGCCGTCGAGGAAATGGCCCGCTTTACGGTGGTAAGTGAATGATGCCCGCCCCGTTGGAATTTGCCATGGGAGCCGCCTCTGACGGCGAAACAATGATTGTCGCTTTTCGCTCCGCGAAAAGGCGTCGGGTGGAAGGCGGGACACCGCATCACTTTCAAACACCGATCTGGCGGTTTCCGTTGGGAAGGCCTCCATACGCGTGCCGCTTCTTAGGATTCAGTACGAAATAACTTCCCCTCTTGGCCCCCTCTCCCGGTACTCCGGGAGAGGGTTGGGGAGAGGGGGATGTGGCGAAATGGCCGCCAACAACGAAACCCTCACCCCGGCCCTCTCCCAGAGGGAGAGGGAGGTTCCGATGGGGAAGTTATTTCGTACTGAATCCTTACCGTTGGCGGCCGGCGCCGTTTCGCGGAGCGAAACGCGACGATGATCCTCCGCTGTCACATCCTTACCATCTCTTGGAGAACCAACCATGCCCCACGACAATTTCCACAATACCCTGCAACGCTTGTCCCAATATCTGGCCGAGGCGATCGACGATGAACCGCTGCGCGACGAGGACGGGCTGCACTGGCGGCCGCTCGGCGGCGGGTACGGCGGCGTGCGGGGCGCTTGCGGCACGTTTCTCAACGAGACCGAACTGGCCATGCTGCGCGAGGAATGCCGGCGGCTGGCCGCCACCAACGAATATGCCATCAACGGGCACGAAAACCGCATCAGCTTTATCGTGGGGGCGGGGCATACGTATCGGGCCACGGTTCGCAAAGGGGCGGCCGCGGACGAGCTGGCTGCCCGCGTGCAAGATCTGCTGGACGATTTCATCGAACGCAACAACTGGCACGCCCGCCAGCAAGAAATCGTCCGCCGCCGCGACCGCGATGGCGAGGCCTTTCTGCGGTTCTTTGCCGATGCCAGCGGCGATACCCGCGTGCGGTTTGTGGAACCCGACCAGGTGGCCGCCCCTTCGACCCGGCTGGGCGAACCCGCCAGTGGGTTTGGCATTGTGACGGACACGGACGATGTGGAAACCATTCTGGCGTACTACATCGACGGCCGCGCCGTCGACGCCAGCGAGATCCAGCATCGCAAGGCGCATGTCGATGCCAACGTCAAACGCGGGCTGCCGTTGTACTACCCGGTGCGCAAAAACCTGCGGCGGGCCGAAAAACTGTTGCGGAACATGAGCGCCGTGGCGGAGATTCAATCGGCGATTGCCTTGATCCGCCGCCATCAACGGGGGACGCGCGGCGCGCTGGAGGCATTCGCCGCGTCGTCGGCCGATAGCACCCAGCAGCAGCCCGGCGGCGGCCGCGCCACCAACTTCCGCCGCTACGAGCCTGGCACCATTTTGGATGTCAGCGGCAACGTGGAGTACGACTTTCCGGCGGCCGGCCTGGATGCGGGCCGCTACGTCGCCGTGCTGCAAGCCGAGTTACGGGCCATCGCTAGCCGCCTGGTGATGCCGGAGTTCATGCTCAGTTCCGACGCCAGCAACGCCAACTACGCCTCGACGATGGTGGCCGAGGGGCCGGCCATGCGGATGTTCGAACGGCTGCAAGCCGAGCAAGTCGCCGACGACCTGGCGGTGATGCGCCGCGTGGTCCGCAACGCCATCGCGGCCGGCCGGCTGCCGGTCGACACGTTGCGGCAAATCGCCATCGAAGCCAGCCCCCCCAGCCTGGCCCAGCGCGACGCGCTGGCGGAGGTCCAAGCCTTCCGCATCGAACACGAGCTAGGCATTCTCTCTCCGCAAACCTGGAGCCAACTCCGCGGGCTGGACTACGACCAAGAGCAGCAGAATCTGTCGGCCCACAACGCAAGCCGGGCCATCGGTGAGGCCACATCGTAATTCGTAGGGCGAAAAAAGCTGCCTCCCCGCCAAAAACGAAAGATATTGCCGCGAAAGTACGCCTTCGGCGTAACGTGCGGATCGTCGGTTCGATTCGATGTGCGATCTTCCATCGGCAGACCCGCCTTTCATCCCTTATCAAACGTCAGCCGGCCTTGCTTCTCGGCCGGCTTGCGGAGTGATTCTTGGATCATCGGCTCCAGCTCTTGCACGAAGTCGCGGGCGTCTTCAAAGTCGCGGTAGACGCTGGCGAAGCGGACGTAGGCCACCTGGTCCAGCAGCCGCAATTGTTTCATCACCAGCTCGCCCAGATGGCGGGCTTCGACCTCGGTATCGAACTGGCTGTGGATTTCGTCCTCGATAGCCGTGATGATGGCTTCGATCTGCTCGGTGCTGATCGGCCGCTTCCAGCAGGCTTTTTCCAGCCCGCTGCGGATCTTGCCGCGATCGAACGGGACACGGCCGCCATCTTTCTTGACGACCTTCAGCGTCGCCCCTTCCACCCGCTCGTAGGTCGTGAAGCGCCGCGAACACGATGAGCATTCCCGCCGGCGGCGAATATGCGTGCCATCCTCGCCGGCCCGCGAGTCAATGACCTTATCGTTGTCGCATCGGCAAAACGGACATTTCATCGGGAAAGATTCCCCAGCGTCGGCCCCCCGCCGCACCTACCCGGCACATCATCAGCCGCGGCATGGCCTTACTATACTCGAAGCGGCCACGTGCGGGCAGGAGAGGGGTAGGAAAGGATAAAGGCGGAAGGATGAAGGATGAAACGAGAAGGCTACTGACCGAGGCACCCGCGTGACTTATAATGCTAGTCCGGCTGGATGACGTGTGGTTTGGTGTGTTGTTCTTGTCCGTTTCCCTGCACGATGGCCGCCATGATCCCTTCGCAGCAACTTGCGCTAGAGCTCAATCGACGTTATTTCTTTGGCCGCGCGGCGACTGGTTTGGGTTCCATCGCGCTGGCCTCGCTGTTGAATCCGCGGCTGCTGGCCGATGACGGGGCACCTGATGCAGGTGTACCCTCCCCCGTTGGCGGGCTGCCGGGCGTGCCGCACTTTGCACCTAAGGCCAAACGGGTGATCTACCTGTTTCAGTCGGGTGCGCCGTCGCAGATGGACTTGTTCGACCACAAGCCGGGTCTGGCCGACTTGCGCGGAACCGAACTCCCCGACTCGATCCGCCAGGGGCAGCGGCTGACGGGCATGACCTCGCGGCAGGCGAGCTTTCCTGTGGCCCCGTCCAAGTACCGCTTTGCCCAGCACGGCCAAAGCGGTGCCTGGCTGAGCGAGTTGCTGCCGCACACGGCCAAAATCGCCGACGAACTTTGCTTTGTGAAGTCGCTGCATACCGAGGCCATCAACCACGACCCGGCGGTGACGTTTTTTCAGACCGGTGCCCAGTTGGCCGGCCGGCCCAGCATGGGGGCCTGGCTTTCTTACGGCTTAGGTAGCGAGAACCAGGACCTGCCGGCCTTCGTGGCCATGATCTCGCAAGGGTCGGGCAATCCCAACGACCAGCCGCTGTACGACCGGCTGTGGGGGGCGGGCTTTTTGCCCTCCAAGTACCAGGGGATCAAATTTCGTTCGACCGGCGACCCGGTTTTGTTCCTGTCGAACCCCGACGGCCTGGACGACGCCACCCGCCGCCGGCAGTTGGACGACCTGGCCCGCCTAAACGAACTGCAACTGGCCGCCAACGGCGACCCGGAAACCAGCACCCGCATTGCCCAGTACGAGCTAGCCTATCGCATGCAGACCTCGGTGCCAGAGCTGACCGATACCAGCGACGAGCCGCAATCGACCTTTGACCTGTACGGACCAGACGCCCGCACGCCGGGCACGTTTGCCGCCAACTGCCTGCTGGCCCGGCGGCTGGCCGAGCGGAACGTGCGATTCATTCAACTGTTTCATCGCGGCTGGGACCAGCACACCCATCTGCCGGCGCAGATCACCGGGCAATGCGCCGATACCGACCAGCCCTCCGCCGCCTTGGTGCAAGACCTGAAGCAACGCGGGCTGTTGGACGAAACGCTGGTGGTGTGGGGTGGCGAGTTTGGCCGCACCGTTTATTGCCAGGGCAAACTAACGGCCGAGGACTACGGCCGCGACCATCACCCGCGTTGCTTCAGCGCATGGCTGGCTGGCGGCGGCATCAAGCCGGGCACCAGCCACGGGGAGACGGACGACTACTCGTATAACATCGTCCGAGACGGCGTCCACATCCACGACTTGCACGCCACCATGCTGCACTGCCTGGGAATCGACCACACCCGGCTGACCTACAAGTTCCAAGGCCGCCATTTCCGGCTGACCGATATTAGCGGGCGGGTGGTGAAGGAGATTTTGGGGTAGGGGTGTTCGGATCGGGCCTACGGAAGTCGTTGTAAGATAAATTGCGTCACGGTTTCGGTAATGGTTTCGATAGGCGTCTCATTGGGAGCGCAATTCTTGGCCCATCCCCGTCCCGGATGCAGGGTATCCCACGGTGATCGCTGCTGTTTGTATCGGCCCTTGCCGGGAGCATGATTGCCGAAGCCATCCAGGGCTTTGTTCCAGACGGGCCCAAAGCGTTGAATAAGTAGCGATTCTCCCAAGGGTATCCAAATATCCTCGACGGCCAGAAATCGGCAGGTAAAGTGGGCAATGTCCAGGTTGGCCGATTGCACGATGGATTCCGCATGTTCCGCGATACGGCTGTACAACACCGTGCCGGGGCTGGCATCGAGTCCCACGCCCCCTTGCCTGGCCCCTTTGGGAATTGCCTTTCCGATGTAGATCGGCCATTCAAGATGCGATTCCTCGGCGGCCTTGTTGCGTTTGGAGATTTCCGCATACAGCGGAAAATCGCCCAAATAATAGAGTGCATAGATGCCCGCGCCGATAAACCGCTCCTCCAAGGGCAACGGCAGCGCTACCTTGGCCAGCAGCGCCTCGGCGACGCTTTCCCCCAAGTTCTTTTTGTCCAGCGGATTGAAAGGTTGTTCTATGCGCAACGGCTGGCCTCTTCTCGCAGTTTCCGACCCAGGCTTTCCGTGACGCTTTGCGCCAGACGAACCGGAACCGCGTTGCCCAGTTGCCGCATGGCCTCGGTCCAGGCACCATGAAATAGTACATCATCCGGAAAAGTTTGCAGGCGGGCACTCTCGCGCACGGTGAAGTAGCGGACCTCTCCATCGGGGTAGGCCACCATGTTCTCGCCGCCTGGAACTCCGTGGTCGCCAGCCTTCAACGTCTTGGCCGGTTCGTCCAGCGGGCTTCCGGTATGGCCAGAATAGGTCCGCGCGCCGGGATTCAGCCGATGATTTGGCACGCTTTCGGCCAACTCGCGCTGACGAGGATCGGGAAGCCCCCGCAGCGCGTCGCGCACGGTGCGCCATGGGCTGGCGCTGGGCTGGCCTTCGTCCTTCAAGCGGTGTATACGGTTGTTCAATCGAGCGGGAATGGATGGACGTTGCCGCTTGGAAACCTCGTGGAGTTCCCAGTATTCGCCCGACACCCATTTAGACCATAACAACGCCGCTTGCGAATGCGTTGCATCGGGAAACGACCATTGCGCGGAAAGGTCGGAGCGGAATCCCACGATAATCACACGCTCGCGCTTTTGCGGAACGCCGTAGTCAGCGGCGTTCAAACAGCGATAGACCACGTTGTAAGTCAGGCCAGATTTTCGCGATCGGGTGTGGAACTCCTCCAGGCGGGCCAGATGTTCCAGCCAGTTCTCCCCCGATTTTTGCACGACTTCGGGATAGGAGAGTTGCAAGAAAACGTATTCCAGGAACTCGGAGAACGCGGGCCGCAGCAAGCCCTTGACGTTCTCGACAAGGATGGCCTTGGGCCTGGTTTCTCGAACGGCCCGGACGACTTGTGGAAACATATTGCGATGATCCACGCTGCCGCGATGCTTGCCGCCGATGGAGAACGGTTGGCAAGGCGGGCCGCCCGATACCAGATCGATTCCTTCATATCGGCGAAAATCGAACCGCGTGACATCCGCTTGATGCAGCGGCCAATCGGTCAACGGCGAGACGTTCAATCTCTGATTCAAGCGAATCGAATCGCAAGCATGTTGATTCCATTCAATGATGGCTTCATGTTTGAATCCGCTCAACGAGGCACCCAGCGCCAGCCCGCCCGCGCCCGCGAATAGCTCGATCGATCGCATGATGCCTCACTCCAAGAACTCGATAACCCGGTCTGTTAACGCTTTCAAGTCGTCCAGCTCGCATTCCCAGATCACCAGCGATTGCCAGCCCATTTTAGCGATCTCGCGGCGATTGCGGCGGTCTCGGCCGCGGTTTCCCCGCAGCTTGGGAAGCCAAAACGAGGCCCGCGACTTGGGTGGCCTGTTATTCCGGCAACCCGCGTGCAAGTGCCAAAAACAGCCATGAACGAAAATGACTTTCCTACGAGAACGAAATACCAGGTCTGGCGTGCCTGGCAAGCCGCGCCCGTGCAAGCGGTATCGGTAGCCGAGCGAATGGATCAACCGGCGGACGGCCAACTCTGGCTTGGTGTGCTTATGCCGAATAAGCGCCATCCGCGCACTGCGCTGTTTTGGCGATAAGGTGTCCGTCCGTTTGGCCATGGCACAGCCAGCCTCGATCCCTCCGGCCGCCCCAAGCCTAACAACTCGACGGACGCGGTCAACACAGAGGCGGCCAACTACGATGTTGGCTTGGCCTTCGCCTTCGGCTTGTAGATTTCCGTCGCCGTGCCCAGGTGGACTTCGCTGGCAAAGCCTAGCGTTTCGCCCAGTGTGGGGTGGGCGTGGATGGTCTCGGCCATGTCGCGGGCGGTGGCCCCCATTTCAATCGCCAGGCCGGCTTCGGCGATCAGGTCGCCCGCACCCGCACCCACGATACCCACACCCAGAATGCGGTCGGTGTCGGGGTCGATGATGAGCTTGGTCAGGCCTTCCGTGCGGGCCAAGGCTTGTGCCCGGCCGCTGGCGGCCCAGGGATACTTGGCGACTGTCACCTTGCGGCCAGCCTTGGCGGCTTGCTCCTCGGTCAGGCCGACCCAGGCGATTTCAGGATCGGTAAAGACAATCGCCGGAATGCCAGCCGGCTCAAACGCGGCCGGTTCGCCGTGCAGGGCCTCGATGGCGCACTTGGCCTCGTGGGCCGCCTTGTGGGCCAGCATCGGTTCGCCCGCCACATCGCCAATCGCCAGAATGCGCGGGTCGGCCGTGCGGCCCTTGTTATCAACCTTCACGAAGCCCCGCTGGTCGAGCTCGACCTTGGTACGGTCCAAGCCGATGCCGGCGCTGTTGGGCCGGCGGCCGATGGAGACCAGCACGCGGCTGAAGCGCTCGCTCCGTTCGCCTTCCGCCGATTGAAATTTGACCTCGACAGAGTCCTTCTTATCGACCATGCCGGCGACCTTGGTATCCAGGTGGATGGCCGCGAAGCGTTTTTCCAGCCGGGCGTGCAGCGGCTTGACCAGATCGCGGTCGGCCCCTGGCAGCAGGCCCGAGGTGAGTTCGACCACGGTGACTTTGGTCCCCAGTTCCGCATAGACGCTGCCCAGCTCCAGGCCGATGTACCCGCCGCCGACGACCAGCAGCGACTCGGGAATGTCTTTCAGTTCCAGCCCGCCGGTGCTGTCCATGACGCGGTCGGTCGGCAGATCGAACGCGGAAACCTTGGTGGGAATGGAACCGACCGCCAGCACGCAATGGTCAAACGTCAGCCGTTCGTCGCCGGCCGCCACGCCTTCTCCCTTGAGGTACAGCGTTTGGGAGTCCTCGAACACGCCGCGGCCGTGGACGACCTTGACCTTGCGCTGCTTGGCCAACATCTTCAGCCCACCCGACAACGTGCTGATGAGTTTGTCTTTGCGCTCGCGGAGGGTCTCTACATTGATGGCGGGGGCGTTGTAGGTTACGCCCCAATGGCTCATCTCGCGGGCTTCGGCGATGACCTTGCCAACATGCAGCAGGGCTTTCGATGGAATGCAGCCCCGTAGCAGGCAGGTGCCGCCCAAGCGAGGGTCAGACTCAACCAGGGTGACTTCCATGCCCAAATCGGCCGCCAGAAACGCCGCCGCATATCCACCGGGACCACCACCAAGCACAACGAGAGAAGAATGCATGAGAGACGCTTACAAAAAAAGGAGGATGGCGAAAAGGAAGCAAGATACTCACTCTAGGGTGCTTTTAAGCCAGACACCGGCCCGACGCAAATAGTTGTACTGCGTGTAAGGGGATATTTCTTGAGAACAGCCGCCACTTGTTCCAGCGTGACGGCCTCCACGGCGTCCAGGTCGGTCTTGACCGAGCGGTACTCGCGGCGTTGTAGCCAGTTGCCGCCGATGTTAAACAGCCGGCCGCGCGGCTTTTCACTTCCCAACACCACGCGCGAGTTGATCTTGTTCTTGGCCTGGTTCAACTCCGCCTGGGTGATGCCGTGCTCTTCAACCTTTTGGTACAGATCGCGGATGCGGGCCAGATTATCTTGGGCCAGCTCGGGGTCGCAACTCAAGAACGTCATGAACGCGCCCGCGCCGTGATAATCGTGATGCCCCAGGCTGGCGCTTTCGGCCAGGCCCGGGTCGATCAGTTCCCAAAACAGGCGGCTGCCCGAATCGTCCCCCAGCACGGTCGCCAAAATCTTGGCCGGAAAGCGGTCGTGGTCGGTGCCGGAGGGGCCGGCCGCCAGTTGCATGGTGTACTCTTGGGCGGAGCTTTCTTGCCGCACGCATTCAAAACCGGGATGCGGCACCGCGGCCGGCACGTCGCGGGAAGTTTCCACCGGCTGCCACTGGCCGCAACAGTTTTGCACCTGCCGCACAAGCTGGTCGAAGTCGATCTTGCCCGCCCCCACCACCGTGATATTGCCGGGGCTGTACCGCTGGCGGAAGTAATCGTGCATCTGTTCCACGCGCAGCGCATCGATCGTATCGACCGTCCCCAGCACGCTGCGGGCCAGCGGGTGGTCGCCAAAGAAAAGGACCTTCAGGCGGTCATCGGCTCCGTAAGGGGGCTGGTCCTGGTACATGCGGATCTCTTCGATAATCACCTGCTTCTCGGTGTCGAAGTCTTCCTTGCGCAGCGACGGCCGCAACATGTCCGCCAGCAAGGCCACCGCCGGGTCCAGGTATTCCGGCAGCACGGCCGCGTAGTAAACGGTGTTCTCCTCGCTGGTGTACGCGTTGTAATGCGCGCCCAGTTCGTCGAACTCGCGGTTGACATCCTCGGCGGTGCGGGTGGGCGTGCCCTTGAACATCATGTGTTCCAGGAAGTGGCTCACCCCGGCGACTTCGTCGGTTTCGTCGCGGGCACCCGTGTTGACAAAAAAGCCCAAGGCCGTGGAGTGCGCATCGGGGTTGCACTCGGCGACAATCTCCAGGCCGTTGCCTAGCTTGTGCTCAAGAAACTTCATCGGGCATCTCCAAGGGCTGCGTGCCCAACGTGACGATGGTAAAGCCGCCCGGCGGATGGGCCGCCAGGTAATCGCTGATGCTCTCGCGAGTCAGGCCATCGACCAGCGCGCCGAGCTCGTCCAAGGTGCGGGTTCGTTCCAGGTGGTACCAGTCGCGGGCGATGGAGCCGCTGCGGGAAGAACTAGATTCTTGCTGCATGATCAGCCCGCTCTTGATGCGGGCCTTCAGCCGGTTGAGTTCCGAGGCTTCTATGCCTTGCGGCAGCCGCCGCAGTTCGCCCAGCGTTACGTCCAAAGTTTCTTGTGCCCGCTCGGCCGTGGTGCCGGCGTAACATAAAATGGCGCCCCGGTCGCGTAGGGTGTGGTAGCTGGCATAGACCGAGTAGCACAGGCCGCGCTTCTCGCGGACCTCTGTAAACAGCCGCGAACTCATGCCGCCGCTAAGCACGCCGACCGCGCCCCAGGCTTGAAAGTAATCGGGGTGCCGGTAGGGAACGCTGTTGTAAGCAATGCCGATCTGCGTTTGATTGGAATCGTCGTGCAGATGCTCGCGCGCGGGGCCCGACTTGCCGCCGACCGGGTCGGGGGCATCGCCCGGCTTCCAATCGCCAAACAGACGGCCGACATGGTCTTTCAGCCGCGGCCAGTCGAACTTGCCCGCCACGCCGATGATGCTGCCGTTGGGGCGGTACAGCCGCTCGGCACAATCGCGGATGTCGTCCAGCGAGGTGGCTTCCAACCCGGCCAGGTCCCCTTGCATCGGCCGGCCAAAGGGGTGCGGGTAGTGCCGCAACCGCAACTGCTGCATCACCTTTTGGGCCGGTTCATCCTCCACCGCCCGCAACTCTTGCAGCATGGAAAGCCGGGCCGCCTCCAACTGGTCGCCCGGCAGATGCGGACGGCGGACCAGATCGGCGTAAATCTCCAGCGCCGGCAGCAAGTTCTTAGAGAGCGTGGCCCCGCCAAAGCTGGTGTGGGCGTCGGAGACCGACTCGCCCCGCTCCACCCCCAGATTGTCCAGGTCTTCCACCAGTTGGCGGCTGTCGCGGTCGCCCGCCCCGCGGGTGGCCATTTCGCACGTAAACGAAGCCAGCCCGGCCCGCTCGTCGCGGTCGTGAACGGCTCCGCAGGGGACCAGCAAGGTAAAGGCCGCCGACTCCAACGAGGGGTTTGGCTCACCCAACAGCACCAAGCCGTTCTCAAACTTGTGCGTGTGGATCGAAAGCGTCACGCGGACTCCTCAAGAATCAGCCCCCCAGGGGCGGCAGTTGGACAGTCGTATTTTGTCTTACAGATTGTACGCCGCCAGTAGCGCGTCGTCACGGGGGAGGGAAAGGAGCCAAAAGCTATCAGCCGTCAGCTATCAGCTTTTCATACCTCTTACCTCATCCCTTTTTCCGCCGCCGCCACCGTCTCATCAATGTCCGCTTCCGTGTGGGCGGCCGAGACGAAGAGGGCCTCGAACTGGCTGCACGGCATGTAGACGCCTTGCTCGATGAGGGACCAGAAGTAGCGGCTGAAGCGGGCCGTGTCCGACTTGGCCGCGTCGGGCCATGATTGAACCGGGCCGGGGTTGAAGAACAGCGTCAACATGCTGCCTACCCGTGTCAGGGAGTGGGGCACGTTGGCGGCCTTGGCGGCGGCGACCAGCCCATCGGCCAGGCGGGCGCTGAGTTTTTCCAACCGCTCGTAGGGGGGCCGGTCGCGCAGTTCTTGCAGCGTGGCGATGCCGGCGGCGGTGGCCAACGGGTTGCCGCTGAGCGTACCGGCTTGAAAGACCTTTCCCACCGGCAGAATGTGGTCCATGATCTCGGCCCGCCCGCCGTAGGCCCCCACCGGCAGGCCTCCGCCGACAATCTTGCCCAGCGTGGTCAGGTCGGGCCGCACGCCAAACAGCGACTGCGCACCGCCAAAGGCCACGCGGAAGCCGGTCATGACTTCGTCGAAGATCAACACCGCGCCGTGCCGTGCGGTCTGTTCGCGGAGGGCGCGGAGAAACTCGGCCGTGGGAATGACCGTGCCCATGTTTCCCACGATCGGCTCTACGATCGCGCCGGCGATTTTAGAGCCGTGCGCGGCGAAGGCGGCCTCCAGGCCAGCCGGGTCGTTGTATTGCAAGACCAGCGTATCCTGGGCCGTGCCGGCGGTGACACCCGGCGAGTTGGGCACCGCCAACGTCGCGGCGGCGCTGCCGGCGGCCACCAGCAGGCTATCGACATGGCCATGATAGCAGCCGGCGAATTTGACGATGATGTCGCGACCGGTGTAGCCGCGGGCCAGCCGGATGGCGCTCATCGTGGCTTCGGTGCCAGAGTTGACCAGACGGACCTTTTCGATCGAGGGGACCGCCCCGATGATCAACTCCGCCAGTTCGCTCTCGGCCTCGGTCGGCGCGCCAAAGCTGGTTCCGCGCTTAGCGGCCGCCTCCAACGCCGCGACCACCCGCGGGTGCGCGTGCCCCAAAATCAGCGGACCCCACGAGCCGATGTAGTCGATGTAGCGGTTGCCATCCAAGTCGAACAAATACGCCCCTTCGCCGCGTTCAAAAAAAACCGGTTCCCCCCCCACGCCGCCAAAGGCACGGGCAGGACTGTTGACGCCGCCAGGAATGAGCGACTTGGCACGGGCAAAAGCGGAATGGCTAAGCTTGCGAGACATAGGGATTTTTGATTTTGGATTTGCGATTTTGGATTGGCTGTAGGAGCCGTCTCCCGACGGCGACAATCCGCGTTCCATCTCTAGCCGAGTAGGGTGGGACAAGCGGATAATTGGTTCTTCCATTGGAAGACGGTTTGTCCGCGATGTCCCACCAAATGCGGCCGCTATTCCAAGTCTTGTGCCTCGTGGTGTTAATCGCTTGCGAGGGCGATTTTGATCTGGCGCGTTGCTAGGTTCGTACTTGCCATTGTTGTGGGTCACGGCGCGAATGTATCACGGCTAATACGATGATCTCACCGCCGACATGGCGGTAGTAGATCGCATAGGGAAATCGGCGCGCCAACGCTCGTCGGACATCTCGATGGACGATGGCATGTAGCTCTGGATTTCGGCTAATCCGTTCAAAAACATCTTCGATACAAAGCATGAACTCAGCTCCCAGGCCGAACCTCCGCAGCTCGTACCAATCGCGCGATTGGCGCAGATCGTTTTCCGCCGCTGGGCTAACGATCATTGCTGAAGTCCAGGCTTGGACTGCAAACGTGCCTTAACCTCTTCCCAAGTCGAGCCGGCTTGCGGATTGGCTTCGTGTTCCGCTAGCCGTCGGTCGAGTTCCTCCCGGTGCGAGATGGGAATTTCGAAAGCATCCGCATCGGCGGCGATGCCATCCCAAATCTCCTCGACCAGCAAAATGCGTTCCGCCAGGCTCAATTGATCGATACCCAATGATTTAACGGTAGCGTGCATCGTGACCTCTTTCGTGAATGGCCGGCATGAACGAGCTCAGCGAGTTCTTATTATAGATCGCCACGGGCCGGGGCGCAACAAGGAAAGAAACACCGCGGACTTGGCACGTTCGGATTTTACCGCGCCGCCGTTCTCAGGACGTTTCATCCTGAATAAAACGCTGTTCGCGATAGAACTGTGAATAGGCCACAAAGGCCAAGGCTGTTACCGCCATGGCCGCGGTAAAAAACCAGTAGTATTGCGAGTCCGACAGCCGCGATTGTTTGTTCTCGTCCTGAATCAGCCAGTTGAAGCCCGACGTCACCAGGTTGCCCGCCGTGACGGAGAGCAAGTACAACGACATGATGAAGGCTTTCATCTTCTTGGGTGCCTGCGTGTAGGAGAATTCCAGGCAGGTGATGCTGACCAGCACCTCGGCCGCGGTCAGCACCACGTAGGCCAGCACTTGCCAGGCCATGTGCGGCGTCTCACCCGCCGCGATCCGCGATGCCAGCCAGGCCGGAATGGCAAACGACAACGCCGCCAGAAAGAACCCCACGCTTATTTTGCGCAGCGGCGTCACCTTCACGAACTTCGAGGCCAGCGGGTAGACAACATACGAAAACAGCGGAATGAACAACATGATTAGAATGGGGTTCACCGCTTGCAACTGCGACGAATCGAGCTCGTAGGCCTTCATCAACAAAGTGCCATTGGCCTGAGGCGTAAAGGACCGCCAAAAAACCCGGTCGAGGTGGTTGGCCTGCAACACCCAGGCCGAACCGGTCTGGTCGAACAGCGACCAGAACATCGCCACAAACACGTACAGACCCGACAGTTTCAGAATGGCCGGCCAGCCGACCGGGCCAAAGACCTCCTGGACGGCTTCCCATCCGCGGGCCGGAATATGCACAAAGCGGTTTCGGCCAATCCAAAACACCAGCGTGGCCAGCGCCATCAGTATGCCCGGAATGCCAAAGGCCACATGCGGGCCGAAGGAAGTCAGCAGAATCGGCGTGAGCAGCGTGGAGAAGGCGGCCCCAAAATTGATGGCGAAGTAAAACCAACTGAAGACGCGCTCCAGGAGGTGCTCGTTGGACTTGCCGAACTGGTCCCCCACATGCGACGACACGCAAGGCTTGATTCCACCCGACCCCACGGCGATCAGCCCCAGGCCGATCATCAGCCCCAGGCGGGTTTCATCGACCGCCAGCGCCGCATGGCCCAGGCAATACACCACCGACAGCCATAAAATCGTGCGGTACTTGCCCAACCAGACATCGGCCAGAATGGCCCCAATAATGGGAAAAGCGTAATTGGCCGCGCTAAACAGATGAAAGTACTGCTTCGATTCGGCCTCGCTCATGGGAGCCAGTTGGCCGCTGGCATCCAGCAGATACTTGGTCATGAAGACGGTCAGAATCGCCTTCATGCCGTAATAACTAAACCGCTCCGCCGCCTCGTTGCCGACGATATACGGAATGCCCGGCGGCATCGACTTGATCGGCAGCGGCGCGGTCAGGTAGCCACGCGGCCTGTCGTCCTCGCCATCCTTTGGCGATTCGTAGGGATTGCCCGGCGCGCTAGGCGGCGGATCAGCGGGCGGTTCGGAAGGTGGTAGCGGCATGCGCCAAGCCTAGGAGAGAGCCGGGGCAGCGTCAACACGTCGCCGCAAGGCTCCCGGTGGCGTGGGCTAAAGCCCGCGCCACGGCCTTAGCACCCGCCGCGATCCCATCAATCGACCCGCCTACTGTTCCAACACCTTGCGCCAGCGCCAGGGCATCGCGGTGTAAGCCGTTTGATAAACGGCTTCCAACGGAATATGGACGCAGCCATCGGGCTGCAAAAACAGGGGCATGTCTGGCAACGCGTCGCCGACAGCGACAGGTTGCATGTAGGTTCGCAACGACAACGTCGCGGCTTCGAACGAAGCCACGGCCAGAGGCTTGTCGCCGGGAGGCTCCCGGAGCTGGCCCGACACTTCATCCCAAATCATGGCGGGCAATCCCTGCGGGTCTCGTCGTCCAGGGGGGAACAGATCGATGACCAGCAGATGGACACGCTTGGTCAAGAATTCGGCCGCCTTTTGCACAAAGGACCGCACCGCATGGGCCGTTGACTTGTTGCCCGGCGACACGATTTCGACAATCGCCACGACTCGATCGCCGCTGACATGCCGCACCGCCAAGGTAGATTGCTTGCGGTGGTAGAACTCCCAATCGCTCTCGGCGGTGGGTGCCACGCGCGGCGCCGCGACGAGCAATCCGCCGGCATCGGCGGGCGATTCCCCCTGGATGCTTTCCGCCTCGGAACCTTGCAGCGCCAGCACGTCCGGTCCAAACCCATCCGCGAACTGTTCGGGTAAGGCATAATATTGCGGCGGGAGCAGGTCGTTGTTCAACATGTTGCCCAGGGCGACAATCCACTGCTGGTGGAAGGCATGGAAAATACCCGCATCGACGCGGGTCCAATCGTGAATTGGCATGGGACTACCTCTGGAACAAGCTCGCCAGACTTCCAATTATACACCGGCAGGCTGGTCTGATAAAAACTTGGTCAGAACGCACCGCTATGTTTATGAAACCGATCTTCTTGCGTTGCGCGGAAATGAATGGAAGTTGGGTGGCATTGGGCCTTGTTTTCCAATCCCAAGCAGAATAGCCCGGCCTGAAGGGCCATCACATACCAGCCCAGGGCAGAGCGCGGCGGCACCCGCCGCCAAGCGCCGCCCTGGGTAGCAGTCTCCACGAAGGCCGTTTTCGCCCTACAAGGGCAACACAACGGCTGTTTCGCCCTTGCAGGGCTGCGCTCCGTCGATTCAATCCAACCCAGGGCGGCGCTGCGCGGCTATGCCGCTTCGCTCTGCCCTGGGCTGGTTTGTCAGGGCCTTTCAGGCCAAATGAGACAGCCACGGCGGCACCCATCCGCGCAACGTCAATTAAACGACACTACAAAGGTTTTTATCAGGCCACCGGCAGGCCGTGCGGGCAGCCTGTTCACTTCACTGCCGCTTGGGCCGCGGAATACGCTTGCCGCCGCGGCGCTTGCTCGATTTATCGGACGAGTTGTCCGCCACCTCGCTCACCGGCTTGCCCAGCGAGTGCTTGAGCTTGTCGATACGGTCGCGCAGGACGGCGGCCCGCTCGAACTCCATGGCGTCGGCCGCCGCCAGCATTTCCGTCTGCAATTCGCAGATGAACTCCTCCGTGATGTATTGCGTTTCGTCGGTCTTGCCCACCGCGGCGTTGGCCCGGGCGTGGGCCGCCGCCTCGGTCTCTATGCCCGCCTTGATGCTCTTGCGGATCGTCTCCGGCGTAATGCCGTGCAGCCGGTTGTATTCGGTCTGCAAGGCCCGCCGCCGCTCGGTCTCTTCAATCGCCTTCCGCATCGACTCGGTCACTTTGTCGCCGTACAAAATGACCTTGGCGTTCACATTGCGGGCCGCCCGGCCAATCGTCTGCATCAGCGAGGTTTCGCTCCGCAGAAAGCCCTCTTTGTCGGCATCCAAAATCGCCACCAGCGAGACTTCCGGCAGGTCCAGCCCCTCGCGCAGCAGGTTGACGCCGACCAGCGCCTCCCACCGTCCTTGCCGCAATTGCTGCAAGAGTTCCACCCGCTCGAAGGCGTCGAGTTCGCTGTGCAGCCACTTGCAGCGGATGCCTTGCTCGCTGAGGTAATGCGACAGATCCTCGCTCAGCCGCTTGGTCAGCGCCGTGACCAGCACGCGGTCGCCAGCCGCGGAGCGCTCTTTGATCTGCTCCAGCAGATGCGGCACTTGCCCCCGCGCCGGCACCACTTCAATTTCGGGGTCGAGCAAGCCGGTGGGCCGAATGACTTGCTCCACCACCTCGCCGCCGGTCTGCTGCAATTCGTAGGGACCGGGCGTGGCCGAGACGAACACCACCTGGTCGGTCTTTTGTTCCCACTCGTCGAACTTCAGCGGCCGGTTGTCGAGCGCGCTGGGCAGACGAAAGCCGTGATCGACCAAGGTCCGCTTGCGGCTATAGTCGCCCGCGTACATGCCGCGGACTTGCGGCACCGTGACGTGCGATTCATCCACGAACAGCAAAAAATCCTGGGGAAAGTACGAAAACAGCGTGTCGGGCGTGCTCCCCGCCGGACGCCCGCTGAGGGGGCGGCTGTAGTTTTCGATACCGGGGCAATAGCCGGCCTCCAGCAGCATCTCCATATCAAACCGGGTGCGGGCGTTGATCCGCTGGGCCTCTAACAGTTTGCCTTCGTCCTTGAATTTGACGAGCTGGGCCTCCAGCTCTTGCTTGATGGCGTCGACCGCGCCGGCAATCCGTTCCTCGGGCAGCACAAAGTGCTTGGCCGGGTAGAGAAACAGCTCCTGGCGGACTTCAATCGTCTCTCCGCTGGTGGGGTTGATCAGGGCCAGCCGCTCGACCTCGTCCCCCCACAGCTCGATCCGCACGCCATGCTCTTCGTAGCTGGGCCACAGCTCGATGCAGTCCCCCCGCACGCGAAACTTGCCCCGCGAAAAATCGACATCGTTGCGGTCGTATTGAATATCGACCAGCTTGAGCAGCATTTCGTCGCGATCGACCTGTTGCCCCACCCGCAACGGCACCATCATCGCCTTGTAATCGTCGGGCGAGCCCAAGCCATAAATGCACGACACGCTGGCCACGATGACCACATCGCGGCGGCTGACCAGGGCGCTGGTGGCCGCCAGCCGCAGGCGGTCAATCTCCTCGTTGATCGAGGCGTCTTTTTCGATGTAAATATCGCGCTGCGGAATATACGCCTCGGGCTGGTAGTAGTCGTAATAGCTCACGAAGTAATGCACGGCGTTGTGCGGAAAGAACTCCTTGAACTCGCTGTAAAGCTGGGCGGCCAGCGTCTTGTTGTGCGACAGCACCAGTGTCGGCCGGTTGAACTGTTGGATCACATTGGCCATCGTGAAGGTCTTGCCCGATCCCGTCACGCCCATCAGCACCTGCTGCTTGCGCCCATCGCGAATGCCGGCCGACAATTTGGCAATCGCCTGGGGCTGGTCGCCGGCGGGCTGGAAGGGGCTGACGAGCTGGAACAATTTGGCCTGTGCCTTTTTGCGAAGGGCCGCGCTGCCGAGGTACTACAAACCGCCTCGAATACGGACCCTGCATTGTACCGCCGCCAGGCAAGCCTTCCAGGCTGGGGGGGCTAGAATGCGTTTGAAGTCAATGCAGCGATCTAATCCGCGCGCTACGCCGCGGGCGTTTCGCACTTCGGCCCGGCGGCCCAGGCGTTACGGCGGCAGGTACTCGCCGTTGACTTGCCGGGCCATGCCCAGCGATGCCAGGGCCGCCAGGATTTCCTCGACTTGCGTGGAGTTGGCGCGGAGGAAGCGCTTGGCGATCTCCTCGGCGGTAGCGGCGGAGGGGCTGGCGGCCAGGGCCGCTTGAATGGCTTTGGTCCGTTGGGCTTGCTCGGCCGGCCAGGGGAGCTTGCCGCTTTTCTTGGCGGACGGCGTGGCGGCGGCGGGCTCGGCCGGTTCGGCGCGGCCGGCCAGGTCCAGCCCGCGTTGCGTTTTGCTGTCGGACTGCTGCTGAAAGTCGGGCCGCAGCCAACGGACGATGCCGCGGGCTTCCTCGGCGGCCCGCTCGGCGTTCAGTTCCACCAGCCGCTGCAAAATCTCCTCATCGGCCAGCGTCGGCGGCCAGCCATAAGCCTCAAACACGGCAGCGTCCAAATCATCGTGAATCTGCCGCAATACCGAGACCAGCCCTTGGTCATGGATGACTTTGTCCTTGTCGGTCAACTCCTCGCCCGCACGGAGCTTTTCCAGGACGTTGTACATATCGGTCAGCGTCAGCTTGGGATGCAGTGCCTGCTGGCGTTTGCGATGTGCATCGAGCTGTTCGCCGAGGTCGCGAATCCCCACTTTCCGATTCTCTTCGCACGCAGGGAAAGCAAACGGATTGAAGCAAACGGATTTATTGTATCTCGGTCGATCTTCAAGAGTTCCTCCTGATGCGAGGGCCCATACAAGATGGGTGCGCGAACTCAAGACTCCTAGAAAGTAAGCGTCGTGTAGTCCGATGGCTATCAGCGGATGCTCCGCGAGCGTCCCCTGCGGAAGGAACACGAACATGCGATGCTTTGATGTCTCGGGAGTTGCGATGAACCTCGTCAGATTCGCGGTTATTCGTCGTAATTGAGGCATCACTTCACTGAACAACCACCATCGTTCGCGCCGGCTTGCTCGTCGATTTGCGTCCCGCTCCGGCTTTACACGATCCAAAATTCGCTGAAAAGCCTCCGGGCTGGAACGCTTTGCGGCGTCGACTTCGTATCCGAAAAAATCTATGACCTTCGCGCAACGACTTCGCTGCAAAACATCATTGCCGTTACAAATCGGGTGAACGATTGCGGCGTTAAGGGACCATTCATCATCAGGTAAGACCAGAAACCCGCGACCCCCAAGCATCACGCCATTGCTGGTAAGCCCTGAGTTGGCGATCAACGCCTGCGCCGTCGTTACATCGGAGCCAATGGTCAAGTCTGGGTTAATCCGGCCCTCGCGATATCCAAGTTCCACATTCAAAGCGTCCTCACCTCCAGTTTCATTCTCTTGCAGAACGATTCCCAATAGCGATCTGCCATCGAGTCGCGACCCGACTGTCATTGCAATTCGAACCGCCGCCCCATCCTCAGATTTGACCCAAGGGTGATCCGCGATTGCGAATCGCAGGCCGATAGGCGGGTCGTCGCTGAATGCCCTTTGAAGGATACGACGGTTGAACGCTTGAGTAATACTATTGGTCGTGACGAACCCAAATCGACGAATTGAATTCGCTCGTGCGAACGTCGACGCGATGTACCACCAATACATGACAAAATCGGCGCTATCTGGAACTTCATTATCGTAGACGGCCCTCAACGCGGCGACGTATCCGTCGCCAAGATCATTGAGCAAGAAGTGCTTTCCCAAGAACGGCGGGTTGCCCACCACGTAATCCGCCTTCGGCCACTCCGCTTTTCGCGGGTTGATGTATTTCAGCACCATCACGCGGGCCGTTTCGTCCGGCACTTCCTCGCCCGTCACCGGATGCGGCTTGGTCGTGCGGCCGTCCCAGCGGGTGACCGGCTTGTTGTCTTCGTCCAACAGCGGCTCCGTCCGATCCCAAGCCAGCACGGCGTCGCGACACTCGATGTTTTTGTAGTTCTTGATGATCGGCTCCGCCAAGGCGGCGTGCCCGCGGGTGCGAAAGTGCCACTGCAAATGGCCGATCCACAACACCAGTTCGGCGATGGCCGCCGCGCGGGGGCTGATTTCGATCCCCAGAAACTGGTGCGGATCGACCTCGATCAACACGGCTTGCTGGTCCCCCAGTTCGCGCAGCGCGTTGAGAACTTCACCCTCCAACCGCTTCATCTGTTCCAGAGTGACGTAGAGGAAGTTGCCGCTGCCGCAGGCGGGATCGAGGACGCGGGTTTCGCACAGGTCGTGGTGGAAATCGCGGATTAGCTTTTGGGCCGCCTCGATCTGGCCGCCGGCGGCGTGGGCCAGCGCGGCGGCGTAGGTGGTGTTCCACTCGTCGCGGAGCGGTTCGATAACCGTTGGCAGCACCAGCCGCTCCACATAGGCCCGCGGCGTGTAGTGCGCGCCGAGCTTGTGCCGATCTACGGGGCTTAAGGCCCGTTCCAACAGCGTACCGAAGATGGCCGGCTCGACATCGGTCCAGTCGGAATTGGCGGCGTCGATCAATAAGTCCAACATGGCCTTATTGACCGGGAGGGCCGTCCACTCGGCGAATAGCCCGCCGTTAAAACGCAGCAGCTTCTGACGCAAGTATTGCGAGAATTGGCCCCCATTCATCGCTTGCCACAGCCCTTCGACCATCGGCACGAAGGTTGTGGGATCATCGCGGAGGCTGGCCAGCAAGCTCTTGAAGGAACCCTTGGGGATGAGTTCCACATCCTCGGCGAACATGGTGAAGAGTGCCCGCATGAGAAAACGGGCTACCAGGGCGGCATCGTGTCCGTCGGCTTCCAGCAGTTTGGCGAGGGCGGCCAGGCGCTCCGACAGTGCCCTGGTGACTTTGGCGGCGCGGCGGCTGGGGTCGAGCGATTGCGGCGCTTGCCAGACGGTGCGCAGCCGCTGGCGAATGGCTTCGTCGGCCAGCCCGGCCAGCGGAATGCGGAACGATTGCGGATCGGGGAAGGGGACGTAAGTCTTGCCAGAGCACGAAAACTCGGAATAGAGTTCGATGGAATGGCCCACATCGACCACGATGAGAAAAGGGGGCCAGCCCTCGGAGTTGGGCAGGGCGCGGGCGTAGCGGTCGGCCTGCCCGCGGGCGCGGACCATTGCATCGTCCCAGGCTTTGGTGCCGCGGACGGCGGTTCCTTTCTTCTTGGCCGGCTTCTTTTTGGCCGAGTCGGCCAGTACGGCGGCGGCTTGCTCGTCCGCCGTTTGCTGTTCGCTCCCTTGCTTGGCTTCCAGCACGAAACAGCCGCGCTTGTACAGGTCGATGCGGCCAATGGAAGTGCTGCCGTCGCTATGGATGAACGTCACGTCGCGCTCAAAGACGTAGGCGTTTTCGTCGGCAGTGGCCTTGGTCGGTTCGGGTTGGGGAACCTCAAGCTGATCGCACAGTTGCGTCAAAAAGAGCTGGTAGTTGGCTCGCTCGGCCCCTTCGGAGGCGGCCCAGCGGGTGATAAACGTTTCGATGGTGTCGGCTGCCACGGCACGGCCCCGGTTTGGGTGGAATGATTGGTGCCGATTGTAGCCGAAGATGGCAAACAGAGTGAGCGGGCACCGCCAGGGGCAACGGAAGGGCACGGCGGAAGCCATTTGAACAATCTGGGTCTTCCGCATTCCCCCCCTCTCTACCCCAGCACCCCTTGCACCACCGTTCCTTCCACGTCCGTCAACCTAAAGTCGCGGCCGTTGTAGCGGAAGGTGAGGCGGGTGTGGTCCAGGCCCAAAAGGTGCAAGATCGTGGCGTGCAGGTCGTGGACGCTCACCCGATCGACCACGGCCTTGAAGCCGACCTCGTCGGTCTCGCCGTGGTGCGTGCCGGGCTTGCTGCCGCCACCCGCCAGCCAGTAGGTCATGGCGTGCGGGTTGTGGTCGCGGCCGGGGGTGGCGCTTTTTTGGGCCACCGGCAGCCGGCCAAATTCGCCGCCGCAGATGACCAAGGTAGAGTCCAACAGCCCGCGTTGGGCCAGGTCTTCCAACAGGGCGGCGATGGGCTGGTCGGTCTCGGCGGCAAAGCCGGCGTGGTTGCCGCGGATGTCGTTGTGGCCGTCCCAGCTAAGCTGGTTGTCCATGCCGCCGCTGTAAATCTGCACGCAGCGCACGCCCCGCTCCACCATCCGCCGGGCAATCAGGCATTGCCGGGCAAAGTGCGTGGCCTTGGGGTTGTCCAGCCCGTACAAGCTTTGGGTGGCGGCCGTTTCTTGTTCCACGTCGATCGCCTCCGGCGCGGCCATTTGCATGCGGTAGGCCAGCTCGAACGATTCGATGCGGGCGGCCAGTTCCGGTTCGATGGCGGTCTGTTCCAACTGGCGGCGATTGAGCCGGGCCAACAGGTCTAGCTGCTGGCGCTGCTGGGCGTCGGTCAGGTCGGGCGGGCGCTGCAGGTCGTCGATCGGCGCGCCTTGCGGCTTGAGGGCCGTCCCCTGAAAAATGCCCGGCAGAAAACCAGCCCCCCAATTTTGCGAATGCCCCTTGGGAATGCCGCGGCCCAGCGTGTCGTACATCACCACAAACGACGGCAGGTTCTGGCTTTCGGAACCGAGGCCGTACGTCACCCAGGCACCCAGGCAAGGGTTGCCCATCCGCGTGTTGCCGGTGTTGATCTTGAACAGGGCGGGCGAGTGGTTGTTGGAGTCGGTCCAGCAGGAATGCAGAAAGGCCATTTTATCGACGTGCCGGGCCAGGTTCGGAAAGATCTCCGAGACCCACGTGCCCGACTGGCCATGCTGGGCAAACTTGAAGGGGGACTTCATCAACGGGCCGACCGAGTCGGCGAAGAAGCCGGTGAACTTGTCGAAGCCGGCCAGCTCTTGCCCGTCGCGCTTTTCCAGTTCGGGCTTGTAGTCCCAGGTATCGACATGGCTTTGGCCGCCATTCATGAACAGCCAAATGATGTTTTTGGCCTTGGCCGGAAAATGGCCGGCATGCGCCGCCAAGGGATTGGCCGGCAGCTCGGCCGCGCCAGCCGGCGCGGGCGACAACACCCCTTGCCGCTGCAACAACCCGGCCAGGGCCAGCATTCCGCAGCCGCCGCCGGTCCGGCGAAGAAAGTCGCGCCGCGAGGCAAACGCAGCGGGATCGGCAAAGAGAGGAGTCATGGGGTTTGCGGGTTGTTCGTGGGAAGGATTGAGAATGCGAATGGCGTTATTGCAGCGTGACGATCAAATCAGCTTCGCGCCGCGCAGTGTCTCCGCGCACCAGCGCTGTTCCTCGGCCGTTAAGTCGGCTGGCGGAGGCTGGTCGTAGCGCAGCAATTCGGGATAGGGGCCAGAATTCCAGCAGCGTTCGAATGCGGCTTGCAAGTCGAGAACCACGTCAGGTTCACCGGACAATAGCGGAACGGCGACGCGCGGCAGTCTCTTCGTCAATGGGATCGAGTAAACCTCCCGTCGAGTGGGAAAGACTCGATGGACCACTACGAGTAAGCGCCAATCGACCAAGGTTGTTAGGTTTACGGGTGGCACGCGCATGGTGGTTGGGCCTTGGCGTAGGAGACCAATTTCCACCAAGTTGACACCTTCTCGCCAATGACGTTCCCTGCATTCCAGGTAGCTTACTCGCCCAGGCCCCTCCGCTGTGTTGTTCGGGCTGACTATCTCTATGGCCGTTACGCAGCGGCTCTCAGCGGCCAGTTCGATGATCCGCAAGTACGGCTCCACCACTTCGTCACAAAAGAGATCGAATACCAGCGGCACGTCGGGTTCGACTACCGCCAGGCGGCCTGTCGGTTTCTCAACTCTCGAACGGCGATGCAATCCCACGTCGGCACGGATTGGGCCCTCGGATTCCAGTACATATTGCCGCTCTTCAATGATGGCCGCATAACGCGGACGAAGCATCGGCTGCAATTGGCCGGAAATGTACGTGACCAATCGGTCGTGAAAGTCGGGCCAAATCTCGGCCCGCTCGATGTAAGGATCCATACCCGGAAAGGGACATCGCATATCATTCGCTCCGCGCGGCGGAAACCGCGAAAACCCGCCCGTCAATTATTCCACGTACACAAACTCGTTCAAGCACAGCAGCACCTGGCAGAAGTCGGCCAGGGCCGCCAACTGCTGGCTGGCGGGGTCGGCCGAGGTGTAGCTGGCCCCTTGCGCCCGCACGAAGGCCACGTCCTCCGCAAGTTCCTCGGCGGTCGGCAGCCGCGCCAGGGTGATCTGATAGGCTTGCGACACGGCCTGCTCCAACGTGCTGGGGTTGCCATCGACCGTGGCTACCCGCTCGGCCAGCCCCTTGGCGGCGGCGCGGGCCTGGGGATTGTTGAGCAGATACAACGCCTGCGGCGCGATGGTCGTCGTGGGACGCTCCCCCACGCCGGACAGCGCATCGGGCGCATCGAAGACTTGCAGCATCGGCATGATCTGGCTCCGTTTGACGGTGAAGTAGATGCTCCGCCGCCGGCTGCCGCCATCCAACGTGCCGGGTCCGTACATGGTGGTGTCTAACTGCCCGCCGACCGCCAGCAAGGCATCGCGGACGACTTCGGCCTCTAGCCGCCGCCTCGTTTGCCGCCAGATTAGTTTGTTATCGCCGTCGGCGGCCAGCCGGGCCTCGTCGTGTTGGGCGCTCTGCCGATAGGCGGCGCTGGACATAATTTGCTTATGCAGCGGTTTGAGTTTCCAATCTTGGCGGATCAATTCGCCCGCCAGCCAATCGAGCAGTTCGGGGTGGGTGGGGCGCTCTCCGCGGGTGCCAAAATCGCTGGGCGTAGCCACAATGCCCCGCCCCAGATGATGCTGCCACAGCCGGTTGGCCATCACGCGGGCCAGCAGTGCGCCGGCCCCGTTGTCGACATCGGTCAGCCATTCGGCCATGGCCCGGCGGCGGTACGAAGTACGCCAGCCATCGGGCGGCGGCTGTTGCCAGCTTGCTTGAGCGTCGGCGGCGGGCATCAGCACTTGCAAGAAACCGGGCGCGGCAATGCCTTGTTTTTGGTTCGGATCGCCGCGGCGCAGAAAGAACGTATCGTTGAAAAAGTCGGCCCCTTGCGAATGCAGCCGCAACGGCGGCAGGCCCTCGCTGGAAATGAGTGCCTTGACCAGGTTGGGCTTGGGTGCCGTCAGCAAGTGTTCTTCAACCTGCTTGTTGAGCGCCTGCCATTGCGGATCGAGCGTGCGATACCAGGCGGCCAGTTGGGCGGTCTCGGCGTTGGTCCGCTGGCCGGCCGGTTTGCCCAGAAAATCGGCGATTTTTTGCGGCATGCCTGGCGCCAGCAGATCGACAGCATCTGCCTGGGTGGTGATGGAAAGCCGCGGGCGGCCGATGCTGTGCTTGGTGTTGTTGTTGAACCGCAGCGTAAACGTCAAGATCGTGCCGGAGGGATAACCGGCCTCGCCCGCCACGTCGAACGCGGCGGCGTGGCTCTTGCCAAACTCCGGATCGACCGCCCAGCCGGGACTTCCCTTGCCGTCAATGGCCGAAGCCACCGGCAGCCCGGCCTGCTCAAACGTGGCCCGCGCGTTTTGCAGTTTGACCGGCATGGCCTGGTCGGCGGCGTCGGCGGGTGCGGCCGTCAGCGAAAACTCCGTCAGGGCGAAGTTGCCGTTGTCGGCCCGGCCCGGTCCCCCTTTGACGAACGACGGATCGCTGAGAGCCTCCAGCCGGATCGCGCGGATGCCCCCCGGCGGTACTTTGGCCACGAACGTGTAAATATCGTTGGCGGGACTGGTACCGCTAGCCAACAGAGAGCCATCGTCTTGCAAGGTCAGCGTGGCCCCTCCTTGCGACTTGGCGCTTTCAAATTCCAGCACGGTCCAAGGATACTTGTCACCGGCCGTGTTGCCCGCCGCTTCCCACGCGGCAAAGCGGCCGGGAAGTTCGTCCCGTTCAAATTTTTGCAGTGCCGCGGCAAACGGCGCGTGTTCCGCCTGGAACGCGGCCAGGGCCGCTTGATAGCCGGCAGGGTCTACATCCAAGTCAACTTCCGTGCGGACCGTGGTGGTGAAGGCCGACAACATGCGGTAGTAGTCGGCCGCGGGAATGGGGTCGAACTTGTGGTCGTGGCAACGCGCGCAGCCAAAGGTCAGCCCCAACATCGACGTGCCAACCGTGTTCAAAATGTCGTCCAATTCGTCGTACCGGTGCCGCTCGACCTCGTTGGCGGTGATCTGCGTGCTATGCACGCCCGCCGCCAGAAAGCCGGTCGCCTTCAACGCCAGGTTGTCGCGCGGCGCGTACTCATCGCCGGCAATCTGCCACTTCACGAAGGTGTCGTAGGGCAAGTCGGCATTCAACGCCTCAATGACAAAGTCGCGATAGTGGTAAGCGGTGGGCCGGTCGTAGTCGTGCTCAAACCCGTGGCTCTCGGCAAACCGCGCCAGGTCCAGCCAATGCCTGGCCCAGCGTTCTCCATAGCGGGGGCTGTCCAGCAAACGGTCGAGCGCCTTTTCATAAGCGTCGTCCGAGGTGTCTTGCAAAAACTCGGCCAACTCCTGGGGCGTGGGGGGCAAGCCGATCAAATCGAAACTGGCCCGCCGCAGCAACGTCCGCTTGTCGGCGGACGGATTAGGCGAAATGCCGGCTTGCTCCTGCTTGTGCCGCACAAACCGGTCGATGGGCGAACGGCACCAGCCTGCGTCCGCCACCTCCGGCACGGCGGGTGCAGCCAAAGGTTGAAAGGCCCAAAACTGGCGGGCTTCGTCCGGAACTTGCTGCCGGGTCCAAGCAGAGAGTTCGTCCTCACCCAGCAAAGGTGCATCGTAAGGCGCGCCGCATTCAATCCACTGGGCGAAATGCGCCAGCGTTTCCTCCGGCAATTTGTCCTCGCCATACGGCATGGCCGGCTCGCCCTGGTGCGAGACCACCTTATAGAGCAAGCTGGCCTGGGGCTGGCCCGGCTTGATACCCGCCCCCTTGGCACCCCCTTTCAACAGCAACTCGCGGGTGGTCAGATCGAGGCGGCCCTCGGTCTTGTCGCCGCCGTGGCAAGCCAGGCACTGCTCGATCAGTACCGCTCGCACATGCCGCTTGAAAATGTCGGTGCCGCGGGCCATCTTCGCGGCATGGTCGGGATCGAGCGGTTCCTCGGCCCCCTTGGCCACACCGCCGACAAACATGGCCAGCACGGAAGCGGCGATCAAAGCACGGCGGAACATCGTAAAAATAAGCATGGATTTGGCTTAGCCAGAGGAACGAGGCCCAAAAAAACATGGCACAAGCCACCAGTTCAGGATATTCGCCCAGCGCGCCGCGGGTCAAGGATGAGGCCGGCCCGACCGACTGTCTGGGGCAATTGCTGCCTGGGGCAAAGGGTGGCTGGCGGCTGACCACCGGGAAGCCCCAGCGGAGTTGCATTCCAACCAAAAGCGCCGATGGACGCCGCCCCAGGGCAGCCCGGTTGTAACATCAACTCCGCTCTGGCCATTCGCCACGCTCGGCTGGATCATCCTTGTCCAATTCGCCGTTGTCCAAACCCCCGGTTGCTAGCACGCTAATCGCTATCGCTCCATCCGGCCTGGGGGCGATACAATCGCCCGCATGGTACAAAAACGGGCCATCCTGGGTGTCGTGCTGCTGCTGGCCGCCGCTTTGGCCGTGCGGGTGGGGCTGGTGCTGGCGCTGCACCAAGGGGGAGCCAAACCCTTCAGCTATGAACATGGCGAGATCGCCCGCAACCTGGTGCAAGGGCGCGGATTCACCGTGACCTATCTGGGGCACGAGGGACCGACTTCGCAACAGGCACCCCTTTATCCGCTGCTGCTGGCGGGCTTGTATCGCGTGTGGGGCGTGGAGTCGCCCGCCGCGTTGCTGGCCATGCAACTGTTGCAATGCCTGGCGGGGGCGGGCCTGGCGCTGGCCGTGGCCTGGCTGGGCTGGTCGCTACTGCCGTTGCGTCCCCTCGTCGGCTGGCTGGCCGGATGGTGCGCGGCCCTCTACCCCACGCACATCTACATGGTGACGCATATTCAAGTGGCCGTCTGGGCGGCGCTGCTGCTCACGCTCACCGCGGCCGTGGCGGCCAGCAACCTGCGCCATCGTGCGCTACTGGCCGGCCTGTTAGGCGGGCTGCTGTTGTTGGTCGAACCGATCCTGGCCCTAGCCTTGCCCATACTGGCCTGGTCGATGTTCCCGCGTGCAGACCCGCGGCCCGATTCCACGGACGGGCGCGGTTTCTATCGAGGCTGGCTGATGGCCTTGCGCGGGCCGGCCCTGTTCGCGGCGGTGTCGGCGCTGGTCGTCGCGCCGTGGCTGTGGCGGAATGCCCGCGTGCATGGCGAGTTTGTGTTCGTTAAATCGAGCTTCGGCTACGCGCTGTGGCAAGGCAACAACGCCCAGAGTTGGGGGACCGACAAAATTCCCAAGCCAGCCGCCGCCACACTGTTGGCCGACCACGACGGCTCACTGCGGGGAGTCAACGCGGCGCTGTGGAACGCCCGCCATGAGACAATCTATATCGACGATTTGCTGCTGGTCCCTGGCGGCTACCGGGAGTTCGCCGGCCTGAGCGAACCCGCCCGCTCGCGCCTGTTGGGCCAACAGGCCAAACGCTTCATCCGCGAAAACCCTGGAGATTACGCCCGGCTCTGCGCCCAGCGGCTGCGATACTTCTTAACGTGGGACGAAACCAATCCCAAGGCGGCCCACCCGCTGTACCGCGCGGCGACGCTGGCCTGGCTGTGCCTGTCGCTAATCGGCCTCTGCCTGGCGGGCCGCCACTGGCGGGCCTTATGGCCCGGCGTAGGCATCTTCTGCGCGGTAGCCCTGTTTCACACGCTGACCATCGTCTCAGCCCGCTTTCGCATCCCGGTCGAACCGCTAACATTCGTCTGGATGGGAATTGCACTGGCCGCCCGTAGCCGCACGGCTCCCGCCGTGCCGGCTTGAAACGGTGTCGGCATTCCACGCCAGTCACGGTTGCTCGGCTACCGAAGTGGTTGGCGGCGGTGCCGTTGACGGTAAAGTTGACGAACGAGGTGCCGGATGTCGATAATCCGGCCCTTCGTCCATCGCACCATCAACGGGGTCTGGGATGCCGCGGCCGCAGACAACCATCAAGTCGCTTGTGCAGGGGTTTGCCAGCCACAGCCAGGCGCTCAAGGCACCCGACTACAAGGAATCCCAGGCGCGATTGCATTACATCGACCCCTTTTGGGAATTGCTCGGCTGGGATGTCGGCAACCAGGCGCAGGCCGCGCCACAAGATGTGGAAGTCCTCATCGAACCGTCCATGGACTCCGCCGAGGACGACGGACTCCGCTCGCGCGAGCCAGACTACCTGTTTCGCGTGCATGCTTTCCCGCGGTTCATCGTCGAAGCCAAAAAACCAGCGGTCGATCTGGACAAAGACAAGAACGCCATTTTCCAGGCCAAGCGGTACGCCTGGAGCGCGGCCATGCCCTTTGCCGTGTTGACCAATTTCGACCAATTTCGCCTCTACGACACCACCCTCAAACCCAGCCTGCACGATCCCGGCCGCGTGGCCGACTTTTGCCTTAACTTCCCGGACTATCCCGCCAAATGGGATGAACTCCTGGCCACGTTTGGCCGCGATGCCGTGGCCGATGGCTCCCTGGAGCGCTTGCGGGCAAAAATACGCAAGGTTCCCGCCGGCCGCCGCGTGCGCGCAGTGGACCGTATGTTGATTGACCTGCGTGGCGACGAACCGGTCGATCGCGAGTTCTTGGGCTACCTGGAAAAGTACCGCCAGCACTTTGCCCGCGCTATTTACGAGGAGAACAAGGGCGAGTTCCCCGAGGCCGATACGCCGCATGGCGCCGCGCGCCTTACCGAGGCCGTGCAGCGGCTGATCGACCGGCTGGTGTTTATCCGCGTCTGCGAGGATCGCGGCGTCCGCAAGTGGGGCAAGCTCCGCGAACTGTTGGGCCACATCAGCCGGGAGGGAGGCAGCTTCTATCGGGCCTTGTGCGAGGAATTCCGCCAGCTCGACCGCGAGTACAACGGCTACCTCTACAAATACCACTTTTCCGAATCGCTCAATGTCCCCGACCAGGCGGCCAGGGGACACCCATCCACTGAGCCTGTGGCCGTTGCGGCTTGTTCGAGGACGTAACAAATTGCTGAACCGCATGTTACGAAGTTTAGCGCATGGCTTCCACCACCACGAAAACCCAGCAGCACGTAGCCGGCAAACCTCCCGCTTTGCCGGCTTGAAACGGTGTCGGCATTCCACGCGGGTCACGGTTGCCCGGCGTGGACGGTCGAAACAGCCTCAAGCCAACGTGGCGGGAGCCATGTGGCTACGGAGGGGCAGTTGTCCTCCCGGTGAGGGAGAGATGGCCGTCCCTCGGCTGTCCGCCGCGTGCTGAGCGACCGGCCGAGGACTGGAAGCCTGACACGGATGGGGTATCTTGATGATAAGCCCAGTCATCGTGGGCGTGGCTGTTGTTACAACGAGCAAGGAGCGGGCGTGGCCATTACCTACCAGAATCGCCGCGGTGACACCTACCATCTACTGGTCGGCAAGACCAAGACGGGCAAGCCCAAGTACTATGTCTCAAAAAAGCCGGGCGAGAATACCGTCGATACGCTGCCGGACGGTTACGAACTATACGAAAGCCCTGAGAATGCTCAGGTGCATGTGCGGAAAATTCGTTCCACGGCGATTCTGCCCTTTGAAAGGGAACTGGCCGTGGCAGGCGTCAAGAAAGCGACCGGTCAGCAACATTTTTTTGTGGAAGCCGAGGGGGACAATCTGCTGATCTATTGGCCGGCGACCAATCCCGCCGACGTGGATTCTATTTTCGGAAGGTTGCTGGGCGCGAGTCCCTCGGACGCGGCTTCGATGGCGGAGTGGACCCGGCAGCACACTCGCTACGAACCTCGGATGAGGTTTGTGCTGGTCCAGGCAAGGGATCGGCGGTTCGTGGCCGAGCGGATGTGCTATCGAGGAGGTGGAGAGTTTTGGCTGGATATCTCCAGTCAAGGCGAACTCGCTCAGTTAGTCGCCGAGTACACGCCTCACTTGGGACAGGAGAGTTACTTCGAGCTTGGGCCTTATTAGTCAGCCAGGGGACACCAGTTAGCCAGCGACCCCATCCTTTGAGCGCCTCGCCGTTGCGGCTGGTTCGAGGACGTAACATATTGCTGAACAGCATGTTACGAAGTTTGGCGCATGGCTTCCACCACCACGGAAACCCCAGCGGCACGTAGCCGCAAAGCTCCCAGCAA
This sequence comes from Pirellulales bacterium, assembly GCA_050247075.1. Lineage (GTDB taxonomy): Bacteria > Planctomycetota > Planctomycetia > Pirellulales > JBFWUW01 > JBFWUW01. The sequence goes on along the minus strand of JBFWUW010000028.1, from coordinate 42,811 downwards.
CCAGGGCAACCCATCCATCGGGCAGCGCGTGGGGCCAGCGGTTTGATTCTAACGTAATGCCCTGTCCCGATTGGAGCACCAGTCCCAGGCCCCGTCCGGCAGACGGGGCCTACCGTAGGTTCCGCCTGCCGGGCGGAACCTGCCACCGCATGAAAACGCTTTATGCGGTCCGAACGGCAGGGCATGGCAGACAAGCCCGCCCTCCACGAGAGGGACCAATAGCCCGCTTGCGCCGTCGCCATTATATATTTTATTTTATACCTTTTTATATATTTACAACAGTCGTATATCTATTACAATAAATGGCAACTGGCTTTGCGCGCCGACGTGGCTTTTGCACGTCCAACGGGCGCGAAGCCCCCAAACCGCCCAAGCGTCGTCGTCCGCCGCGTGCTCGAACATCATGGCCGTGGCGGGCGGTTGATCGGGCGAGTCACTGTTTACGGCTACCGTTGCCGGCTGGTTGGCCCAATGGGGTGCGACGTCCTTCTCGCCGCTCCCTCCGCCGACCGGTACGCGTCACGGGGCCTGTCCATATTTTTAAAACGCGGTCGTCACGCGGGGCGCTGGCGGTGCGCGCCGCCAGAATTCACGCTTTTTGCAGGCAAACCTGCACCACAACCCCCCGAAACACGGCAATTTTGGAACAGGAAGCGTTCAAACCCACCGCCGCCATCGACGATCCATGCCCATCAACCCCGCGCCAGAAGCAGCACCCACTCGCCCATCAAGCCGGCAAAGCAGGAGCTTTGCGGCTACGTGTACTTGCACCACAACCCCCCGAAACACGGCAATTTTGGAACAGGTAAGGCCGATTGGCCCCCGTAGCGGCATGGCTCCCGCCTTGCCGCGGGCGGCACGCTACCGCAAGCTGATGGCTGACCACTTCTCCGCTAACAGCCTTTCCGAGTGGCATTCCACGCGCGGTACGGCTGCCCGGCATGCACCATTGAAACAGCCTCAAGCCAACATCGCAGAAGCCGTAAAGAAAGGATGAAGGCGGAAGGATGAAAAGGAGGGCGGATGGTTCTGGCGAACGGCAAGCCTCGGTTGCGTCAGAAAGCCTTCGTGCGTTGCCGCAAGCCGATCGCTTCTCCGCTGGCTGGACTTGCCCCGCGGCAGCAGTTATCGTCGATGGCTGCCATGCTCTTTAGCGTCTGCCATCCGGCCAGGGCAGAGCCACTCTAACTGATTGCGGCTTATGAAGTTTGAAGAACTCATCATCCTGCTGCCCTGCCACAGCCTGGAGGATTTTCCGCTCTATCATGAGAAAGAGGCGGCCGAGGGGCTGCTTTCCGCCTGGTCGGCCATGTGGCACCCGGCCTTGCTGGCCAGCGCCGGCAAGACGCCCACCTGGGCCCGGGCCGATGGTCCCCCCGACCAACTGGCCAGCCGGTTGTTGATTGTGCCCCAGGTCAGCGAGTCGCTGCTGCAAGCGGGCTGGGCGGCCCGCGCCCTCAACGAAGGGGCCTGCGTGGTCCGCAAGACGACCGATCGACAAGAGATCGTGAAGCAGGCCCTCGCCGCGCTGGACGACCCAGGGACCGCGGCCAATGCCGTGCTGGTCCCCGACTTTTTGGCCTTGGGCTTCTGTTTTTTGCAGGTGGAATTGCTCACGCGGCAGATGCGCTACATGAGCAATCTGGATGAAAAACACTTTCGCGACCGGACCTTGGCGGCGGCCCAGGCCTCCATGGGCGCCGACGTTTCGGCCACGCGCAAGCATCTGCAAGAATGCTTCGACGTGCTGCTCGAAGCGCGCGAGCGGTTCTACCCCGCGCAAGCCTATTTAATCGACATAACGCTGGTTGCCCCCACTACGCTGGGCCAGCCGCTGCGAGACGAGTTGGCCCACCGGCATCCCTCTCCCCCTTTGGGAGAGGGCCGGGGTGAGGGCCCATTGCGTGGTCAATCCGTTTCCGCTTCGCCCTCTCCCCAACCCTCTCCCGGAGTACCGGGCGAGGGGGTACACGCGGCCCACCATCCTTCGGCAACGACCGCACCGCGCAACATTGTGGCTTCGGCCCATACCGTGGCGGAAATGGCCCACGAACCCGACACCTTGAAGGCCTTTCGAGCGGCCCTGGAAAGCGGCCAGGCGGCGCTGATCGGCGGCGAGTTCTACGAACATGAGTTGCCGCTGTTGCCGATTGAATCGACCTTGGCCGAGTTGCGCCGCGGGCTGGCGGTCTACCAACGCCACCTGGGACAGCGGCCGACGGTCTTTGGCCGGAGGCGATTTGGATTAGCCCCGGTGCTGCCGCTGTTGCTCAACCGCATGGGCTTTAGCGGGGCGATGCACTTTACGCTGGACGACGGCCAGTTTCCGCGGGAAGGGCAAAGCAAGACCCGCTGGGAAGGGTTTGCTTCGTCCGCTATCGACTCCGTGACGCGGGTACCGCTCGACGCGAACCTGTCGGAGACGTTTCTGGGCTTTGCCCAAAAAATGGGCGAGTCGATGGACCTGGACCATGTGGCCATGGTGGGGCTGGCGCACTGGCCGGGCCAGGCGCGGCCCTGGTACGACGACTTGCGCCGCATTGCCGCTTATGCGCCGGTGCTGGGCCGATTCATCACCATCCCCGAATTTCTCGCCCAAACCGCCGCACCTGGGCACTCCACCCGGTTTATCTCCGACCAATACCGCGCGCCGTACCTCAAGCAGACCGTCATTCGCCGCCAGCCCGACGCGCTCAAACGCATTGCCCGGCAACATCGTTGGCAGGCGGGCGTGGAGGCCTACCAGGCGTTGGAAACACTCGCCGCGCTCTTGTCGGGTACGCCCCCCGTGGCGACTGGCCTGGCGGTTGATGTGGAACGCGCCTACGAGGCCGACGCCGCCCAGGCCACGGCGCAGCAACATCGGCTGAATGTCGAACTGGCCCGCGGCTTGCAACACCTGGCCGATGCCTTGCCCAACGGACCCGCTGACCCCACGCCGGGCTTGCTGGTCGTCAACCCGCACAGCTTTATACGCCGTGTGGCTGTCCCCTTGCCGGATGAACTAGCCGCGCCGATGGTGGCGGGTCCGGTCAAGCGGGTGCAAGATGTGCCGGGCCGCCGGTTAGCGTCGGTGGAGGTCCCCGCGCTTGGTTACGCCTGGGTTGCCGCAGGCAGGGTGGAGACACCCGCCGCCCCGCGCAAGAAGACGGCCGACAAGCCGCTAGCCGAGGGGGAGCATGTCCGCAACGAGTTCTTCGAAGTCCGCATCGACCCGACGACTGGCGGCATTCGGGCCTTTCACGACTATAAGCAGCGGACGAATTTGTTCTCGCAGCACTTGGGTTTTCGGTTGCCGCAGCCGCGCCCCAAGCCGGGCGATGTGTGGCGCGATCCCGATCTGGAAGCCGAATACGCCGCGATGGTGGCCGACAGCGTGGAAGTAACTTCCACCGGCCCGGTCTTGGGCGAGATCACCAGCCGCGGCCGGCTGGTCGATCCCGAGGGCAAGGTGCTGGCCAATTTCGAGCAAAAGGTGCAGGCCTGGCGCGGTTCGCCCGTGCTGAACCTGGAGATTCATCTCGATATTCACGAAGAGCCGCGGGCCGATCCTTGGAACTCTTACTACGCCTCGCGGTTTGCCTGGGGCGATTCCGGGGCCGACATCCGCCGCAGTGTCAGTGGCGTGTCGCATCCCACGGAGGCCAAAAAGCTGGAGGCCCCGCTGTTTGTAGAGCTGCGCAGCGAGAAGCATAGCATGGCCATTTTGCCGGGCGGGCTGCCGTACCATCGGCGGATTGGCATGCGGATGCTCGACACGCTGTTGGTGGTGCGGGGTGATACGGCCCGCACGTTTCGGCTGGGGATTGGCCTTAACCTGCCGTACCCGGCGCAAGCCGCCTGGGGCCTGATTACTCCGTTGACGGCCCATTTGCAGACCGCGCCGGCCCCGGTGGCTGGGCCTTCCAGTTGGTTTTGCCACATCGACCTGAAGAACGTGATGGCCACGCATTGGTCTCCGCTGGTGGCCGAGGGGCGCGTGGTGGGCCTGCGGACGCGCCTGCTGGAAACCGAAGGCCGGCCCGGCCGCGCCAAGCTAAGTGCATTTCGTCCGTTTGCCTCGGCCAGGCATGTCGACTTTGAGGGGCACACGCTGGCCGAGTTGAACATCGAGGAGGGAGCCGTCATGATCGACTTCGCCTGCAACGAATGGGTGGAAGTCGAAGCCCGCTTCGCGTGAAGCGCTAGGCCTTTCCTCACCCTGGCCAACAAGCCCGAAAAGGCCGCGTTTTCACGCGGAAAATGGGGTGCGAATTGTCGCGCGCAAGCGTATCGCCGGGGGGCAAAAAATGCTAGAATGCGGCGTTGCTGGCCGGGCCTGTCTGGAGCCTGTTAGCCGGCGTTTTTTGGCGATCACACTGGACGGAGCCCGGCGTGTCTGTTGGCGTGTTCGAGATCGACTTTCCGCGCGTGGCGGCACAAGACAACGTGCCCCGGCAAGACACTGGCCCAGCCGGTGCGCTTGATGCTGGGCCCGCGCCGCGATCGTTCTTATCGGGCGAGGAGAACCGTCTGGCCGCGGTGGCGCTGGCCGCCATGACGTCCGTGAATATCGCTTCCGCCAATGCTACGCCATTCAATCCGCTGACGCTGCATGGCCCGTCGGGCACGGGCAAGTCGCAACTGGCGCTAACCTTGGCCTGCCAGTATCAACAGCGGCATCCCAAAGCCCGCGTGTTGCATGTGTGCGGGGCGGACTTTGCCCACGAATTCGCGGTGGCGGTCGAGCGGCATGGCATGGACCGTTTTCGCGACGGCTATCGGCAGGCCGCCATGTTGGTGCTGGATGGGCTGGATGCCTTAGCGGCCAAACCGGCCGCCCAGCAAGAACTGCTGTGGACCATCGACGCCATCCTGCAAGAAGAGGGCCGGGTGATCGTGGTCGGTACCGCCGCACCCGCCGATCTGCCCATGCTGTTGCCCCCATTGCGGGACCGTCTGCTGGGCGGGCTATGCGTGCCGGTAGCGGTGCCAGGCTTTGATGCCCGTCTGGCCCTGCTGCGGCGGTATGCCGCCAACAAACAAATTCCCCTGCCTGAAGAGACCGCACGGTTTTTGGCGGAGCGTTTGACGGTCGCCGCGCCGGTGTTGTGCGGCACCTTGCTAAGTTGGTCCGCCGCCCAGGCCGGTTCGAGGCAGCCGCTCGATATCGCGGCGGCCCGCCAGTACCTGGCCCAGCGCAACGCCGCCCGCCAGACGACAATTCGCGATATCGCACTGAAGACCAGCCGCCAATTTAACGTGACGCTGGCGGCGATGAAGGGGCCGGGCCGGCAACGGCGGATCGCCATTGCCCGCAGCGTGGCGATATTTTTGGCGCGGCGGTTTACCGATCAAAGCTTGGAACGGATCGGCGCCTACTTTGGCCGTCGCGATCACACCACCGCGCTGCACAGCGTCCGCCGCGTGCAAGAACTGATCGAATCCGACCCCCAGGTGCGAACAGCCGTGACGGCCTTAACCAATAAATTGGGTGTGAACAACTTGTCCGTGCGTTGAAACTTTCGTGACCGCAACAGGCCAATCCATCGACAATGCCGGCAATCGCAAATCGTTCCATCGACAACCACCAACCAACATCGACGTTCAACCAACAAGCAGCCAACAAGTTTTCCACGCGCCACTAGCAGCCGCAACAGCTTTGTAATGCATGTCTTACAACGAACAAACGCCGCTTACTGACAGCTTCGGCCGCCTGACTTACTGCTGCTACTGATCTTTAAATCATTTAACAATAACCTAGTCCACCGCCCGCGATGCCACCCCATGAAAATCACATGCGAACGTGACAAGCTGCTAGCCGCCTTTCAAATTGCCGCCCCCGTGGCCCCCTCGCGCAGCCCCAAGCCCATCTTGCAGGGCGTCAAGCTGGAGGCGAGCGAGGCGGGCGTGACGCTGTTGGCCACCGACCTGGAGATCGGTATTCGCGTGGCGGTCGAAGGGGTCGATGTCCACGCGCCGGGAAGCGTGGTTTTGCCGCTGGGCCGGTTCGGGATGATCCTGCGTGAAAGCTCGGACTCCGCGATTCGCATTGAGTCGGACGACAAAGGCACCCTGGTCCGCGGCGAACGGAGCGAGTTCCGCTTGAACTCCGAGAACCCGGCTGAGTTTCCCACCGTGGCCGATGGGGCCGGCGAAAAGGCCTACCATGAACTGCCCGCCCGGCAACTGCGCGAGATCATCCGCCGCACCGCCTTTGCCACCGATAGCGAAAGCAGCCGCTACGCGCTGGGGGGCGTGCTGATCGAACTGGCCGACGACAAAATCACCGCCGTCGGCACCGATGGCCGCCGCTTGGCTAAGGTCGAAGGGCCGGCCCGTGCGCAAGGCGGCCACAAGACGGGCGACCAAACGACCATCATCCCCACCAAGGCCATGACGCTGATCGAGCGGTCCCTGGCCGACAACGATGGCGAAGTGCAATTGGTGGCCCGGCCCAACGAGGTGCTCGTCAAGAGCTCGCGGGTGACCATCTACACGCGGCTGGTCGAGGGGCGTTTTCCACGCTGGCGCGATGTCTTCCCCAGCCGCACGGGTGCCCAAAAAATTGAATGCGTGGTTGGCCCGCTGCTGGCTGCGGTCAAACAGGCGGCCATCGTCACCAGCGATGACAGCCGCGGCGTCGATTTCAGTTTTAACGAAGGCAAAGTGCTGCTGTCGGGCCGCTCGGCCGACGCTGGCCAGTCGCGGGTGGAGTTCCCCATCGCCTACGACGGCCCGGCGATTGGCATCACGTTGGACCCTCGCTACTTCGCCGACTTCCTGCGGGTGTTGGACCCCGCCAAGTCCTTTACGCTGGAACTGAAAGACGCGGAAAGCGCCGCGGTCTGCTTCACGGATGACGGCTATGGCTACGTGATTATGCCGCTAGCGCGGGACAGGTAGGGGCGGGCGTTTGATGGATGCAATCCCGTGTTGGGAGAATCGCCAGCGTGGCCAGGAAGAAGTTAACCATACCGCTGCTCTGCCAGGAGGCCGCCGAATTCGCCAAGCTTGTATCGAGTTATCCCGAGCCAACGCTGTACGGCGTGACGGATGGCAAAGCTGTAGGCACCTACTTGGAACATAAACTGCGGGCGCATTTGGATGTAACGTATCAAACCACGGATGGAAACTCGGCTTTGGGTGTGGACTTTCCCGCATTGGCGGTCGATTTGAAAGTCACCTCGATTGCCCAGCCGCAATCGTCGTCGCCTTTCAAATCGGCCAGGCAGAAGATATTTGGCCTGGGTTACTCGTTGTTGATTTTCGTGTACGACAAGGAGGACGACCCGCGAACCAACAGCGCCGTATTGAGCATTCGGCATACGCTGTTCATTGAGGCGCGGCGCACGGCCGATTTCACCATGACCAGGCTGATTCTTGAACACTTACGGGCCGGCTGCAACGCGGATGATCTGATCGGTTTGATGCAAGACAAGAATTTGCCCGTTGATGACATTGAAGCCAACAACATTGCCCGCGACCTATTGGATACGCCTTGCGAGCAGGGTTATTTGACGATCTCAAACGCACTGCAATGGAGGCTGCAATATGGCCGTGCCATACAAGAGGCGGGAAACATCGACGGTATCCTGCGGCTGACCTGATCGCGAATTTTGACGCCAAATTGGATTCACAAGGCAATTGATGGCCAAGAACAACAAAGTCGCGGAGTACGGCGATTTCCAAACGCCCGCCGGTTTGGCGCACCAGGTGTGCGCCCGGCTGGCCCTTTGGAACTTGCAGCCTGCTTCTCTGGTAGAGCCAACCTGCGGCATGGGCAGCCTGTTGCTGGCCGGCAGGGCGGCGTTTCCGGGGGTGCGGCGGACAATCGGCGCGGACATCAACGGGTCTTATGTCCAATGGGCGCGTAACGCGGTTGAGGGACAAGTTCACGATGGCGGCGTGTCGATCTTTCAAGCCGATTTTTTCGCCACCGATTGGGAGCGGGTGATTGGTGAATTGCCCGCTCCGACGCTGGTGTTGGGCAATTTGCCTTGGGTCACCAATTCGCACTTGGAGTCGATCGGCAGCCAAAATCTGCCGGTTAAATCCAATTTTCAATCCGTCACTGGCATTGCCGCCATCACGGGTAAATCCAACTTCGATATTTCAGAATGGATGATGGTCCAACTGATGGACGTATTGCAACGGCAGCGCGGTGTGCTGGCCATGCTCTGCAAGTCGTCCGTCGCCCGTAAGGCCTTGGCGCACGCTTGGAAACATGGCCTGGCGTTCTCCCGCGCGGAGATTTGCCGCATCGATGCCGCCATTCATTTCAACGCGGCCGTCGATGCCGTACTTTTGATGGTCGATTTTCAAGGCTCGGAAGTAGCTGCCGAGGCACCCGTTTACGCAACATTGCAGGCCAGCCAGCCAGAGTCATCGATCGGCTACGAGGATGGCATTTTGCTGTCCAACGCGGCCGTTTATCGCCAAAGTAAACAACTGTCCCGCAAAGTTTCATCCGACGGATTGCAATGGCGTTCCGGGGTTAAGCACGACTGCGCGAAAGTCATGGAGTTTCGCGGTGAAGGTGGAAGGTATCGCAATGGGTTAGGCGAGCTGATTGAATTGGAAGCCGAGTTATTGTATCCACTGGTCAAGAGTTCGGAGGTCGCTAGCGATTGTCCTGGCTGGACAAATCGTTGGATGTTGGTGACGCAGCAATTCGTCGGCGAGGAAACAGCGCCGATTCAAGAATCCGCTCCCAAGACATGGGCCTATCTGACCCGTCATGCCGCGGCATTTGAGAAGCGCGGCAGTGCCATCTATCGCAATCGGCCGCCGTTTTCCATGTTTGGCGTGGGACCGTACACATTTGCCCCTTGGAAGGTGGCCATCAGCGGGTTTTACAAGCGATTGTCGTTTGCCACACTCGGACCGGTCGAGGGAAAGCCGTTGATACTTGACGATACGGCCTATTTTCTCCCCTGCCAATCCGAGGAACAGGCTAGCTTTATCGCCGGCTTGTTGAATTCACCCGAAGCGCGATCTTTATTGGACGCCATGATTTTTTGGGACAGCAAGCGGCCGATCACGGCGGATATATTGCGTTGGCTGGACCTGCATCGGCTGGCCGTCGAACTTGGCTTGGCGGATCGGGCCGCCTTGTTGTTGCCCGAAAAGGCGGAACCGCGCAGGCGGCAATCCTCAAAAAAACGACAGCCAAAGTCGAAGACGCTGTCTCTCTGGCCGGAATAACCTATTGCAACGGATGGCAACCCATGCCCCCACCAGGCAAGCCGCAAAAACTTGGCGATGTGTTGAGCGAACTGATGGCCCGCCGCGGCTTTGCCCGCGTGCAGGCCGCCGGCATCAGCGCGCAAGCCTGGAGCACCGCCGTGGGAGAGTTTTTCGCCACGCACTCGCGGCCGGGACAGGTCAAGCGGGGCGTGCTGGAGGTACTGGTGGCCAACTCCGTGGTGCTGCAAGAACTGACCTTTCGCAAACAACAACTGGTGATCGACCTGACCCGCCTGCTGCCCGACGAAAAAATCTCCGACCTCCGCTTCCGCGTCGGCCGGTTGTAGCTGTAGGAGGCGATTCCATCGCCGATGATGAATTTCCAACGCGCGGCAATCGGCAATGGAATCGCCTCCTACAAACAAACGCGGCCCGCATATCAATCCAAAATCGCAAATCCAAAATCTAAAATCCAAAATCATCTCCCCCTTGGTTTCAAATGTCTGACGAAAAGCTGCCCGAAGGTTCCGACGAAATCGAACCGACCACCGGTCAATCGCAAGAAATCCCCACCGAGCAGCGCGTGGAGGGGGAGTACGGCGCCGACCAGATCAAGTATCTTTCCGATCTGGAGCACGTCCGCAAGAACACGGGCATGTACATTGGCGATAGCGGCCCGCGCGGCATGCACCATTTGGTGTATGAATGCGTCAGCAATTCCATCGACGAAATGATGGCCGGCCACGCCAAACACCTGTGGGTCACCATCAACGCCGACGACTCCGTGACCGTGGCCGACGATGGCCGCGGCATCCCGGTCGCGCACCATACGGAACTGGGCATATCCACGCTGCAAGGCGTGATGACCGTCCTCAAGTTCGGCGGCAAGTTCGACAAGGATTCGTACAAAACGTCTGGCGGGTTGCACGGCATCGGCGTCAAGGCGGTCAACTTCTTGTCCGAATGGTGCGAGGTTGAAGTCGCCCGCGACGGCAAGGTCTGGAACCAGGAGTACGAGCGCGGCGCGCCGGTCAGCCCCGTCACGCAGGTCGGTGCTTCCGGCGGCCGCACCGGCACCAAGACCAGCTTCAAGCCCGACCCCCAGGTCTTCGGCCACATCAAGTTCGACTACAACTTCTTGCATCGCCGGCTGCAAGAACTGGCGTTTCTCAACCGCGGCTGCCATATCGAATTCAAGGATGAGCGTAACGGCCAGAGCGATACCTTCATGTACGAGCAGGGCCTGCTGGAGTTCGTGCGGCATCTCAACCGCGCCTCCGACGCCGCCCACCCCGACGTGGTCTACATTGCCAGGCAGCAAGACAACGTGCAGGTGGAAGTCGCCCTGCAATACACCACGGAATACACCGAGAACGTCCGCACTTACGTCAACAATATCAACACGGTCGATGGCGGCACGCACCTGTCGGGCTTTCGCACGGCTCTTACCCGCAGCCTTAATAGCTACGCCAAAAAGAACGAGCTGTTCAAGGATCTCACTCCCAACGGAGAAGACTTCCGCGAGGGGCTGACCGCCGTCATCGCCGTCCGCGTGCCAGAGCCCAAGTTCGAGTCGCAAACCAAGGTCAAGCTGAACAACGGCGAAGTCGAGACGATCGTCAACAGCATCGTGGGAGAGTTCCTCACCAACTACCTGGAGCAAAGCCCCCGCGTCGCCAAGATCATCATCAACAAGGCCATTCTGGCGGCAGAGGCCCGCGAGGCGGCCCGCAAGGCCAAAGACCTTACCCGCGAACGCAAGAACGCCCTCTCGGGCGGCGGGCTGCCGGGCAAGCTGCGCGACTGCACCAGCCGCGTGGTCGAGCGGTGCGAGCTCTACCTGGTGGAAGGCGACTCCGCCGGTGGATCGGCGGAAGGGGGCCGCCTCCGCGAGTTCCAAGCCATCTTGCCGCTGCGGGGCAAGATCATTAACGCCTACAAATCGCGGGAGGACAAAGTCCTGGCGAATGAAGAAGTCCGCAGCATGATCTCGGCCATTGGGGCCGGCATTGGCGACGACGCCGACCTGGCCAAGCGGCGTTACAACAAAGTCGTCATCATGACCGACGCCGACGTCGACGGCAGCCACATCCGCACGCTGCTGCTGACCTTCTTCTACCGGCAGATGCACCATCTCATCATGGGGGGGCACATTTACGTGGCCCAGCCCCCGCTGTTCCGCGTTCGCAGCAAGAAAGACGTCTACTACGTGCAGACCGAGGAGGAAATGAAAACCCGCCTGCTGGATATGGGCCTGGGGGATGTGCAGTTCGTGCCCGACAAAGACCGCGAGTTTGCCGGCGCCAAACTGGCCGACCTGTGCCGAGCCCTGGCCGCCATGGAAGACGCCCTGATCGCCCTGGAACGCCGCGGCATCAGCCTGCGCGAGCACGCCACCCGGCAAGACGCCCAAGGCCGGCTTCCCATGTACCACGTCTTCCTCGGCTCGCAAGACCACTGGTTCCACACCCGCGACGAGATGGAAAAGTTCGTGGCCCAACACGCGCCGTCCAACGGGCATGCGGCCAATGGCGACGCCAATTCCGACTCGGCTGTAGGAGGCGTTTCTAACGCTGATCCAACTGTAGGAGGCGTTTCTAACGCCGATAACACGGCCGCTAACGTCGCTGGCGCAACGGAAAATGCCTCATCCGCCGAACCCGCCGCCCCGCCTGGCCTGGCGGCCCCCACCACCTACGTCGTCGATCTGCACGAGGTGCGGGCCATCAACGCCGGCCTGGCCGAACTGGCCACGCACGGGTTCGACATTCAATCGCTGCTGCCGCAAGAGCGGACCGGCACGCAAGAGGCCCGCTACACGGTCCGCCGGGGCGATACCGAGTCGGGCATCGAGGACTTGCGCGGCCTGCTGGCGGCGGTGCGGGCAGCGGGCGAAAAAGGCCTCTCCATCACCCGCTTCAAGGGGCTGGGCGAAATGAACGCCGAGGAGCTTCGCGACACCACCCTCGACCCCACCCGCCGCACGCTGTTAAAGGTCACCATGGACGACGCGGGCGCGGCCGACAGCATGTTCCGCGTCCTGATGGGCGACAAAGTAGAACCCCGCCGCGAGTTCATCGAAAAGCACGCGCTAGAAGTAAGGAATTTGGATGTGTAAAGCGGGGTGATGGTGTGGGACATAAAGGTTGTCAACTCAGACACAAAGGTTGTCACGGTGGGACATAAAGGTTGTCAACACGGTAGACAGCACGCGCACATGATTTTGGGTCAGACGGGGATTATCGCCCTAACTCTCGGCCTCGTAATCAGATCGGGCGATAACATGGCTTGCGGAACTCGATAGTTCGTTGAAGACTTCATCCTACGAACCCAACTCGCGAGTGGTACGTTGGCAGCTGATAGATAAAAAGAAGCAACATTTGGCCGGGCCGCCACCAGGCGGCCCGGCCCTTTTGCTTTTGATACATGACATCGCTTCCAGATGGCTGCCGATCCCACCGAACGGGCCCTTGGCAGGGCAAGAGCCTGTTTTAGGTTGTCGTCGTCGGCTTGTGCGCCTCTATGCTGTGGCGTAATTCGTCCCTGGCGGGAGTTCCGCCGCAGGGTTCTTCGTCAAGAATTCCTCATAGTCGCCCGCGCGCGGTTCCCGCTCGAACGGGGAGGCGGTGAGCAAGACAAAGCCCCGCTGGGTGATCGTGTCGACCGATTCCCCGGTAGCCCTGGCCACGGCACGGTTGAATTCTTCTTGGTTTAGGGTCATGGTCGTATCCTCCGATGGATGAAGCGGCAAGTAAGAGAAAAAGTGCAAAAGACCTCGCGTCATGCGGAGGTCCACTTGACAAAAAAGCCACTGCTTCAGCCTGAATCGCGGCAACTTTCAACGCGAGGATCCGGCAACAGAGGCCAGACCATTCGTTTCGCCACAAAACTCCTGCCAAGAGACATAGAGTTCGCGGCGTATTTGCGACACGCGGCCAGGAGAAATGCGAAAGTGTCGGGCCGCGGCGCTGGTGGAATGGCTGAGCGCCAGGAATTCAGCGACGCGCCGGTTTCGAGGTGTCAGGCGATTGAGCCAGTCGGGAAAATCTACCCGAAAACAGACTTGTTCGAAGACCGACGTATGCGGGTCTTCGACGACGGCTTCCAACCACTCGTTCTCTTCGTTCTCAAATCGATCCAGTCGCTCAACCTGAAACTGCTTCCTCCTCTGCGCGCGCCGTGAGAGAACATCGCGAGAATTCTGGCCGCTGCCGACCAGCCGGCCATCGCGAACCTGGGTCGCGGCGAACCGGGCAAGTGCCGAGGGGAAGGCCAAGTGCGTCCGACCCTGGCGGGCGAGTCGCTGATAGGCGCTGCAGGCATTTGCCAGGCCTTCGGTCACGGCTTCCTCTCGAGCCTCGTCGCGCAAGTGGCGAAACGCCACGCGCAGCTGCTGCACGATCGTGGGAAGCATCACCAGGAAGGCCGCGTGCCAGCGGGGACGAACGTTGCGAGACCTTTTAGCGGGTGCGATCACGAGACAATCTCCTTTCAGGTGGAGACCGCCCCCGAGCGGGGCGGTCAGGAAAAATCCTTAACCGCCCTGCACCGCGCAGGGAGAGTTCACGAAGTGCGACGCCGGTCAAAGCGGCGCTTGGGATGGCTTCATGCCCAAATCAAAGTCTACGAGGCTGCCTTGACGAGCCCTTGCAAATCTTGGCGACGATAGAGTGAGAAGCCTGCGCGTGGCGTGACACGTTTTCCGTAGACGGGTGTGATACGTCCTTGCGCTTCCCAGCGAGACAGAGTCGAGCGGGTGATGCCTACGATCTGCAGGGCTTCCTGCGTCAGGCAATACTCGGCGCGAAATCGCTGGATCTCTGCCGCGGAAATCATCGTTCGAGAACCTTCCTGACGTGCCTCGAGCAATCCGGCTTGGATCCATTTCTTGAGGACATACGGTTTCACGGGCCTTGTCGGAAAGAGGTTGTTGGCAACACGATGTAGACTCCAGTCGGACAAAGGCTCGCGATGGTTGCGAGTTGCCTGTCGCACCGATTCAAGATCCGCGCAAGACAGGGCGATTCCATGGAGACCATCTTGGGGTTTGGCCATTCGCGCTTTTAGAAAGCCAGTTTTGATCAACTTGAGCAGTTCACTCATCGTGAGTCCGGATGGGCCGGCAATTCGCGCCGCCTGTCGGAGCGACACCCAGTCGGCAGTCTTGCCTTGGATCCTGGGCAATCCGGCACAGAAATTCTCCCAAACGGCGACCGATGGCTGAGAAACCCGCCAGCCTCGCGCTGTCCGAACAGCCCGGTCCAGCAAGCCTGCCCGGATGAGGTCCAGGACAGCGTGCCGACCGATGCCGAGTCGGGACGCAGTGGTACGCACATCCAGAGATTGACGTAGTTCGGACGCCAGGGATTCCACCGATTCGCGTAAGACCAAGCCCACCGAACGGCCCTGCTTACCGGCGGAATGGATCTGCCCGATGAGGACACCACGAGCAACCAGTGCGGCAATCGCGCCCTGGCGAATCTGCAAATATCCAGCTGCTTCGGTCTGCGTTATCCAGGAACGCTGGCCGAGCAAAGCGCGATGCTGCGATCCTTGGAACAGACAGACCTTACCGCTGAGATGTCCGGCCGCATAATGCCGGAGCAGGTAATCGCGCAGTGCGTTTGCCGGCTGGGGGTAGCCGATCTGCTCCAACCATTTCGCTTCGCGCAGCAGGAGCCCGAATCGCCGGCTAATCCCCGTGGAGGTGTTACGGTGTTTAGCCACCTGTTGAAACGCATTGAGAAACTCTCCCAGGCGATCTGGCCAATGCGTGAGAATCTCCGCGGCCGCCAACCAGGCAAGCACTTCGGACTCCTGTCCCGGCAGAAAGCCCAACCGCCGGGCAAAGCCTTGCAGCCAGACTGGGGTTTTGGCAGCGGCGGCCGCCAAACGCTCGGCCCACCAAAATGTTGCGGCGGCGGGCATCCCGGGAAGCAAAATAGCTCGGTCCCTGAGCAGCTGCTCCAATACGCCTGCCAATTCAATCGCTTGGGGTGGGACGGGCTGTCCAATGGCCTCGGTTAGCAGAAAACCGCACGGGCAGCGGGATACATCCTGGCGATCGCCGCGCAGTAGTCGACTACAGGCAGGGCACCGGGTGATGAGGAGGCACTGATGAGATACGCAAACGGGCACGGCACGGAACGACCAAACGAGCCGTTCATAGGCAAACGAGTCCTCCTGCAGGCAGCGTGGACAGATGGGTGAGGCGTAAGTGACGAAGTATCTCAGCACCGTCTTGGAGTCACAGACCATTGGGCAAGGAGAGTCCGGCGGCACGGGAACCAGTGCCGCCGCAAACTGGTGGAAAGTTCTCTCCACAACATCTGTCGTAGAAAGACGCAGCAGGCGGGCCATTCGATCGACGGCAAGTCCAGGTGAGAGCAGGTTAAGATGGGTGGGAACATCGCCAGTGTCCGAGAGCAACGACCGGATGCGACCAGGGCTTTCGTAACCCATGGTTGCCGTTGTTCGCCGCCAGAGGCTGACCAACGATTCGCCAGAAAGGGGAACAACCCGAGCCGGCAAGGGCCGCTCGGTCTCGTGAGGGATCATGTTTTTCCTCCCAAGTAACTCGACGCCGTGACCGGACGCGGCTTGCTGCGCGCAGCCCGAGGCGTCAGCCCGATTCCCGCGGTGGCTCCTTGATCGGCGGCTTGCACCCGATCCAAGGCCCCCTGATCCAAGGTGCCGATGAACGGATTGGACTGTTCCAACAACACGCGCTGTTGTGCAAGAGTCCATTCATAGACCCGGGCCAAGTCGGCGAGTTCAATCCGTTTATTCTTCTGGTGGATTACTTCCACCAGCGCCGCACGAACGAGCGTCATCAGGTAGTCGGGCACTCCGCGGCAGGCCAGATAAAATCGACCGGCCATTTCGGGTTCGGCTAGCCCCGAGACTTCAACCAGCGGCAAAGACTCGTCGAGTCGCTTGAGCATGCCACAGAATTCCTTCCGACCCTGTGCTGTTCTCCAGGTGAAGCAGCGGAGCGTTAGTCGGTGCTTGAAGCGCCGTTCGGTGTGTTCGGCGCGAAGCACGTATTCCGCCTCGGGCATCCCGCAGACCACAACGGGAATGCCCGTGTTAACCACCAACACCTTGAGCCACTGCGACGCTTTGGTCATCACCTTGGCCCGGTCCATGTCGAACAAATGGTGAAACTCGTCCATCACGATCAACTCCACACCGCAGTGCTTCAGCAATCGGACAGCCCGGTTGGTGAGCGTCTGCACGGTGCCGCTGCTCCAGGCAGGATCGCCCAGCGCCAGGAGCAAGTCCGCGGCAATGCCCTTGGGCCGGGCGTCAGGCTGCAACGTGACCTTTAGGACCGGTTGTCGCGTGGCAGTCTCTGTCTCTTGCGACGGATGGAGACGACAATAATGGTCGACGACGCTGGTCTTCCCGACGCCCGACGTGCCCAGCAGTGCCCCGCATACCGGCTCGGATGCTTGCCGACTGGTCTGATGGCAATGCTCCAGCAGAGCTACCGCCTCGCGGAATCGCGGATGCAGAATGATCAGGCGGTGAGCGAAGGCGATCCGTTCGAGCGCTGGCATCTTCGCCCAGTCGCGTCGGTCCGCGCTGGGTTTGGAATCAGTCATCTCAGCCATGGCTGTACCTTCGGCTTGGAGGTTGGGGAGGAGAGGGTTGCAAGCGAATAAACGGGGTCGCGGATCTGATCAGAAGCCTGGACTGGAAACTTCCCAATCCGAAACGTCGATCTCGGCGGGATCGACCACTGGCACGGGACTTGTCGACGGCGGAGCATCCTGCACATCCGAGCTGTCGCCCGATGGTTGTGCATCGACGGGGGAAGAATTGACCGAAGCAGGGTCGACGGTTTCCATAGGGCTGTTCAGCGTGGAGGGAGGTGGCTGGAGATAACGGGCCGCGCGTACGCGCCGCTTGCGGGACGGCTTGCGCACGGCCTCTTCCACCGTATCCCGGATGGCGTTGCGCCCCGCGGACAGACTCTGCAAGTGGTCTGGACCTTCAAATCGCTCGCGAATGGCCCGTTTGAGGATTCGCCATTGATATGCCGTCATCCCTTTCATGACCGGGTCGACGGCCGCCGCTTTGATGTATCGGCTATCGACCGGATTGAGAACCCAGACTTCCCCCAGATCCCAGGGGTTAAAGCGGACGGAAAGCCGATCCACGGAAACATTGTGGGCCACGATTTCAGCCCGCAAGGCCATCAGATCATCACTCGAATAAAACATGCCCCCAAGTTCTATCCCACGAGCTGAGAGGGTCCGATCCGCCTGTTTAGCCAGCAGGACAATTAAATCATCTTTCGCTGCGGGAAGCATGGGTGCATGTTCGGCGGCACTTTCCTGCCACATCTCCAGTCGGGATGTTTCCGCCATGGGGTGCTTGGCGATGGCGTACACATCCACCAGGTAGATATGGAGGATCTCCAGCAAGACCTCGTAAGACAAGAGTGGGCCGTCGTCCGGTTTGTAGTCGGCCCGTTCGGCCCAGTTCCGGAAGGTACGGCCCGGCAAGGAGGCGGAGAGTTGGTCATTGAGTCCGCCGAAGAACGACTCGACGGTACCTTTGAAGTGGGGTGTTCGAGGTGGATTGAAGTCCAACTCAACCCCCAATTGAAAGGCCGCATCTTCCAGGTCTTTGCTGGTCAGGTCGGAACCTCGGTCACAGACAAGTTTTTCTGGCAGACCGCAACACGGCCAATTGCCTTGCACCTTGGGGTAGCGGTCTTTCAGATACGTCTTCGGCAGGATCGCATGCCGGAGTGCTTCCATGATGACGGCATAGGAGGGTGGCTCGAAACCGAGACAAAACCCGACGACCATCCGGCTGTAATAGTCGATGAGAATCGTCAGCCAGGGTTGGCCGATGGGGCCCGCTTCGGTACCGACCACGACCTTCAATGGGGTGTGGTCGATCTCTACCCGCTGCAGAATTCGAGTCGCCAGTTGTTGCGACTTCTTGGGCGCGTGGCGCATATCGGCGATCCGCTGGCCCCACCGTTGGCGATCGACCTCCCACGGATCGAGTTGAGCAATCCACCGGGCGATCGCCCGGGCCAAGGCGGCTTGCCGTGGTATCGGGATTGCCTGTGCCGTGGGAAGCCGAGCGTTCAGGCGTTGCAGATCATCCAGAACCCGGCGGGTAACGGCCGAGATAGGACGACGGGCCTTGTTCAGATAGACCGTACTGACGGCTTCCTCCACCAGGCGTTTAACTTGGGGGTACTTGTGGAGCCAGCTACTTCGCCGTCGGCGTCCGCGCGCGCCGCTACGATCCACCTGTGGCAGCAGGGCCAATCGATCCTTGCCGGCTCGGTGCCAGGTCCGAAAGTACCTCCGCAGCGTTCGTGCGGAACAAGAGATGCCTTGCTGCCGAAGATCATCGGAGCGCTGCAGAAAATCGTTCTGACTGGGAACACCCGGAAGTTGGGTCAGCGGTTTCAATGCCGACCAGCGACGCTGGAGGAGTTGCCGTTGCGGCTCGCTAAGATCTTGAATTGCCTTGGGACGCGAGCTTGCGGGCTGGGGAGATGAACGGGGTGACTCGTCGCTGTTAAATCGCAGCCGACCTTCGGCGTATGCCGAGAAAATGGTCGTCGAGGAGAATTCTTGCTCGACGAGAAACTTGACGTCCTGAGCAATGAACCGATCGGGAGCTAACTGGCGGACGACCCGGTAGGTCCGCCCGTCGAGCAACCATTCGGTGCCCACACTGAGTCGAACGGGTCCCATGAAATGGCACCTCCGGGAAAGACGAGGGTTTGATCGTTGAATGGAAGCGCGTAGGGATCAAAGCTGAGCCGCCCTGTGGAAAGAAGATGCAGGACATGCATGTTCAGACAGGCGCGGTGGGCCGAGCCGTCACCGGGTAGCAATTCCGAAAGCCGGATCCCACCAGGCGGTACTTGGAGTACAAGTTGTTCCAGCAGAGTCGAATCGAAACGACCTTGGCGGTAGCGATTCAAGAGCCGCACATTGTCGAGGAGCGGCCCATGAAAGAGTTCCTTCTCCGTCACCACGTGAAAGGTCCAACCCTCCTGGGCAGCAAACAAGCGGCCCACTGCCAGCTTGCGCTGGACGAGCGGCTTGGCGAGTTGACTGGAGGGTTTGACCTCCACGAGCCGTTTGCAACTATTAGCCATCTCCACGAGAAAATCTGGCACGATATGACTAGAGCCGGCGTCTGGTTCACGTTGGCGTGGTGAGGTAGGAGGGTGGTCGAGCAATTGGATTTGGAAAGGCTCTGTTTCGCCTTGCCAGGTATACCAGATGGTCAAAGGCTGCTCTTGGATGTGCGCTACCTGAGGGCAGGCGGCCAGGATGACGGCAGTTGCAGCCTCCAGCTGGCCCTGACACCGAATCGAGCGACCTTGTTTCAGGCAGGGAACCAGGAGGAAGGAGCCCGGTGTCCGCCGCCGTAGACGGAAGGTCGAAAGGTGGGCCGGTTGATTCTCGCCGGGCATGAATGTCTCTCCTGTTGGAGACATGGAAATGGATAAAGATAGGCAGCCTCAGGCCGCCTTGCGACGAGTTCTGGAGGAACCGTTCGGGACGGCTTGTTCCACCAATGCGTTCGTTCGAGCTGCGGCCGAGCGGTGTTTTCCCTTGGCACGCGCGGCGCGAGGATTCTGCGCCGCGCTGACCTTCGCTGCGACGAGTTCGGTCAAGCGGCGTTCCGATTCATCCTGATATTCCTGCCAAGGGATATCTTTCTGAGCCGCGTCGATGATCCGTAGCAGCGGGCGCAGTTCTTGCTGAGCGATCTCGACGTCGGTGTCTTCGCCGTGGACCAGCGCTCGGCGCAAGTTAGGGTGATACAGCGTGTGGACCAGCAGCACCTGTTTCTCTGGACGGGCAGCCAGAAGCTGCCACCGGCCGGAGAACACGACACGGCCGATGGCCCACTTGCCGCTGCGCTGGAGTGCCTGATGGACCAGCGCAAGAGGCCGGCGTGCCGCTGGGTTCGCGGGAGCCAGATATAGACTTCGTCCAGCAAACAGCACCAAATCAAGCCGTGCAGGATCCACGAAGTGGTTCAGGTGAATCGTCTTCTCGTCGGCCGGCTGGAGATGCTCCAGCTCGGTTTCGGAAACTTCGATGTACTGGTCCGGTTGGTAGGGGTAACCCTTGGTGATTTCATCGGCCGGCACGGCACCGTGCAGAGGACAACATTTACGGTACTCGATCCGTTGCCCGCAGCTAGCATGTAGTTGCCGCAAAGGCGTATCGGGCGGAGTGGCAATGGCCGCATAGGCTTTGACGGGTACGCAGATCGTGCCGAGACGCAGTTGACCACACCAACTGGCGCGGCTGGCCGGCGCAGCCAAAGGTTCGGAAACTCGCGCCGCTTCGAGAAGTACGGTGGCTGACATTTGCAGAAACCTCCGAAAGTGATTGGGGATGCCAAGAAACGAAAACAGGCCGCACGGTGCTGCGAACAGCATCGTGCGGCCTGGAGTGCATTCCTTGGCCAATGGCTAGGGATCGCCCTCATGTATTGATGACGCAAGACGCGCAAATATTTAGATAGAACCAACTTACGTCACGACATCGGCTCGTCGGGGCGAGATTGCCGGGAATGGAAAGCCAAAATTCGGATGTCCGAATGGCGGCGAGCCGAGCATTCGTGCCGATCGTCCTAATTGCGGCGCACCGCGTTCGACGATTCCGACACGTGGCCATGATCTGTCTGAGTCGCCCAACGAAACGTACGAGGTCGCCGACTTGCTGTGCCGATCCCCAGCGTGATGACATGAAAACACCTTCACGTTCCACCCGACAGAATGGCAATAGTTGCTCCTGTCGCCGGCGTTTCGGGGCGATCAGGCGCTCGCTACCTCGGAAAATACCGGTCAAAACGCTCGTTCGAGTATTTTGACCACACGGGTTGCGCGAGGAAACGCTCTAGGTCGAAGGATAGTTCCTGCGAGAAGTTGAGCGCCACGTGCGCGGATTCAGGATAGACGCGGCTGCCCCTGGCGACCCAAAACGTCTCGTTCTCATTTCGCGTTCCCGTGTAGCCAGGAATCCAGTCCGGATGCTTGTGATTGTCAGATGGGGCCAGGATGCTAACGCGGTCCGCCAAGTGCTCGCCTTGCCAAACTAGGCTGCTCGGGACATTCCCCGATCCGGGCGGGCTGTCCCCCAGGCTGAAGGTGAAGAGAGATGAGCTTTCAAACGGCAATAAGACGCCGCCGCTGGGGTGCGGAGACGAGTAGAGGTATGCAATGAGCAGATGCGCCTCATAGACAAGACGAGAATGTCGCCGTCTTTCGGCTTCCTCCTGCGGCAACTGCAGGGCTGCGCACACGAATCCCTTGATGCGCACGTTTTCCTGCAGGAAGAACATCTCGCACAGCGTGGAAAGATGCTCCTTGCTGGCGCCAGGCAGGTCGGATAGGTCCTCACTATTGCGGAATTCAAGTCCCCGCACACGGAATCTCTGGCGGCACGTGAGGTACGGCAAGATCAGGTAAACATACCGTTCGTCCACAGCCAACTCCTTGGTCGCTTTGTCGCGGCACTACCACCATTTTGAGAATGTAACCTATCGTCCTTAGGACGGTTTAGCCGCAATCCTTGGGCAGCCGGCGGATGTTGTCGGCCATCACGGGAGGCTGCCAAGCGCCTCCAACTTTTCATCGACGTATGATTGCGGCAGCCGCTCTTGTTCCAGCCGCCAGTTTTGCCGCTGGCACTGACGAAAGGCGGCCAATTCATCGTCGACGAGGTTTCTCGGCTCGCTACCTGCCGCTCCGCTGCCTTCGAGGACGAGAGCGTTGTGATCTCGCAAAACGGCGTCGGTCATGAGAATGCTGCGGACATGTGGAAAAAACATTCTCAGGCTGGAGAGAATCTGAAAGCCTTCGACATCAATGTCGCCCCAATAAAGAACTTTGTTGTCCATCAGCCAGTGGAGCCGACGGAGGCGGGTGACGGCCCTGCCTTCCCCGCGAAAGGCCAGGGCGCGTGTCATCTGCGGTAGGGTCAAGAGATTTAGCTGATTCTCGACAATGATGACGGTGGCGTCGCGCAGGGCAAGCGTTTCGAGTGTCCGCAATGGAAGTGACAGCTCATTATACGGCAGCCCTAGCTCCGATTGGAGGATGGGATCGAGCGTGCGCAGCGTCGTGTATGGTTGACCGTCTCGGAGTCCAAACCGCCATGCGAATTTTGATTCGTCGGCCTGGATGGCAGATCCAGGAAGCAATTCGTCAAGCCATTGGCGAAGTATGGTCTCGTGCCGTTCGACAAATTTGGTATCGACGGCCACGGGAATCTGCCGCGCGTAGCAATCAGGCCAGGGGTGCTCCAAAAAGAACTGCGTCACGCGCAGGAGTCCTTCCAGCGGCTCGGCGCAGTCGGCGATTCTGCGGATATTGGCTTTCACCCAGCCACATAGGGCAGGGAAACGGTCGCGGATGCGTTCCGCAACACGGCAGGTCGCGGAGAAGTGCTTTTGCTTGCCAATCAGCGATACCAGATCATCAGCAGTATCAATCACAATCCGCTCAGGAAAGAGGTTGTTGCCAAAGTCGCGCGAACGGACTTGTTTCCACTGAATGGAATATCCTCGGCTGGATTGCTCCTTTGAGTTGGCTCGTAATAGCTCGACAGCCGCGATGGTACCCGGGACATCGCCAGCGATCGGCGACAAGTCAGCCGGCATTCGTAGCGGGAAAAAGGAATTCAGTTCGCACGCAGCCCAGGCATCGAGCATTCGGGAATACGCCCGCTCAGCCTTCTGGCGAACTCCATCGGGAGTGATCATGGTGTTGGGGTCGCACTCCTACTTGGCAACTGGCGCTCGCGGTTTGGCCGGTTTGCCGTTCGCTGGAAAGCCCTTCAGCACGTCCTCATACTCGCGGGCTGTCATGCTATACAGTTCCGAACGGTGCGTCGACTCATCCTTTACTGCGTGCAGGTAGCAATCCACGAAAGACTCGGTGACGCGAGCCTTGGCGTCCAGCGGCGCGACGATCAGCAGTTGGAGGCCGAATTGCTGGAAGAGCTTCAGGGCGTACTGAGCATTGTGGTCATCCACCTTGGAGAACATCTCGTCGACGACCACGAACTGCAGTCGTCCGGGTGTCTTGCCGCTGGGATCGATATCGAATTGGTAGGCCAGTGCTGCAACCAGGATCGTAAAAGCCAGCTTCGCCTTCTCGCCGCCGGACTGCCCCGCGCTATCCTCGTAATAGCTGCGGGTCTTGCCATCGCTCCGTTGGACTTCACGGGCGGCGAAATCAAACCAGAACCGAACGTCAATGACCTTGTCGCGCCACCGAGTGTTCTCTTTGTCCGCTAGGCGGTCCACGAGCTTCTTGATCCGCAAGAACCGCGCCTCGTTGGCCTCCTCGGTGTTTTCGAGAGACTCATCGAGGCACTCGCGCAGCGCGCGACGAAACTCAGCGATGTCTCGATCATTGACCTGCCGCGGCTCCAACTTCATGTAGGTTGCCGGCTGACCATTTGATTCGGTCTGAAAATCGAGAGACGCGAGTGCGACATTGAGTTGCCGCACCTTTGCCTCGATGTGTTTGCATTCCTGCCGGAGCGCACCATTGAGCAATGCGACTTCCTGGCTCACCTTGTCATTGAGCCGATCCTTGAACTTCTTCTCATGACGCGGCAGGTCTTCCTCGCGGATCTGGTGAAGCAGCCGCAAAAAGCTTTCGAGAGTCTGCACGCTGGCGTCCAGGTCGGCCTGCTCCTCCTTGAACTCGCGCAGGAACTTGTTCATCGCCCCCATTAGCTTTTCGCTGAGGGGCTGGAGCTCGGCGCGAAGGGCTTCAATCGTCTTCCGCGTTCGCTCCGGCCATTGCTGGTGGCGAATGAAGAGATCCGCGATGGATAATTCCGGTTCGCCCAGCGACTCGACGATCGACGGGAACTCACCTGCATGGAAATCAAACAGACCATCGCTCTTGGCCTTGGCAACGGACTTGCGAGCCGTTTCAATCAGCTCGGCTTCCCTGCCAATCTGCTCGGACAGGGATTGCTCTCGCTTGAGTGACTCGTCACGAGCGGTAGTAATCGCAAGGAAATCCTGCTCAGCCTTATCGAGGGTCTTTCGCAGCGATTTGACGGCTTCATTGGTAGATTCCAAGTCCGCCTTTTCGCGTTGAAAGGCGGCGATCGCATCGGCATGTTTGCGGAAGTTGATCGAGTCGAAATCCGTCGTTTCCAGCGCGAGATTGGCGGCATCTTGCCGCGCTCGCAAAGTCTCCAGGGTCGTACGCTGAGCCGCCAATGTTTGGTCGAGAGTCGTCAGGTGCGCCTGCAACGAGCGCAAGTGATCCGCCATCAATCGTCGCTTCTCGCGATTGTCCCATCCCAGCACGAAGTGGCGCGGATCCACGGCCCGAGGCCGGTCGTCTTTCTCGTGGCGATCGGTACCGAACTTCACGTGCCGATTCTCGGTCAATCCCAGACGATCCACCTCGTTGAACTGTTCGATGGAGTCGCAGCAGCGGAAATCCGAGCGGCGCAAGACTTCCGCCCGCACCCAGGGAGCCAGGTCGTGCCCGGTGCGGAACTTGAGTTTGCGAATAATGGACTGTGCGTGCAGGCGGTCGCCCCGTGCATCATCGGGCTCGGCGCGACCCACGCGGAGATAGACCAAACGCTGCCCTTCCCCCTTTTCATTGGCGATGCGAGTCTGTTCCACGTAGGCCCGGACGCGCGGGTAAAGCCGATCAGGAACGAGTAGGCTGAGGGCAAACGACCGCAGTACCATTTCAATGGACGCTTCCCAGCGACGCTCTTCCGGCAGCACCGAAATCAGTTCGGCGGCAAAGGGCAGGGCCGATTCAGCCAACTGCAAGTCTTCGCAAATCCGGCTGCGCAGCGAGGTGAAGTGCGAGGTCAGATTGGTTTGCCGCTGACCGAGAATCTGCAACTCGGACTGCTCGTCCTGGATTTGTCGGTTGCAGACGGCGCGCTGGGCAAGTTGCTCCTCGTGCTCCTCGCCGAGTGACTCTAGTCGTTGCCGCGTGGCTTCCAGGTCGGCATGCAACTGCTGGCGCATGGTCGCAAACAACTCCGGAGTTTCGACCCGCTGCTGAATCCCGCATTTGCCGAGTTGGCCGTGATAGCGCTGGGAGGCTTGGTCCTTGGCGTCACGCGCGATCATTTCTTCTCGGATCAACCCCGGAATGTCGCGCAGCCGCTGCCCTCCGGCCAGGTCGATATCGTTCTTCAGTGTGCGAATATGCTCGGAAAGGACTTTCAATTCGTCGGCCAGCCGGTTCCGCGTGGTCACCGCGGTGGCCAGTTCCACGCGGCGATTGACCAACTCGGGTTCGCAGATTCGCAGTGTTTCCACGGCGAAGAATGTCTCCGAAGCCTTGAGCCGACGTTCCAGGGCCTGCAGTTCGCCGGCTTGCAGACGGTAATTCCCGCCGATGGATTCGACGGGCAGCAGCAATTGTTCGGCCAACTGCGCGCGAACCAGTTCCTTATGTGCCAAGCTGAGGTCGCTGAAGTGGGTTAACAGGGGTTGCACCTTTTCCCGCCAATCGTGCCCCTCCAGCATGTGCTTGCGGATGAACTCATTCAGGCTATGGATGTCCTTGACGGCGACCGTCTGATTGAACATATCCATCGCCTTGCTGCGCATCCCCGTCCGCTTGGCGATCCAGCCGTCGTACTCGATGAACGTCTTGGTCGTCTGGTAGCCCAGTCGCTGCAGGTGGCTGCGGATTTGCTCGGAGCTCTTCAGACCCGTCAGATCGTTTTTCAGGTCACGTACCTCATCGGCGATCGCAAATACCTTGTCGAATCCGTCTCCGGAAAGGAACAGCACCTGGCACAAGGTAAACGACCGGTCGAGTTGCTCGTCGCGAAAGACGGCGAGCAGAGCGGTCAGATTATTTCCCTGCGGCCGGAGATACTTGATGACCGTGGATTGCGCATCGTCGCTGTCTCTACCGAATGCCCCGCGAATGTAGCTCTTCTCATTCCGTTCGGTCTTCTTGGCGCCGGCCGCGACGTTGTAGTTGCGGATGTTCGAAGGCACGAGCAGGGTTAAGACCGCATCGACGAGAGTTGACTTGCCGGACCCGTTGCAACCCACCAGCAGCGAAGTGCGCCCCTCGGGCTCAAATCGGTAAACGTGCCCTGACGTGCTGTCAAATGTGCCCCAGTTGTAGACCTCCAGTCGGTGGAGACGATAGCCTGGTCGCTCCGGACGAAGGTCGAAGAGATGTTCCTCTAGCATGCGGGTTTTCCTTGCTCCGCGCTAAGCAGCCGATCGCGGAGGAGTTCGAGCTCCTCCAAGGGCAGGCGGGCTTTGAGGATCTTGCGGACTTCCCACTCGGCGTTGTCCGACTCAAATTTGGTGACGAATTTCAATTCTTCGAGCTTTTTCAGCATGGCGTGCAACCGCTTCCGCAATTGAACCTCATCCGACTCGGCCGGGAAGAAGGACTTCCAGCCGTCGAGCAACGTCTCCACATCCACGACGCAGCGCTCGTTCTCCAAGTCTTCGTCCTCGAACCGGCGATACTCTTCGCGCAACAGGACGCAGAGCAGCGTGGCGTCATATCCCAATGGCGTGCGGCGAAACAGGCGCGGCAGTCGTTCATAGCCACCCAGTCGCTCTTCGTCGCCGAACTGCCGGAGATAGGCCAACCCTTCGGATCGATCAATGACTACCGCCAAGCCGATCCGAGCGAAATAGTCGATGAGGTCCGATTCGTAGGACAACAGGATTTCCCAGGCCGACTCATCGTCGGCGTAGAGCACGCCTTGAAGCAAGCGAACCGCCGGAATGCCCAACTCGCGGAACTCAGGCACTTCATGACTCAGGGGAATGTCGGTCATCGTGAATCTCCCGAAGCGAGACCGCTGACGAGTCTCCGTAGGTCACGGCTTAAGAAGACGACGTGCGGGACTTCGAACAGTTCGGAATCGTCAGCGCCAGGCACTGGGCGGTCTGCTGCCAGAGGATGCAAACGAATGGTCTCTGTGACCTGCTGGTCGATGTGGTGGCCATCATCGTGCGCGATTTGGACATAGCCGAGCACTTCCACGGCGCCGGCGGTGGGCGGATGTGCGGTGAGCAATTCGGGGAGTGGCAGTCGCGGCATTTCGCGCAGCATGCTCGCGACATTCTCCCGCATCGCCTCCCAATCGAGTCGTTGCAGACCTGCCAGATGACGAAAGGCCTCCATGCGGTCATCGCCGTCGGGCTGATGATCACTCAGTGCAGGAGCATCAAAATCAGTCGGCGCCGTCCAGAAGGGGCGTTCACAGATACTCGACAGCTCGAGCTCCGTGAGGACTTCCATTCCGATGATGTCGTGGGGGCGATTCTCCGCGAGGCGGACGCCGGCAGCGCGAATCTCGCGGAGCACTGTCGCGAGCCGCATTCGGCTGGACATGGCTCGCGAGTCGAGCAATCGCCGCAACGTGGAACTCAGTCGGCGTGTCGTTCGCAACACCTTTTCGGCCTCATCGGAGAGACTGCCGATCATGCCGTGGATGCGACGCATCCCCTCGACCTGATCAACGAGGACTTCGATCTCATTGAGTTGAGTGAAGATCCGCTCTAACTGATCCTGCTTGCTCGGTGAGAGAATCAGCCGTACAAACTCTTCAAAGCTCACGCCTTGGTCCTGGAGCTTGAGGCTATCCTCTGCGGCTAACGCATATTCCAGAATCTCCCCCCGCGAACCGTCCAGCTCCGCTTGTCTCTTTTGCACGTCACGAGTGATGTCCTTGAAGCAATCTTCCACGGCTCGAAAATCGCCCTGCAGCGAAGCCAGGTCCGAAACGGCATCGGCGAACCGCTCACGAACGGCGGTTGACGTATACGTGGAGACCGCAGCCCCCGATTCAATCGCCGCAATTTCCTGATCGATTCGTTCACGCTCGGAGCGCAGGTGATCCAGGCGCCTCGTCGGGTCGGCCGAGCCACGGACGACGATGTCCGACAAGGTTTCAATGATTCGT
This sequence comes from Pirellulales bacterium, assembly GCA_050247075.1. Lineage (GTDB taxonomy): Bacteria > Planctomycetota > Planctomycetia > Pirellulales > JBFWUW01 > JBFWUW01. Next base: position 14,687 of record JBFWUW010000028.1, on the reverse strand, counting down.
CGGAGCCTGGACTCGGTCCCGACAAACCCGATACTGCGATCCAGGGCCTCCCCCAAGAATTTCAAGACGTGTTCTGTATGGGGAGTCAGTTCATAAACCGCTTCGGAATGGGTGGACGCAAGATAGCGACGCAGCCAACGCGTGTCGCCCGAAGACCACGCGGTCAAGTAGGTCTCAGGCCGGTCCTGCAATACTTCGGGCTCCGCGACATGAACCACTTCCAAGTAGGCGGTGAGTTGCTGGAGCAGACGAGAGTGGGGTGACGTGATGTTTCCCGAGTCCTTGAACTGCCGAAACAGAAAATAGACGATATGAGCGGCATGCGGAGAGCGCATGAGCTTCGCGGATGGGCTGCTGGAGAAAAACGATTGCAGGCGATCAAAGTTCACGAGCAGGAAGCGCCAGGGCCAAATTGGGGAACGGAGCGAGGGTAATCCGATCGGACAATGGGTTTATGGTACGGGATTTCCGGCGTAAAATCAGCCGTTTGTGGGGTAACGGGCGGATCCACGTCGTCTGCGCAGGGAGCGGAGGCGAGGTCGTTCCGACTAGGCAACCTTTGCGGGGTCGCACGCTATCCTGAGCCTCGGAACTACCGGGGCCTTCACTCGAAGGCATCTGTCATTTCAGGCATCGCGTGCGGCAAAAAAGAGCCAATCTCCAAGATTGCCCTCGGCCGATCCTCTGCCTTGGCTGTCACACTCGCTTCTCATCCGTGTCTATCCTAGGTGGAGTTCGTCAACTTTGACTCGGCCAGCACGGCGGCCAAGATCGATGGCAATGTTATCCCCAGCCCCGATTGCCATGTTGGCGAGCAGGAATCAAGCAAACGCTCCAATTTGGAGCAGTCGAGCCGGGAGTTAAGGGGGCGTTGGGCAGGGGCTCCAAACTGAGCGCTCGAAATTGGGACCAACTGGGAGATGGAACAGAAGTTGCCCAAACTGGCGGATCCCAGCAATAGTGCCTTGGCAAAATCGTACCAGCTTGCCGTGCCGCGGGCCGACAAATGAAACGTACCGCTGCTTTCCGTCGGCCAGCCGAGGTCATGAATTCGCTGCAAGAGCCGGCATGAACGTTCGGCAGCGAACCAGGCCGGCGTGGGAGCGCCGATCTGGTCGTTGACGATTCGCAGCGTGCGCCCCTCCAAACTTCGCTGCAAAACAGTCTTGGCGAAGTTTCGCCCTCTCGGCCCATACAACCAGGATACGCGAATAATCAAGTGCCGAGCGGTGGCCTGGCGGATCGCCGCCTCTCCGGCTAGCTTGCTCACGCCGTACCGATTCAGGGGTGCCGGCGTATCCGTTTCGCGCCAGGGACGCTCGCCCGATCCATCAAACACGTAATCGGTTGAAAAGTAGACGATGGCCGAGCCACACACGGCACCGACATTCGCCAAAGTGGCCGTTGCCTCGGCGTTGACGCGTCGGGCTAAAGCGGTTTCCATTTCAGCATCATCCACCCGGGTATAGGCGGCGGCGTGGACAATCACATCAGGCCTAAAATCCTTGACCAGATGCTCAATCGCCGTCGGATCGGAGAGGTCCAGGGCATGGAACGCTGCGCCTGGACCGTGAATCGCTTGGTTCGGTGAAGGGGCTGTCCGCGATGTCGCCAGCACCTTACCCAGCGAACGCAAACGGGTGATGAGTTCGCCTCCCAACTGTCCGCTGGCACCCGTCAAGAGAATTCGCACGGTACTTCTCCACAATGGCGGGTGCCGAGCTAAGTGGGTGAGACCGGCTTCAAGGTGGGGAGATGCTGGAGGTCCATCTCCCGCAAAGGGCGAGCTTGTCGATCTCGGCTGGAGACCAATCGCGGCGGCTCGGGCCAGGCGATTTCCAGTGCCGGGTCATCCCAGGCGATGACCCTTTCGTAGTTCGGTGCATATAGCGCCGTGCATTTATAGGCCACGAGAGCCGGGCCGGAAACGACCAGGTATCCGTGTGCAAATCCCTCCGCGACGAATACTTGTCGTCGATTGGCCTGCGATAGTTGCAATCCATACCATTGGCCGAAGGTGGGCGAATCGCCGCGAACATCGACGCAGACATCAAAGATCTCGCCTTGCAATACATAGACCAGCTTGCCTTGCCCCTGGGGCATCTGAAAATGCAGCCCCCGCAACACACCCGCGTGCGACCAGGCCAGATTGTCTTGCACGAAGGTGCCCGGAATGCCCAAGGCTTGATATCGATCCTGTCGCCAGGTTTCTTGAAAACCTCCCCGCTCGTCGAGCCACATGCGTGGTTCGATCACCACGACCTCGGACGGCGGTTTGCTGAAAGCAGCCATGACCCGATTGCCGCAATAGCCAGTTTCAATGGCCCAGGGAAAAGCCTAGTATAACCGGCCGATCAGTCCCCTGCCCCATGCGGTGGGCAAAAGAAATCACAGGCAGGGGGCGGGAGCGTTTCACGGGGTCATCTCGGAGCCAACCATGTCAACGGTTAACCGCAAGGGGATCATCTTGGCGGGCGGTGCCGGAACAAGGCTATATCCCGCGACGTTGGCCACCAGCAAGCAACTCTTGCCGGTCTACGACAAGCCGATGATCTATTACCCCCTGTCTGTTCTGATGTTGGCGGGGTTACGGGAATTTCTGGTCATTTCGACGCCGGAGGACATCGGTGGATTCCGCCGTCTTTTAGGGACCGGTGAAAAACTTGGTATCTCGTTTCAATACGCTGTCCAGCCACGGCCCCAAGGAATCGCCCAGGCATTCACGATCGGCCGCGATTTTCTGAATGGCCAACCCGTGGCGTTGGTATTAGGTGACAATTTGTTCTACGGACAGGGGATGCAAGATATGTTGTTCGAGGCCGACAGGAGGGAAAGCGGTGCCACCATCTTCTCCCATGCGGTCAAAGACCCCTATCGCTATGGCGTCGTGGAGTTGGATTCGGAGGGCCGCGCCCGCTCGATCGTGGAAAAGCCGGCGCAACCCCTTTCCAATCAAGCCGTTACCGGCCTTTACTTCTACGATCCCCAAGTCGTGGATATCGCCCAAGCCTTAAAACCATCGCAGCGCGGCGAGTTGGAGATCAGCGACGTGAATCGCGAATACCTGCAGCGCGGAGAGTTATTCGTGCAGTCGTTAGGACGCGGGTTCGCCTGGCTCGACATGGGTACGCACGAGTCGCTCTTGCAAGCCTCCCAGTTCGTGCAGACCATCGAAGATCGCCAGGGACTCAAGATCGCCTGCCTGGAAGAAGTGGCCTTTCGAAAGGGCTACATCGATTCCACGCAGTTGCAGCGCATCATCGGCGAGGTTGATAACGACTACACCCGATACTTGCAGGGAGTCTTGAAGTCGTAATATCCGCGACACATCACTCGTCACGATCGGGCAATCCTGACGTGGGCTCGGCGATCTGGGGCCAATTCGGAGTGATGGAATCGAGCGCGGCGCGCAAAGCGCTGACGGCGAAGCTGGCGCGGTCGGCCACATCGGCTGGAATTCCATCCAGTATTCGATCGATATCCTCGGGCCCGATCGAATGGCACTCGGCGAGCGTCTTGCCGAGCGTCAATTCAACGAGCGCGGAGCCGCAAGCGATCGTCACCCCACAGCCGTTGCAGGCGAAGGAGGCGTCGCTGACTCTTTGATTTTGGATCCGCAGGTAACAGGCTAAAAAGCGACCTTGGCCCGGCGTGCCAGCGACCCCCACGGCGTCGGCTGCCATCATCGGCCCGCGATGCCGCGGCTCCTGAAAGTGCTCCATCAATGCGGCGGAAAAACGGGGCATGTGTACTTCCTTGGCCCAGCGGCTCATGGCCCACGATCAAAACAGTCTGCCTGTCACCTTTGAATTTGGCCGTTTCCTTTCAGTCGATCAAGTGAAATCTTGGCGAGATCGGTCCATCGTGACATGTAGATAAGTTGTGCCCGGCATTCTTCTAAGCGGAAATTGCTTGCTTCGCGCAAGCCGCGCGGTAAGATCAGCGCAGCCGTGCGTGATCCGACTGTCGGCAACTTTCCGCCGAAAATTCATTTCACCGCGCGGCGGCATTTCGCGTTCTCATCTCCCATTTCGGCCGAAATCAGCGGCATTGTGGCTCTCGGTGAAGGGTCGTTTATGTCCGTGTCGCCGCGTAGCCAGGCCGTTCGACCGCGCGTGGCCTTCGGTCCCGTCCTTTCCGGCTGGGGGTCGTGGGAATGGGTCGGGTATGACACTTGCCGGGCCCTGGAAACCTACTTCGAGACCTGTACTTTTGGCGGTGAAGATACGCCCGATGCCGATATCGTGGTGATTATCAAGCAACTTCCCTCTTGGCGGTTGTTGCAAGACTGGGCCGCGCGGGCGGCCATCGTTTACTGCCCCATCGATTATTTCGGCTCCGCTGGCGAAATCGATCGGGCAGCCGCCAGTTTGCGTAGCTGCTCGCGAATCGTGGTCCATGCGGAAGTTTTGCGAAAGTACTTCACCCCTTATGCGCGCGTCGAGTATCTGGACCATCACGTGAAGTTCGTGAGGCCGGAGTTGGCCCCTTTCTCGCCGGATGGATACCTGATGTGGGTGGGAGTACGGTCGAATCTTCCGCCGTTGGAAACCTGGCTCCAACAGCATCGTTTGCCTCGTGAGCTGTTGATCTTAACCAATTTCGAACAGCCCGATGGTCCACCTCCTCTCTTTCAGCCGAGTGCCAACCAGGTACGGATCGAGCATTGGACCCCGGAATCCCATGTCCGCTTCTTGAAAGGAGCGGCGGCCGCCCTGGATATCAAGGGAAGCGACTTTCGGGCCAGGCATAAGCCGCCGGCCAAGGCCCTCGATTTCCTGGCCTCCGGCATTCCTTTCGCCATGCCCGCCGAAACCAGTAGCTGGCAACATCTGAATCGCTTGGGATTCGAATTGGCGACCCCCGACGACCTTGATCGTTGGTTGTCCCGCGCTTATTGGGAAGATACTCGTCGTTTTGGATCTGCCCTCCGTGAATGGTTGTCTCTGGAGCGAGTCGCCCGGCGCTGGAAGTGGTTGTTGAACGATGTGTGGGAAGAAACGGGATCCCGACTGACGATTCAGCCAGTCGCCAGCCTTTGAACAGGGGCTTTTGCATGGCTCGGCCGCGAAGACGCAAATCAGCAAAAACAAAGCAGGAGGCTCCCCAACCAGCCGCGTGGGCTGAGTCTTTGGGGCAAATTGGTCTCCTCGTTGCATCGCGAGAGTTTTCGGAGGCCCGTCGTCTCTACGGGGAATTGTTGAGGACGGCGGATCGAGCCGGGCAAGCCCGTATCTTCAACGACTTGGCTGTCTTGTCGGCCATGCAGGGTGACCCCGCCGAGGCTCGCCAAGGCTTTCGAAAAGCCATCGATTTACTGGGAACCTATGCCGAGGCGGAACAAAACCTGCTCGCCTTGGATGGCGAGTTCGAGCATCCTACCGCGCCCACTCCGGCCAGCCCTTCTACGATTCAATCGCCACCCGAGCCCCAACTGGCCAGAACGACATCCCGGCCGGTGAAAGTGGCGGTGGTTAGTTTGCTGTTCAATTGGCCTTCCACCGGTGGCGGCATCGTACATACGTTGGAGCTGGTCCATTTTCTGCAACGGTCGGGATACGAGGTCCGCCACATTTTGGCGCGAAATCTGGCGTGGGGTGTTGGTAAAATCGCCGCGCTGCTACCGTATGAGCCTCAAGTACTGGAATTCTCCGACCGCGCGTGGCACCGCCAAGGCATCCAAGACCGTTTTCGGCAGGCCGTCGCGGCCTTCGATCCCGATCGGGTTATCATCACCGATAGCTGGAACTTCAAGCCGCGGCTTGCCGAAGCCCTTCGCGAGTTCCCTTATTTGTTGCGATTGCAGGCCTCCGAATGCCTCTGCCCATTGAACAACTTGCGATTGCTGCCAGGTTTTGAGCAATGCCCCAACCATCAATTGGCCAATGCCGCTCGATGTGTGGCGTGCGTCGAGCAGTGGGCCCAACACTCGGGGAGCTTGCATCAGGCGGAACGCGAACTGTCGGGCGTAGGTACGGCGGAGTATGAAGTCGTCCTGCGGCGAGCCTTCGCCGAGGCACTGGCCGTCCTAGCGGTGAATCCCACGACCGAGGCCCTGGTCGGACCTTATGCCGCCAAAGTCCGCGTGGTGCCTTCGGGATTCGACCCAGCCCGGTTTCCCTGGCCCGCGGAATCTCCCGAGGAGGCCAGTGCTGCCCGGCACCCAGGTCCGATTCGCCTGTTGATGGCAGGCCTGCTTGAAGATCCCAGCAAGGGATTTCATGTGCTGCATGCCGCCTGCGAGAGGCTGTGGGAGAAGCGACAAGATTTTGAACTCTTGGTGACTGCCGATCCTCCTGGATCGCGCGATGCATTCACGCGGGCCATCGGCTGGCAATCCCAAGAACAACTTCCTCAACAATTTCGCCAAGCGGACATCGTGATTGTTCCCACGGTGGCCCAGGATGCCTTGGGCCGAACGGCCGTGGAAGCGATGGGGGCTGCTCGCCCGGTCCTGGCGAGTCGGCTCGGTGGTTTGCCATATACGATTTCCGATGGAGCTGGCCTGCTGTTCGAGCCGGGTGATGCCGCCGACCTGGCAGGAAAGATTGAATACTTGTTGGATGCACCCGATTTGCGCCGGCAGATGGGAAACCTGGGACGCCAGCGGTTTGAAACTCATTTTGCCTGGGACGCGATCATCGAGCGCGAATACCGGCCCTTGCTGAAGCATCGGACCAGCCGAACTCCTCTTCAGAAGGACAATGTCTATGTTCCCCGGTTGGCCAGCAGCTTTGACGAGCAAATTCTGTTGGCGGAGACGGGAGACTTTTTCCAGATGCCTGCGGCGGAGGTCCTTCGCGTCTGGGACTGGCACCGAACACACGATGAAGCTCATGGGCATTCGCGGTTGCTGGGCGATTACAAAACCTTGGCTCAAGAGGAAGCCTTCTTGTTGGGAATGGTGATCTCCCAGTCGCGACCTGACTGCATTGTGGAGGTCGGAGTCCAGCACGGCAAATCAACACGGCGCTTGGTCGACCTAGCACGAGATCTGGGACTTTCCGCGCGGATCGAGTGCTACGACATCGTGGACGCCTTGGTGCATGTCACTGCAGATGAAGTCGAGTTTCACTGCGAGGACCTGACGGGCCGCTTCCGCCAGCGGATCCTTGATCGCCACGCGGGAGGCTTGATCTTTCTGGACGCGCATGCCTACGGCCTGGTCCGCGAAATCGTGGAACAGACCCTGGCCGCGCCCGGCGTCTGGGTCTTGGCGATCCACGACTGTTGTGTCGGCCTCTGCAACCCCCAGATGACCATATCGCGCGACGATCCGGCGATTTCCAGTTTGACCGGTGTTTGGGAGCGACATGTCCTGGGTGAACTGTTCGGCGGAATCGATCCACTCAGCCCGCAATTGAATCAGGTGGAAAGCGAGACCCATCGCTTGCGCGTTTTTTCCACGCGACATGGACTGGCGCTCTTGGCGCCTCGCGCCATGTTCGTTCGCAATACTCCGAGCCTAGCGGACAGTATTGGTTAATCGTACTGACGGGAGACTTGCCATGAATCCGCGGCGCGTTGCGATCGTTTTCGAGAATCAATCTCGGCCCGAGACAACCGGATTCTATTGCCGCCGCGCGTTGGGCGAGCTAACCGACGTCGAGCATTTTCTGCCGAATGAGTTGGCCTCGCTGGCAGCCAAGGACTTTGATCTGTTCTTGAACGTCGACGATGGCTTTCGGTATCGCTGGCCGCGTCACTTACGTCCCAGCGCTTACTGGGCCATCGACACGCACCTCGATCCTGAATGGGCCCAAACCAAAGCCCGGGATTTTGATTATGTGTTCGCCGCGCAACGCGACGGGGCGGCACAATTTCAAGCGGCGGGCCTGGCCACGGCCGCCTGGTTACCCCTGGCTTGTGACCCGCATTTCCATCGCCCGCACGAGGTGAACAAGGAGTTCGATGTCTGTTTCATCGGCAATTTGTTTCCAGGTGAACGAAGCGATTTGGTCCGTTTGCTGCAACAGCACTTTCCAAAATCGTTGGTGGCACGACGCTACTTCGAGGAAATGGCCAAGGCTTACGCGGAATCGCGGGTCGTGTTTAACCGTAGCCTGCGCAACGACATCAACATGCGAGTCTTCGAAGCGGTGGCCTGTGGCAGCCTCTTGCTGACCAACAATCTGTCCGACAACGGTCAGGACGAACTATTTCGGGATGGAACTCATCTGGCAACCTATCGCGACTCCGAAGAATTACTCGACAAAGTAAGATATTATTTGCGCCATCCCGAGATCCGCGAACGAATCGCGGCGAAGGGCCGCCAGGCGGCCCATGAGAGTCATACCTACCGCCGGCGGATGGAGGAATTGCTTCGTACCATCTCCGCGAGGGCCGACAGCGCACGGGTGACCGTTGCCGCCGGTTCCGCTCCCTCCGCCGCGGCCGGTCCCGCCGGCGACTATTTCGAATGGGAACGGCCGGAGTTGTTGGCCTTGGTCCCCACGACGGTCCGTCGTGCTCTCGATGTCGGTTGCGGAACCGGTCGGCTCGGCGCATCACTCAAGGAGCGTCAGGGGGCGCGCGTGGTTGGCTGGGAACTGGACCCAAAGGCAGCCCGACTCGCCCTGGATCGATTGGACGACTGCCTGACAGGGGATCTGGAATCGACCCCGGCTCCTTTCCAGGAGCAAGAATTTGATTGTCTGATCTGCGGTGATGTGCTGGAACATCTGCGCGACCCCGACCGCTTTCTGCGCCGCGCCAGGGAATGGTTGACCGACGACGCCATCGTGGTGGCTAGCATACCGAACGTTCGCCATCACACGGTTGTCTCATCGCTGTTGGCCGGTAACTGGACCTACGAAATGGCCGGTTTATTGGACCGCACGCATGTCCGATTTTTCACGCGGCGCGAAATCGAGAAACTGTTCTTCCGTGCCGGCTATGAAGTGGAATCCCTGCAATCAAAACCGGGGCCGGGCCATGCCGAATGGGTGGCCGCCGGTTCGCCCAATCGGGTGCAAGTAGGCCGGCTCCAGATCGCCGGATTGTCGGCCGCCGAAGCCGAGGAATTTTACACCTATCAGTTTCTCGTCGTAGCCAAGCCACGGCCTCGGAAAGCGGATCATCGGGGCCTGACCTCGATCGTGATCGCCACGTTTAACGAAGTTGCCTGCACTCGAATGTGTTTGGAAAGCATCCGCTTGCGAACCGACGAACCTTATGAATTGATCGTGGTCGACAACGCTTCCACGGATGGCACCTTGGAGTACTTGAAGTCATGCCCCGACGTGCGGCTGATTCGGAATGAAACGAATCGGGGCTTTCCCGCCGCCGCCAACCAAGGCATTCAAGCCAGCCGCGGAGAGCAAATTCTCCTGCTCAATAACGATGTCATCGTTACCACCGGCTGGTTGGCCCGCATGTTGGATGTGTTCGTGAGCGAACCCCAGGTCGGTCTGGTGGGGCCTTGCACCAACAATATCAGTGGTCCGCAGCAAGTGCCCGTCACCTATCAGCAATTGGAGGATTTGGATGGATTCGCATGGGATTGGTGCCGCGCTCGGCGCGGGGTCCGAGAGTCCGTCGATCGACTGGTCGGTTTTTGCCTGTTGTTTCGAAGGCAGGTATCCAACCACATTGGCTTGCTGGATGAGCGTTTCGGAATCGGCAACTTCGAGGACGACGACTTCTGTCGGCGCGCCTTGGCCGCCGGCTATGGGGCCGTGATTGCTCGCGATTCGTTTGTGCATCATTTTGGGAGCCAGTCCTTCAAGGCAAATCGGGTCAATCTCCGCGAGCTACTGGAGAACAACGAGAAACTTTACCGTGAGAAATGGCGGGAGCAGGCGACGCCCCCGCTCCCCTCCGCGTCCCAGGTGGAAACGAACCGCATTCCCGCCCCGAAGTTCACCGCGGATACGACGGGCAGCAACGGTTGGCGACTCAAGCGTCAGTCGATCCTCTGCTCACTGGTGATGATCGCCCGCGACAACGAACAGACGATTGGGCCTTGCCTGGAGAGCATCCGACCGTGGGTCGACGAAATGATTGTGGTCGACACGGGGTCGCGGGATCGGACTCCCGACATCTGTCGGCAAATGGGGGCGCGGGTCTTCGAGTTTCCTTGGGTCGATAGTTTTTCCGCCGCGCGCAATGAATCTCTACGACATGCTCAAGGTGAATGGGTCTTCTGGATGGATACAGACGACACGATTCCTCCCCACTGCGGCGCCGGATTGCGAGACTTGGTGCGAGGCCCCCACAAGCCGGAGATGCTGGGTTACGTGGCGCAGGTGCATTGTCCGGGGGGTGGCGCGCGGGGACACCTGGACACGACCGTGGTCGATCATGTCAAACTCTTTCGCAATCGGCCCGATCTGCGATTTGAGTTTCGTATCCACGAGCAAATCATTCCGGCGATCAGACGGGCGTCTGGCGAAGTAGGCTGGACCGATCTGTATGTGGTCCATTCGGGGGCCGACCATACTCCGGCCGGCCGCGCGAGGAAGCTGAAGCGTGACTTTCATCTTTTGTCGCTAGACTTGAAAGATCACCCAGAGCACCCTTTCGTGCTGTTCAATTTTGGCATGACGCACGCTGACGCGGGAGAGCACGACCTAGCCGTCGATTACCTGCGTCGGTCGATCACCGCTTCCGATCCGTCCGAATCGCAGGTCCGCAAGGCGTACGCGCTGCTGGTGTCGAGCCTGACCCATGGGGGGCGGCTCGCTGAGGCCAATGCCGCTTGCGAGGCGGGACGCTCGTTATTTCCGGACGATGCGGAGTTGCTGTTTCGGGAGGGCCTGCTGGCGCAACAAGAGGGGCGAATGTCAGAAGCCGAACGGGCCTATCGCCAAGTCCTCGAGGTGCGCGAAGCGCGACATTATTCCAGTTGCGATCGGGGGATTTGCGGCTTCAAAACGCGGCATAATTTGGCAATGGTGCTGGCGGAAGCGGGTAAGTGGAGCCAAGCGGAAGAGCAATGGCGGGCAATCATTGAGGAGATTCCGGAGTACCGCGAGGGCTGGTATGGACTCGCCGACTTGTTGTTGCAACGGGGAAAGCGCGCGGAAGTGCGGAGTGTGGTAGAAGAATTGAAGAACCATTTCGGTTTAAGTTCGGTAGGACACGTAATTGAGGGTCGTCTGGCGCGCGCGGAAGGTCAGCTTTCGTGGTCACGCGAGGCGTTTCGAGCGGCGGCCACGGGACCTGACGCGGAAGGCGAGGGATTGCGGGCATGGGCCCAATGCCTGTTCGAGTCGGGGGAACTGGCCGCCGCCCTGGATCCCCTGCAAAATCTCGTCGCGCGACACCCGGACGATCCATCCGCGCAACACAATCTGGGAACTGCTTTGTTGCATGCCCACAGGCCGGCGGAGGCCATGCAACATTTTCAAGAATCGTTGCGACTTCGGCCTGGCTCGGCTTCCACATGGGAGCAGGCCGGCTATGGCCACGAAGCATTGGGAGAAATCACCGAAGCAGTCAGCGCATGGCGTCAAGCCGAGGTATCAGGCCTGAATAGCTCGGCCTTGCGCGACAAGCTGCGGCAATATGAACGCACCCAGTTTCGCGGCGGAAACGGAGAGCGCAAATGAACGCAGTCCTTGTAACGGGCGGTGCGGGATTTATCGGAAGTGCCTTCGTCCGCATGTTGTTGCGCGACACGGAATGGGTCGTCGTCAATCTCGATAAACTCACATACGCCGGCAATCTCGATTCCTTGGAGGAAGTCCAAGATCATCCACGACATGTTTTTGTGCAGGGGGATGTGGCCGATCGGTCGTTGCTCACGGAATTGCTGCACATGCATCAGGTGCGGGGGGTCTTGCATTTCGCGGCGGAAAGCCATGTGGACCGATCGATCGACGGGCCGTTGACGTTCGTGAAGGAAAACGTGCTGGGCACTTGCCAATTGCTGGAGGCCGTTCGACTCTATTGGCAAGGATTGCCGGGTGAATATCGGGAGCAGTTTCGGTTTCTGCACGTTTCGACCGATGAGGTGTTCGGCAATTTAGACGAGGTCCAAGGCGCGATCGGCCCGGATGGTTTGTTTCGCGAAACCACGCCTTATGCCCCCAATTCGCCCTATGCGGCCTCCAAGGCCGCGGCCGATCATTTTGTCCGCGCGTATCAGCGGACGTTTGGACTGCCGACGCTGATCACCCATGCCAGCAACAATTATGGGCCCTTCCAATTTCCGGAAAAACTCGTACCCCTGATGATCTTGCACGCCATCCAAGGCAAGCGGTTGCCGCTCTATGGGGATGGGTTGCAAGTACGGGATTGGTTGCATGTGGAGGACCATTGCGCGGCCCTCAAGACCGTCTGGGAGTTTGCCAAACCCGGATCGGTTTACAATATCGGGGGAAATTCCCCCCAAACCAATTTGAGCGTCGTGCAAGCCATCTGCGAATTGGTCGACTCGCTATTGCCCGATTTGCCCCATGCCCCTTGCCGCGGTTTGATTCAATTCGTGGCTGATCGGCCGGGACACGATCGCCGCTATGCGGTCGATATTGGAAGGATTGGCGAGGACCTGGGCTGGTCCCCTAGGAAATCGTTCATGATCGGCCTGCAAGAAACGGTGATCTGGTATCTGAGTCACGAACATTGGCTCGAACGCGTGACTTCAGGCAAGTACCAAGGAGAGCGTCTGGGTTTGGCCGTGGCGGCTCGGTAGCCGCATCCGCGAAGGAGCCGGAATCAGAAAACTATCCCTTGTTAAAATGAAGCTGCCAACCTGTGTCGCCCGACGAGAGCTCCCCGATGAAACCCATCGCTTCATCTGTCTGCACCCACGTGTATTTGCAGCCGATCAACGCGTTCCCGCGGCGGCATGTCGGAATTGCGTCTTGCACCTTGAAGAGTCGATTCAACTTCGCGCCATGCCAACGCCTACCCAGTCATTGGCACGTCCCTTTGAGGGTGGGGCGTTCGATCGGCCCCCGCGCAACGTGGCGGTCGTGATCCCTTGCCACAATTATGGTCGATACCTGGCCGAGGCTATCGAGAGCGCATTGCACCAGAACCACCGGCCCCAGGAAATCGTCGTCGTGGACGATGCTTCCACCGACGACACGCGGAAAGTGGCCGCCCGTTTTAAGCGGCATGGGGTACGCTATCTGCGAGTCAAGTATCGAAATTCCAATAGAGCCCGATTGGCGGGAATGGCGGCCACCGCATCGGAAGTACTCTGCTTTTTGGATGCCGATGATCGCCTGGCCGCGGACTACCTGGTCGAAGGCTTGAAGTGCTTCGATTCCTATCGGATCGCGGTCGTCTATTCCGACTTGCAGTTGTTCGGCGATCATCAAGGCCGACTGCGGTTCGCCGATCAATTGCAGCGCGATCTGCTGGAGCGGCAAAACATGATCCACAGCGGCTCGCTGGTTAGGCGGGCGGCACTGCAGGCGTCCAGAGCTCTGGAGTTGGCGGATGGCGATCAATGCGCACCCGACTGGCAAGTTTGGCGCGTGTTGCTTCGTCAAGGTTGGCATGCCTGCAAGCAGCCAGCCACGTATTGGTACCGGCGGCATTCTCAATCGATGCTTGCGGATCCGCGACGAGAACGCACCTATTTCGCGCGGGCCGGCCTGGACCGAGAGATAATTACGCTTTTCATCCCCTTGGCCGGGCGTGGCGATCAATGGGCATCGTTAGCACGGTTCCTGGAATGCCAGACCTGGCCCCATGCTCAGATTCGCCTGACACTGTTTGATACAAGCCATGGAGAGGCCTTCTCGCGAAAGGTGCGGGATTGGCTGAGCCATTGCGATTATCCCGATGTCCGCCATGTTCGCCAGCAAGTCGGAGTGCCGGGGTTGGCCGACTTGCCGCGGCGCGAGGCCGCCGATGAGGTCCGGCTGGCCATGGCGCGCATTTACAATCGCTTGGCGAGAGAAATCGCCACGGATTACGTTTGGATTCTCGAAGACGATATCCGGCCGCCGCTCGATGCCTGCACCCGGCTGTTGGCCGGATTTGACGAACAGACGGCCTCGGTGTCGGCGGCCTACCGGTCGAGATATCAGGGTGCCTACGTGGCCTGGGACCAATCGCTTCGAAACTTCACGCAACCGGAGCAAGGTCTGCGTGTAATTGGCGGCAATGGCTTCGGTTGTGTCATGGTCCGCGGCCATGTGTTGCGGGAAACGGTGTTCACCGCGTTGCTGGGCTGCCCCGATTATGACCATGCCTTCTACGACCGCCTCGGCAAGAGCACGTTGCAAGCCAAAATGGACTGGTCGTTGGAATGCGAGCATCTAGGATCATGACCTTCCAGGGAGTCGCATAACCGAAAGCCCATATGATGTTTTTGAAGAGATTTTTCTTGACGAACGGCGTGGCGAAGAGTCAACTGCGCGTATTCCCTTCCGCGGTCTTGCCAAGGGGTGGGCCATGTCTTTTTCAGCGTCTTTTCCAGTCTTCCGCAAGCCCACTTCTCGGGAAGGCTCGAACGCGGTTGATGTCGCGTTCCTGGGTCGGTACACGTCAAGGTTTTCGCGCGCGATAAGCCGTCGAAATGTCTGCCTGGTGCCGACGCGGACGGAGCAACCTGCTTGAACCTAGGTCCCTTCTTGGGGAACCAATTCTCTTCTGGGGGAAAGATCAGGTGGACCATGAAGCTGCCGGAATGCCTTGCGCGGCTTCCCTTGGCGGGGGAGAAATCGAAGTTCTTCTGCGCGCATCCCTCGGTGCATGCTCGGCAGCAAGTGGTAACCCCGATTATC
>JBFWUW010000027.1:0-82655 GCA_050247075.1 Pirellulales bacterium | reverse complement strand
CCATACCCATCAACCCCGCGCGATCGATGACAGCCACCCACACATCAAGCCGGCAAAGCAGGCGTTATGCGGCGACGCTTACTCGCACCACAACCCCCCAAAACACGGCAATAATGGAACAGGTAACGGGCAACAGGCCGGGGCATAAACGGCGGGGGCCTGGGTCAGCAGCGCAGCGGATGGCGAGAGCGGAGTTGATGAGCCAACCAGGTTGCGCTGGAAAAGCGCCCATCGGCCGTCGCGGTTGGAACGCCAGCTCCGCTGGGCCTTCCCGCTGGTCAGACCCAGCCACCCTTTGCCCCAACAAGCTATCCAACCGCACATCAAGCCGGCAAAGCAGGCGCTTTGCGGCGACGTGAACCTGAACCACAACCCCCCAAAACACGGCGATAATGGAACAGGTAACCCTAATTCCGGCCTGGCAGCAACGCGCGGAAGCGCTCGAAGAAGCCTGGCTTGCGGGTCTCTTCCGGTTTGGCGGCGGGCTTGTCCGTACTGCCAGCCCGATTGTCCGCCACGGTGGGGTTGTCGGCCGGTTTGGTCCGCTTGCTGGCAACGGCGGGCGCGGGCTGCGCGGGCCGCGGTACCTCGGTCAGTTGAATATGTCCGGCCAGCATCCGCGGCCAGTAGCCATCCAGAATCCGCGAGCAGTCGCCCACTTCGCCCCGCCGCAGCTTGGCCCGGGCCAGTGCCACGATGCGCGAGTCGAGCTCGATCCGCTCGTCCTTGCTGAAGACCAGGTCGTACAGTTGCAGCTTGTCGATGCCTACCTCGCCGCTTCCCAACAGATCGAACCGCACTCGCAGTTGCGACAAGCCGCTCAGCGGCAGGTCGGATATCTGAAAGATGTACTGGCTCCATTGCGCGCCGACCGGCGTGACGCTTTTGCCCGCCCCGACCGAGGCGTAGCGGTAGTAGTCGCTGTTGTCGAGTTGCCCCTCGACCGCCAATCGCAGTGGAGGCTGCACCGATCCGCTAGGCACGCGCAGCCAGACCGAGACCGCCAGCCGGCCCGTCGTGGGGGGCTCGAACGGTTCGCTGACCAGCGAGCCGCGGTCGCCGCTGCTGGTGATCCGCAGCGATTGTTGGCCCTCGTGCGGTTGCGATTCATCCACCACCGCGGAAATGCCAGGCCGAACCGACCACCCGGCGGGCAGTCCGTCGCTGGCTGGTCCCTCGAACCCGGCATTTTGCGGCACGGCCAAGGGGGAGGGCGTTTGAAGCGCGGCGGCCAAGGCTTGCAGGTCGTTCAACCGCGATTCCAAGTCTTCCGCCACCTGTTGGGACAAGGCGACTTGTGGATCGCCGAACACGACCTTTGGCGAGGGGAAGGCTCCCCAGGCCAGATCGTACGGTTGCAAGTAGACGGTCCACAGGCCGTCGTCGTCGGGCGGATGTGCGGCGGCCTGGCCGCGCAGTTCCTCCGGATTGAACGGCTCGGGCGAGGTCACGCGGATCTGCACCCGCGTGGGCCAGGGAGAATCGTTGGCCAGATAGACATGCGTCTGTCCGCCGTCAGCCAGAACACGCACGGTGACAGGCTGGGGCGTATTGGGGAGCGTATCAAATGGCTTTGCCGGCAACTGGCGGAAGGCGGCCACGACATCGGCCAAGGAGTCGTCTTGTCCCAGTGGCAGCATTCCGCCGCCGTCGCACAAGACTTGCGAGTCGAGCGTAGCCAGGCTATGCACAAACCGCTGGCGGTTGCGGTCCTCGCTCGGCAGGAACTGCGTTTGCAACTGGTTAGGCAGCGGCCGCGGCGTGCCGCGCTTTTCAACCATATCCAGGCCAACCGTTTGCGGCGGATGGTAGAAGAAGGCGGCGGGTCGCGGGGCCTCGCGGAAGGGCTTGTCCAGGTCGGGCGAATCGTTCATTTCCAGATCGACCGCCGCCAGATGCAGGGGACGCGGTGGTTCCAAGACTTGCGGGCGGAAGAACACCACGCCATCTACATTGCGCTGCAGATTGGGCGAGATGCCGATATCCAACAACATACGGTCGAGCGGGGCCGAACGGGGCAACGAGGGCCGCCACTCGCGGGTCAGCTCGGCGTTGTCGAACATGCCGGTTCCCGCCAGATACAACGAGGCATCGGCGCGCGTCCAGAGGACCTCCTCGGCCGCGGCACGGTAGAAGTTTTCCAGCGACTTGGCCCGCCAATCCAGCCATTCCTTGCGGGCCTTGGTGGAGAGATAGTCCCAGCGTTGGGCAAAGCGTGTAGGCCCTGCGCCCGGCACTTGCCGGCCGGTCTCGACGTTGAATCGCTCAATCGTCTGGTCATCCAGGCAGCACCGGGCCGAGGGCAACTGTGCGTAGCCGTCGGCCGAGAGCTGAATAGACAACCCGCCGAATGCCGGATGATGCCCGTAGCGGGCCGTTATCTCTTGCAATACGTCCAACATGGCTTGCTGCACGCGGGGATCGAGCGGGTTGTAGTACGGGGCCTGGCCTTGGCTAGCGGGGAACTCCTCGCTCCAGGGCCTTCCCGATGATCCGATCAGTTCAATGCCGGCGTTGTCGGGACCACCCGCCCGCCGCAGAGCCTCTAGCGCCGGCAGCGGCGTGGCAAACCGCACCACGGGCACCAACCGCAGACCTTCACGGTCGAACAGGCGAAACAGCAGTTCGAGCACGTCCTTGGGCTGGGGGTCTTGGCCGTTGGCAAAGAAGGCACCGCTGTCGTACTTCGGTGTGGCGGGCAGCACTTCACTCGGATAGATGGCGCCGCCGTCGCCGGCGACATTCAACAGCAGCCCGTTGTATCCCACATGATGCAGGTACTCCACCAGCCGGTCGGCGGCTTGCTGAAAGGTGTTCCAGTCGTCCAGCCCGAGTTGCGACGGGCCATCCAGGGCCTTGGCCGCGCCAAAGTTTTCCGGCAGCAGTGGCCGGTCGAGATAGGCGGCCAGCAGCCTGCCAGCCGGCCGGCTGTCTTGCTTGAAACGGTACGGCAGGCGGCCATCGCGAACCTCGAACGCGCGAATCTTGCCAAACGTGGCGGTAGCGCTTTCGCGCTGGTTCGATAGCAACACCAACGGCGAGCGCGACCGGGGCCAAAAAGGAATGCGATGCCGCGCGATGTGCGGCGGGCTGTCGGCGGCTTCGTCTGGCACATAGAACCCGCTGTCCAGGCTGAGGGGCGCTGCCTCGCCCGTCGCCGGATCGACAATGCTGATACCCAAGGTTTGCGGCACGTTGCTGGGATGTTCGATCTCCAGCCAGTGCAGCTTGCCGGGATTGCTGATGGAGAGAGGATAGGCTTGCCAGCCCACCGCCGGCTCGCTTCCGCCCGTACCCAATTGTACGAAGGTGCCCAAGGCATGCGGCCAGGTTTGCGACTGGCCGTTGCCCCAAGGGCCGCGTTTCAGGCCGGGTACCGGCACGGGCGCGATGTTGCTGACTTTGTTCCACCAGGTGGCATGCGCCGGATCGATCTCCGTCACCAACTGCCGAGACGTCTTGATGCTGATGCCTAGCTCGCGGCGCGGTTCGTCCCCCACCACCAGCAACTGCACATGCCGCTCGGCCAAGACGTGGCGCAGCGCCAGCCGGTTGCGGGCCCAGGCCACAATCTTCAAATAGTACGCCCCTTCCTCTTGGGGCAGGCTCAACTCAATCGGCAAGGCTTCCATCGCCGGCCGCGGGCCAACGGTGCCATCGAAATGCTTGCTCCAGTAGGCGTCTCGATTCCATAGCGGGTCGGCGGCCGCGTCGCTGCGCCGCAGCTCGCAATCAAAGCGGACGTGCGTCCCTTCCGCCGTCGGCAGCGCGTAGGGATCGAGTTCCATTCGCAGCGGATCGCCCGGCGCGAAGACCCACGCCCGGTGAATCGACCGCACGCGCAACACGTCGCCCGGCGCGCGGCGGACGGTGATCCGCGTACCGGCATCGTCCAGGTCGCGGGTTTGCCGCTCAAACAGCAGTTCCGTCAGTCCGATATCCGTGGCGCGTGGCGAAGAGGTGCCATCCAGCGGAGACATGCCAATCACCAGCCGAGCTTCGTCCGGCGCGGTGACGGTCACATCGAAGCCGTCGTAGCCGACGGGGGTGCGCTGCTCGATGGCCACGTCCGAGCCGTCCACCCATTGCGTGGCCGCGGAGGCCGCCTCGCCCCCCAGCGGCCGCAAGTTGCCAAACTGCCCGCCGTCGCACTCCAATCTACCTTGCCACTGCCGCGCGGCGGGCCCGGACCACTCCACGCGCAGCCGCAGCGAAAGTTCCTCGGCAACCGCCGCGGTAGAGCTAATCCATACGGCAACGGCCAATGCGCAGCACCGCCATGGTCGCCTATGCGACACGGCCAGCAATGCGCTGCAACAGCGCTTATCGGGCGGACGTCCATGTCCGAACATCGAAAGTCCCAGTCGCGAACGGAGTTGCCTGGGTGGAATTGGGCCGCGAAGTATAAGGAGGAAAGGCGGAGGGAGAAAGGCGAAAGGCTGAAGGCTGAAGGTGAAAAGTTGAACACCGAACACTGCTGTCTGCTAGCTAGTAGCTGCTATCCCTCCGCCTTCAGCCTTTCGCCTTCCGCCTTTCTCCTCACTCCGCCGGTTGCGTGACGATGTCGAGCAGGGGGGCTGGGGACTCAATGTTCCGGTCCTGAAAGGCCTGCAGTAGCGGGTCGATAACGTGCGGGCAGCGGTTGGCGACGTCGTTGACCTCCCAGCGATCGTCGGGTTTTACGAAGAGTTGCGGTGGTGTCGCGGGTTGGCCGTCCACTGGTTCCTGCCAATGCAAGCGCCAGCGGCGCGTGCGCAGCGAGCATTCCCCCCCCTGCCCCATGCAGGCGACCCGGTCGCGCAGTTCGTCTTGCTCGTCGCGTGCTAGCACCAGCAAGCTATGGCCAGCCGCTTTATCGGCCGCGCAGCCAAACGCATCGAGCAGTGTCGCCCCCAAGTCGGCCGGTTGCACCAACGCCTGGCTGCGGGCAGGCGCCAACGTGTCGTGCGGCAACCGCAACAGCCACGGTACGTGGATCAATTCCTCGTACAGCAGCAAAGGGCTTGCGATAGGGCCGATAGCGGCTTCCACCGTATCTGACAGCCCCACCCGGCGGTGCTCGCCCAACGGGAAGCCTCGCGCGCCAACGACTGCCAACAATGTCTCGTCGAGCAATCCGCTTCCCCGCAAGATATCAACGAAGCCGCCCAGGCATTCGTCGAACATCGCCACCTGTCCGGCATAGGCCCAGCGCATCGGCAGCAGGGCATCGGGATCGAAGCCTGACGGCAACAGCAGGTTGGGGACTTGGGCATCTGTCTTGGGGGCAACGGAGTCGTCATCGGCATAGCGGGCGCGGAAGTCGAGCGGCGCATCCCACGGCGCGGCCAAGCCCCGGGCATGGATCCACAACAGAAACGGCTGCCGCGCCGTTTCCATCCATTCGGCCGACGTGGCCAACAACGATGCCAGGCCCGTCTCGGCCAGATCGTGGGCCGTTGATTGCCGGACAACGCCATCCAACCGGATAACTTCGTCGAACTCCGCCGCCACGGGTAGGCCCGCTACTAGCGGACAATCGGTCACCAATGCCGTGGCCACACCGCCGAGGCGCAACCGTAGCTGCAAGGAATCTGGCCCGCCTTGCCAATAGGCGCGGTAGATGTCTTCGAACCGGGGACTATGGATCGTGGCCTGGTCGAAGACATGCCCTTCAGCCGCAAGGGCGTCTACCCCCGGCGTGTCGATCCAACTATTACCGTAGCAGCCCAAGTATCCGGCGTGCCAACCATCGATCACCAGGGCGATAGCATTCATCAACAAGCGGTTCCGGGCGAACGTGGCCCGCGGGGCAGTTCCCCGCGGAGTGTCATTCTACCGGCCGCCGTCGCGGCACAATAGCGTCTTCCGCCGATGCTTGCCGGCCGCGCGGCGTGGCTGCCCAAGCCGGCGGTCCAAACAGACGTTCCATTCCGGCCCGCCATAAAAAGACAACGTTGCCCACCAGGTACCGCCGCCACAGCCGCCTCGGTTCGACGCAAACCCGGTAGAGCCATTCCAGGCACAGTTCGCGCATCCATTGCGGCGCGCGGGGAATGCGGCCAGAGTAAAAGTCGAACAACCCTCCCACGCCCATCGCCACGCGCACGCCCGTCGCAGCCAGGTGTTGGCGAATCCACAAATCTTGCCGCGGCGCGCCGAAGGCGACCATCAAGATGGAGGCCCCCGACTCGGCAATTTCGCGGACAACTTCCGGCTCCTCCTGCGGCGTAAAGTAACCGTGCCGGCCACCCGCCATGCGGACATCGGGATAGTGCCGGGTGACCCATTCGGCCACGGCTTCCACCACGCCCGGCCGAGCGCCCAGCAGATAGATCGACAGAGGCGTGCCCGAGATCGTCTCGCACAGCCGAGGAAACAAGTCGGTGCCATTGACATTCTGCCGAATCTCGCGGCCCAGCAACCGGCCCGCCAGTTTCAGGCCCACGCCGTCGGCCAGCGTGCAACGGGCGTGGCGCAAGGTCTCGCGATAGTCGGCATTTTGCCAGGCGATATTCACGCAATCGGCGTTGAGAAAGCAGACCTGGGCCGGCTCGGTGCCGTTCGCCATCCGTACGATCTCATCAAGCGTGCGCTGCATCGTGAAATTGTCGATCCGCAACCCCAGCAACTGCAATTCGTCCGTTGTCTGAGGATGTGCCCGGCCCAATATCAACGCCGCCAAGGCCCGCAGTGAAATGCCAATATCGCGCTTCAAGCCGTGCGTGGCGACATATTCGTAGTCGGCATCGACCTCGCTGCCGTAGTCGATATTGGCCCGCTGGCGAATCCACCACAGGCAAACCAGGCCGGGCTTCACACCAAACCGCCATACCGAATCGGTCAGTTCCAACAGCGGGTCGCCCGGTGAAACAGCCCGTGGACCGACAATCGCCATGCTTCCCCCCAGCACATTGAGCAGCGTTGGCAACTGTCCGATGACCGGACACGGCTTCTCCGGCTGTCGTCTCCAGCACCACGTAAACTGATGGAACTTTTCGCCTGCTTCGCCCAACCGTTCCGTGCGCGTCCAGACGATCAGCCGCGCGGCCCACATCAACCCGGCGGCCAGCCACAACGGCAAGGCCAGTAGCGCCAGCGAACCAGCGATCAGCAGGTCAAACACGCGGGGCCCAATGGCCCGCAGCCGCAGGGAGAGCGGTGTCTTGTCGATCGGCGAAGATGGATCAGGTTTGTTCATTGCGCGAGTACCTCGCGATAGACCTGGGCTACTCCGCGGGCCATGCTTTCGTCGGAGAACATCTCAGCCTGCCGCCGCGCGGCGGTTTGCCGCAGCTTGTTCCAATCGCGCTCGCCGCGAACCACTTGCAAAATGGCTTTGACCAACGCCGCCGCGTCGCCCGGCGGAACCAGCAAGCCGGCGTCCGCGTCGTCGCCCAACACATCGATCACGCCATCCACGCGCGAGGCCACGATCGGCACGCCAGCGGCCATCGACTCGAGAACGACCATCGGCATCCCCTCGGCCAGCAAACTGGGAAACACAAACAGGTCCATCCGCTCCAGTTCGGCTTCCACATCGGTGGTAAAGCCGGGCCAGTCGATGACTTCTTGCAACCCCAGTTGCTCAGACCGTTGGCGGACTTCGCGTTCGTATTCCGGGGTTTCAAACGGTCCCACGGCCCGCAAGCGAACGGGCCAGCCCTCACCGCGCAGCCGCGACAAGGCTTCTAGCAGAATTTCCAGCCCCTTTCGCGGGCGGAACAGGGCCACCGTCCCCAGGGTCCATTCTTGTTTGTTGTCGGATTGTTGGCCGCGAACGGTTGGTTGATGCGGCACCAATTCCTTACGCACGGGTATGCCGTTGGGCACCAGCCGAATCAGCCGGTCGGCAATGCGCTGCCGCCGAGCAAAACCCTGTGCGCTAGCCGAGACGGCGATCACCGCCGACGCACCGAACAGGCACAACCGCTCCATGATGGCGTTCAGTCGGCAGTTCCAACCGGGATGTACCTCGGTCGTCGTCTGGCTATGAATGTGATAGACCAGCGGCACGCGTGCCAGCGCTGCCGCTACGCGTCCCACCAGCAAGCTGCGAGGCGTGTGCGCATGGATCAGCGAATAGCCTTCTTGCCGCACCAGCCGGGCCACGTCACGGGCCGATTGCAGATTCCACTTGCCGCGAATCGGTAGTTCCGTCAACGGGCAGCCTTGCGATTGCCGCGCCGCCGGAAACTTGTTCGGCTTGATGCAGGCAAAGCCCACCTCAAACCCAAATTGCGGCAACCGCAGGGCCAACAGGTCTTGCACACGTTCGGCCCCGGCATAGAACTCTCCATTGACGACATGCAGCACCTTGGCCGGCTGCGCGCCGGTGGTGGCTTCCGTCGATCGAGCGAGAGTCGAAGTCGATGCCATGTCGGCCTGTGGAAATACTGGGACAGGCTCTGGGCCGGAAAGGACCGTTCGTAACGATCCCCATTGATTCCGCCGATGCGCCTACTTAGAAAAGTAGGCCGCGAAATGGCACCGCGGGCCAGCCAATGGCCAGTCCGCAGCCAGCCATTGGGTTGTAGCGGACGTAACGATCAGGCCGCCGGCGGTTCTACCGGAACGAGCGTTGAATGCCATTCTCCCTCTCCCTTTGGGAGAGGGCCGGGGAGAGGGTTTTGTTTGATGGACTATCTTTCGCCGCGTCTCCCTCTCCCCAACCCTCTCCCGGAGTACCGGGAGAGGGAGTACGCCATCATCTCTAGGAGGCAGGAGTGGGCGGTTCTACCGGGACGAGCGGTTTGGTGCAATCGACACCCAAGGCGCACAAGCCCGATAAGATAAAGGCCACGCAACACGCGGCGAACATGCGGTTCCATTCACCCACGCCAGGGTTTTCGCCCAGAATGAAGTTGTAGATCAACGGCGCTGCCGCCGCGCCGAGGTTGCCCCACATATTGCCCCATCCCAGCACGGAACCGACGTTTCGCCCGCCAACATCCTGGCAAAAGGCCCACACGGCGGGGTTGCCCAAGTCGGTGGAAAATGTCACCAGCGACAAGGCCACGGTAAAGGCCAAAGCTGAATTCAGTGGCGTGGCGGCCCAGACCGTACCAAACAGCACGCACGCTCCAAAGCCGGCGGCCGCCGTAAACCGCGTGACGACCATCGGCAGCCCGCGTCCCCAGCGCAAGCCCAACCGCCGTGTCAGGCTGTCGGTCGTCCAGCCGCCAAACAGCATCCCCACCCCCCCCACAAACAAAATCACGGCGTTCAACCAACCTTGCCGAGAGAGTGGAACCTGATGCACTTGTGCCAGGTAACGGGGAAAAGAAACCACCACGAACAGCCAACCGATATTGGTGCCGATTTGCATGAAACAGTTGAGCCACATGCTGGCGTTCCGCAATATCAGACCTAGCGGAAAGCTGGCCGTCTGGGCCGTGCCGGAAGGCGTGATGCGACCCGCCTCGATCAGGGCGACCTCCTCCCGGTTGCACCAGGGGTGTTCCTCGGGCCGATTGCGAACCACCAAGAAGAAGATCGCCATCACAAACAGGCCAATGCCGCCGTAGACGTACATCGTCGGCCGCCAGCCACGCCCGTACAGTTTGGCGACGCCTTCGGGCAAGACCGCCTCCAGGGCAAACCGGTTGAGCCTGGCGCGCTGGCCGACATTAAGCAGTCCCGACTCGCTCTTCTTGATGAGCCGTCCAGCTTCATTTTCCAGCTTGACGTCTTCCAAGCGTTCTGGCACGTACAAGTCGGGCCGTTCCAGCAATTGATTCAACTCTTGTAGCAGCCGCGATTGTTCGGCCGGCGACATGGATAGCTCCGCCCGGCGCTGTTCAGCGGCAGCCAGTTCGTCGTGAAGTTCTGGCGATGATGCCGGGGAGAGTTCTAAACGGCTCTTCAGCGACGCAACCTCCTGGTCCGCCTGATGCACGGTTGCCGCCGCTTGTTCGATCGCGGCCTGCGTGTCGCTCGATAGGGAGTCGAACACAAACCGGCGTGCAGCGGAACCGGACGATGTATCGGCGGGTTTCGCGGGAACCAGCAACGTGCTGACCCGTAGCGGGTCGAGCATTTCGCGAGGCTGGAACTCGGGTGGTTGTCCCAAGGTAAACAGCATCATCACGAAGGCGGTCAACAGAGGTGCCAAAAACGCACCCACTCGTCCACCTACCGCCACGACGCCACTGGCCATGGCTCTGCTTTTGAGCGGCACCCAGCGGCTAATCATGCCGCCTGACGTGGGATACGCGCCAGCCTGGCCCAGACCAATCCCCAGCCGCATGACCAGCAACAGGAACAACCCGTTCACGGCCCCCAACAGCGCCGTGAAGATCGACCAGGTGGCAATGTAAATCGCCAACATGATCCGCGCTCCGAAACGGTCGCTGAGCCAGCCCGATGGCACCTGCCCCAGCGCGTACGACCAAAAAAACACGCTCAGAAATGCCGCCATATCGGCCTGTGAAACTCGCAGATCGGCACGGATGTACTCCGCGGCGATCCCCACGCAAATGCGGTCGAGGTACAGCAGCACGGCCATCATCGTCGCCGACAGAATCACCAAATGGCGAACGGACGTGGGGCGTCGCGAAATTTGAGGTGCGTCGTTGGCGATGGGCGTTTGTCCCGCGGCAAAATTGCTAATGGAAGTCGCTGCCGGCCCCTCTACGGAGGCCACTCTACCCGATCATCGTCTGGCCGCAAAACAATTCGCCCGTCGCACTTTCACTTATCCGCCTTGTTGCCCGGGAAGCACTCGGATCACCACTCACCCGTTGGCACGGCCTTGCGTGAGGACTATTCTGGTGCGTGTGCTCGCCTTCCTTTGCCTCATCACCCCACAGGCGTTTCCGCCATGACTGCCCCAACCACGATTCTGCTCCGTTCTCTTTGTGTTGTTTTCGCCGGGTTGGCAATAGCCATTTCGGCCAATGCCGCCGATTGGACCCAATTCCGCGGGCCGGGGGGACAGGGACAGAGCGAAGAGACGGGCATTCCCACCAAGTGGTCCGGCAGCGAGAACATGGCCTGGCGCGCCGAACTGCCTGGGCCGGGTGCATCGTGCCCCATCACACTGGGAAATCGTGTGTTTGTCACCTGCTACTCAGGATATGGGCTGGAACCGAACAGCGGCGATCAGAAAGATCTCTTGCGGCATCTGCTGTGCATCGACCGGGCAGGCGGGCAAATCCTTTGGCACAAGACCATCGAACCTAAATTGCCCGAACATCAGTACAACGGTGAAGGCTCTTACCACGGTTACGCCGCCGCCACGCCTGCGACCGATGGCGAAAGGCTGTACGCCTTCTACGGAAGGACGGGCGTGTTTTGCTACGACCTGGATGGCAACCAGATCTGGCAAGCTTCCGTGGGTGACGGCACCAATGGCTGGGGATCGGGCACTTCCCCATTGCTCTACGGTGATCTGGTCATCATCAATGCCAGTATTGAGAGTGGTTCGCTGGTGGCATTGAACAAGGCGGACGGCACGGAAATCTGGCGTGCCAAGGGGATCAACGCCTCGTGGAATACACCCATCATCGCGTCCGCCAATGGCGGCAAGGACAAAGAGCTGGTCGTCAGCATCTCAGACCATGTGGTTGGATTTGATCCCGACAAGGGGGACGAATTATGGCGGTGCGAAGGGGTTCACCGTTATGTTTGCCCCAGCCTGGTCGCGCACGAAGAAACGGTCTATTGCATCGGCGGCGGCCATACGTCGTTGGCCGTGCGAACGGGCGGGCGGGGCGATGTCAGCAAGTCGCACACGGTTTGGCGGCAGAACAAAGGATCGAACGTCGGTTCGCCGATCTACCACGAAGGGCATCTCTACTGGGCCAACGACAGCATCGTCTGTTGCCAAGATGCCAATACAGGCGAAACCGTCTACCAAGAGCGCCTGCCGGAGGCGGGCCGCGTTTGGTCTTCGCCCGTCCTGGCGGATGGCAAGTTGTACCTGGTCTCGCAGCAAGCTGGCACGTATGTCGTAGCCGCCATGCCCAAGTTTGAACTGCTGGCCCATAACGTGATCGAAGATGATGCCAGCCGCACCAACGCTTCGCCCGCCATCAGTAACGGCAAGATATTGCTGCGCACCGACAAGGCATTGTATTGCATTGGCCAACGGTAGCCGGCCGCTATTCTGGCCGGCCAACGGGAAGGGGCACGTCGCGGAATTCGATCTCCAGGTCTTTCTCCGCCCGCAGCCGGGGGTAAGAAAACCGCAGTTTTCCGGGGACCGCGCCGGGCGTGTCGCTAGAGAATGTAAAGCGTATCTTGGCCCCTTGGTCGGTAAGATTGTTGGTCTGGCTCTGCTTGCGGAACGGTTGGCCAGCGGCGTCCAGCAGTTCAAACTCGTTTTCTTGAAACACCACTTCTTGCGGCTGCGGAATCACCAGGTCTCGATTGACAATGACCGTGACTTCATAGCGCGACGGCGGCCGCTCTTGAATGCTCTCGACGATCAGTTCCACGTCGTCTTGGACGTGCGGCTCGGTCGAGGCCAGGTCGGCCACCTCCAACGTTGCCATGTCGCCCACGGCAATTAGCCCCCACTTGAGCGTGAGCGAGCGGAGCGTGGGAGCCGCGACCGATGGCGGCTGCAATCGCAAGGTCATCGCCACCTGCCGCGTTCCGGCGTTGGCCACGTTCCATGAGCTGCCCGATGGAGGCCCGCCCGGCAGTTCTTGGCCGTCGGCGGTAATCGCCGACACCAGTTCGG
The DNA here is from genome assembly GCA_050247075.1 of Pirellulales bacterium. GTDB lineage: Bacteria > Planctomycetota > Planctomycetia > Pirellulales > JBFWUW01 > JBFWUW01. The sequence goes on along the minus strand of JBFWUW010000027.1, from coordinate 69,988 downwards.
GCTGCGACTTGTAAGCCACCAGCCGAAAGCGGTCTTCCCACATCATTTGCACGTTAAGTTGAAAAGTGTGGGTAACATCGGACTTGGCCTGCTCGTAGTCGTACTCCTCGATAAACACCCGCCGGGCACTGGTCACGCGGGCACGCACCGGCCCAGCATAGGCCGCCGGAAACTTGCCTGGCTCGCCCGCCACCAGAACGAGTCCGGGGGAACGCGTGTCGAAGTGCTGCCGCACCTGGTTGCCGGTCCCCTGGCAGAGGGCATCGAGCGCCCGCCAAAACGGAACTTGCGTCAGGTCGAGCGTGACTGGCAGATCGTGAAACGGGCCATATTGATCGCCCGTCAGAATATGGTTGCCCGACTGTTGGGCCAGCAGTTCCAAAACATCCTTGGCGGGCAGGTTTTGCGTCTGGCAATCGACTAGCGCCGGTGCCCAGATATCGGCCAGCTTGAGGTTCTTCAGCAGCGACAAGGCATGCAGCCGCACCTCGGCGTCGGGCGAATCGGCCGCTTTCTCCAACTGCCGCCGCACCGATGCGCCGCGGCGGGCCAATTCGGCACTGGCCTGCTTGCGGTCCAAGTAGGCATCGGAACCAAGGTTCTTAATCAACCGGGCCACCCGTGGCTCGTCCTTGGTTTCTTGCCCGCGTGCCGTGGAACAGGGCCAAACCAGACAGAACAACGCCGGCAAGATCATCGCCGGCAACAGCTTGAGCAAAGTGGGGCGGCGTGGCCACGGGGACAAGCGTCGAGAGACGAGCTGCATGTCAGCCTCCGGCAATGCGGTTCCATCCGGCGTAATGCCGGCCTTGGACGATCGCGGGCGGGGCTGGAAATCCAACCGATCGGCTGATAGAACCGTTGCGCCGCGCGCGGCGTCAGGCTCCGGGAGTTCCTTCTCGTGGAGCCTGCGGACGGTATCGCACCTGGCTGCGCGGCGTCAATGCGGAAGCGTGCGGATTTGGCCAGAAAAGTCGATGGTTTGTCAATCTGTGGGGTAAATTGGACAAGCTTCGAGGACTAGACGGTGCGCGGCATTGCTAGCTGTAGGAGGCGATTCCATCGCCGATCACCCTGTAAGAGCTGTCTCCGTCGGCGATAACACTTACCATGCGAGCCTTTAATTGACCCTCGACTGCCTGAGCGCCGGAATCCTGGTGGCTGACCACCTGTGCGCGCCAATACCGCGGCTGCCAGACGCCGGGCAGTTAGTCCTTAGCGACGACCTGCCGCTGCAAATTGGCGGTTGTGCCTCTAACGCGGCGATGGACCTGGCGCGGCTGGGAGTCAACGTGGGGGTTATTGGCTGCGTGGGGCAAGACCCCTTCGGGCGGTTCATTATCGAGACGCTGGCCGCCGCCAACGTGCGGACGGAGGGGATTCGCCAACTGGCCGACGTACCAACATCGGGCACGCTGATCATCAACGTGCAGGGACAAGACCGCCGCTTCATTCATACCATTGGGGCCAATGGCCGCTTCGATGCGTCCAGCGTTTCTCTGGATCAGGTCCGGCAATGCAAGGTGTTTTACGTGGGCGGTTATCTGCTGATGGGCGGGCTGGCGCAAGAAGGTCTGCTGGTACTCTTCCGCGAGGCCCGGCGGTCGGGCGTTAAGACCGTGCTGGATGTGGTCTTGCCCGGCCCAGGCGACCACTGGGCGCGACTAGACAAACTGTTGTCGGAGACCGATGTCTTTTTGCCCAACACGGACGAGGCGGCCATCATCACCGGACGCCACGACCCCGTGGAGCAGGCGCAGCAATTTCGCGATGCCGGCTGCGGCGCTGCGGTCATCACCTGCGGCGGCCAAGGGACGGTGTTGCTGACGGACCAGCACCGCGTCATGGCCGGCACATACCCCACAACCTTTGTCGGCGGCACTGGGGCGGGCGATGCCTTCGACGCGGGCTACATCGCCGGCCTGCTGGCGGGTCAAGACCCGCTTGGCTGCCTGCGCTGGGGCAGCGCACTGGGCGCCAGTTGCGTACGGGCCATCGGTGCCACCGAAAGCGTCTTCACACGGCCCGAAGCGGAGGCGTTCTTAGAGCAGCATGAGCTGCCTTTGCAAGAGTTGGGTTCGCGTTAGATTGCCAGAATAGCCAAATTCCGCCCATCAATTGCTAAGCCACCCCACACGGGCACTCGACAGGCGGCAACACCGTCTGCGAAATGTTCATGGCGTGCAAACGGGAGGTGCGGCGGCTAAGGCAGTGCGGGCAGTTGGAAAAGCGGGCCAGATCCCACAGATCGACAAATACCCGAAACCGCCGGCCATTGGTGTGGTTGCTGGCGGAAGCAATAGACAGCCCCTGTTCCAGAGCCTGCTCTAGCGAAGAAAGCCGCGGCGGCGAGAACTGGCCGGCGGCGGCCAGTTGCTCCATGACGCCGTTGCCGCCGCGCACTGGGATTACCGTACAACACCGCACGCCGCGCGAGCGGGCATGTTCAATCGATCGCAGCGCCCAATACAGGCCCTGCTCCTCGCTCTGCCCCGGTGGACGAAGCAGGATAAACGCCCGCACGGCGATGTTGTGCCGCAACAGATACTCCACCGCGCGATCAAAGTCGGCAACCGTCATCTGTTTGTTGAGCCGCGCCAAGGTTGGGGCATCGACCGTCTCCAACCCCAAGGCAACTTCCAACTCTGTTTCGACCATCTCGGCAAACCGCGGGCAGCTCTCTCCACATAGGCGCGGGTGGTTCTCGACAATCACGGTGGAAAAGCCGCGTACACGGCGGGCAATGGCCTCGTGGTCCTCCGGCGGAATGGCTTGCGGATCAAGAAAATTACCGCTGTTGTACAATTTGATGTGCCGGGCTGGCGGCAGCCGTTGCAAGGCATAGTCGATCTGCGCCGGAATCGCCCCGACCGGGACGCGCTCGTCGGTCGTGTTCCGCCACAAGTCGCAGTAGACGCAATGAAACGGACACTCGCGGTTCGTCAAGAAAACCGTCGCGATTTGCTCCACCCGGCCGGCAGCGGTCGCCTCGGCCTCGGCCAGAAAGGCGTAAGGACGGAGGACATCTACGGGATGCTTGGGAGGACGAGCGAAGTCGAATGGCGGGGGAAGGTATGAGGTAGGAGGTAGGAGGTAGGACTGCGCGTGCAATTCTGCTTCCGTTTTTCTCCCTACCTCATACCTCATACCTCATACCTCTATGTGCCGTACATCCCCGCGAACGCATCCCTGTATTCCGCTTCGTCGCCAGCAAAGAGCGTGGCGAATTGTTCGGGCGAACTGGCTCCGTGCTGAAAGCGGCGCTTCTCAAAGATTGGCATCTCCAAGCCCGTAATGGCCTTGACGCCGGCCCGCACAACATCGCCCTTGAGGGCGTAGAGTTTGCCGTGGTCCCAATCGGTCAGTTCGATGAAGGGAATGCCCTCGGCCACTTCAATCACGTTGGGAGTAGCGTAGGGACTGAATCCGCTAAAACCCAGCAACCGGGCGGGTGCATAAGTTCGCACATGGCCACGGCTTTGCCCGCCGCTGTAGGTCAGCGAATGCTTGATCGCATGGACGCCCCAGCCTTCCTGGTAGAGCATTAAGTTGTTAAGCACGCTGCGGATCGTCAGCTCGCTGTTCTCCTCAATCGGATAGTCCTTGAGGTTTTCGTCGCCACCATCGCCGTCGATCAGATGCTTCCAATCGGGATAGCGGGCGCGAATACCGCGGCAAGCGGCCAGCGCCATGGCGGCCGATTGCACGTCGAGCGGCTTGTAATCCTCAATCGCGCGAATCGTCCCTGGCACGTCCAGATCGGCACTGGCAATGTCGATCGTTTCCAGGAACAGTCTCAGCCCCAGCGAGTCTAAAAACTGGCGGGCCTGCCCAACATCGGCCCCCGATCCATCCACCGACAGCGTGAAGGCTTTCAACCTGGCTGGCGACTCTCCCCGCGACAGCAGCAAGTGGTACAGCACCAGAAAGACCGCGCCGCTGTCAACGCCGCCGGAAAACAACACGCCCAGCGGTTCTTGCGGGCCAATCGCATCGAGCCAGCGGCGGCACTCCTCGGCCAGGGCACCAATGTACGCTTGGCCGATGGCCTCGATATCGGGCGGCAAGGCATTTCGCGTTGGCGTGAAGAACCGCGTATAGAGCGGGTTAGGGTCAGGGCAGCCAACCAGCGAAATCTCCACGACGTAATGCGCCGGAACCATTCGCGTGTAAGAGGGATGAAACTGGCCGTCGAGCCCCTCGCTCTTGAGAAAATCGTGGATGGCGTCGATGCGCTCGGCCACCACCAGGCAGGGGCCGGCTTGCCGTTTGGCGATGAAGTACCGCAACGGCCGGCCGATCGACCGGGCCATACGGATGGTTTTGTCTCGCTTGTGCAGCAAGGCAAATTGGCCATCGATCTGGCGAACCTTCGCCGGATCGCCCGAGCCGACGAGCTCTATGGCTTGGTCCACGGACATATTGAAGATCAAATTCGCGGCCGGGTCGAGCAGATCGACCAGCCGTTCAATCACGGCAACCTGGTGCATGGTGCGGACCCAGTAGTACGAAGCGATAAGCAACTACGAATCATTCTCCGCCCACTCTATAGGGATACTGCGAAACCTTGCCTTCGGGCGTGGCTTGAAAAATGGTGTAGGCTCGCGGGTCGGCAATCAACAGAGCCGTCCCCTTCCAAGCCAGTCCGACGGGGTTTACCAGCGGCTCGCCGGTGATCCATTTTTCTGGCTTGCCACCGGGGGCGATCTTCCAAATGGTCTTGGCGTAGCCATCGGCCACATAGGCGTTGCCAGATTCGTCCAGGGTGACATTGTGCTGAAAATCGAACAGGCGCTCCTTGACGATCGGCTCGACCTTCTTGTCGGCCAGCGTGATCTTCACCAGTTGCACGTCGCGGCCGTGGCTGGAGACCCACAAGTTGCCTTGCTTGTCGAGGGCCAGCCCGCGAGGCGCGGGAACTTCCACAAACATCGCGGCCTCTCCCCCTTCCGCCGGCACGGACCAAATGCGGTGCAGTTCCAGATCGGCCACGTAAATTTCACCAGTCGGGGCCACGGCGATGGCCATGGGCATGCCTATCCCCAGTCCCTTCAGCAGCGGCTCGGGCACCCCCTCGGCATTGAAGCGATAAACCTGCCGAGTGGAAGTATCACCCGCCAGCAGCTTACCTTCATGGTCGATGGCCAGGCACCGAACCCGATTAAGGGGCGTGCGAAACTTTTTTGAGGCGGCAAAGTAGGTGGAAAGCGTGCCATCCGGGGAAATCTTGCGCACGCCAGGCATGTTCAGATCGCCCACGTAGACCGTGCCATCGTCGGCCACGGCCACCGAGATGGGGTAGTCAAAATCGGCGGCAAGTCCCGGTGATGCCAGGCCAAACGCCATAGCGGTGCTCAGCCAGGCCAGGGCGGCAAATCGCGGAGCCTTTGTCAATAAGTTCATGAGCAGTCCGATGAGAATGAATCTTGTACGTCATAGCGAAGAACGCCGCCTACGGCAACGATCTGGCAAGCCCGTCCGGCCGCCAGAACGCAATTTCGTTGACTTACTTTAACCATCGCTAATATACTAAGCTCGCACACATCGTGTTCGCACAATTTTCGGTGCCCAGGTTTAAAACAGCGGTCTCTTTTCGACACTGTTTCCCCACAATCGTTTTTGAATGGCTGTGATCCAGCACTTCCCAACGTCGAAAGCCGCCCGCCTTGCGCCGCTGTGCGCTGTGGTCCTGCTGTTGATTTTGGGGCTGGCTGCCGCTACTTCCGCCCAAGCCAGTTGCGGCGATTACGTCATCGTCGGCTCAGGGCGTGTTATTCCCATGCAGGGCCATGCCCCGGCAACCGAGCAAGATTCGTTCACCGACCACCGACGAAACTTGCCGCCGTTGCCGGCCTGCCGCGGTCCCCACTGCGGCAATCGCCACGGTCTGCCGCTCCCCACCACGCCAACGCTACCACACTCCGGCGTTGAGCATTGGGGGTGTTTGCTGGCGGATGGTGTCGGATTGGGTATGGCGCGGGCTTCGGCCATTTGGGATGTCTGCCCGCGGCTTCCCGCCGGGCATCCCTCTTCCATCGACCGGCCGCCCAAGTCTCTCCGCGGCTAGCGGCAGCGTGCGTGCCATTCTCGTTTCCGTGCCCGTTTTTCGCGGTGCGTTTGGTAACTGGGGATAGCGCGGCAAGGCTGCTTTGCATGGTTGTACCCGCGTCGTTGATGTTCCGCGGGCTTTTGTGCGCCCGTTGCGCCCCAAACAGGGCGATCTAGCGGCGAATCTGGCCCGTCGGTTCTTGCTCGAATTTTTCGGCCGTGCATTGTCATTGGTTGCCGGAAGCGAAACCGCTTCCGGCCTTTACAGGCAAGCGCTGGCTGTTTCAGGGAGATTGCCCGTCATGTCTACCGCTGTCCCTCCATCGTCTGGCGCTGGTCCCGCGCCTAGGCGGCAAGTGTATGTACCCGCCGTTGGGCCCAAGCTCAAGAAATTGTTGTTTGTGGTGTTTGGCCTGGTGGCCGTGCTGGGGGCAAACTCGCTGTATCTGTCGAGCATTACCGTGCTGGAGTGGCTCAATCGGGCCAGCGGCCGGCTTTATCAAACGCCCTTTTATCTTTATATGTTTCTGGGACATGTCGTCCTGGGCCTGCTGTTGATCGTGCCGCTGGTGTTGTTTGGCACCTTGCACATGCTGGCTTCGCGGAATCGCAAGAACCGCCGCGCCGTGCGGATGGGTTATGCGCTGTTCGCCGCCTCGCTGGTGGTGCTGGTAACGGGCTTGCTTCTGGTACGAACCTTCGTCGATCTGCGAGGCAGCGCCCGCGAAGTGGCCTACTGGGCGCACATCGCCGCGCCGCTGGCGGCGGCCTGGCTGTATTGGCTGCATCGGCTGGTGGGGCCGCGTATCAAGTGGCGTATCGGCGGCATGTACGCCGCCGCCGTCGGCGTGGTGGTGGCGGCGATGGTGGCATTTCACTCGGCCGATCCGCGAACGTGGAACCAGGTCGGCTCAGCCGAAGGGATCAAGTACTACCAACCTTCGAGTGCCAAAACGGTAGACGGTAATTTCATCCCGGCTAAAGCCTTGATGATGGACGAGTATTGCACCAAATGCCACAAAGACGCGGCCGCCGGGCACTTTCATAGCGTGCATCACTTTAGTTCGTTTAACAACCCGGCCTACTTTGCCAGCGTGATGGAAACGCGGGAGGTCTCGCTCAAGCGGGACGGTTCGGTGAAAGCCTCGCGTTGGTGCGCCGGCTGCCACGACCCCGTGCCGTTTTTCAGCGGTGCCTTCGATAAGGCCGACTACGACACAGTGAAGGATCCCACCGCTCACGCCGGCATTACTTGCACCGTGTGCCACTCCATCACGCACGTCAACAGCACGATTGGCAACGCTGACTACACCATTGAGCAAGCCCAGCACTACCCATTTGCATTCGAGGGGAACGAGGCGTTGCAATGGATCAACAATCAGCTCATCAAGGCCAAGCCTTCGTTTCACAAGCAGACGTTTCTTAAGCCGTTCCACAAGACGGCCGAGTTTTGCTCAACCTGCCACAAAGTCAGCCTGCCGAAGGAACTTAACCACTACAAGGACTTCCTCCGCGGACAGGACCACTACACCACGTATCTGCTAAGCGGTGTCAGTGGTCACGGCGCGCGTAGCTTTTATTATCCGCCGGCCGCCAAGACAAACTGCGCCCAATGCCACATGCCGCTGCAAGAGTCAAACGACTTTGGCGCAAAGGACTTTGCCAACGACGGCAAACGCACGATCCACAACCATCTGTTTCCGGCGGCCAATACCGGCATTGCCTGGCTGCGCAACGAACCGGAGATCATCAAGGCCCATCAAGACTTTCTCAAGGACAATGTCCGCGTCGATATTTTTGGCATCAAGGAAGGCGGCTCCATCGATGGCGAACTGACCGCGCCATTGCGGCCAGAGTTACCCACGCTTAAGCAAGGCGGCACCTACCTGCTAGAGAACGTGGTGCGTACACTGAAGGTGGGGCATCCCTTCACCCAAGGCACGGTTGATTCCAACGAGTTGTGGCTCGATATCACCGTCACCAGCGGCGACCGCGTCATCGGGCGCAGCGGCGGCATCAGCGAGTCTGGGGAGGTCGATCCCTGGTCGCATTTTTTGAACGTGTTCTTACTGGATCGCGACGGAAATCGCATTGACCGCCGCAACCCTCAAGACATCTTCGTGCCGTTGTACAACCATCAAATACCGCCGGGTGCGGCACAGGTCGTACATTACGCCCTCGACCTGCCCGAAGATCTGTCCGCGCCGGTCACGATCGAAGTGAAACTTCAATACCGCAAGTTTGACCAGCGATACATGGAATTCGTGGCTAAGGGAGTCAAGCCGGGCCAAAAGCCGTTGCGCGGTCAAAAGCCGGGCGAACCGTACCGCAATGAACTCCCCATCACCACTATGGCGGTGGATAGCATCACGCTGCCGGTGGAAGGGATAGAAGCCGAGATTACCAACGCCCCGCGCGAGATTCCACTCTGGCAGCGTTGGAACGACTACGGCATTGGCCTGCTGTTGGAAGGCCAGTCGGGAGTCAAAGGCGAACTGCGGCAAGCGGCAGCGGCTTTCACCAAGGTGGAGGAGTTGGGCCAATTTCATGGCCCTCTGAACTTGGTCCGCGTCCTGGATACCGAGGGCAACATCGATGCGGCCGTTCCGGTGCTGGCGCGGGCGGCGGCCTTTGTCAAAGAGCCGGCCCCCTCTTGGACCTTGAACTGGCTGGCCGGCAGAATCAACCGGCAACAAGGCAACCTGGAAGAGGCCGAGAAGAACTTTCGCGCGGTGCTGGCCACCAAGGTGCCCAGCCGCAATTTCGATTTCAGCCTCGACCTGGAGGTCATCAACGAACTAGGATCGACACTGTTTGCCCAGGCGCAGAAAAAGTTCGCTCCCGAGGAGAGGGCCGAACGCGATGCGCTGCTGCGCGAAGCCGCGGCACAGTTCAACAAGACGCTGGAAATCGAGTCGGAGCAAGCCCCGGCGCATCATAACTTGCATCTGATCTACACGGCATTGGGAGAGAAAGAACTGGCCGAACAGCACCGTAAGCTGCACGACCGCTACCGCCCCGACGACGTGGCCCGCGGCAAAGCGGTGGAGAAAGCCCGGGCTAAATATCCGGCAGCCAATGCCGCAGCCGAGCCATTGGTGATTTATTCATTACATCGACAAGGTGCCCCTGGTTTGCCAGCGTTGGCTAACCAGCAGGAGCAGCCGCAAGTCGTGGGAGAGCTTCCATGAGCGACAAGTCCGTCCCTTCCGAGAGTTCCTCCGCCGGCTCCGAACTGGTTGCCGGCGATGACAAGGCCATTGGCCAGGCACTGGCCCGGTCCTTGGTGGTGATTGGCGTTGTGGTTGGCGTCGTCTGTGGCGTGGTGTTCTGGATGAACAAGACAGAGCCCGTCGTGGAAAACGTGGCCCCTCCGCCCGATCCACCCAAGTTGCGCCGCGCCGTGCTAGACATTCCTACCATTCCCCTGGCCGACGTAACGGCTACGTCGGGCGTGGATTATGTCCACCATAACGGGGCGCGGGGCGAAAAACTCATGCCCGAAACCATGGGGGGAGGCTGCGCGCTGTTCGACTACGACAACGACGGCGATCTCGATCTGCTGCTGGTCAATTCATGCGAATGGCCGCACAGCCCGCCGCAAGACGGCCCGCCTCCCACGATGGGCCTGTATCGCAATGTCAGCGCCGATGGCAAGATCGCCTTTGAGAACGCCACCGCCGGATCGGGCTTGGATGTGACTTTCTACGGCATGGGCGCGGCGGTGGGAGACTACGACAACGACGGCTGGGTCGATGTCTTCATTACCGCCGTGGGCGAAAGCCATCTGTTTCACAATGAGGAAGGCAAGTTTGTCGAAGTCACCCCGCAAGCAGGCGTAGCCGGCAACAGCCGGCAATGGAGCACCAGTGCCGCTTTCGTGGATTACGACAACGATGGCGATCTCGATTTGTTCGTTTGCAATTACATCAAGTGGACCCGCGAGATTGACTTGAGCTTTAACTTCACGCTCGTCGGCATTGGCCGGGGGTATGGTCGCCCGATGGAGTTTGAGGGGACCGTGCCGTACTTGTACCGCAACGACGGTACCGGCAAATTTACCGACGTGGCGGAAGAGGCCGGGCTGCACGTTCGCAGCACCACCAATTCCAATGACTTGCTAGCGAAGTCCCTGGGCGTCTGCCCGATTGACTTGGACCGCGATGGATGGATCGACCTGATCGTAGCCAACGACACCGTGCAAAACCTGGTATTCCACAACGAAGGAAACGGCAAGTTCACCGAAATTGGCGCGTTGACCGGCATCGCCTTCAGTTCCGAGGGACAGGCCCGCGGTGCCATGGGCATCGATGTCGCCGACGCCCGCAACGACGGCACGTTGGCCGTGGCGATTGGCAATTTCTCCAACGAGATGACGGCCTATTACGTGGCACAAGGGTCGATGCAGTTTGTTGACGCGGCCCTCTCTACCGGCTTGGGTCCACAGACTCGGCAACAACTGACGTTCGGCGTGATGTTTCTGGATATCGACCTGGATGGCCGCATGGACCTCTTCGAGGCCAACGGGCATCTAGAGGAGGACATCAACAAGGTCCAAGAGGGGCAATACTTCGCGCAGCCGCCGCAGATCTTCTGGAATTGCGGGCCGGGCCAGCCGGCTGAATTTCTGCGGTTAGCTCCCGAAAATTGCGGCGAGGAATTCTGCGTCCCCATGGTGGGCCGCGGCGGTTCGTTTGGCGACCTGGATGGTGACGGAGATTTGGACCTGGTGATAACTTCCAGCGTCGGAGCGCCCCGCATCGTGCAGAACAATCAGAAACTAGGCCATCACTGGCTGCGATTGAAATTGGTCGGCACCCGGTCCAACCGGGATGCCATCGGGGCCTTGGTCGAGGCCCATATCGACGGTCGAGCGTATCAGCGATATGTCATGCCCACGCGCGGCTACCTGTCTCAGTCAGAATTGACGGTCACATTTGGGCTTGGCGAACACGACACGTTCAAAAAAGTGCGCGTCTATTGGCCTGACGGTTCGATTCAAACGATCGAGCAGCCGGAACTCGACAAGCTGCATATAGTCGAACAAGCGGCGGACGAAAAAACGAAGTCAAAAGGTTGAAAGGGGGACTGGGTCTGTCCACCGAAGCCGGACGGACCCAGCCGTGCCGGCTGGATAGCGCCAGTGATGTTCCATTCGAGCATGGTTGATCTGCACACGCCAAACCCGACTCAAGCAAACATGGCGAGAGCCGGGTTGCTCCGGGTTACGCCGCCCCGACCTGGGACGACGGCTTCTCGTCGCCGATCGCCGGGTTCCGCGGTGTCATTTCCACCACGCGCTGCAACAGCTCCGAGCGGTGGACGGGTACTTCGCGCGGGGCATCAATGCCGATACGCACCGAATTGCCGTTGACCTGAACGATGGTGATCGTGATCCGACCGTCGATGACGATGCTTTCCTCGCGCTTGCGGGACAAAACGAGCATGGCAAATCCTCCGTGACAAAAAAGTGATTAGTCTAGTGCGGGTCAGTGCAGGTCCAATCGTTCAACGGCCTGTAAACATTAAATCTGGAAATCGGCGGCAAACCGGACAGGCAATCGGTTTGTAGCCGCCTTGCCGGCTGGTACGACGTTTGGCACAACTCGATACTTTGCTAGCACATAGGGCAAAATATCCGCCAGCAATTGCACCGATTGGGAACCGCGTTCCGCACGGTCTTGTGGGGCGTCTTCAAACACGATATTCATGCCGATGGCCATGTGAACCCCCTCGGTTAGAACTGATGTACAAATGGTACCTGCATACTGTACGGATGTCAAGTTTGAATGGTTCGAGTTTTTTCAAGGAGTCCGCTAGCGTGTGCAAATCGTTGCCATTCAGGCTGCTACGACGATAGTTTTCAGGCGTTGTGGGGCCAGACATACAACGATTGGCCGAGCCGAGGCGGTTTTTTGGGGTTTGTTGATGGACGTTTCGCGCAGGCGGCTGTTACAAGTCTGACGAGAATTTCACGGCAATAGTTTCCCGGACACTCTTGCCGCTATGAGCCCCAATTACTAAGGCCTTATGTCATCCCCTTCGGCTTCCACCGCCTGCATTGTCATACCCGCGCGACTGGCCTCCACGCGGCTGCCTCGCAAGCTGTTGCTGCGCGAGACCGGCCGCGCCTTGATCGAACACACTTACATGGCGGCCAGGCTGGCCCGGCGGCCGAAGGCCGTAATTGTGGCCGCCGACCATGAAGAGATCGCCGCCGCCGTGCGGGCATTTGGCGGCACGGTGGAAATGACCAGCCCCGACTGCGCCAGTGGCACCGACCGCGTGGCCGAAATTGCCAGCCGCATGCCCGAAGTTGATATTTTCATCAACGTGCAAGGGGACGAACCCGAACTGTCGGGCGAAACGATCGACCGTGTCGTGGAACTGCTGGAAGCCAACCCGGCGGCCGCCATGGCCACCCTGGCCACGCCCATCCGCACGCGCGAACAACTCCAAGACCCCGCCTGCGTGAAAGTCGTGTGCGATTCGCTCGGGCGGGCCTTGTATTTCAGCCGCAGTCCCATTCCGCACGCCCGGACCTGGGACGACGGCTTGCTATCCGCCAACCCGCCCATTTACTTACAGCACCTGGGGTTGTACGCCTATCGCCGCGATTTTCTGTTGCGGCTGGCCGCCATGCCCCCTTCGCGGCTGGAGCAGATCGAAAAGTTGGAGCAGCTTCGCGTGCTGGAAGCGGGCCAAACCATCGTCGTGGGACACGTCGACGAGCCGACCATTGGAATCGATACGCCCGACGATTACCGGGCGTTTGTCGAACGCTGCCGGCGGCGTTAAAATGCGTCAACATCCGGCAATTGCAGGCGGGCGGCGGGCCAGCCCCGGCCAGTAGCGCGGCGGATGTTCGCGGATCGCCATGACGTCGGAACGCCCAGGAGTGTTGGATGACGAAGCATATTTTTGTGACCGGCGGCGTGGTCAGCTCGCTGGGCAAGGGGCTGACCAGCGCCAGTATCGGCATGCTGCTAGAGCGGCGGGGATTGAAGGTCAAGCTGCAAAAGCTTGATCCGTACATCAACGTCGATCCCGGCACGATGAGTCCCTATCAGCACGGAGAAGTCTACGTGCTGGACGACGGCAGCGAGACCGACCTGGACCTGGGGCACTACGAACGGTTCACCAGCGGTCCCCTCACGCGCGATTCCAACTACACCACCGGGCAGATTTACCTGTCGGTCATCAATAAAGAACGCCGGGGCGAGTTCTTGGGCAAGACCGTACAGGTCATTCCCCACATTACCAACGAAATCAAGAGCGTCATCCACAAGTTGGCCGGCGACGACGCCGACGTGGTGATTACCGAAATTGGCGGCACGGTGGGCGATATCGAAAGCCAGCCATTCCTGGAAGCCATCCGCCAGTTTGCCCTGGACGTCGGCAAAGAGAACTGCCTGTATATCCATCTGACGCTGGTGCCGTATCTCAAGGCGGCCGGCGAGCTCAAAACCAAGCCCACGCAGCACTCGGTCGGCCTGCTGCGGCAGATCGGTATCCAGCCCGACGTCTTGATTTGCCGCACCGAGCGGTCGATCGACCACGAAGACCGGCAAAAAATCGCCCTGTTTTGCAACGTGCCGTTGGAGGCCGTCATCGAGGAAAAAGACAAAGACTTCTCGATTTACGAAGTGCCCCTGTCTCTGGAAGACAACGGCCTGGACGACATCATCGTCCGCAAAATGGGGCTGAAGGCCGGTCCCCTGGCCTTGGACGATTGGCGCGACCTGCTGCACCATTTGCGCAACCCCCAGCACGAGATCAAGATTGCCGTGGTCGGCAAATATGCCGAGCATCGCGATGCGTATAAGTCGATTTACGAATCATTGGACCATGCCGGCATTCATCATCGCGCGCAGGTCGGCGTACAGCGGATTCAGGCTGAACTGGTCGAACGCGACGGACCCGAACGGCTGCTAGCGGGGTTCGACGGGCTGCTGGTGCCGGGCGGTTTCGGCGAGCGCGGTATCGAGGGCAAGATCGAGTCGATCCGCTACGCCCGTGAGCGCGGCATGCCCTTCTTTGGCATCTGCCTGGGGATGCAATGTGCCGTAATCGAGTTTGCCCGCAACGTGGTGCAATTGCAGAATGCCCATTCCACCGAATTCGACAAAGATACGCCCCATCCGGTGATTTGCCTGTTGGACGAACAGCGCAAGATCACCGACAAAGGGGGCACCATGCGGCTGGGGACGCAAGCCGCCTTGTTGGATGCGGCCAGCAAATCGGCCGGCGCCTACGCGGGTGACCGGATCAACGAACGCCACCGCCACCGCTACGAGTTCAACAACTTGTACCGGCAGCAGTTTACGGCGCACGGCATGTTGTTCGCCGGTACCAGCCCCGATGGCAAACTGGTCGAAATCGTGGAACTGCCCGACCATCCCTGGTTCGTAGCCGTGCAGTATCACCCGGAGTTCAAGTCCAAGCCAACGCTGGCCCATCCCTTGTTCGCCGGTTTCATTGGCGCGGCCATCGAAAAGCACGCCAATCGTAAAGAACCAGTGTTTTAGTCCACGCTGTTGGCAGCCGTCGTGCGGCTTAGCACGCGGTTCGCCGAGGAGCATGCCATGTCGCACGAAGAAAAGCAGCCCCAGATCATTGTGGACGAGGATTGGAAAGCCCAGGCCCAGGCCGAAAAAGAGGTCCTGAGCAAGGGCACCCCTCCCAAAGAAGAAGCCGCCCAGGAGGCATCTCCTTCCGCCGAGTCGCCGACTGACACGGGCAAACAGCCGGCCGCCGCCAGCGTTCAAGGCCGGCAGTCGCGGGGTGCCATGCCGCCCGCCAACTTCACCCAGTTAATCACCATGCTGGCCACCCAATCCATGGCTGCTTTGGGTCAGATTGCCATTCCCGGCGCGGGTGAATCCGAGGTTGACCTTCCCTTCGCCAGGCACTTCATCGACACGCTGCAAATGCTGGAGGAAAAGACCCGCGGCAACCTTTCCGCCGAGGAATCTGGCTTGTTGTCCAGCTTGCTGCACGAATTGCGGATGGCCTACGTCGCCATGCGCAACAAAGACCAAAAGCCGCCAGGCTAACCGCGGTACGCGCATTACCGACGCTGCTGACCGCCTCGCGATTGATAAATCGCCCCTTGCGTGGTCTATTTCTTGGTTTGGTCCCTGGGCCGCGCGGGGGCGGGGCTGGCGGTCTTCCTTGCCTGTTTGAGAGCGTTTCATGTTTCGTGCCGAAAGCAGCCCTAACTTTCCCGCCCTGGAAGCCCAAATCGCCGACTTTTGGAAGCAGGGAAAAATCCACGATAAATCGCTGGCCCACCGTGCCGGCGGACCCAAGTTTGTCTTTTACGAGGGCCCCCCCACCGCCAACGGCCTGCCCCACCCCGGCCACTGCCTGACGCGGGCCATCAAGGATTTGTTCCCCCGCTACCGCACCATGCGCGGCTACCGCTGCGAACGCAAGGCCGGCTGGGACACTCACGGGCTGCCGGTCGAGGTGGAGGTCTGCAAGGAACTCGGCATCCACAGCAAAGAGGAGATCGAGGCCTACGGCATCGAGCCGTTCATCCATAAATGCCTGGAAAGCGTGTTTCGTTATACCCAACAGTGGGAACGCCTCACCGAGCGGCTCGGCTTTTGGATCAAGATGGACGAAGCCTACGTCACCTACCACCAAAGCTACATCGAGAGCGTCTGGTGGTCGCTGAAGAATCTCTTCGACCGCGGCCTGCTGTACCAAGGGCACAAAATCGTCTGGTGGTGGGCGCAAGGCGGCACCGCGCTCAGCAGCGGCGAGGTCGGCCAGGGCTACCGCGAAGTCGCCGACCCTAGCGTTTACGTCCGCTTTCCGTTGCTGGACGAAGCCGGCCAACCGACCATGACCGATCTGCTGGTTTGGACCACGACGCCGTGGACGCTGCCCAGCAATCAGTTCGCGGCGGTCCACCTGGACTTGGAATACTCCACCGTCGCCGTCGAGGGGGAAGATCGGCGGCTCATCATCGCCTCGGCCTTGGTGCAAACGATCGCCGACAAGGCCAAGCAGACTCTTACGGTCGAAAGCACCTGTCGCGGTGCCGATCTCATCGGCCGCCGTTATCAACCGCCGTTTGACTATTACTCCAAGAAGTACGGCGACAAAACGGGCCGGCTGCTGGATGATGGCGATCAGCACGTTGCCTGGCGAGTGGTGGCCGCCAACTTTGTCACCGTCGATAGCGGTACTGGCGTGGTTCACCAGGCCCCGGCTTTTGGGGAAGTTGACTTTGACGTGCTGCTGGAAGAGCAAGCCCGCTTTCGGCCGGGGGAAGGTCCAGAACTGATCTGCGCGGTCGGGCCGGATGGCAAGTTCACTTCCGCCGCGCCGGAGTATGCCGGCCGCTGGGTGAAAGAGGCCGACAAGGATATCTCCCGCGAGCTACGTCAGCGGGGGCTATTGTTTCATCAAGAACAATATCTGCACGAGTACCCCTTCTGCTGGCGGGCCGACGACGACCCGTTGATCCAGTACCCGCGTAAGAGCTGGTTCATTCGCACCACGCAATTTCGCGAGGCGATGTTGGCCAACAACCGGCAAATCAACTGGCTGCCGGAGCATATCAAGGAGGGCCGCTTTGGCAATTTTCTGGAGAGCAACGTCGATTGGGCCCTCAGCCGCGAGCGCTACTGGGGGACGCCGCTTCCCATTTGGGTTTGCGACAAAACAGGCTACAAGGAGGCCGTCGAAAGCTACGACGAACTGCTGCAAAAGCCGGGCGTGAGCGGGCAAGAAGTGTGGGCAAAAGCCAAGCAGGCCCACCCGGAGTATCCCGACCATCTCAAGGTTCACAAGCCGTACATCGACGCGGTGACGTATGACTCGCCCAAGGCCAAGGGTGCCCGCATGCGCCGCGTGCCGGAGGTCATCGACTGCTGGTACGACTCTGGTGCCATGCCGTTTGCCCAATGGGGCTACCCGCACCAAGGGCAAGATCGGTTCGCGTCGCAGTTTCCGGCCGACTTTATCAGCGAGGCACTGGACCAAACCCGCGGCTGGTTCTACAGCCTGCTGGCCATCAGCACGCTATTGTTTGGAAAGAACCAAGAGCCGGCCAAGGCCGCGATGGTGCTGCCGGAGGGGAACACCAAGACCCCGCCCGGCGCCGCCAAGCCGCCCGAGCGGCAAACTCCGGTCGAGCCGTACCCGCACCCTTACCGCAACTGCATTGTGTTGGGGCTGATGTTAGGAGAGGACGGCAACAAGATGTCGAAGAGCAAGCGGAACTACCGCGAGCCGAACGAGATCTTCGACAAGTTTGGGGCCGACGCTTTGCGGTGGTATTTCTTCGCCAACCAGCCGCCGTGGACTTCCATCCGCTACAGCGAGCAGTCGATCAAGGACAGCATCCCGGAGTTTTTACTGCGGCTGTGGAATGTCTACAGTTTCCTGGTGATCTACGCCAATATCGACGGTTTTGACCCCGGCAAGCTGCTGCCGGGCGATGCCGACGAGTTGGAACCGCAAGTCTTGCGGCAGGCCCAAGGTTATCGTCCCGTGGCTCAGCGTGGCGAGTTGGACCGCTGGATCATCAGCGAGCTCAACCGCACGACGAGCGAAGTCGTGGCCCGCATGGACGCTTACGACAATTTCAATGCCACCGCGCGCATCACCGCGTTTGTGGACGCCCTTTCCAACTGGTACGTCCGCCGCAGCCGCGACCGCTTTTGGAGCGGCGAGCAAACGGCCGACAAGCAAGACGCTTACTGGACACTGTACGAGTGCCTGCTCACCTCCGCCAAGCTGGTCGCGCCATTCGTCCCCTTTTTAGCCGAGGCGATGTGGCAAAATCTGGCGGTGGAGCCGTTCGGCAAGCGCGTGACGGAGAGCGTCCATCTGTGCGACTACCCCGCCGCCGATCAAGGAGTGATGGACGATACGCTTTCGGCCCGCATGGAAGTCATGCGGCAAGTCGTATCGCTGGGCCGCAACGCGCGGATGGTGGCCAAGCTCAAGGTCCGCCAGCCGCTGGCCAAGGTGGAACTGGTGCTGACCGACAAGTCGCACCAGAACTGGCTGGACGAACACGCGGCCTTGATCTGCGAGGAACTCAACGTCAAGGTGTTGGAATTCGCCGCCGACGCCGACCAGTACATCAGCTACACGGTTCTGCCCGACCTGAAAAAACTGGGGCCCCGGTTGGGCAAGCGGCTGCCGGCTTTGAAAGCGGCCCTCGCCGCGGCCGACCCCGCCGCCTTGATGCAGCAGTTGGAGCAATCCGGCCAGGTCTCTCTGCAACTGGGGGACGATTCGGTCCCCCTCACCCGCGACGATTTGCAAGTTCGCCTGCAAGCCAAACCCGGCTGGGCGGCCGCCAACGGGCCGTGCGGGGTGGTAATCCTATCGGCCGAACTCACGCCGGAACTAATCGCGGAGGGTCTGGCCCGGGAACTCGTCCATGCCTTGCAAGTCCACCGCAAGAGCATGGGGCTGGAATTCACCGATCGGATCGAGGTCGCCCTCGTTGCCGGTGACAGCCAGCTCATCGCCGACCTGCGGCCCCATGTGGAATACGTCAAGCAAGAGGTGCTGGCGGTGCGGTTTGATTTTGCATCCTCCCCGGAGAACCTTGCTTCGCCAGCCGATTTCACCGCGGAACCGCTGACCGCCAATCTGTCGGGCAGTGAGGTCCAGCTATTCGTCCGCCGCAAGGTGTGAACGGTGCCTGCTTTCATGGTCCACTTTCTGATTGCATGGCTGGTCAACGATCGCATCGAAGTGAAACCTGTCGGCGGCATCATTGGCCTTCTGCCTACTCGATTCGCGTGATACCCTCATCGCTATGATTCGGAGTGCGGGAGTTATACTGAGACGGGGGCGATATCATCACTTTCGGGGAGGTTGGCAATGGCCACGACTTATACCGCGGTCGTCCAGCAGGATGGCGGGTGGTGGATTGGGTGGATCGAGGAAGTGCCCGGCGTGAATTCGCAAGGGCACTCGCGCGAGGAGTTAATTGACAATCTGCGCGACGCCTTGGAAGAAGCCCTTGAAATGAATCGGGCCGACGCTCGCGCTGCAGCCAGCGGTGCCTACGAAGAAGTGAGTATTCTGGCGTGAAACGTCGTGAATTGATTGCGCACTTAGTTCGCCACGGCTGCGTCTTAGTTCGCGAGGGCCGGCGACACTCATGGTGGGGTAACCCCGTGAATAATCACAGATCGGCGGTGCCTCGCCACACGGAGGTTCGGGATCCATTGGCCAAGAAAATCTGCCAGGATCTAGGCATTCCACCCACGTAGCGCGGACTTCAGCAACCATTGAATAAACACGCCGAGGCAATCGGCGATTACGAAACAATCACGATTGAGGTTTGAACCAATGAAACGCCGCGCCCGCTCCCCCGTTGGGGTCGCGGTTAAACGGGCGATCGCATGTTGACAAGCGCCTCGCAACTTATCCTTTCGCCTTCTGCCCTTCCTCCATGTTACGCATCGTCGTTCTCATCTCTGGCGGCGGTACCACGCTGGCCAACCTGATCGCCAAACAGCAGGCGGGGGAGCTCGATGTCGATATCGGGCTGGTTGTTTCCAGCAACCCGCAAGCACGCGGGCTGGAGATTGCCAGGCGGGCGGGTATCGCGGCGGCCACGGTGGAGCGGCGGCTGTTTGCCGGGCCGAAGGAGTATGGCGATGCCATCTTTCATCTGGCCCGCGCCGACGACGCGCACCTGGTGGTGATGGGGGGCTTTCTTAAGCTGATCGCCATTCCGCCCGACTTCGAGCGCAAGGTCGTCAACATTCATCCGTCGTTGATTCCAGCCCATTGCGGGCAGGGATATTACGGGCACAAAGTCCACGAGGCGGTTTTGGCCGCCGGCGACAAAATATCGGGCTGCACGGTCCATTATGTCGACAACCAGTACGACCACGGGCCGATCATTCTCCAGCAAACCGTGCCGGTCTTGCCCGACGACACGCCCGACAGTCTGGGTGCCCGCGTCTTCGCGGCCGAATGCCAGGCCTATCCCGCGGCACTGCGGCAAATCGCGGCGGAACACGCGATCACCGCCGCCGGGGAATAAGCGGGGGGCGGCTGGCACGTAGCTACATGGTTCCCGCCATGTTGTTTGGGTTGTGTTCGGTCGTCCATGCCGAACAACCGTAAACCGGATGGAGTGCCGCTCGCCCACCTAGCCGGCACGGCTCCGTGCGGCTACGTGCTTTGCTTGCTAGCAGCCATTCGGGCGGGCATAATGTTTCGCGGCAACGCTGCTCATTTCTTCTTGCCGCATGTCGCCGGCAAGGGTGCCATTCCACATTCCGTTGACTGAGGGGTCAAAGCATGTCGAACGAGTTTAATCCCTATGGATCTCCCGCCGGCCATCAACCCATGCCCGGCTTTACATCGGCTGCGCCCAATTACCGGCTGGCCGACCTGGGCAAGCGCTTTCTGGGTGCGCTGGTCGATGGATTGGCCGGCATGGTGTTTGTTATTCCTGGCTACGGCATGATGATCGCTGGCGCAGCCGCGGCAGAACAAGGGGGAGAACCTGGCGCATTAATGTTCATTGGTATGGGAATATTGGTGCTGGGTTCCCTGGCCTTGATGGGCCTGCAGATTTACCTGTTGGCCACCCGCAGCCAGACGGTTGGCAAGTACATCATGAAGACGCAGATTGTCGATTACCAGACCGGCCTGCCGGCCGATTTCGTGAAGAGCTTCTTGATGCGGGCGCTGGTGAATGGCCTGATCTGCGGCATTCCGTGCGTTGGCAGCATTTATGCCATCGTCGATATCTGCTACATCTTTTCGGCCGAGCACCGCTGCTTGCACGACTTGCTGGCCGGTACGGTGGTGGTCGATATCTCCTAGGCCAACACAAAGACCCGGCCCGCGCATGGCGGGCCGGGCCGGGTAGTTGGTTGCGTGCGGCCAATCGTGGCGGCGGACTAGAAGCGGGCTTCGACACCGACGCTGCCGCCGTGGTACAAAATGGCCCCGGTATTGTTGACGTTGGCCGTCCGAGGGATGAAACCGCCGGGCAGCGGTTGCGGCACGAAGTTCTCCGGAGCCAGCGCCACCCCGCCGACGTACATCACGTTGTAGCCGCCGCGGATCGTCAGCCAGGGCTTGATGTCGTACGACAGCAGGGCCGAGCAATCGGCCGCCACCGCCACCTCATCGCGACGGGCGAACTCACTGATCGTGGCGGGAAACGCCGTCGTATTGAACGCGCTGCTCATTCGCGAAAAGTTAGCGAACACGCCCACTTTGGGCTCCACGGTAAAGTGCAGCCGGGGGCGCAGATCGTATTCCCACCGCAGGCCCCCCTGGTAGCCGACCAGATCATTGAAGGTGTTGACCTGGCTGATCGAGCCATTCACGGCCGCTCCCCCCGCCCCGACAGTGGCGTAGGTGAACCGTTCGTTGATTTCGATCCAGCGGAAACCGTGGACCAGGTTCCAATGCCCTCGGCCGCTATGCGAGCAGGGGATGCAGGTCACGAAATTGAACTCCGCGTTGTGCAGCCGAGAGCCGTAGCGAATGCCCTGCTGCACCGATTGGTCGACATCCCCGACCGGCAACCCCTGCGTGGCGGTTCCAAACGCGGTGTAAGCCGAGAACAAATTGCCGGCGGCACTCTGCACGAACTGCTGCGATTGCCAGTTCTGCATCCCCAGGTAGCTCAGTTCCACGGCGGTCTGGTGCGAAATGGGTGCCCCAATCAAGAACCGGCCGAAAGGTTGAATCGGAAAGCCCAGCCCGCCCGTTCCCAGGACGATCGGTCCAGGTACGCCGGCCACCGGCGCGCCTTGCGAAGTGATCGGCTGGTTGCGGGGGTTGCTGCGGTCCATCAACAGCACGTCGATGCGGGTGTAGACATAGTGCGGCTGGCAACAATCGCAGCAGCCCAGGTCGTAAGGTTCGTTGCAGCAACCCGGATTGCAGCAGTTGGGATTGCAACAGCCCTCTTGGCCGCACCCGCCACAGCCCTGGCCGGGCATGGCGATCTGGCCGTCCGCGGCTGGGGGATAAACCGCCATGCCGGGCTGTTGGACGGGAGGAGCGGCCCAGGCAGCGCCCGGTGCCGCGGCGGCCGGATCGGCCATTGGTGCGCCAGGGGGCGGAGGGGCCTGTTCGCCCTGGTACCCGTAGTAGTTGGCATACGAATAGGGATATTGCTGGGCGTGGGCCGTCCCCGCCGAGACGAGCAAGGCGGCCAGCAGCAGCGCCAGGGAGCGTGCCGAATGCAGTTTCATGATCGAAGCTCCGAACGGAGAAAATGAGTTGTCTTGAAGATGAAAGGCGGCCAGGCCGCGCTGGATTTGGTAAGGGATCGTCAAGTACTAGAAGCGGGCCTCGAAGCCGAGGCTGGCCCCTTGGTACAGAATGTTGCCCCCCACGTTGACCACCGGCACCCGCGGGAGGGCACCACCCGGGGCGGGCTGGGCCGCGAAGTTTTCTGGCGCCAGGGCCACGCCGGTGACGTTCATCACGGTGTAGCCAAACCGCACGGAGCACCACGAGGCCAGATCGTACGACAAGGTCAGCGTGGCGTCAGCCGCAAAGGCAACTTCATTGCGGCGGGGGTTTTCGACCAGCACGTTGCCGGGCGTAAAGCCAATCGCCGTCCGCTGCGACATCGAGTTGTAATACAGCCCCGCCTTGGGCTCGAACAGCACATGCCAGCGGGGACGGAGGTTGTACTCCCAGCGGCAACCGAGTTGGTAGCCGAACAGGTCGTTATTGGCATTCACGGTGGTGGCGGAGGTCAACAGGCCCGTGCCGCCGGCACCGCCGAAAAACGTGTTGTAATCGAACCGCTCGTAAATGCCGATCCAACGGGCACCGTGGACCAGGTCCAGCCTGCCGCGGCCGCAGGGGTCGGCCTTCAGGCAATGGACGAGATTGACTTCGATGTTGCGCAGTTCCGAGTTGTAGTTGATGTTGACGCCAGAGGCGTTATCGGCCGCGGTCAACGGGCCCGCCCCAAAGTTGGAAAAGGGAGAGAACAGCCGCTGCCCCGCTGCCAGGTTAGCCGTGCGAGCGAAGCGCTGTGTCTGCCAGGTTTGCAGGCCCATGCCGCTGATTTCCACGGCGGTGCATTCGTCGATCGGCGCGCCAACCAGCAGACGCTCCACCGGTTCCCAGCGGAAGTCGAGTTGGCTGGTGGTGAGCACCACGGGACCGCCCGGTCCCTGTGTGGCGATCGGCTGGCCGCGATTGGGCCGCGAGCGATGCATGAAGATCACGTCGAGGCGGGCATAGACGTAATGCGGCAGGCAGCACCCGCAGTCCAGGTCGAGGTCATTGCAACAGCCCGCCTGGCAGCAGCCGTCGGTGCAGCCCGCGTCGTGTGGCGGGTACTGCACGTTGCCCCCCAGGTAGCCGTCGCCGGCGGGCGGCGCGATCATCGGCGTTGTCTCCGCGGGCGGCATGGTCCAGTTGGGCATGTTGGCGTGGGGCGGCTGGCCTGGGGGCAAACCGGGCGGCATGTCGCCGGGTGCGGCGTCGCCAGGTTCCTCCGCGCCCGGAGCCGGCGGTGCGGTCTCGGCATCGCCATCTTCCAGCGCAGGGGCGGGATCGCTATCGTCTTCCCCCTGGTAGGCCGACTCGTAGAACGGGTACTGCTGGGCGTGGGCGACACCCGTGGCGGCCAGCGCCAGGGCGAGCAGCAGCGCCATACCGCGTGCTGAAGCGAAATTCATGCGTCGAGCTCCTGACGGAGAAACCGGGTGATTCATAGAGGGCGGGACGGGACCGCTCCTGGGTGACTGCTAATACCGTTGATTTGTTGGCCGGGGGCGGCTGCCGCCCGATCCGAAAAGCCGCATGGAAGCCAATGGCTGGCCGCTACAAGCCGCAGAACCCTCGCCCACGGCACAATCCGTTTCCACGGAAAGTTAGGTCGTCCAAGTACAAGCGGATCAATCAGACTTTTCGGCAGGGTTGGCAAAGTTTTGCCAAACTACCCGGTGTGCCATTGGCGGAGATGTGGCCAAACAGCTCCGCGGCAGTGATAGCTGCTAGCGGCGGGTGGAAGCTGTCAGCGGAGAAGCCATCAGCTAGCAGCTTGCGGAAGCCGGCCGTGGCGCGGGGTCGATGAGCCAAACAAGATCGACCAGCAACGCAACAGGGACTTCCCGCGGCTCAGACACTGGCTGCCCACTCTTCGCCTTCGGCCGTTCGCCTTCCGCCATTCCTCGCGGCGTGCCATAGATCGCGCACGGCCCATGGCGCACGGGCTACGCCAAAGCAAAGCAACGGGGCGAACATCGAACCCCAGTACTGGTTAAAATCTTGACCCACGATGCCAAACGCCAGCACGTAGGCGGCGACCGTCAGCCCAATCCGCTCGCCCGCCGCGCCCGGCCAGCTAGCCAGTCCAGCCATCGCCAGCGCCAGATAGAGAGCCGTGACCCATTGCGGCAAAAGCAGTAGCCAGGCGTTGACTTGCGCCGTGGAGATCACAAAGGCGGCTCCGCCAAAACGGACCCAGCCATGTTCATGCGCCAGTTCATTTGGCCCCTGTAGCCCCAGCACCGTATGGACATGCCAGCCATAGAAGACGGCATACGCGGCCAGCCCGACGCACCAACCGGCGACCTCGCGATAGCGGCGTCCTCGCAGGGCCAGAACGGCGGCGACCAGGCAATAGGGCGCGGCCAGTTCACGCACGAAAAGCGCGGCGATTCCGGCGGCCAGCCCGGCCCCCGGCTTGGCGCGGCCATGGCAGCAGACCGAGAGTGCCATCAACACGCCCGACCAAAGCTCGGGCATCACAAAGGCATCGCCCAACACGCACAACAGCAACGCGCCGCTGAGCGCGACGACCAACAGCAATCCCTGACGGACCCCCGCTTCGTCCGCCACCAGGGCAAAGCCCAGCAGCAACACCAGCAGACACAGCCCCCCCAGCATGGCCTTGCCCCAAGCGGGACTGGGCAGCACGCCCAGCAGCCACACCGGCAACGGCGTGCGCCAATTGAACACGCTGCGGGTAGGATATCCGCGCGCGCGAAGTTCGCTGGCAATTACCGTGTAATACGGTTCGCCCGCCTGGATGCGATCGGCCTCTGCGCGGTAAAGCGTGATATCGCTGGGCCTTTGGCCCGGATAATCGGCATAACCGCTTCTCCAGGGAGACAAGCTAATGCCGGCCAGCACCACCGCCAGAATGGCCACGGCCGACAGCACCACGCGGGCCTGGACCGGCGAAAACCGGGCAAACGCGGTAGCGTGTGGAGGAAGCATGGCGGGACCAGCCAGTGAGTACGTCAGGTGCGCGCAACCGGCCTCTTGGCCGATCGCCTCTGAAGTCTAGCTCAACGTGGAACGCCGTATGCAGTTCCAACAGGGATGCCCCCTCTCTCGGCAATCTTGGTGTGGTTGGGTCGACGGGTTTGAAAGGCCGTGAGGGTGGCAGCCAGGCAAAGCGGTACGCACATCGAGGAGCGGCCCTCTAAAAAAACTGGGGCCGAGCAGTGCTCGACCCCAGTTGAAATTCAAACGGCTGAGAAGAGTTTGGCTACGCCTTGACCGCGGACAACTCTGCCCGCACGTTCTCTAACTGGCCGGCGGAACCAAGTGCCTTGTTCTTGTGGGTGATGAACTTGGCGTACTCGGCCATGAAGGGCTTGCCGGCGGTGCGCGGGTCGAAATCGCCCGGCTTGTCGCGGAAGGTTTCGCGATAGATTGCGCACCAGACCAATCGGCCGTCGGTGTCGATATTGACCTTGGTCACACCCAGCTTGGCGGCCGGGATGTAGTCTTTTTCCGGCACTCCGCTGGTGTCGGGCATTTCGCCGCCGGCCTTGTTGATGCGATCGACCCATTCCTTCGGGACGCTGCTCGATCCATGCATGACCAAGGGAAAATTGGGCAGCAATTTCTGAATGGCTTGAATGCGGTCGAAGTGCAGTCCTTGCGAACCCTTGAACTTGTACGCACCGTGCGACGTGCCGATGGCAACGGCCAACGAGTCGCAGCCCGACCGTTCCACGAACTCCACGGCCTGATTGGGATCGGTCAGGCAGGCATGGTCGGCGGAAACCTCGATGTCTTCCTCGACGCCACCCAGCATGCCCAGCTCGGCCTCGACCGAGATGCCCCGGTCGTGTGCCCGATCGACCACGCGGCGGGTGATCTCGATATTCTTATCGAACGACTCGTGCGAAGCGTCGATCATCACCGAGGAGTAGAACCCGCTATCGATGCAGTCGTAAGCGGCTTCCTCGGTTCCGTGGTCCAAGTGGACGGCAAAAATCGCGTCGGGAAAGACTTCCTCGGACGTGCGGATCATGGCTTCCAGGTAGCGCTTGTCGGTATAGCCGCGAGCTCCGCGGGATAGCTGGATGATGAACGGAGCGCTGGCGGCGGGGTTCGCCGGTTCGCTGTTGCTGTCTTTCAAACCGAGCGCGCCGCGGAACAGGCCGATGGTCTGCTCCAGATTGTTGATGTTATAGGCACCCACGGCGTACTTGCCGTAAGCAATGTTGAAGAGATCTTTCGTTGTGACAATCATGGTAGCGACCTCGCTAGGGCCGCAATGCCGCGGCGGCCGGGTGGGAAAATTGGTTGACAGTCATGCATGCAACACCATCGCGCGGCTCGCGACACCGCCAATGGGAAATTCTACTACTTTGCCGAGTCCTTGCCCAGTTGGGGCACGTCCTCGCCTGGATTTTACCTCTTGCGCAGGCAAAAAGGACCGCGAAACGGGCGAATACCGCGTCTGCCGTTGCTAGCACGCCCTATCTTTACATTGCCGCGTTTCCGCCCCCTCGATACAATCGCCCGCCGCGCCAGTAGGGACGCTTGCGCGCTATTTGGTATCAGCCACCCACTCCCTGGCCGAGACAGCATGGATGCCGCGCGGTCACTACCAGAGTTCCAATCGGTCGAGCAACTTGGCTTTGCCCGCCAAGTACTCATGGCCGAGTCAACCGCCATCGGCGATCTGGCCGCCGGTTTGGATGAACGGTTCTGCCGCGCTGTGAGATTGTTGTGCGAGTGCCGTGGCAGCATCATCGTCATGGGTATTGGCAAGGCAGGGCACATTGGCCAGAAGCTGGCGGCTACGCTGGCCTCCACCGGCACCCCCAGCCACTTCCTGCATCCGGCGGAGGCCGTGCATGGCGATCTTGGGCGTTTGCGCCAGGGCGACGTGGCCGTGGTCCTTTCCAACAGCGGCGAGACCGAAGAGATATTGCGGCTGCTGCCCTTCATTCGGCAGCTCGGCCTGCCGCTGGTGGCTATCACCAGCCACCCGCGCAGCAGCCTGGGCCGCGTGGCCACGGTCGTGTTGGAAACAGGCAACAAGCCGGAAGCCTGTCCGCACGGCCTGGCCCCCAGCACCAGCACCGCCGCCATGCTGGCCTTGGGAGACGCCTTGGCTTTGACGACTAGCCGGTGGCGCGGATTTCGCCGCGAGGACTTCCATCGCTTTCACCCTGGGGGCAGCTTGGGCCGCCAGGCGTGGCCGGTCGAGGAACAGATGCGGCCGCTGGCCGAGTGCCGCGTGGCGCTCGACGAGCAAACCATTCGGCAGGTCTACGTTTCGCTCGGCCGCCCTGGCCGCAGGAGCGGAGCCATCATGCTGATTGACCGCACGGGCCGCCTTACGGGAGTCTTCACCGATAGCGATCTGGCGAGGCTGCTGGAGAAGACTCGCGATGAAGCGCTCGACCAACCGATCAGCCAGGTGATGACCCGTTCGCCGCGAACCATCTTGGCCGGGGCCTTGCTGGCCGATGCCGTTGAAACCATCGCGAGGCACCAGATCAGCGAATTGCCGGTGGTAAATCATGCCGGCCAGCCGTTAGGATTGATCGATATTACCGATCTTGTGCAAATGATACCGGGCGAGACGCCGGCAAAGTCAGCCCAGCCAGCAGCGCAGGCAGGGACAGGCCCGCAAACAGCGGCGGAAGTCGTGAAATTGAGCCTTTACCACGAACCCTGATCCAGGTGCGGTGCGTAGATGAAATTGTCCGAGCGTTGCCAGCCGATTGAGTTGCTGCTGTCCGACATTGATGGCGTGCTCACCGACGGAGGCGTGATTCTTAACAACCAGGGCATCGAGTCGAAGGAATTCAACATTCGCGACGGCTTGGGCATTCGGTTGTTTCAAAGGGCTGGGGGAAAGTTTGGGTTGGTGACGGGCCGCAGTTCGCACGTCGTCAAGACGCGGGCCGCGGAGCTAGAGATTGAGCTGATTCGCCAGGGTGTTGAAGACAAACTGGCCGCCGTGAAAGAGATAGCCGCCGAGTCGAACTTGGAACTGCGGCAGATCGCCTATATCGGCGACGACCTGCCCGACCTGGCGGTGCTGATGCAAGTGGGATTGGGTGTGGCCGTGGGAGATGCCTGTCCCGAGATGCGGGAAGCCGCGGCCTACGTGACGGCACTGCCCGGCGGAAGAGGAGCGGTTCGCGAGACGATAGAGCTGATTCTGAAATCGCAACAAAAATGGGATGAAATCATAAGGAAGTACCAGGGCTAGCAGACACCGCGACGAATACGACGGGCAAGGCAACACTTCTTGGCGACACCGGGCGATTGTGAATTCCTTCAAGCTGATCTCAACTCGACTGCGGCGGATCGCGACCATGGGGCTGGTCGTGGCGCTGGCGTTTTGGGCTTATCGGCTGCTGGCGGTGCCATTCATCGAACCGACGGCCAAGGCTCCCGCCCCTTCGCTGGCCCAGACGCGCGGGTCCGCCGGAAGAGGCCAGCCCGAGAATCTCCAGGAATTGCAAGTTCGAGAGCTGGCCCGTTGGTTCAAGCCCGACGATTGGCCCCTGCGTAAAAAGCCGAAAGTACTGGAAAACAGCCGCGGCAAGCTGTTGCTGGACGAGTACACCACCTTGCCCGATGGCCGCGTTCGCGTGAAGCCGTGCGCGATGGTCTTTCTGCCCGATCGCGAAACCGCATCGGAGGAAGAACGCCTGCGCCAAGCCGTGATCTTGGAAGCGCCCGAGGGAGCCATCCTGGAGTTCGACCAACCGTTTGAGCTGACCCGCGGCAGCGTGGGCAAGCTGGTGGCCGGTACGCTGCAAGGGGCGATCACCATTCGCAGCGACTACCGGGAACCGGGACCGGCCGACGATCTGCTGATCGAAACGCGCGATGTCGATCTGGATGCCGATTCCATCACCACCGGCAGCCCGATCAAGTTTCGCTTTGGTGATACGCGCGGCAGCGGCCGGGGCATGAAGATTGAACTCTTGTCCGACACGGCCCAGACCAACCGTTACGGCCCGCAGATCAGCGGCGTCAAGTCGCTCACGCTGCTGCGCAACGTGCAGGTCCGCATGATGGTCAACGGCGGCTCGGAAAATGCCTTCTCGGGCCGCGGCCCCGAGAAGGCCACACTGGCCGATGGCAAGCCGGCGGCGCAGACGCCGTTGGAAGTCTCGTGCCGCGGGCCGTTTCACTTCGATGCCGAGGAGAACTTCTGCACCTTCGAGGAGCATGTCGATGTGCTGCGGATTCGCCGTAACGGGCCCGGCGACCAACTTGCTTGCCAGTTGCTCAAGATTCTGTTTGAACGTGTCAACGCCGGCGCGGCGGATAGCGATAGCAATACCGCCGGCGAGGGCAAGCTGCAAGCCAAGCGGCTGGAAGCCCGTGGCGATCCGGTGACAATTCGCTCGCCCATCGACCAGGTGGCCGGGCGTTGCCAGGCGTTGGATTACATTGTGGCCACGCGGCAGGTTCACCTGATTGGCACCAGCGCCAATGTCGAACTGGAACGCGAGGATAAAGTGGTGGTGGCCCGCGAACTGCACTACGAACCGGGTGAAACGGGCCGAATTGGCCGCATCAAGGCAGTCGGGCCGGGCCGTTTGACCGGCAATTCGCCCGATGATCCGACGAAGAATTTTGAAGTCCGCTGGGCCAAGGAACTGCTTTCTTATCCGGTCGAAACGGAGCAGCTTGTCACCATCGATCAAGACGCTTATGCATCCAGCCCTGGCACGGGCAGCCTGGCGGCTGACCAGATTCATCTGTGGTTTAAGGAAAGCCCCGACGCTCCGCGCGGCGAACTTCCGGCCAACGGTGCCGATGGCGTCACTCCCCGGCGGCTGTTGGCCCAAGGCCACGTGCGGTTCGACTCATCGCAATTGACTGGCACAACTGACAAGTTGGAAACCTGGTTCACCCAAGTCGATGTCGCCCGGCCGCCCCAGGCCGGCTACCCCAGGCCCGGCCACGCGGTGAGAATCGTCGCCTATGAGGCACGGCCTTCGCGCGAGCAATCCCCACAGCCTGCGCAGATCCGCGAACGCCGTCGTGTGGGCCCGGGTGAATCTTCCCAATCGACGTTGATTCCGGTGCAATACCGTGAGGTCCAACCGGAAGCTGCCGCCGCGCAGCCAACTCCCGCTTCCGCCGCGGCCAATCCGTCGGCCGGGCCCACCTTGGCGCAACCGGGCGCTGCCGCTCCGGCTGCTCCACCAGCCGCGCCGCGTTCGGCGCGGGCCGTGCCTGTGGGCGATCCGAACCAACGGTTTGAAGTGTCGGGCCGGCTGTTGCAGATTCAGGTTCGGCTGTCCGGAGCGACTTCGGAACTGACCGAGGCCCTGGTCGATGGCATGGCCCGTTTTGCCGAGGTCGAATCGCCGCAGGCCTCCGAAAAGCCACTGCTGGTGCAAGGAGACCGCTTGCACGTTGTTCGCCTCACGCCGACCGCGACCGCCGTGGCTGTCACAGGCAAGCCGGCCCGCGTTGATGGCCGTGGCCTGTCCATGCATGGTGACGAAATCAATCTCAACCAGCAGACGAACCGGCTGTGGATCGACGGCCCAGGGGGCTTGTCGTTGTTGGTCGATCAAGACAAACAGGGACATGCCGAGGGTCCGCGGCAACTGGACGTTACCTGGCGCGGCAAGATGCGGTTCGACGGACAGCAGGCCATCTTTGAGCACAAGGTCGAGGCGAACCGCCCCAACCAATTGCTCAAAACGGCCAATTTGGAAGTCAACTTCGACAAGCGGGTGGACTTTGTCGAGACCAAGCAAGAGGCCCGCCCGCAGGTAAAGTCGGTCCATTGCCGCCAAGGCGTGGAAGGAGTTTCGCAAACCTTTGACGAACGCGGGCTGCTGACCATCGAACGGCTCAACACGGCCGATCTGATGGTCAACCAAATCAGCGGCGAACTGGCGGCCCAAGGGCCCGGCTGGATCACCCGCGTCACGCGCGGCCCTCCGGCTAGCGAGGCAACGCTGCCCAATTTGAATGCCGCCAACGCCGCCAAGGAACCGACGGCCAAGGACCGCGACGGGCTGAACTACATGCATGTCCGCTTTCAAAAAGGGATGTCGGGCAATATCCATCGCAAGCAGGTCCGCTTCGACGAGCAGGTGAAAGCCATCTACGGCCCGGTCGCTGCCTGGAACAGCGTGATCGACCCCGATGCCGACGGCGGCCTAGGACCCGAAAGCGCACTGCTAACGTGCGACCGGCTGGAGGCCATGCAAATGCCGGGCGTGGGAGGAAGCGAGCCGCACATGGAGCTGGATGCCTCGGAAAATGCCTTTGTCGAAGGGCAAACCTACACCGCCCGGGCCAACCGCATTACCTACAACCAGGCCAAGGACTTGATGGTGCTGGAAGGGGCAGGCCGGGTGGCGGCGGAACTCTCGCAGCAGCAGCGCGTGGGGGGACCAGTGAAGAATCTGGCGGCCAATAAAATCAAGTACTGGAAATCGTCAAATCATGTGCAAGTAGACGACGCCCGCTTCTTGGACCTGGGGCAACTGCCGCAAGGCAAGCCAGGCCGCAAATAGGCGAGTACCGGGCCGATCGATTTCGGAAGGCGGCGGTGGGAAAGGCGGAAGGGTGAAACGATTGTTTTGCTAGTTTTGGCCGAAAGTGCCGTATAGCTGGCGTTATCTGTTCCATTCGTGCCGTGTTTCGAGGGGGCGGGTACACGTAGCCGCGAAGCTCCAGCTTTGCCGGCTTGATGCGCGAGTGGATGCTGCTTCTTGCGCGGCGATGATGGGCATGGATCGTCGATGGCGGTGCTGCTCTCACCCCCATCCCCTCTCCCGGAGTACCGGGAGAGGGGGGCCGATGTTGTGGTTGGAAGCATCTCGTTCCACGTTACCCACACCATTTCACGGTGTGGTGCAGGTAGCAAAACGGCATATCTCCGGGAAATCGCGGGGCTTTTGGTCCTCGCGGCCGCGTGACCTGTTCCACCATGGGTTGTGGTGCGGGTACCGATTGTCGTCGATCACCGCCAGAAAACGGCCCCTCCAGGCCAGCGCGCACCGATAGCGCCGCACGCGGGAATCGCGTTTCAAAAATATGGCCAGGCCCCGCGGCACGTACATGGCGGTCGAGGAATGGATGACGAAAACGCTGTCCCCTCAAACAGCCGCCCAGCCGACAACGGTAGCCGTAAAATAATAGCCCGCCGGACGCCCGGGTGTCCGCAGCCATGTTTTCAAGCATGCGGCACCAGGACGGAGACGGCGGTTCAAGCTGGATCCACGCCATCACTTGGCACAAAAAATCTACGCCTGCGCGCGGAACCAGGCAGAGGCCATTATACACATTACAATAACGTATTTAAATAGATCTTTAATATTTTATTTCAATTTTTAATGTCCGCTGATGGGCGGGCGAAGGTCGCGTATCAAGCGGCAACCTACTGGGCGAATGAAGCCAGGCTGGCCAACGATTGCATGAATACTGTCAGGAAGTCTTTATCGACCTTCGATTTCTCGATCTGAGGAAACTGCGGCCAGTCGGGCGGCTGCATCGTGAACTCTCCGCTACGGCCATAGCGAATCTTCGACAGGCGGTATCGTCCGCTTTCCACCAGAACCAATCGGCCGTGTGGATTGAGCTGAAACTTGATTTCATCCATTATCGGCCGGCTTACTCCCGGCGTGATCCAGGCGAAACGGGTACCGCTCTGGTCAACCCGCGATATGACCGGGAATTCGCCCTTTTGCATGCCCCTTTCCAGCAAGGCCCGCACGCCTGCGGTGGTCGTGAAACAGGGCGACTCGACGACGCTACGATAGAACTGGATCGTCTGTTCGTAGGTCGCGTTGGTGTTTACTCCGAATTGCGTCGCCCCTCCAAAGGTTCCATCGGCATTCCGTGAAAGTGAGAACTCGCCATGCGGCAACATGCCGCGCCGTGGAAAATGATAAATTGAATTCTTGCCGGCCAATATAAACCACGACTCATCACGAACCGACCGCGACGCCAACGTCATCTGGTTATCAAGAAGGATCGCCAGATGCAACTCGGACTGTTTCAAATCGGCACCCAGATAGATTTGCAGCGCGGGGCTGCCATCAACGGGAGAAATCTCGCCCCAACACTCCAGTTGTTCCACGTCGGTTGCCAGCGTTTGCATGACTTTGAGCAGCGCGGCCGCGAATTGCTGGGATGCCTCGTCCGCGCCGCGTTCCGCTTCAACAACGCGGGCGGCCATCGCCCGCCAAGGATCATCGGCGGTGGACTGAAACCGGCCCAAGGCTTGTGCCGCCTCGGCATCGCGCCGTAGTGCCGCCAGACACAAGACCTGCCAATATTGCCATTGTGGGCGATTCTCCTTGGCCACCAGTAGGGCCACCTTGGGAAGCGCCTCGGCCCAATTTTCCGCAATCAACAAATCCTCGGCTTCGATGAGCAATATCCGCGGGTCTTGATGTTGAGGCTCGGTCAAGCGCGACAACAGATACGACTTGCACCAAGGGGTATGGTCGTTGTCCTTAAGCGCGTGCAGCGAGAGAATTTTTCGCACGGGATCACGGGGGCCTTCCAATATCTCGAGCGATACAGCCCGCACCGCCTGTTTTTTGCTCCTTTCCGACATCTGGCGGCAAGCATCGAGCAAGCCTTTGTCGTCGGCTGACTGGGCCAACAACATCGCCCGCACCAGCAGATCGTCATCCTTCAAGGGGTCGCCTTTCCAATGTTGCACGCCAAAACGTATGGCCCGGCAATACCGCTCCGCCAATTGCGGATGGTCCAACTCGCCGACATCGCCCAGGCAATCGTTCAAGAAGCTGGCATACTTCTCCCCGGAGGTGAATGTAGCCAGCATCAACCGCACACGGGCAGGCTGTGGATAGTCTAGCAGCAGCCGTACCTTCAACCGCCGTATGGCGTAATCGTCCCTTTGATCGATGGCGACAGACAGTGCGTCCGTCAGCACATCGGCCGCCAGCGGTGAATCGGGGTGCTGTTCCACAAATGTCGAAGCGGCCGCGGAGAATTCCGACAACCGATTCTTCGCCTGGTATTCCTCCAGCCGCGGCGGATCGCTGGCAATCTCGGCCCCCAGGGCGGGTGCGGCCGCCAGCAAGCAGGCCAGCCAAGCAATGGCCCGTGGTAGATATGTCCAGGTTGGCATGTTCGGCCTTTACGTGGGTAAGAAATGACCAACTCTCAAGGCGGTGTGCCGCCCGTGGCGGTTGGATCGGGACTGTCGGATTGACTCAGGTCGGACCAAAACGACAAAACGGCCGTCATGAGTTTGAGAGCGACCGATGCATCAATTTCCGCGACTTCCGTCTCGGGTGCATCTGGCCAGGCTGGAGGTTTCAGGCCAGGCGTGCCGCGTCCATAACGGATATCGCTTACGCGCCACAGGCCGTCGTCCAACTCAATCGCCAGCAGCTTGCCGCTGGTGGAAACATCGCAGGTGGCCAGCCGGAACTCGGCTTTGTCAACGCGGGGCCGTTTCCAGGTGTAGCGCACATTCTCGCCAATCCGCTGCGGCTCTCCCAAACAAGAACCCGCGGGGACAAACGCCTTCAGCAGCATCAGCACACCTGGCCCGGAAGAGAGATAGGGCGAGTCGAGTGTCGACTTTTGCGTTTCGCCCAATGCACTGGGATCTTCGCTCATCTGAAAGTTAAAATTGAAGCTGAACGAGTCCCCTTCTTGGCGCTGGATTTTACCGCTGGGAATCGGAAAAACACCTTGGCCGGGCAAGTGCAGTGTTTCGTGGCTCTCCCCCAGATAGGCCCAGCTTTCACCCCCCACCGTACGATAGGCCAGCAGGGGCTTGTCGGCCCGGGCAACGCTGGCCTGTAACTGGGCGTTGCTGGCATCGTACCCGACGTACAGGCTGAACGGAGGCCGTTCCGACGGCAGATACTCTAGCGTTGCCTCGAACTTATCCAAACCGGATGCCAAGTCGCGGCCCACAGCCGCCAGGTCGCGGGCGTAGTCCAGCAGCCGCTGGCCGTGGGCCTGGCGGTCGGCGGCGACTTCCTCGGCCATGCTTAGCCATTCACTATCGGGATGGGCCTGGCGGAAGACGGCCAACGCATCCTCGGCTTCGTCATGCCGATCGAGGGCTGCCAGCGACCAGACCTGAAAATAGCGCAGCGAGGGTTCGTCGCCGCCGGCCAGCAACTGTTCGACGATCGGCAAGGCCTGGGCGAATTCCAGGTCGAGCAGATGGTTTTCGGCGTCGATCCGAACAATGGTGCGCGTGGCCGCATCGGCCGGGGCGAGACGCGGCCGCAGCAGCTTCTCGCACCAGCGGGCGAGAACGTCGCCTTGGCCGTGCAGCGCCACGACCTTGTCGAGATTGGTGCGAGCTTCATCGAAGACGATGGCGATAACTTTCTTGGTGTCTTTGTCTTCGGTCTTGCTGGCCGCTTCTTGGCCCGCTACGGCTAACGCGTCCAGCTTGGCGATCCGCGCCAGCATCGCCGTCTTTGTCGCAAAACTACTCCCCTTCAGCACGTCACTGCCAAAGTGGAGTATGCCGCGGTCTACCGCCGCGCAATGCTTTTGGGCCAGACTATAGTCGA
Source organism: Pirellulales bacterium (assembly GCA_050247075.1). GTDB lineage: Bacteria > Planctomycetota > Planctomycetia > Pirellulales > JBFWUW01 > JBFWUW01. The sequence goes on along the minus strand of JBFWUW010000027.1, from coordinate 34,187 downwards.
TGGTCCCTGTGATGCTGTCCAAGCGTTCGCCGAGGAAACCGCGGAATGCCTCGGCATCTTTAGATTGAGCCAGCACGATCGGCACGGCTGGGCTGTGCGGATAGTCGTACAGCAATTGGCCGCGAGCCGAGTTGGCCAGCGGGGTATCGTCCAGCACCAATGCCATCCCCACGATATCGAGCAGCACCCGCGGGGCATCGGGTGAGGCAGCGTGTTGCAGGACAAAGGCTTGCCCCTGGCGGATAAACTCGCGACATTCGTCGGGGGTTGCGGTCAGCGAAGCGGGCGGACGGGGCCGACCGGCAGACGGCCCAACGGCCAGGCAAACTTGGGTGGTCTGCCAGGCAAGGCAAAGAATCGCCAACGCCCGCCAATGCCAAGGCATTCGACCCATGACCCGCCTCCCTGCGCAATAGACCCGATGAATGGGCGCGGGGAATGTTTGAGTAATCCCCCGAATGGAGTGAGACTAATTCCGCCGGCGGAATTCCGTCAAGATCGTTTGGTGGCACCGCTAGCCGCACCTACGCGGCTTTTAAGTTGCGGGACTGGCGGGCCCAGGCGATCCAGTTGGTGACTTCCGCCAGATCGGGCTTGGCACTGCCGCGCAAGATGCGCTTGCCTTCCTGCGAGTCGGCCACGGGCAGCACCGTCAATAGCAGCTTGGATGGGGTGAGGGTGGTTAGTTGATCGGGGCTGTGGATGCCGCAGCCCGCCAGCAACTGTGCATCGTGGCCGCGCAGTTCGGGGATTTGGCAGACCAGGCTGGCCTGCTGCTGCCAGAGGCGAACCGTCTGGCGGTCAACCTTGCGGGCCGCGAGCTGTTGGGCAACTTGCTCGGGGTCGGCTGGCAACAAGTCGGCCACGGAATGGATGCCGATAGCTTGCAGGCGTTCCGCCATTTTGGGCCCGATGGATGGAGCGTTGACCACCGGATCCGCCAAGTTCAAATAAAAGCGAAGTTCTTTTTTGTCCGACCGCGTGCTTGTTTCGTCCGCCGAGGATGAGTCGTGGCCGTTTCGATCGGTGGCCGCGGCGGAGATAGTCGGCTGGTGTTCCGCTGCGCGAGCGATGATGCTGGATGGGCGGTTTTCCGGTTGCCGTTCGCGCGACTGACGGGTTGGCTTTCGATCCCTGCTGCCGCGGGAGGTTCGCGTCGAACTGGCCCGGCGGTTTTGCCCACGATTCCGACGATTTCCATAGCGATAGGCGCGACGCCGCCATTTCTCGACGCGGGCCTGGGTGATTCCCCGATGGGACAGACGGCGGGCGACTTCGATCGGATCGGCGGACAGCAGATCGGCTACCGTGTGTATGCCGATGGCCCGCAGGTCGGCCACGATGTTCTGGTTGCGAAAACGCAGGGTCTCAATGGGCGGAGATTGGCCCGCGATGCGCGGTGACCGTTCTGGCTGCTCCGGAATAAAGGCCAGGGGCCGATGGGCCTTTTCGGGCCGATCATGCCGACGCGTTTGTTCCGCCGGAGACCAGGTGTATTTGATGGGCCTGGTGTTCAAAGTGGAGATTGCCGCTGGTCGGACGGGCGTTGCCTGCCGAGGTTCGCGGAAGTTCCACACGCTAGCCCCAGCCGCCGCGAATTCGTGCGAACCGCGCGTTGTTGGAGAGAACAGCACCACCTGGCGGCTGTCGCGGGCGAAATGCCGCAGTGCCGCCAAGGCGGCCTTGATTTGCCCATCGTCCAGACGATGCAAGGGATCGCCCAACAACATGGGTAAATCGCGGGCGTTCGCACCAAGCGATTCGGCATTGCCCAGGCAAATGGCCAGCCGCGCCAAGTCACGTTGCGACCGGGCCAAGGCCGGCAGCTCATGCCAGTTGCCCCTCTCATCCGCCACGCGAAGCGACTGCCTGCCCGTCCGCCTGTCTTGCAGCAACTCGATCGCGCGGAACTGGCCCGAAGTCATGTTCAACAGATAGTCGGACGCCAATCCCAGGGCATGGCCGGAGGATGGTTCCGCATGGCAAGAACCGCACGGCGACAGTGTCCGTGCCGAGACATCCGTTGGCCGGGAATGGAGTTCGGCGGCCAATTGTTCCTTGACCAACAACAACTCTCGCTGCATATCGGCCAAGGCCGTGTCGGCCGCCAGCCGTGCCTGCTGGAGTTGCAGGGCGTGCCGATCCCGATGGAGTTGGTCCAGCGATGCGCGAAGGCCATTCGTCCGTTCCAGCAACTGCCGGCGTTCTGTCTGCAATTGGGCCTGTTCGGCTTGCAGGGCATCCCGCGATAGAACCCTTAACAACGGCTTGAATTGCGAATGAGCCGCGCAATCACAATAGGCGGGGTCCAGGTGGCAGGCCTGTTGGAGTTGGCTGTCTTGGCTGGCAACCGGCTGGTGCTCCCGCGACCGTTCGCCCAGCCAGGCCAGGTGCCGGCGCAATTCATCGCGGCAGCGGCCGAGGTTTTGCGACTCGGTTTCCAGGTCCGTCCGCTGTTGGGCATATTGCAGCCCGCTGGTCTGGCTGCAAAGTTCGTAAACCTGCTGCCGCATCCGCCGCAGCAAAGACACCAACCGAACGTGCGTCTCGGCGCAGGCACAGCCCGCCGCGCCGGTGGGATCGGCCAGCCGGTTGACTTCGCGATCGGCTTGGTCCAGCAGTTGTTCCATGGTCCTCACGCCCAACCGCTGCAATTGGAGATTGCCTTCCGAGGTGCTCGGCCTGGCCGAGAGCGCGGCCAGATCATGTTCGATGGCTTGTTGGCGGCATTCCAACTGGTCCAGCACGCTTTGCCAATGGGCCACTTCATCCCGCAACAGGTGGTCGTGCTCGGGTTGGTCCTGGCCATCGCGGTTGGTGGCGACGGCGGGCGGCCATTGCTCAACGGCCAGATCGAGTTCAAACAGCCGCGATTCCACCTGCTTGAGGCGCTGTTGCAGCTTGTCGAGTTCGTCGGCCGCCGCGGTTTCCTCCGACGGCAGCCGCGAAAGCCGCTGATCGAGTTCCTGGCCGTGGCGGCGGATTTCCGCGATGCGCCTTTCAATGGCAGTGGCCAATTCGTCGCGACGGGCAATCAAAGGCGACCAGTCCCAATGATCGGCCACGGCCAGCGGTTCGGAGGTGTAGTGCGACAAACACCGGCCGTGCCAGGGGGACTCTGGCGCAACGGATCTTGGACGGGCCAGGCCGATGCCAGCCAACCAAGATTCCTCGGGCGAGCCGTCACGAAAATCGACATTGTGCCACCGAAGGAACGCCGCGTCCTTGGTGTGCGGATCGAGCAGCCGGCGGGCCAGCAGGCCGCGCAGCTCCGTCACACCCGATTCCGGAGGAGCGATAACGAAGTTCAACCCCGGGCGAAGTTGTTCCGCCAACGAGTCAAGTTCGCCGTGGGCAATTCCGTTTGCAAGGTTCGATCCATCCATGGCGTGGCCTGTCTATTTCAGTGGTTTTGGCTACAGCAAATAGTACGGCAGCCCATCGACTTGCTGGCCGTCGTGAAGAGCGGGTTGACGGTAATGCAAAGGGCGGCTGGGCAGCTTCGACGAAAGGTGAAACGCCGCCGAGTCGATCCGCGCGGAGCTGACGGAGCCGCGCTCGTCATGCCAATACGGGGCGGGCGAAACCGATTCGCTTGTGGAAACTTGCGACAAGATCAATTGCAGACTGGCCGCCGAAAGCCCTTCGGGGCATTCTTGCAGGAATATCGCGGCGAGGGTCCAAAACGAGCGGTTGCCCGCCAATTCCAGCATGGCGTGCCCTTGGCTGGTTAGTTCCAGCGATATCGCTCCATCGCGGGTTGTTCCGGAGGCGGTGGCCAGATTGGCATCGGCCAACATTTGCAAATGATCTTGGACCGCCGGATCGTCCAGGTCCAGTCCCAGCGAACGAACCACGTCGGCCGATCCGTGCGACTCCAACACCAACAAGAGCCGCCGGACCAAGTCCAGCCCGTGATGGAACGAATGGCCTGTCATGCAACACCCGAAGCGCACGGTGAGCGATTTATCAACTTCAGCTAGCGTGAGAATCGTCGGAAAACAGGGCCGCTGGGTCAAGTTCAGTTTGCTTGCCCCGTAATCTGCTAACGGGCCGGAACTTGGGTAAGATGAAGCCAGACGCCATGTGCCGTATTCTTTGGCGCTTGTCTTAGACCTGGACCACGGGTGCCCCATGGGTGATCTGCAAGACCGAAATCTGATTTTGGCCAAGGGGTTTCTTTTTCTTCTGCTGGGTGTGCTGGCAGCGGCGATTTTGTTAATTCACGCGCCGAGCATTACCGTGGCGGTTCTGCTGGCCCTGGCCATTTGGGCATTTTGCCGGATTTACTATTTCGCGTTTTACGGCATCGAGCATTACGTGGATTCGCGGTACCACTTCTCGGGCCTATGTTCCTTCTTGAGCTTCTTCTTGAGAGCCAGGCATGGCACGGAATCGCGGGATAACCCGCCAGTTGTACCATAGCGCGGACAAGCTCGAAGATGACGCAGCGAAGCGTCGATGCCGCGCATCAATTCAGGCGGCAATGATGCATCGGACAAGCGAGGTCCGTTGCGGCCAGCCTAGTGCCCATGCGAACCGCTGCCCTTGTCGTGGCGGGCTACCCGTATTTGAGCGCGGGTTTGAGAAACGATACGGTCGCGAATGGCCATCAGCTCTGGCGTGTTGGCTGGCCGGGCCTGGGCCGTGGTGAGCTGCACCGCAGCCGACTCGGCATCCAGTTCGTTGGCGGGAATGGCCCGGTTCGTCAAGACCGAGACCACATTGTCGATCACTTCGGCGAAGCCGCCATCGACGTAGAACCGGTCTTCATGCTGGCCGTGCTTGATCCGCATTTCACCATAGCCCAAGCGGCCAATCATGGGGCTGTGCAAGGGGGCAATGCCGATCTCGCCATCGTACAGCGGAAGCGCCACAAAGTCGGCCGCTTCGTCACGAACCGTCGCCTCGGGCGTGACAACGACGATGCGGAGCGAGGAAGGGTTTTCGTGGCTGGAGTCGGCCATGGGGAGTTTTTGGTTGTCAGTTATCAGTTTTCAATTTTCAGTGAAAAGCAGTCAGCTTTCAGCCATCAGCTTTTTTGCGAATACGTCTTACGACGAAAAAACTGAAAACTGAAAACTTCCTCCTACCCCTTCGCCGCCATTTTCTTGGCTTGCTCTTCCGCTTGTTCGATCGGGCCGACGTACATGAAGGCGCCTTCGGGCAGGTGGTCCCACTTGCCGTCGGCGATTTCCTCGAAGCTGCGGATCGTGTCTTCCAGCGTCGTGTTTTCACCCTTCTTGCCGGTGAAGACTTCGGCCACGAAGAACGGCTGCGACAAGAACCGCTCCATGCGGCGGGCGCGATGTACGACCAGTTTGTCCTGCTCGCTCAATTCGTCGATGCCGAGAATGGCGATGATGTCTTTCAGTTCGCGATACCGCTGCAAGGTCTGCTGTACGCGGCGGGCGATGGCGTAGTGCCGGTCGCCGACGTACTGCGGATCCAAAATGCGGCTGGAGGAAGCCAGCGGATCGACCGCTGGGTAAATGCCCTTCTCCGAAATGGAGCGCTCCAGATAGAGGAACGCATCCAACTGGCCGAAGGCCGTGGCCGGGGCGGGGTCGGTCGGATCGTCGGCAGGGACGTAAACGGCCTGCACCGAGGTGATGGCCCCCTTGGATGTCGAGGCGATCCGCTCTTGCAAGGCACCCATTTCCGTGGCCAACGTCGGCTGGTAACCCACGGCGGAAGGCATGCGTCCCAGCAACGCGGAAACCTCGGAGCCGGCCTGCGAAAAGCGGAAAATGTTATCGACGAACAACAGCGTATCGGCACCCGTCGTATCGCGGAAATACTCGGCCATCGTCAAGGCTGACAGCGCCACGCGAAGCCGCGCGCCGGGCGGTTCGTTCATCTGGCCGAAGACCATGCAGGTCTGCTCGATGACCTTACGACCGGTGGTGCCGATTTCGGTCTCTTGCATTTCCAACCACAAGTCGGTCCCCTCGCGGGTACGCTCGCCCACCCCGGCAAAGACAGAGTAACCGCCGTGCTGGCTGGCGATACGGGCGATAAGTTCCGTCAAAATAACCGTCTTGCCCAGCCCGGCCCCGCCGAACAAGCCGGCTTTACCGCCGCGGACGAACGGCGTGAGCAAGTCAATGACCTTGATGCCTGTGGGGAAAAGCTCGGTCTTGGTTGAAAGATCGGTGACGGGGGGAGCATCGCGATGGATCGGCCAATGCTCGTCGGCCGCCACGGGCCCCCGGCCATCGACAGGTTCGCCGATCAAATTGAACACCCGGCCCAGCGTGGCCTTGCCCACGGGCACCTTCACGGGGGCACCGGTATCGATGCACTCTTGCCCGCGTGTCATGCCGTCGGTGCTGCCCAAGGCGACACAGCGGACGCGGCCGCCGCCAAGGTGCTGCTGCACCTCGCCGGTCAGGGTCAACTTGATCCCCTTGTTTTCGGAGTCAACCTTGACCGCGTTGTAGATGGTCGGCATGCGGTCCTCGGCAAACTCGACGTCAAACGTCGAGCCGATAACCTGCGTGACGTGCCCGATGTTAGGGCCGGTGTGGGTGGACTTGGCACGGGTGGCGGTGGTGGACATTTATCAGAATCCGGTGTTCGGTGTTCAGTTGCTAGTTTTCAGTTTCTAGTTATCAGTTGTCAGTGAGGGTTTGTTCCGAATCTTTTTCTCTATTCAGTTCGGCGCACCCTGAACGACTGAAAACTAAAGACTGAAAACTGAAAACTCATTTCAACGCTTCCACGCCCCCCAGGACTTCCATGATTTCGCCAGTGATCTGGCTTTGGCGGGCGCGATTGTAGGTCATGGTCAAATGCTTGATGATCTTGTCGGCATTCTCGGTGGCCGATTTCATGGCCACCATGCGGGCGATCTGCTCGCTGACGGCGGCATCGAGGAAGCACTTGAAGAGCCGCACCTTAAAACTAGTCGGTACGACTTCCTCCAGAATGCTTTGCGCAGTGGGCAAAAACTCGTACATCGAAGACCCGCCCGCCCCGCCAGCCGCTTCGCCAGGGGAATCGGCGGTCTCGCCCGTGTCGAGCGAACCCAAGGGCAGCAACGTCTCGACAACCGCTTGCTGCTTGGCGATGCCCACGAATCGGGTGTAGGCCACGTCGAGCCGGTCGAGCTTGCCGGTGATGTAGTCGTCCAGATAGCGGTTGGCCAGCAGTTCGACTTCCTCGTAGCTGGGCTTATCCTCAAAATGCGTGTAAGCCTCGCTGGGGACAATGCCGCGAAACTTGAACGAGGCAATTCCGCGTTTGCCGGAAATCTCCAGATTGTGCGTGGGAATCGCTTCCAGTTCCTTCCAACGCGCGAAGGCCGCCCGTTGCACGTTGCTGTTGTACCCGCCGCATAGGCCGCGGTTGCCGGTCAGCACCAACAGCGTGGCCGATTTGGTCTCCTCACGCCCTTCCAGCAACGGGTGCGAAACCTCCAGCCCGGCGTTGGCCAGGTTGCGGACGAGGTTGGTAATGCGCTTGGTGTAAGCCGTTGAAGCACTGGCCCGGTCCATGGCCTTCTTGAAACGCGCAGTGGCGATCAGTTCCATCGTCCGCGTGATCTTGCGGATATTGCGGATGGACTTGCGTCGCTTATCGAGTGCGCGGGCTTTGGCCATGGTTGCGTTCCGTGGGAGCCGTCTCTCACGGCAATGTCGGTTGTGGGAGCCGTCTCTGACGGCGATTTGTTTACGTGTGGATGATCGTGGGCGGCGCGGTCGCCGTCGGAGACGGCTCCTACAGGGGGAATTTTACACCTTGACGGTGGTTTCCTGCTTGTGGGCGTATTGCTTTTGATACTCACCGATGGCGGCTTCAATCGCCTTTTCCAGGTCGCCGTCCATGTCTTTGGTATCCATCAGCTTCTTGCGAATCTCGGACTTTTGCTCGCGAATGAACTTGTGGAAGCCGGTCTCCCATTTGGCCACTTCGGCACGGGGGACCTTGTCCAAAAACCCGCGGGTGCCGGCGAAAATACTCAAGATTTGGTCGTACACATCCATCGGCACGTACTGGCCTTGCTTGAGCAATTCGACCATGCGGTAGCCACGGTCGAGTTGCGATTGCGTGGCGGCGTCCAGGTCGGTACCCAACTGGGCGAAAGCTTCCAACTCGCGGAACTGGGCCAGCACCAGCCGCAAACCGCCGGCCACCTTTTTCATGGCTTTGATCTGGGCATTGCCACCCACGCGGGAGACCGACACGCCCACGTTCATGGCGGGGCGCTGGCCGGCAAAGAACAGGTCGGGCTGCAGGTAGATCTGGCCGTCGGTGATGGAAATAACGTTGGTTGGAATATAGGCCGAGACCTCGCCTTCCAGCGTCTCAATGATCGGCAGCGAAGTCAGCGATCCGCCGCCAAGTTCCGCGCTGAGCTTGGCCGACCGCTCTAGCAGGCGGCTATGGCAATAGAAGACGTCGCCGGGGTAAGCCTCGCGGCCGGGTGGACGCCGCATCAACAGCGAAATCTGGCGATAGGCCACGGCTTGCTTGGACAAGTCGTCATACACCACCAAGGCGTGCTCGCCCTTGTACATAAAGTACTCGGCCATCGCCGTGCCCGCGTAAGGGGCCACGTATTGCAACGGGGCGGGGTCGCTGGCACCGGCCATGACCACGGTGGTGTAGTCCATGGCACCGTTGTCGCGGAGGGCTTGCACCGTGTTGGCCACGGTCGATTCTTTCTGGCCGACCGCCACGTAAAAACACTTAACGCCGGTCCCTTTTTGATTGATGATGGCATCGATGCCGATGGCCGTCTTGCCGGTTTTGCGGTCGCCGATGATCAATTCACGCTGGCCGCGGCCGATAGGCGTCATGGCGTCGATGGCCTTGATGCCGGTTTGCATCGGCTCTTTCACCGGCTGGCGCTCGGCCACGCCGGCTGCTTTGGTTTCCACCGGGCGGCGCTCGCTGGTGACGATGGGGCCTTTGCCGTCCAGCGGGTTGCCCAGCGGATCGACCACGCGGCCAATCACCGCGTCGCCCACGGGCACGCTCAACAATTGGCCCGTGCTGCGGACTTCGTCCCCTTCCTGGATCGTCAGGTAATCTCCCAAGATGATCACACCGACGGAGTTTTCCTCCAGGTTGAAGGCCAGGCCGATCGTTCCGTTAGGGAACTCGACCATTTCGCCGGCCATCACGCCCGACAGGCCGTAGACGCGCGCAATGCCGTCACCCACTTCCAGCACGCGTCCGACTTCGCGGACGTCGATCTGCGACTGGTATTGCTCAATTTCCGCCTGAATGACGGAAGCGATCTCGTCGGCTTTGAATTTCATGGACGCTCCTGTTGATCATCTGGACTCGGGTCCGTTCTAACTGCGAAGAGACCGAGGCATCGTAGACGGTGTCGCCAATCCGTAGCACGACCCCGGCGATGAGGCTGGGGTCGGTCTCTGGCAGCAACTGCGGCTCTCGCCCGGTCAAGCCGCGGACGGCTTGGGCGATGCGCTGCGCTAATTGGTCGTCGAGCGGTTCGGCGGTGCGAACCTCGACGGGAATTTTTCCTTGCGATTCGTTATGCAACGACTGTGCCAGGCGATAGATCGGCCGGATGCAATCCAGCCGGCCATGCCGGGCCAATACCTTCAAAAAATTCAGCAGGGTGGCCGATGCTTGCGGCCCCACGGTACGGTCGAGCATGGCTACTTTTTCGTCGGGCGAAACGAGCGCCGACGACAGGACGGTCTCCCACGCGGGAAAGCCGTTCAACACGTCCGTGACCAAAGAACCGAGTTCCTCCAACAAATCTTGCGCCTTCTCGCCCGCCGCCCCCAAGAACGCCTTGGCATAGACGGTCGCCACCTGCCGACTACGAGAGTCGGCGGCATCACCGTGGCTGCCAGTCGATTGGGAGTTATTGGACATGGAGTGTTCTGGTCAACGTGGCTTATAGGAGCCGTCTCCGACGGCGCTAAACGGCTGCCATACTCAAACGGAACGCGGATTTTCGCCGTCGGAGACGGCTCTTACAGTCAATTCTTACTGCTAAAATTGGCCACGGCATCGCCAATGAGACGGTCGTGATCCGACTTTTTTACCTGGGCTTGCACGATCTTGCCGGCCAAATCGACCGCCAAGTTCGTGCTCTTTTCGGCTAGCTCTTTCAAGGCCTGGTCCGTGGCGGTTTCAATCTCACGCAGCGAACGGTCCCGCTCGGCCTGGGCATCGGCGCGGGCCTTGGCCAAGATTTCTTGCTGCGTGTGCTCCGCATCGCGACGGGCTTCTTCGATGATGGCCTTCACCTCGCCCTGCGCGTCGGCCAGTTTTTTCTCGTACTGGGCCAGCAGCACCTTGCCTTCATCATTGGCCCGTTGCGCCGCCTCGATGTTGTCCTTGATGCCTTTCTCCCGCGCGTCGAGCGCCGTGGAGATCGGCCCCCAGGCAAACTTGTAGAGGATGGCAAACAGCAAGACAAAGATGATAAAGGTAAAGATCGCCAGATCGGACTTGAGTTCAGACGGGTCCGATGACGCGCCATCGTGCCCTACGCCGTGGCCGTGGCCATCCGCGTGGTCGTCGCCGTGGCCATGCGCATCGACGGCGTCAATCTGCGCATCGTTCTCGACTTCTGCCTCGCCTCCGCCCGGGTGGGCCTGAGCCAAACAGTTCTCTGCCGCGGCAAACCAGCCGATAGCCAAGAAAGCGCATATTATTCGCAACACGGCGGGCACTCCAAAAACCGAAAGGGCAACGCGAACCCAATGCCAACGACTACTTGAACGGGTTCTGCTGCATGCACACGAAGATCGCGAAGAAGGTGAAACCTTCAATCAAAGCGGCCGCGATAATCATGGCGGTCTGAATGGTACCGGCGACTTCCGGCTGACGGGCCATGCTCTCAACGGCGGCCGAGGCCAGCTTGCCAATGCCGTAAGCGGCACCAATCGTCACCAGGCCAGCACCGAAGGCACCGCTAAAGCTGATGGAAGAGCCATCAGCGGCCATCGCCGGAGCGGCCACACACGACAACACCAGCGCGGCCAGGGCCGCCATACGCAGAAGCTTGTTCACAGTCAGAGTCTCCTGAAACACGAGGAATTTAATCGCGGACCTATTCCAGACGATTGAAGGGCCGCCACTAATGGTGATGAACCGCCGCACTGATGAACAGCGCCGACAAAAACGTAAACACATAGGCCTGCAAAAAGGCCACGAACAACTCAAGAATGCTCAGCAACGTAGAACCGACAACACTAATAACGCTCACCGTGGCATAGATGCCGTTCGAGGCATTGGCTGACTCCACGATCAGCCCCAGAATAGCCAACAGCACCAGATGCCCCGCCACCATGTTCGCCAACAAGCGAATACTCAACACGGCATGTTTGATACAAAGCCCCAAGACCTCAATGAAGAAGATTCCGATCTTGATGGGAAACATGTAAATCGGCAGGTCCATGTGCGGAACCTGATTAAGCCAGAAGCCAATCGGCCCGAACTTGAGAATCCCGGAAACAATGACCGTGAGAAATGTCACCGCCGCGAGCGCCAGCGTGACCGACCAAGAACCGGTGGCCGACCCAGCCCAAGGAACCATGCCCAACAGGTTGCAGACCAACACGAAAAAGAACAAGGTCCACAGCAGCGGGACAAACTTGTCGCCGTCGTGGTGGCCAATGGCTGGCCGGGCAATTTGATCGCGTATGAATACCAAGAACGATTCAAACAGGTTCCAGAAACGGCCCTTGGGCAAGTGGGAAGACCTGGCTAGGCCCGCCAGCCGAATGAAGATAAAGGCGATAATGGCGGCCGCCACGACCTCTAGCACCATGAACTTGGAGATGCAGAAGCCAGACTCCGCCTGATACAGGCTGTGAAGCGTGCCGAACGGCTGGGGAATCACCACCTTGCCCGACATTTCGCGGTTGATTTCCCCAATCGGCACATCGGCGTGGTCCTCTTTCAAGAACGCCAAGCCTTCGGGGATTTCGTCGTGCGATTTCCAGTCGCGCCGCCACATAAACTTCGGAATCTCGAAGTAGTAGGCGTCTTTGATATGCAGAATGGGGTCGGCCATGCGTTACGCGCCTTGCGAAATGGACGACTTGCCAGGATTGACCAGCGGCAGTACCAACAAAGTCTTGGCGGCTAATGTGATCAGGTGAAAAACCACAATCCACCCAAACACTCCACCAGCAGCCAGCGCACTGCCAGATTGATACAGGGCGATGCCGCACAGCAACGGGATGCCCATCTGAAAGAACATGCTGTAGAGCAGACCCTTTAGGGCGGCATTGGGACCTTGGCCGCGAGCCGTCAGTACGAGAGCCACCGTCGAACAGGCGCAGCAGATAGCCGCAGCCACACAGCAAGCGACCGCGCCCTGTGAACCTGACAATCGCAAGGCAACGGGCAGTGCCACCAGGCAGGCGACCAAAACCACGCCGGCCAGCATGGCGCAGCGCTGCACAATGTTGATTCGCTGCAACAGGGCTGGGCCGTGTTGAACTGCGCTCACGACAGACGATCCTTTGATTTCTGTCCCACTGGCGGCACTCACTGCTTTGATTTGTTGTCAGCCCTAACGAACACCAACAATTGCCAAACACCCGCCACAAGACCCAAGGCAAACCCAACCAACGCCAGAAAACCGGTTCCCCAACGTTTATCGAGCCAATTGCCCAAGATGCCGGGCAGTATCATCATCAACGACACCGTGGTCAGCTTAGAAACCCATTCCATCGCCACGGCCATCGGGGGGCGATCCTCGGAAGGTTGTTCCACAAGCCACCCAGTTCCACGAGTTTTCCAAGTGGGACTTTATTGAACCCTGAGCCTGAATGATGAACTTATCGTATTTAACAGCAATCACTTACGGATTAACTGTGTCGATTGGCCATGCTTACAGGCCCGTAACCTGCCTCAAGGTTCGACACTCTAGCGAACGCCAGCATCGACTGTCAATTGGCTGGAAATGATAATTCGTGTTTTTTTTCACAATGTCTGCCGGTTCTCGTAAGTAATTGCCAGGTCAACGCTTGTGGTGCGGCAGCCTGGGAAACGGACGACCTTGGCTATGGATGGCCAGGCAGGCAATTGTTGCTGTGTCTGATTGGCTACAGCCGCACGGCAAAGTGTCGTCGAATGGCATGGTTGTGTGAAAATGGGTGTTTTGTTGGAACTTGTTGCCTGTTCGCAACTTACGAATTTCATTTTCAGGAGCCATAGCGAGTAGGAATTCGCTTTCTGGTTGCGTGTTGCCCGGAGTTCGGTTAGAATCAATTTTGCGTCGTCGGTTCCGACTTTCCCCCAGCAAGAATGGCCATTTTGGCCCCAATTGCTGGTGCGCTAATAGCTAGAATCACGACGTGCGATGGCGGTGTGGCGAAAGTATCGCCAAGCCCTGTCTCGATTCAGCCGTATTTCCGGCCAAGGATAGCCGGAAGGAGAATATCCTTAGCGTCCAGTCAGGGACGACATTCAAGTCAATGCAGGCCGTGGCGTACCGCCCTATGGCCCTGATTTGGGAGAAGCCCATGACAACGGAAGCCTTGAAGGCCTGCACGCTCAAGAAATTGGCCGAAATGGCCAAGAAACGAGGTGTGTCGGGTTGGCACGGTATGAAGAAGGACCAATTGGTCCGTGCCCTTGGCCGCATTCAGGCCAAGAATTCCACGCGAGCCAAGGCATCCAGTTCCTCGCGGACCAAGTCGGCCACGCGGACCAAAGCGGCATCGCGGGGCAAGACCGCCAAGAAAGCCGCGCTGCCGGCCCGCTTGTCGACCAACTCGCGGATCTCCACCAACGGCAAACTGCACCTTGCCGCTAAGAGTTCGTCGTCGCGCAAGGCGGCCGCTGCCGCCAAACGGCCCGCCAGCAAGCCGGCGGCTTCCAAGCCATCCGCCGACAAGTCGGATTCCGCCCGCGCGCCGATGTTGCTGAAGGTTCTGCCGCCCAAGAATGTGCCGACGGCCAAGCCTAGCAAGGCGCAGTTGAAGATCGCCCAGATCAAGACGAAGCAAGAAAGATTGAAGAACCTAGCCTCTTGTACTCCTCCGGGCCGCCCGGAAGGCTATGCCAAGGATCGTCTGATTGCCATGGTCCGTGGCCCTTACTGGCTGCATGCCTATTGGGAACTCAGCCGCCAAGGCGTCCGCCGGGCCGAAGCCGCGATGGGCCAAGACTGGCATTCGGCCAAGCCGACGTTGCGTGTGTTGGAGATTTCCGGCAACGGCACGACCAGCACGGGCGAGCGCGTGATCCGCGATATCGACATCCACGGCGATGTCAACAATTGGTACGTTGATGTGGAAGATCCTCCCAAGAACTACCGGTTGGATATCGGCTATTTGGCCGCCAACGGGCGGTTCTACTTGTTGGCCCGCAGCAACGTGGTCAGCACGCCGCGCTCGGCCGCCAGCGATGCCGAGGACGAGAATTGGTCGGAGGTCGTCGAGGATTTCGACAAGATCTACGCCATGAGCGGCGGCTACGCCAGCAACGGTACTTCCAGCGACTTGCAAGAGGTGTTCGAGGAACGGCTGCGTCGTCCGATGGGTTCCCCCATGACGACCAAGTTTGGGGCGGGTGCCAACGGCGTGGTTTCGCGCCGCCGCAGCTTCTCATTCGATCTGGATGCCGAACTCATCGTCTTCGGCACCACCGAGCCCGATGCCCACGTCACCTTGCAAGGCGAACCCGTCAAGGTGCAGGCCGACGGCACCTTTAGCGTCCGCTACAGCATGCCCAACTGCCGCCAGGTCATTCCGGCGGTGGCGTGCAGCGTGGATGGCGTGGAACAGCGTACCGTCATCCTGGCGGTCGAACGCAACACCAAGGCCATGGAGCCGCTCGTCCGCGAAAGCAACGAGTAGCTTTCTAAAGGCTGATAGCCTCTGGCGAAATTCCCGAGGGAGTGCCGGTCCTATTGCCGGTACTCCCTCGTTTTTTTAGCCATGGGCTGAATGGTGATTGCCCAGGCACCAGGCTGGCCCGCCGGCTGGCAAGGCGCTAGCGTCAACGGGTAGTTCCTGGCCATTTCCGGCTCAAATACGCTGCCTTTTAGCGCGGCGAAAGTGGCGGCATTCCGCGACTCTGGCGGGAATTGGCTGCCTGTTGGCAACTCGCCCAGGCCATGCTCCGCGGGTTCCGGTACGGAAAATGCATTTCTCCATAATTCATGAATCGCGTTGTTCTTAAACCGAACCTTTTCTGATTCGAGGCCCAACATGTTGTGGACCGTATTACTTGTCGTGTTGTTGATGTGGGCGCTGGGGATAGGCTTCAGCGTGGGTGGAAATCTCATCCATCTGTTGCTGGTTGTGGCGCTCGTTGTCCTGGTGGTGAATCTGCTTCAGGGCCGCAGAGTCGCGTAAAGGCTGCCCTGTTGGGGGCAGGAAAAAAATCCATCATCAATGAGGGGAATTTGCCATGAAACAAGAAAGCTCGGCACGCGATGCTAACGTGACCGTAACGCGCGATGACTTGATTGGCTTGCTGAATGAGGACTTGGCTCGCGAGTATCAGGCGATTATTGCTTATGTGGTTTACTCGCAGGTCTTGAAAGGCCCGCAATATATGAATATTGCCGCGGAGCTGAAGGTTCACGCCAGCCAGGAGCTGGCCCACGCTATGATTATCGCGGAACAAATCGACTATTTGGGAGGCATGCCCGTCGCGGCAGCCAAACCGGTCAAGACCTCCGCCAAAGCCGAGGATATGTTGCGATTCGATCTGGACAACGAGAACGAAACGATCCGCCACTACCGGTTGCGGGTGCGGCAGTGCGAAGCGCTCGGCGAATATGCCATCGCGGAGCACATCCGCGGAATCCTGGTGCAAGAGCAAGACCACCAGATCGCCCTGGCCACCGCCTTGGGGGTGGAGGCACCCAATTTGACAAAGAGTTGAGGCGCGGACAGAGATCGCGGCCCGCGTTCTGAAATTGGAACGCGGATTGACGCCGTCGGGAGACGTTTCCTATAAGTTGGTCGGCGATAGAATCGCCTCCTACAGCCGACAAAAAACGCGGCCCTGGGGAACATCCCCAGAGCCGCGCTGAACTACTCGATGGCAAGCACGAGAATTGCCGATCTACAGCGTGTAGCCTTCGCGGTAGTCGTACTTGATGATGTCCGCGACTTGCGGGGCGTTCTTGGCCGCGATGTTCTTGGCGTCCCATTCGACCTTGACGTTTTCCTTGCCGGTCTTATCGGCGAAGATGGCCAGGTTGCCCAGCAAGATCGTCTCGGTCAGTGGGCCGGCGTAGTCCACAAAATTGCTCTTGGCCGGCTGGCCGCCGCGAATCGCCCGAATCCACTCGGCAAAGTGGCCGGGGGAAGATTCGATGTCCACATCCGGATCGTCGGCTCCACCCAGCATTTTGTGCCCGTTTTCGCAGTAATCGCCGGGGGCATACATCTTGCCCTTGTCGCCGATCACCAGCACGCCCGAGTCGCTGAGTTTTTCACCTTCCAGCAAGTCTGGCGAGACCTTCTTACCGCCGTCGTACCAGACCATCTTGCAGGCCGGCCGCCAGTCATTGGCCGGGAAGTCGTAGTTGATGATCGACCAGTTGGGGTAGCTGTCGCCGTTGTGGCCCGAATGCTCGGCTTGCACGGAGGTTGGATCACGCAATTCCAGGCCCATGTAGGGCATGTTGACGGTGTGGCAGGCCATGTCCCCCAAGGCCCCGGTGCCAAAGTCCCACCAGCCGCGCCAGGCGAAGGGGTGATAGCCGGCCGCATAGGGGCGATACGGGGCTGGGCCGAGCCAAAGATCCCAATGAACATGCTTGGGCGTCTCGGCGGCGGCTTCCGGCCGGGCACCCCCTTGCGGCCAGATGGGGCGATTTGTCCAAACGTGAACCTCTTGCACCTTGCCCACCGCGCCGGCACGCAGGGCCGCGGCGGCTTCGCGCAGGGTGGTGTTGGCGGTTCCCTGGTTGCCCATCATCGTGGCCACCTTCATCTCGTTGGCGATCTCGCCCAACTTGCGGGCTTCGTAGATCGTCTTGGTGAGGGGCTTTTGCGTAAAGCAATGCTTGCCCATCCGCATGGCCATGGCGCTGGCGGCGGCGTGACAATGGTCGGGCGTGCTGACGGTGACGGCGTCGATGCCGGCCCCCATTTCCTCCAGCATCTTGCGGAAGTCGGTGTACTTCTTGGCATTGGGATAAAGCTCGCCCGCTTTGCCCAGGCTGTTTTCGTCAACGTCGCAAATGGCCGCGATATTGCCGTTTTGGGCGGCGTCCGCCGTGTCGCTGCTCCCCTTGCCGCTAATGCCAATGCAGGCAAAATTGATCTTGTCGTTGGCGCTTTTGGCCTTCTCTTCGGCACGTGCCGAACCCGCGACCCAAACCCCAACCCCGGCCAAAGCCGTGGACTTGATGAAGTCGCGACGTGTGTTGCGATGACTCATGAGAATTGCTCCTGACCGAATGATCCTGGTCGAACCGCTGGACGATGAACGTAACATGGGGGACCGCGAACGCACGGCCGCGCCTTCCGCCATGCGCGGCGCGATCAAGCGCCGTCCACGCGGATACCCTAGACGATAACCTCGACCGGGACCGGTAGCAACTATTGTGCGGGCATTGTCTCCGCCAATGTTGCTCTGCCGCGTACCTGGAATCGTCCGCCCGCCCCTTCTATAATCCGCCTTTCTTGGCCCGTCCGAACCGGCCACACCCCGCGGATACCTCAGGGAGATTACAGCATGGCTCACGGCTTTGGCATAATTGGCTGCGGAATGATCGCCAACTTTCACGCAAAGGCCATCGCCGATCTGAAAGGGGCCAAGCTTGTTGCTTGCCATGACACCTTCTCCTCGGCGGCCGACCGCCTGGCCGAGCAGACCGGCTGCAAAGCGTATCACAAGCTGGACGATATGCTGGCCGATCCGGCGGTGACGATCGTCACGATTGGCACCCCCAGCGGAGCACACTTGGAACCGGCGGTGGCCGCCGCCAAGGCCGGCAAACACATCATCGTCGAGAAACCGCTGGAAATCACCCTGTCGCGGTGCGATGCCATCATCAAGGCTTGCGACAAGGCGGGTGTCAAACTCGGCACGATTTTTCCCTCGCGGTTTCACGGTTCGGCGGTTGAACTGAAGCGGGCTGTCGATAGCGGACGCTTCGGCAAGCTCACCTTGGGCGATGCTTACGTCAAGTGGTTCCGCACGCAGGCCTATTACGACGGCGGCAAGTGGCGCGGCACCTGGGAACTGGACGGCGGCGGCGCGTTGATGAACCAGGCCATCCACAGCGTGGACCTGCTCAACTGGCTGATGGGCCCGGTTGTTGAAATCCGCGCCCAAACCGGCCTGCTGGCGCATCAGAGAATTGCCGTCGAGGATACCGCCGTGGCCACTATTCGCTATGCCAGCGGAGCGCTAGGCATCATTGAAGCCAGCACCGCGGCCTACCCCGGCTATCTCAAGCGGATTGAAATCCACGGCGATGCCGGCTCGGCCATGATCGAGGAAGAAGACATCGTGAAGTGGGACTTCGCCAAGGCCAATAAGCGCGATGCCGCCATCCAAGAGCAAATGTCCAACCGCAAAAGCGGCGGCGGCGGGGCCAGCGACCCCACGGCGATCGGCCATCATGGCCACACCAAGCAGTTTCAAGACATGCTAGACGCCATTCGCAAGGACAAGGCACCCGCCGTGGATGGCCGCGAAGGCCGCCGCAGCGTGGAGATCATTCTGGGCATCTACCAATCGGCCGAGACCGGCAAACCAGCGCTGTTGCCGCTGGCCAAAGATCCGAAGTTGAAAGCCCGAGTCGCCAAACAATAGGCTAATCTTGGATTTTAGATTTTGGATTTTGGATGGGGGATTTGTTGTTGGCGGATTCGTTGTCGGTGGCGATGGCGTTGGAGATGCCGACGCCGCTACGGTCTACCGTGGCCGTGGCGGCAATGCGGTCGACGAGGGCCAAGACGGTCCCTAGTTGTTGCAGGGCCCGCCTGGCTTGTTCTGGCGTTGCGCCGCGATGTCGCGAAGCGAAATCAATCGCCGATTGTGGATGATCGGCCAATGCCCGCCGCAACGCCGCCGCGTTGAGATAGAATACCTGGCCTGGCGCGGCCAACCTGGGGCTAAGCAACTCATGGAAACTGGCGGAGTGCGCCAAAGATTCCTCGGGCGGAACGCCAACCGCCGCCGCGACGGCCGCCGACGAATTGCCGACCAGCAACAAGCGGTCGGCCAGCCCAATCGCGGCGATCGGTTCGCTGGCTGCTGGGCTATTTTCGTCCCCTTTTTTCTCCACACTCGACAAGAGCCAACCGGGCAGGCCCTTGATATCGTGCGATTTCAAGGCAACGGAGGATGCCGGGTGGCGCTCGTTCGCGGAACGGACAGCCAGGTCCAACGCGGCCTGTACGGCATCTCGCAGGCCGTCCGTGGGTTTTTCGCCAGGGCCGGCATCGTCACCCTCCAAGCGATTTCCGACCTGCAAGCCAACGACACCTTGTAAAGCATTCTGTTGTTCTTGTTTTTCGGCAGGCAGCAACGCCAGGCCGGCATTTGGGCCAAGTCCGCCTAACGCCGCGTCGAGCAATTCCGTAATTGTCGCGGCCTTGCCGGCGGCGGGACTAAGTGCGGCCAAGGCGGACAATTGCCGCGGATCAATATGTCCGGCGACCGCCAACAGGCTATTGGCGGGTATTCTTTTCAAAAAGGCGGCCTCGCCCGCCAGGCCACCCAAGGCGTCTTCCAGTCCACGGGGAATCTCCTCCGCGGTAATCGCCAAGAACGCCTCGAAACGGGGCTGATCCGACAATTCCAGTGTGGCGGTTATCGACGATACCGATTTCCAAACACTTAGCAGCCGTTGCCGGGCGACAGCCCGCTTGTCTTGTGCGGTGGCCGGCCCAAGACGGCTGGCGACTTCTTGGTCCCAGGCCCGCGGTTGTATAAAGGCACGCACATGGGCCGTTGGCGAGGATTTTGCCAAAGCCGCCTGATAAGCCGGCAGCGCTGACAGCCCGCTCGCATTCTGGGACTTGCTCGCCGCAAGCTGTAGAGCCTGCCGCATCAACCGCTCGCTGCCGGAGACAATTCCCAAGCGGCCCACAACCGACACGCAAACACGCCGTTCGCGATTGCCGCGGACCAACGTGCGCACCTGGTAGCTTTGACCGGCATGTTCCACCGTGCTTTGGGATTTTAGCTCGCCAGAGCGTTCCTCGGAGGCATACAGGCCAGCCACCGCTTTTTTCAAATAGGCCTCGTCGTCGGCTTCGACTAAATGCAAAACCAACTGCTCGCCCGGCTGGCGGTCGCCGCTCGACCAGACCGCCAGGGCCATTCGTCCGCCAAACAGCCGCCGCGCCATCTCATCGGCGGGCAAGCCAATTTCGGCAGCCATTTTGTTCGCCAAATGCGTAATCGATGCGCCATCAGCACCGGCCAATGCGGCAAGGGGTGGAAATCGCTTCAACCGCCGTCCGAGCGGGCTGTCGGCAAATTGCCCAATGCCAGCGGGGAGTTGGTTGAACTCCAAACACAAACCGGCGTCGGCGGGAATGCAGTCGGCCAGCGTGCCTTGATCCGCGCGGCTGGTGGCCGCTGTCCCTAAAACGGCGGCCCAACAGAGGCCTAATAGCAGACGGTGAGCGGCGTTAAACATCGAAATCAGACACCATCTGGGGGCGGCAACGTCTCGGCCGCGGGCTGCGCGGCCTCCGCATCGGCAGGCAGCACGCTCAACAAGAAGTCGAGTGCGTCGCCGGTCGTGTCGGCCAGCGGTTCCATGCATTCGGCCACATCGGCCGGCCAAGAAACGGCTTCTTCCCCTGGTTCATCGTCCGCCGGTCCCGCCACCGTCGAGGAAGTTGCCACGGAAGGGGTGGTTGGGAATATCAGCAAGGCTTCGGAAAAAGTCTGTCGTGTTTCTTGGGCAGCCGCCAGGTATCTGGACGGCGTAGTCCGACCTGGCAAGGGCGGAAGTTGCTGGCCGATCGCATCTGGCGATGTACCGCCGGGGGTATCTTTGGCGATCGTCGTCGGCGTTGGTCCCGCGATTTGGCCGGTAGTCATCCAGCGGATGCCAACGGCCATTAACAGAGAGGCAGCCACGGCCCAGGCCGCGTATTTCCGCCAAGGACGAACCGGCACACGCGACCGCCGCACAACGACGTCAGCGAAGTCCGCCGCCACCGTGGGGAGCGTATTGCGCGCCAGTCCCTGCAACAGACGCCGCTCCGCCGCCAGCAAGGCGCGGCAAGGCTGGCATTCCTCGCCATGGGCGGCCAGTTGCGGGTCTTGCTCGGGCGCGGCACGCGCGTCGAGCAGGTCGTTCAGCCGGTTTTCAAACTCATCGCACTGCATGGTCGGTCTCTCCAACTACTCCGCGCTTGATCAATTCCTCGGCAAGCTGCCGCCGCGCTCGGTGGACCCAGGTCTTAATGGTCCCCAAGGGGCTGTCGAGCGCTGCGGCAATTTCGTCGTAACTCATCTGTTGTTCATGGAACAGCAAGAACGCCTGCCGATGTTCGTCCCGCAATAGTTTCAAGGCCCGTTCAATTTCCTCGGCCAATTGCTGTTCGTCTTGGGGGTCGGGTGTGTTATCGGCTTGGCCATCGGCCAAGATGGCCATCCGCGGCTTGTTCTTGCGGATCGCCAGCAGGCTGCGGCAGCGGTTGCCGGCGATGCCAAACAGCCACGGGCCGAAATCTCGCGTATTGTCCCAGTGCCGCAGATACCGCAACGCGCGCGTGAAGGTCTCTTGGGCCGCATCCTCGGCGTCGGCCCGGTTGCCCATCATCCGCAGGCAAACGCCCAACACCTGGCCGCGAAAACGGTCCACCAGGGCTGTCATGGCGGGTTCATCGCCCGCCAGGCAGCGCTCGACCAGTTCACGCAGTTCATCCGGCAAGAGGGACCCCCTCGTATCGCTCGGTTCTATTCATCTATACCCCGGCGGTGGCGGCGAAGTTTCAGGGGAAGGGGAAAGGATAAAGGCGAAAGGCGAAAGGCGAAGAAAGACAGGGGCATGCAAAGGGTATCGGTTCACCCTAAAACGCTAGCAAAGCCAACAAAGTCACGCAAATAGACGACCCACCTTTCGCCTTCAGGCTTTCGCCTTTTCTACCGTTCTGCCCGGCGCTGGCGGAATTGGTCAATGGTCACGGCTGCCACGATGATAACGCCCAGGATCATGTCTTGCACGCGGTTGCTGAGGTTGATCATGGTGCAGCCGCTGCCAATGACACCCATGATGCCGGCCCCGGCCAGCGTCCCCAGGATGCTGCCTCGGCCACCGCTCAGACTGCCGCCGCCAATGACCACGGCGGCGATGATCTTGAGTTCCATGCCGCTGCCCGAGGTGGGGCTTCCCGATGACAGGCGGCTGAACTGATACACGCCCGCCATCCCGAAAAACAGTCCGGCCAGCGAATAGACGGCGATTTTGGTGAGTGGCACGTTGATGCCGCACAAGCGGGCCGTGGCCTCGTTGGAACCCAAGGCAAAGACGTGCCGGCCAAACACGGTGTAATTCAGCAAGATGGCCATGACCCCCGCCAAGAGGAGTGCCAGCCAGATTCCGCTGGCGACGCCGTGATCGGGCAGTTGGGCTTGCGGATCGACCAGGGCCGGCATCCACCCGGGGACATTCGCGGTGTTGGGCCGCACGGTGCTGTCATTGGCAACCCACTTGGCCACACCCAGATAGAACGTCATCGACCCCAGCGTGACGATAAAAGGGACCACCCGCAACGCGCTAACCAGCACGCCATTGACGAACCCACATGCCAATCCCGTGGCCAAGCAGAGCCCCACGGCCATCGTGGGGGACCAACTCCCCTTGAGCAAGAAGGCCAGCACCGTGGCGGACAATCCCAAAGCCGTGCCAGCCGAAAGGTCGATGCCGCCAGCAATAATAATGACCGTCATCCCCAGCGCCGCCACGGCCACCGTGACATTCTGCACTAGCACATTGCGGGCGTTTTCAACATTGAAAAAATTATTGCGATACGTTTGTCCGTTCCAATTGGCCTGCACGAACTCGGCGGCCGTGAAAAACACCACCACGACCCATAAGGCGACCACCGGCCCCAATAGCCCGCGCAATCCGCTCCAAGCGCGTGCTAACAATTTGGGCTGGGGCGAAATAGAGGACACGAAACTCTCTCGGATCGATGGACGGCAAACACCAGAAAGCGGCAACGGCGACGCGCGAGATTAAACAAGTCCGTGCGATTCTAACTCACCGCGCCGCACGGTCCAGGCGAAAAAGCGCCGACGGCGGGTGCATGCTAGTCAGAGGAACCCAAGACTAGTTGTTGCCTCCGTCCCATCGGACTAGATTGAACTGGACGATTGATTCAACCCTCGGGACGGTCGGCAATATGCTCCTGGATCATTTTCATCCGCCGTTAAGCAGTCTGCGCCACTGGGAATCGTTTCATGCCCGGTGGGCGGCGGCCATCGCCGATGCGCTCAATCGCGATCTCTTACCGCCGGATTATTTCGCGGAGGTTCAAGTCCACGTCGGCAGCCGGGTGGAAATTGACGTGGCCAGCTTTGAGCTGCGCTCAGCAAGCGCGGATTTCCCATCCACCGCCACGTTGCGGACGAAGGCCTGGTCGCCACCAGCACCCGCCATGTTCCTGCCGGCGGTCTTTCCGGATAGCCTGGAAGTGCTAGTGCTCAGCAGCGAGTCGGGCCCGACCTTGGTGGCCGCGATAGAACTGGTTAGCCCTGGCAACAAGGACCGAGGCGAACATCGGCGGGCGTTTTCCGTCAAATGCGCCAGCTATTTGCAACAGGGCGTGGGTTTGTTGGTGGCCGACATCGTCACCAGCCGCCAGGCCAACTTACACAACGAACTCATCGGCCTGATGGGGGCGGGCGGCGAATACCGATTGCCGTCGGCCGATCTGTATGCGGCTTCTTACCGGCCGACTCGCACTGACTCGTCGGAGTCGATCGCGGTTTGGACGGCACCGCTGGAAGTCGGCCGTCCCCTGCCCACGCTCCCCTTGCCCCTCGACAAACAACTTTGCATCCCACTCGACCTGGGAGCAGCCTACGACGAAGCCTGCCAACAAAGCCGCCTCGCCTGACTGTAGGAGGCGATTCCATCGCCGATGGAACGGCCCGTCGCACATCCATCGGCGATGGAATCGCCTCCTACAGGCCAAAGCCGCCCGAATGAAATTGATCAAAAATCAAAAATCGAAAATCAAAAATCTAACTCGTTTCTTCCGCCGCGATCGCCGCCTCCAGCACCGTATGTTCCGTCCAGTCTTGCACGGGGCGAATCTCCCGCAATCGTCCGCGAGCCATGACGCCCAGCCGGTCGCACATGGCTAGCAGTTCGGGCAGGTACGAACTGACAAACAAGATGGCTTTGCCTTGGGCGGCGAGTTCGCCGATCAGGCGATAGATGGTGGCCTTGGTGGCGACATCGATGCCGCGGGTCGGTTCGTCCAGCAACAGAACATCGGCCTGTTGATGCAGCAGTCGCGCCAGGGCGACTTTTTGCTGATTGCCGCCCGACAGGGCCAACACGGGCAGTTCGGCCGATTTCGCTTTGATCTCCAACCGCTGCATCCAATGGGCGACATTGGATTTGCGGCGGGCGAGGTTCAGAAACCCCAACCGGCTGTAAGGCCGCAACCGGCTGAGAGTGATATTGTCGGCAATCGAGCGCTGCTGGGCCAGCCCTTCCCCCTTGCGGTCCTCCGAAAGCAAACCGAGCCCGGCTTGCATGGCGCCGCGCGTCCGCGACCAGCGCAGGTGGGCTACGCGCACCTGCCCGCCGCGCACGCGGTCCAGGCCAAAGATGCAACGCAGCAATTCCGTTCGGCCCGCCCCCACCAGCCCGGCCAGCCCTAGAATTTCTCCGCGCCGCAACTCCAACGAGACATCGCTCGGCTTTTTGTTGCCCGACAGCCCCGCTAGCGACAACAGCGGCTCTCCTGGTTGATGCGGCACCTGGGGGAACAGGTCGGCCACGTTTCGTCCTACCATCAGGGCCACGATTTGCTTGTCCGTCACATCGGCCACGCGGCCACTGCCGGCGGTTTCTCCATCGCGTAACACGCTGTAACTGTCGCAGATGCGGCGGACCTCCTCCAGGTAATGGCTGATGTAGACAATCCCCCGGCCCGAATCACGCAACCGGCGGATCACTTCAAACAGATGTTCCACATCGCGGCCGGCCAAGGAACTGGTCGGTTCGTCGAATACCAGCACCTTGGCGTCGAAGGCCAGCGCCCGGGCAATCTCCACAAGCTGTTGCGCGCCCACCGACAACCGCCGCACGGGCGTCTCGGGCCGAAGTTCGGCATGGCCCAGCAAGGCCAGGGCATCACGGACGCGCCGCCGCTGCTCGCCCCGCCGCAGCCAGCCCAAACGGTGTGTCTCTTGCCCCAACATGATGTTGTCCTCGACCGACAGGTCGGCAGCCAGGCTGAGCTCCTGATAAATCATGGCCACGCCGGCCAGACGGGCCGCGTGGGGACCGCGCGGCGCATAGGGTTGGCCGGCCAATTCCATGCGGCCCATGTCGGGCGGATGCGCGCCGCTGAGAATCTTCATCAGCGTACTCTTGCCGGCACCGTTCTCGCCGATCAACGCCAGAACCTCGCCCGCCCGCACTTCCAGAGAGACACCGCGCAGCGCCAGCGTAGCGCCAAAACGCTTATGAATCGCCTGCATGGAAAGCAACGTGGGTGGCATGGTTGCAGGTCTACGGCGTGGAGGTTTCTGCTTCAAAGCGGACCACCCATACGCTATTGGTGTCGGGCGAATCGGCGGGAATCTCTCGCCAACCCTTGGGAATGCGGTCGTAGATCACGAGCCCTTCCCCCTCGCCGGTGGCGATGACTTCGGTGTAGCTCGATGTCCGCTCCAAGCCCGTGGTGATCGGTTCCTTGGGGTGGCAGGCATCGTGGTGGGCTTGCAGATCGACGGCTTGCCAGTCGAGTGCCTGCCCATCGAGATTCAGCCACAAGACCACGCCAGGCCTTCCACCCGACAATGCCAGCCGGCCCGATGGGAACGCGGCCAGGCTGGGCTGAACCGAGAACGGCCCTTTCATCGGTTGCGGGCTGGTCCAAGTGCGGCCTTCGTCGCTGCTGAACGACTGCCCCAGGGGGACGTAGCCCGCCAGCCGATAAACGCATAGCAAACGGCCATCCTTCAGGCGGCACAGGGCGGCTTCGCAAGGGCCTTCCCAGCCGGGCAAGCGGCATTCCGGCCCGGCGATGGTCGAGCGGATTTTCCATTTCTTGCCATCGGCCGATTCCGCGGCCACCAGGCTGAAGCGTTTGTCTCCTTCGAACCAGCCATACAGCGTGGCCAGATAGCCCTGGTCTGGCAACTCCACCGCTTGTCCGCTGAAGACAAAGCCCGACAACCCTAGCTCCGGCGCAAAGCCCTTGTCGGGCCGGGGCCAACCGCTGACCGACAAACCTTTTTCAATTGGTTCCACGCTCTGGCTGGCGGCGCGATAGATCTGAAATGGGGCGGTCATGCCGCCGTCTGGCGACGGCTGCATGTAATAGGGCAAAAACATCTCGTCGCCATTGGGAAGGCGCAAATGAACGTCGCAAAAAAGCGCCGTCGAGGGCTTGCTCCAGGTAAGGCCGCCATCGTCGGAAAATGCCTGGGCGGATGTCGATACGGCGACATGTTTATCGGCATAGTTCGACATGGTGGCCAAAATGCGGCCATCGGAGAGCTTCGCCAACGTGGGGAACCACAAGTACCCGCTGCTCCGCGCCACCAGTACCGGCCGCGACAATTTCACGCTGACGCCATCGAGTGCAATCGGCTCGCCCATTTGCCACCCGGCCGGCTCCTCGGCCGCGGCCCAGCCGGTCAGCACCATAAGCATGGCCAGACAGACCAGCCAGGATGACGTATTACCGCATGGAAGGGATCGAACTCGCGGCAAATGCATGGCAATTTTCTCTGCTAAGGGTCCAAAACCGATGCGGATTTTTTTGAATGAGGTAATACGCATTACCACCATAGGCGGACGAACGGGGTCGCTCAAGCCGTTGCCTGTCACATCATTTCACCCGCTATCTGGACGTTGACGTTCATCCGGCGGGGGCGAAGGGATCGGCATCACCAGAGGGATCGCCGGCATATCCCGGGGCTGCTTGTTCGGAGTTTCGCCGAGTGCTGGTGCCGCGGTGGGTGAGGTGGGAATTGGGGGCAAATCCTGGGAGAGGGGCATTTCGGCCACGGGCCTGGCCGCCGGTCGCGGCTTTAATGGCGGCAAGGGGCGTCCGTCGAGGCCCATGGGACCTGCCTGATGGGTCGCCATTTGATAAGGCCTGACGTAGTTCAACGGGGGCGGAATGTATGCGCGGATGTAGTTCCTCCCAGCCAAGGCATCGAAATTTCGGCGGCAAACCCAAGCGGCCAAAAGGGTCGCGGCGGCGAAAACCGCCAGGCGGATAAATTCGTATCCTTGAGAAAAGCTGAGCAGGCTCAGTAAGTCGCGGGTGGCGTACCAGTGATTGGATTCGGCGACGACTTTCAGCAACGCCACCAGCAGTGCGCCGATGGCCGTGAGGATTCCCCCCGCCACAATCACCACGATGGCCGCGGCCAGCCACAGCGCCAATGTCACCGTCATGGCCCGCGCGGCTGATTTTGCCTGGGCGGAGGCCCACGTACCAACGGCCGCCATAAAGGCACTGGCCATGGTCGTCCGCGACACAAAGTTCCATACGACAACCGGTTCCATCGCCCCCGACAGGCCGCTCAGGCCCCAACTGACGGCGGCCGCCAGCAGCAGCAGCTTCATGGACCACAGGCTTCCCACGATTTTAGGGCCGACGATCTCATTGCCTTCCAACGGCGTGGTCATCAAGGTGTCCCACGTCTCTTGCTCCCGCTCCGAGGCAATCGCCACCGCGGCCCGCATGCCGACCGCCCACTGCACCAGCCAGCTTAGCGGGTAGGCTGACAACTCGGCCCAACGCCGCAGTATGTCGGCTGTCGCCACCACCAACGGCGGCAGCACGGCCTTGCCCGCGGCATCGGCGGAGACCCATCCCAGCCGCACGCCGTAATTTTCCAAACCGATGACGACGGCCAGGGCCGTGGCCGTAACGCCCAACACGGCCATCAATAGCCAGATGAGCCACCGCAATAGTCGGTTGTGCTGGCCTTGGCCACAGTGAATTTCTTTCCACAACATGGGCCGTTCGCTGACGGTCATCGTCCGTCGTTCCCGCTGTTTGCCGCGAGCCGATCCTCCGTTGAGTTGCCGCAGATAGATCGGTGCCAACCGCCAGGCTGACCAGGCAATGCCCAACAGGCCCACGCTGCTCCAGACCGCGATGGAAACCGCCGCCCGAGTAATGGAGCCGCGCAAGGCCAGTAAGAAGACGCCATGAAACGGGTTGAACGACAATATCCAGCGTGAGACCGACGGGGGGACCAGATCGATCAAGAATAGCGGCACCAGGACCAGCGCGATTTCCAACAGATAGACGGCCAATAGGGCATCGCGCCCCTTGCGGGCCACGGTTGAGATGGCCAATGCCAGTCCGGCTCCTCCCAAGGCGACGGCAAATGGGAGCAGACACAGCAATAAGGTCGGGGCCAGGCCCACTTCCGGCAGGCCCGCCATCAATACCAATGCCGGCACGCCCGCCAGCAACAACAGTAAGATCGGCAGCAGCCGGCTGGCCAGTTTGGCCAGGATGATCTCACGCGGTGAAACGCGGCTGGTCAATAACAGCGCTAGCGTGCCGCGGTCCTTCTCGCCCGCCAACGTCGCCGCCAACGTGGCAGGCGCGAAAATAATCGCCACCGCCACGCTGTACATGCCAATGGTGGCCACGCCCACCCGCAGCAACGTAGAGGGCGAACTGGTGGAATCGAAAACCGTTGTGACCCACCAGATCCAGACAAAGATCAGCACGACTCCTAGGCCGGGCAAGGCCGACGCCAACCGCAGCCAGATCCAGCGGGCCTTGCCCAGTGCGCGGCGGCACTCGACATCCGCCAGCGGCCCGAACAGGTATTCGACGAGATTCATCCGAATATCATTCCATCGCCAACGTCGGTGCGGCATGGCAAGCGGCCACGACATTCGGCCGTCGCAGCAGCCAGAGCAGGATTCCCGGTAGAATCGGGGACAAGACGACCATCATGCAGGCCCACATGACCCCATAGACATAAACCGTGAGCGAAACCTGCTGCGCCATCTGCTTGGGCGTGGGAACTCCGGCCGGGGGGGCAGCGGCGGCAGGGTTATTCTTCTGCGTTTCCTCGACCATTTTTTCCGTCACCGCCGAGAGTTCACGCACCCATCCCGGCCAGATGACGAACATGAACGGCAGATACAGCAGCAGCAATCGCGCGACCTTAAGTACGCTGACGTAACAGGTGCCAACCCGGCCCCACCGCTTGCGCTGGATCAGGCCGATACCCGTCGCCAGCATGGCCAGGTTGAGTACAACGCCGCTGAGAATCTCGATGGCCGAGAATGACTTTAGTTTGGGGCTGGCCAACACCGCGGTTAGCTCGTTCAAACTGGGCGGGGTTGCAGCAAGCGGCTGGCTTTGGATCATTGCCTCGCGAGAATCTCGCAGCGCCCGCTTTTCCTCGTCATCGTCAGCCGCGTTGATTTGTTCCTCCAAATCGGCCAGTTCT
The DNA here is from genome assembly GCA_050247075.1 of Pirellulales bacterium. Classification (GTDB taxonomy): domain Bacteria; phylum Planctomycetota; class Planctomycetia; order Pirellulales; family JBFWUW01; genus JBFWUW01. The sequence continues at coordinate 4,613 of JBFWUW010000027.1, read as the reverse complement.
TGTTCGTAGGCCTGCTTGAATTGTTGCTGGGCGGTCTGCATTTGCGTGACGACTTGCCGCACCATGGCCTCGATGCCGGCGGAGGAAAGCCCGCAACACATGGCCATCATCAAACCCAGGGACGAGTAGACCACGCAAGCGATTCCCAGGATCTTGGCCGTTTTAATGCCGCCTTGCAGGCGCATGTGGTCCGCGTATTGGCTGGCCGACATGGGCGAGGAGCGATCGGCAGGCGGGGGCGAGGATGCATCATCCATCGGTGGTGCTCGGCGGTATTCCAACAAGAACTTGTCAAACAGACATGGCAACCGATGCCAATGTAACCGACGGCTGGCCAGGAAGCATCCGCCAGGCCCGGCATCGACCGATTGATCCTATGCAGGCCAATGCTATAAACGGTTGCATGAATCCACAACCTTTGCGAATCGCCATGTGGTCGGGACCGCGGAATATCTCCACGGCCATGCTGCGGGCTTGGGGCAATCGGCCCGATACCTTTGTCTGCGATGAACCGCTCTACGCCCACTACTTGCAAACGACGCGGTTGCCGCACCCCGGTGCCGACGAAGTCATCGGCCATCACGAAGCCGATTGGCGCAAAGTCGCCAGTTGGCTGACGGGGCCCATTCCCCAGGGCAAGGCGATCTTTTACCAGAAACAGATGAGCCATCACCTGTTGCCGGAAATCGACCGGGGCTGGCTCGATGGGCTGACCCACGCCTTCTTGATTCGCGAACCGCGTGAGATGTTGACGTCGCTGTTGCACTTTATTCCGCGGCCCACCTTGGCCGATACTGGCTTGCCGCAGCAAATGGAGATCTTCGAGTGGGCACGCCGGCAAACCGGCGGCACTCCCCCGATCATCGACTCTCGCGATGTTTTGGAGAATCCGCGAGGAATCCTCACGCGGCTTTGCGACGCGCTCGGCACGCATTTCGACGAATGCATGCTGCACTGGCCGCCCGGCCGCCGCGATACCGACGGCATCTGGGCCAAACACTGGTATCACCAGGTAGAAACCACCACCGGTTTTGGCACCTACCGGCCGAAGGATGAGCAAGTGCCAGCGGAACTGCAATCGTTGTGCGATGAGTGCGAAACGCTATACGCCCAACTGTTCGCACAGCGCATTCAGTAACAAAACACTTACCAACGGGGGCCATCGACATGCTGCAGCGTTACGACGAACGCAATCGCGATCTGGTCGTCAATATCAACGGCCAACTCGTTCACCGCGACCAGGCCGGGATCAGCCCGTTCGACTCTGTCGTGCAAGGGGGGGATGCCGTTTGGGAAGGCTTGCGGCTGTACCAAGGCAAGATTTTTCGCTTGGGCGCTCATCTTGATCGCCTCCGCGATTCCGCTGTAGCCTTGGCTTTTGCCGAAATTCCATCGCACCCGCGGATCACGGATGAGATACGCCGCACCCTGGCCGCGAACAACATGCACGACAATGTCCATGTGCGCCTGACGTTGACGCGCGGGGTAAAGTACACCAGCGGCATGGATCCCCGGCTGAATACCGTGGGGCCGACGTTGATCGTCTTGGCGGAGCACAAGCCGCCAGTTTACGACAAGTCGGGCGTGACGCTGGTGACTTCCACCATCCGCCGTCCCGCGCCCGACGTGCTAGATCCCAAGATTCACCACAACAATCTGATCAACTCCATTTTGGCCAAGATCCAGGCCAACGCCGCCGGTGCCGACGACGCCCTGATGCTCGATCAACGCGGCTTTGTGGCCGAAACAAACGCCACGCACGTTTTCCTGGTCCACGGCGGTACGATTCTTACGCCGCACACACACGCCTGCCCCGAGGGGATCACCCGCTCGGTGGTGCTGGATATCTGCCGTCGCGAGAATCTGCCGCACGAGGTTGCCGACCTGTCGCTGGTCGATGTCTACCGCGCGAACGAGATGTTCTGCACCGGCACCATGGGAGAACTGGCTTCAGTAATTCGTGTGGATGGACGCACCATCGGCACCGGCCAAACCGGTCCCGTCACACGTCGGCTGATGGAGTTGTTCGCCGCTGTCGTGGCGGTGGAAGGGGAAGCCGTGGTGTAGTGCAATGGATACAATGCCAATATGCCAAAGCCCTTGATAGCCCTGACCCTTGGCGACCCGGCCGGTGTCGGGCCGGAAACGATCGCCGGCGCGTGGAATTCCGCCGAAGTGCATGGCTGGTGCCGCCCGTTTGTGGTCGGACATCCCGAGATACTAAGGCGTGCCGTGGCCCTGCGCGGGCTGCCGGCCACGGTCGCGGTGATCGGTTCGCCCGAAGAGGCCAATCCCTCGCCGGAGCAAATTCCCTGCCTTCCCGCCGGGCCAGACGATGTGACGGAAGCCGTGCCGGGCCGCATCGACCCGCGTGCTGGACAGGCCGCCTACGATGCGCTGGTGCTGGCGGCGCGGTTGGCGCTCGATGGGCGGATTGACGCTCTCTGCACGGCCCCCCTGCACAAGGCGGCCCTGTGGCAAGCGGGCCACCCCTATCCGGGCCATACCGAACTGTTGGCCGAGTTATGCGGCGTAGACGATTTTGCCATGTTGCTCTACCTGGGCCATGACGAATACATCCGCTCTCCGGCCGGACTGGGCGTGGTGCATGTCACGCTGCACATGGCTTTGCGAGAGGTCTTTGCCCATTTGAACGTGGAGAACATTCTGGCCAAGACGCAGCTTGTTGATATCTTGATGACGGCGTTGCTAGGGTCGCGGCCGCGGATTGGCATTTGCGCTCTCAACCCGCACGCGGGCGAGGAAGGCCTGTTTGGCGACGAAGAGCGGCAAATCATTGCCCCGGCGGTAGAGCGGGCTTGCGCTTTGGGTTTCAATGCCAGCGGCCCCTGGCCAACGGACACGTTGATGGTCAAAGCCCGCGATGGGCTGTTCGATGCCGTGGTGGCCATGTACCACGACCAGGGGCATATCGCGCTTAAGCTGCTGGGAATGCACCGCGCCGTCAATGTCACCTTGGGACTGCCAATCGTCCGAACCAGCGTGGCCCACGGCACGGCCTTCGACCTGGCTTGGACGGGACGCGCGGAGACCAGCAGCATGGTCGAAGCCATTCGCGTGGCCGCCCGGCTGGCGGAAATGCGGGTGGCCGCGGCGGGTAAAGCGTAGTTCAAGGGGCGCATTAGCCCTGGCCTGATAAAAAGTTGCTGAAAACTCGCTGTTCTCGGTGGAAATCTGCTCGACCCGCGTTGCGCGAACCGACCATGATGAATCCAGGTTGTCCGCTCGCGGGCCGCCTGTTTGCTCCGGACAAAGGTAGACCGTGCGCGGCTTTACGCCGAAGGCGTTTCACAGCCCAGCCCAGGGTTGCGAGCGAAAGCGAGCGCACCCTGGGTACGAAATCGGATAACAACCGCCGCATACCCCGAAGGGGTTTCACAAACATGGGAGCGACCCCACCTTAACCTGCAACGTTTATCATGCGCCGCGTCGAAGGCTGTGCAACCCTTGCAGGGTAGGACAGACTCCGCGTGGCAAGTTACCCAGGGTGCGCTCGCCAGCGAGCGACCCAGGGCTGGGCCGTGAAACGCTTTCAGCGTAAATCTCTCGCGCAACGGCGTTTAAGGGGCATCACCAAACTTTTTATCTGGCCACCTTAGCCCTGCCTTTAGTCGGTTCCGCCATGCCCGTTATTTCCTCGCGCACTCCCGAGGGTGATCCGCTGCGCTGCCCGTTATGCGGGGAGGTCTGCGTCGAGGCATCCCTGGCAGCGGGTGATGTTCCCTGCCCCACCTGCGGCCAACTGTTATGGCTGTTTCGCCACGGCGAGAACACGGTTTTACTGGAGGGCCGCCGCGTGCCGGATAGCGTGCGAAAGGTCTTGGACTTCTTGCGAGTGCAGATCGGTTGGGATCCCGCCAGATCGCCGAACAGACCGTTTCAGTCGTTCGAGAAAGTAACAGGACTGGATTCCCTGGACTCGGTTGAGTTGGCAATGGAGATTGAAGAGGAGTTTGACATAAACATTCCCGATGAAATAGCGCAAGGCATCCACTCGTTTGAGGATTTGATCCTCTACTTGCTGGAACGGGATGGCAACGAACAAGATTGACTGACGGCGGCGAGTAGTTTTCATGGCTTGCTGATTCAGGCATTTGAAGATAATGCAACGATAGAGGGCCACCGCGTTGTCGGGGGTGGTACCTGGCCGTAGGAGCCGTCTCCGACGGCGATAATCGGCGTTCCATCCTGGAGGGCCGAGACCGCCAACAACGCCGTACTTTCAGGCCAGATTGCGCATCGCGGCCGAGAACGGCGGGATCGTGCCGCTTCGCTAAGAGAAGAACCACGAATCTAACGAATCTAACGAATAAAGATCCTACGGCACGAGTTCTTTTAGTCGTTGCCCGCACCCTTTTCCTCAAGCTAGTCTCCACTCAGGAGATTCATCCGTTAGATTCGTTTGATTCGTGGTTCTCACCAAGCCTCGTCAAATTGCCGCTGCGCACTCGACTCGCTGGCAATGCACTATCTTAAAATGTCTGTTGCTGAGTGGCATTCGACACCGTTCATTTCGCCGTCCTCTATAATGAAGCTATGATTGCCAGTTCCTAGTCCTAGGCGGAAACCCACATGGCCGAGTCTTACCACGT
>JBFWUW010000026.1:0-82967 GCA_050247075.1 Pirellulales bacterium | reverse complement strand
CAGCGCTGGCTCATGGTCTCGGGGCTCAGGCGCTCCTGGCCGTCGATATCTGGAATCAGGTTGAGGAAACGGTCGCGCAGCGGTCCCCGCGATTGCCTTAGAAAACCGGCCGCCGAGAAACTGGGGTTCTCGCGCTTCCAGATGCCTTCTTGCAGAAAATGCCAACCGCAGCCCAGGCGCAACAGCACCAGCCCGATGACGGTAATCAGTCCAATTCGAAAACGGCCAGGTTCCAGGGAACTCCTCCTGCCGAAAATAATTCGGCTGATCGCGGGCAGGCCCCAACACGGCAATCGGCGGCCGCGACAAGAAAACCAGTCCGCCAGGACCGCCATGTTTTTATTGTAAACGCCGCAAGGCCCTACAACCAGTGTTTGGGCCACCTAGCCGCAAAGCTCCTACTTTGCCGGCTTGGTGCGTGTTCGACTTGCCATTTCGGCCAGACTTGACAGGCATGGACCATCAAACGCCGCGTAGGCCAACATGGCAAGATCCACGCGGCTACGGGGCGGCGATACGGCCGCTACTCGTCGCGGCGGGGCGGCCTTTGCAGATCGTCCAATAACGACCGCAGATGTTCCTCGGCCAACGTGGCGATCTTGGGCGGGTTGTTGGCCGTTAGGTATGGCTGCAGGCCTTCCAACGCCGATTCCACGATAGGAATGGCTTCGTGCCCGCGATGCTCTTCGGCCAGGTAGTCAGCCAGGCTCCATTGCACCCTTGCCAGCCAATAGGCCTGCACGAATACGCCGGGGAACTGTTCGACCAGTTTTTGCTGCAGCGCCAGCCCGCGACGGTAAACCGCCTCGGCATCGCGATGGTGGCCGTTGTGCCGGGAAATCGTCCCCAGCCGGTGCAAAATATGGACCTGGGCGGCCGTATAGACCGTGGTCTGCGGGTGGTCGCGGACGAGAGCCTCGGAAATGGAAAGTGCTTCCAAGAGCTGCTGTTCGGCCGCGGGCAATAATTCTGGTGGCGTCTCGCGCGGGCGAACATCGGCCAGAGCCTCGCTGAGTTCGAAGGCAAAGTCGGGCGACATGGGAAACTCATCGCGCAGCCCGCGCAATAGCTCGGTCGCCTGGGCAAACTCGGACTGCGCAGCCGTGAAGTCGGCGGGCCGGCCATCGCTAGCCCGCTCTCGGTGCCATCGCGCCAGCAGCAGCCGGGTTTGCGCATCGGACGGCCGTTCTAGCAACAGTTTTTCCAGAATCGCGCCAGCGGCTTGCAGATGTTCGCCGCGTTGCGGCGGGTCAACGGGTTTCTCAATTTTCGCATGTGGCGGTTCGTGCCGCGGCGGGCGCCCGTGAGGTGGCCGGTGGCCATCTTCATGGTCCGGCCCGTGCCGGCCATCATCGAGGGGAGGACCAGCGTTGTTTGGCTCGTCTTCCGGCCGTGAAAAATCGTCATCGGGTGGATGGTCTCCTGGTCGGGGTGGAGGACCTCGGCGGCCTTCCGGACCGGGACCGTGGTGCCTGGGTGGGGGACCAAATCCTGGCCGCGGCGGCCCGTGGCCTTCCCGTGGTGGTGGACCACGCTCGTCACGGCCGGGTGGAGCGGGGGGCATTCGCTCGCGAACGGCCAACGCCAAATGTGCCCGGGCCAATTCACGCCGCCCCTCAAAGGTCAGCTTGTCTTCCGCCACGCCAGTCAGCGTGCTTAACGCCCGTTCGTATGCCTCACGCGACAAGTCGTAGCGTTCTTGAACCAGTTCCAAATCGCCGCGGTCGCCGTCGATGGCCGCCAACATGGTGGCCAGTTCACCCGTCGATGCACCGGCGGCGGGGTCCGCCGCCAACTCTTGCAACAAGTCGGACGCCCGCTGCCAGGCCTGGCGAGCGTCGTCGTAGCGGGCCAGCCGGGCATGAATGAGGCCAATGCGATGCAGGCCCAAGGCCGCCTGGCGGCGAATTCGCGGGTCGTTGCCGCGCTGTTCGGCCAACCGCAAATAGTAGGGCAGCAACTCTTCCAAGGCTGCCGCTACCTGGGGCGAAACCGAAGGGGCCGCCGATGCAATTGGGGCCGAAGCGCTGCTATCGCTCAATTCACCCGCCGGTGTAAAGGCGGCGGCCAGCGAACTTGTCGGTGCCAGCCGCGTGAATACCTGGTCGAGCGCTTCCAAGGCCGTAGCCGAGACATCCTGGGCTTGTTCGCGTGATTCCTTTTCACTTGCCAGCGACGTCTGCAAATCGTCGTTTAAGCCTTTCGCGCGGAAGTAGCCGATGCTGGCCACCAAAGTCAGCGACAGCAACGACATGACGGCCACACCCAGCGCCGCCGCCGAAAGGCGATTGCGGCGGCACCAGCGCCAGGCCCGTTCTATCGGTTGCACGCGGCGGGCGTGGATCGGCTGGTCTTGCAGATACCGCGCGAGGTCGTGGGCCAAATCCGCCGCGGTGGCATAGCGCTGTGCTGGTTCGCGGGCGGTGGCCTTGGCCACAATGGTCTCCAGGTCGCGCGGCACTTGCGGACAGACGCTTTTCAGCCGCGGCAATTCCGTATCGGTAATCTTGCGGATCAGTTCCAGATTGGTTGCGGCATCAAACGCCGGCTGGCCAGATAGCATTTCGTACAGGGTGATGCCTAAGCTGTAGACATCGCCCCGGGCGTCGGACTGGCCATGAAACCGCTCCGGCGGCATATAACGCAACGTTCCGGCAAACTGCATGCTGAGCGAGACGTTCGATTCCAAAATCTGCGCCAGTCCGAAGTCGGTGATCCACACATGGCCCGCCTGATCCAGCAGGATATTCGCCGGCTTGACATCGCGGTGCAAAGTGTCTTGGGTGTGGGCCTGATGCAGCGCCCAGGCCACATCGCGGCCGATCTCGGCCGCGCGGCGCGGGTCGAACGGGCCATTGGCACTGGCTAGAATATGGTCCAACCCCTGGCCGTCGATCAACTGCATGACGTAGAAATGCCAGCCGTTGTCGCGTCCCACGCCAAACACCGGCACGATGTGGGGGTGGTGCAGGCAAGCGGCGATGCGGGCTTCTTGCTCAAACCGCTCAATCCGCTTTTCATCCAACACGTGCGGAGGCAGCACCTTGAGCGCCACGGGCCGGGCCAACGACATTTGCCGCGCTTCGTACACCACGCCCATGCCGCCGCGGCCAATCTCACGGACCAGGCGAAAATCGCCCAGTTGGACCGGCATGTTTATCTTGCCCGGTGCCGCTGCCCGGCCCGCTCCCGATAACGGCGGTGATTTTACCCCTTCGATCGCGGCGATGGTGGGCAGCAGTTCGCGCAACAGTTCGGCCTGTTGGGGCAGCCGACGGCAGAAATCCTCGATACTGGGCCGCTGGCCCGCCCGCAGCCGGGCGGTGAACTCCGCGGCCAAGGCGTCGAACAGGTCGTCGGTCTCGGCGCAAGAAGCATCCTGGGATTGCGTCAGCGCGGCGTCTTTATTGGTTTGTAGCGGAGTCATCGAAAAACCCTGGAACCTGCTGCAACACGCCTTTCAACCGATCGAGCGCCCGGATGTATCGGATGCTGGCCGCCTTGCGATCAAGCCCCAAAACCTCGGACACCTCTTTGTTGGTCAGTTCCTCAAAGTGCCTCAGCGCCAGTATCTCACGGTCCGTGGGGTTCATTTGATCGAGCGCCTGGACCACCAGCCGCGAAAGTTCGGCCTTCAGCGCCGCCTGGCTGGGAGAGGTTAGATGTCCCAGCAATTGAAACGAGAGGGACATCGTCGTGTCTTTGGCCAACCGGGCCTGGATCGATACCTCTCTTTCCGCGTCGCGCTTTTGTGCCCCGATGTGTTTGCGATGTATGTCAATCAACGTCTGCCCCACGATCAACCGCAGCCAGATAAAGGCCGACATCGGCTGGGCCGCCCGCAAGGAATCCAGCCGCTTGGCTCCGTCCAGATAAGCCTCTTGCAAAATGTCGTCCGCATCCACGCGGCCCCGCAGCCGTTGATCGAGCCGAAACCCGACCATCCGCAGCAGCCGCGGACGGTGCCGGTCAAACAACTCGGCAAAGGCCGCATCATCCCCCGCCAGCAGCCGCTGCAAGGCAGCGTCCTCCGCGGAAGAACCGTGATCAGAAACGGAATCGGCCATCGTTTGTCTACAGGAAATCTGGAGAAACCAATCGGCAATGGCCCATTGTACACCAACATCGTCCGCGGATTTTGCCTGGCCGGCAAAACTCGCGGCTGGCGGGCAAGAAAACTTGTAGACAACCGGCGGCTGGCCTCGTTTACCTTTCCAGCGACATATCCCAGCCAGCCGATTCCGGCGGCCGTTCAAACAATTTCGGCAGAGGTACGACATCATGTCCGCCCCCAAGCCAGGCAATTTGGTCTTCAACGACGACGGGTTTTTGTTTGACTCCACGACCGGCGATAGCTTCATGGCGAATCCCACGGCCGTGGCCATTTTACGCGGACTACAGGAGGACCGTAGCGAGAATGAGATCGTCCGCGCGCTCGTCGAGCGTTTTGACGTGGCGTTCGACGACGCGCTGGACGATCTTACTGATTTCATGGCCAGTTTGAAGTCACTCCAACTGTAGGAGGCGTCTCGGGACGTCGATTTTAGGATGCGACATGAAATAACTTCCTCATACGAACTCCCTCTCCCTTTGGAAAAGGCCGGGGTGAGGGCCGGCTGATGGCGTCCATTTCGTCATTTCCCCCTCTCCCCAACCCTCTCCCGGAGTACCGGGAGAGGGAGCCAGTTCCGCCGTTGTCGAAAATCAATCAGTAATACAATCGACGTCCCCCAACGCCGATGGTCCGGCAATCCGGGCTACAACCGTCTTTCATCATTGCCATCGAGAATAACGACCCCATTGGCGTCAGAGACGCCTCCTACAAACATTGAGACGACGACATGTCCGAACTTGTGATTGGCGTTTCTGGCATCAACGCGGCCGACAACCCGGGCCCCGGCACCGGCATTGCCCGCAGCTTAAGGGAAGATGCCGAGCTGCAAGCCCGCGTGATCGGCCTGGCCTACGACGCGCTGGAGCCAGGCATTTACATGGACTGGCTGTTCGACCGTTCGTTTACGCTGCCCTATCCCTCGGCCAGCGGGGCCGATTTCGTCCAACGGTTGCTGGACGTGAGGGCGGCAACGGGCCTGGAATGGATTATTCCCAATCTCGATGTCGAGCTGCCGCTGTATATCAAGTATGCCGACGAACTGGCCCAGCACGGCATCAACACGTTTCTGCCGACGATCAAACAGTTTCGGCTGCGTGGAAAAGACAAGCTGCCGGAAGTGGCCGCGACGATGGGTGTGGAAGTGCCACTGACCGCCGTGGCCATGTCCGAGGAAGCCCTGTACGAGGCCTGCCAGCGGATCGGCTTTCCGCTGTTGGTGAAGGGAGTGTATTACCACGCCTACCCGGCCTACACGATGTTGGAAGCGGCGGCGCACTTTCGGGCGATTACCGCCGAATGGGGCTATCCGGTCATCGTGCAACGCAAGGTGCAAGGCGACGAGATCAATCTGGTCGGCTGCGGAGACGGTTGCGGCAACTCGTTGGGGCAAGTCTCCATGAAGAAGATTTCGACCACCTCTCTGGGCAAGGTCTGGTCGGCCGTCACGCTCAAACATCCCCAAATGCGCGAAGCGGCCGAGCGGTTTGTCGGCAGCCTCAAATGGCGCGGGCCGTTTGAACTGGAATGCATCTTCGATCGCGAGGCCGAAAAGCTGTACATGATTGAGATCAATCCGCGGTTTCCCGCCTGGTCTTATTTTGCCACCGGCGTGGGGGTGAACCTGCCCGCCCGCATGATCCGCCATGCGCAAGGCCTGCCTCTCGAACCCGCGCCGGAGTACGCCGCCGGGCGGTTGTTTATGCGGTACACCGGCGAGCTTGTCACCGACATGGTCCGTTTTCAATCTGTCATCATGCAAGGAGCCTCCACATGAAGGCCCTCTACGAAAAGCCATTCATCATGAAGCTGCAGAGCAAAATGATGAACAAATTCGGCATGCACACCACTTGCCGCCAGCGCGTCCGCAAGGCCATCGACGGCGTGCGGGTGTCGGAACTGGTCGAACGCTTTGGCTCGCCGTTGTTTGTCTTTTCGGAACGCACGCTGCGCCGCAAGTATCGGCAGATGCACAGCGCGTTCAGCACGCGCTACCCGCACGTCACGTTTGGCTGGTCGTACAAGACCAATTACCTCAAGGCGATCTGCGCCATCATGCACCAGGAAGGGGCCGCGGCTGAGATTGTCTCCAAGATGGAGTACCAGAAGGCGCAAGGGTTGGGCGTGCCGGGCGAAAAAATCATCTTCAACGGTCCATACAAGCCGCTGGAAACACTGACGCAAGCGGTCATCGACGGTGTGACGATCAACATCGACCACCTCGACGAGATCGACGACTTGGAACATATCGCCGACCGGTTGGGCCGAACGATTGATGTCGGCATTCGCTTGAACATGGATGTGGGCGTCTATCCTCAGTGGTCGCGGTTTGGCTTCAATCTGGAAACCGGGCAAGCCACTGACGCCGTCAAGCGTATATCGCGCGGCGGCAAGTTGCGGCTAACCGGACTGCATTGCCACATTGGCACGTTCATCCTGGATGAAACGGCTTACGCGCGGCAGGTCGAGAAGATGGTCAACTTTGCCTATCAGGTGCAAAGTGCCTTTGGTTTTGAAATGGAGTATCTGGATATTGGCGGCGGTTTCGCCTCGCGGAGCAAACTCAAGGGGACATACCTCTCACCCGATGTGTCAATTCCCTCGACCGACGACTACGCCGAACAGATCTGCGATGCCCTGGCAAACTCCTTGCGGCCCGGCCATTTGCCCAAGTTGATTGTCGAGGCGGGCCGCTCCATGGTTGATGAGGCCGGCTACCTGATCACCACCATTCAGGCCAGCAAACGGCTGGCCGACGGCACGCGGGCCTACGTGGCCGATGCCGGCGTCAATCTGCTGTTCACGGCGTTCTGGTACAAGTTTAACGTCGAAATGGATCGCGAAGTCTCTGGAGCCAACGAACCGAGCGTGGTGTACGGCCCGATGTGCATGAACATCGACGCCATCGACGACGGCGTTCAGCTTCCGCCGCTGGAGCGCGGCCATCGGCTGATCTTCTCGCCATGCGGGGCTTACAACAACACGCAATGGCTGCAATTCATTGAGTATCGGCCCAATGTGGTGCTGGTATCCGAGGACGGTAATGTCGAATTGATCCGCCAGCGCGAGGATCTCACCGATATCGAACGGCGCGAGGTTCTACCAGAACGGCTGGGCCGCGTGGAACAAGAGTCGATGCAACCGTAGTTGTTTATTGTTCTATCCGCCCGAAAGCATGCGGGGCCCCGGCCTTATGTTCGGCATTCATGGTTCATCATCGACGTTGCGGCCGAGCGCTTGGCCCGCGGCCAGACTACTTTCCGGCCTGGCCGAAGTCTTCTTTCTGGGCCAGCCGATGGTCGGCCTGGCGGTGATCGGCGCGACGTGGCTGCATTGGCCGCTAGGAGCGGCGGGCCTGCTGTGCGTAGCCGCGGCGGATGGATTTGGCCGGCTGATTGGCATGAGCGGATCGGCGCTGTCCACCGGCTGCTATCGCTACAACCCGCTGCTGGTAGGGCTGTCCCTGGGGGCGACGTTGAACTGGTCGTGGCCTACCGTGGGGATCATCATCTTGGCTGGCGCGGTGACGCTGCTGGCAACCACGGCCTTGGCCCAGCTTTTGCGGCAACAACTGGCTTTGCCCGTGTTGAGCCTGCCGTTTGTGTTGGTCGCGGCTACGCTGCAAACGGCCATTCTGCGCTATCCCAGCCTGGCGCTAGGCGGCTCACCGCTGCCCGCCTATTTGCTGCAAGAATTTGGCCTGCCGCCGTTGGCTGCCGGTTTCTTCAAGACGCTAGGGGCCATTCTGTTCATGCCTTGCGTGCCGATCGGCATGTTGCTGGCCACGGTTGTGCTGTGGCGGTCGCGGATCTTATTGTTCTTGGCGGCCGGAGGATACCTGCTGGCGATTGGCCTGCGGGTGCTGTGGCTCGGTTCCGCCGAGCAAGCCTTGGCCGATGTGTCGGCGTTCAACAGCATTCTGGTGGCGATGGCGCTGGGGGGCGTGTTTTTGGTGCCGTCGGGCCGCGGTTTCGCCATTGCCGCCGTGGCGGTGGCCACTACGGTACTCGTCGCCGATGGCCTCAGCCTGCTGGGGCAGTTTTTTACCATTCCCACCTACACGCTGCCGTTCAACCTGGTGGCGCTCGGTTCGTTGTACGGGTTGGCGGTCGTGCCGTATCCGGGCATTTCGCGATTGCTGGCCGGCACGCCAGAAGAGACGTTGGAGATTGAACTGATCCGCCGACGCCGCTTTGCCGATCACTCGCGAACGCTGGCTTTGCCGTTCTTGGGACAATGGACGGTCTATCAAGGCTGCGATGGCGAATGGACCCACCAGGGAGATTGGCGGCACGCTTGCGACTTTGTCATCACCGACGAAGACGGCCAGATGTTCTCCGGCCGCGGCATCCAACTGGCCGACTACTACTGCTTCCGCAAGCCGGTGCTGGCTCCGTGCCGTGGAACGGTGGTCAGTGCCGTGGGCGACCTGCCCGACAATCCCGTGGGCCGTGTCGATAAGGCCAACAACTGGGGCAATCATGTGGTGATCCACGACGACCGCGGCTTTCATGTCGAGCTGTCGCACTTCGCCCACGGCTCGTTGAAGGTCCAGCCGGGCGATCGCGTGGAACCGGGCCAACCGCTGGGGCTATGCGGAAACTCGGGCTATTCGCCGCAGCCGCACCTGCACATCCATGTGCAAGCCGCAGAACAGGTGGGCAGCCCGACCATGCCTTTTGCCTTCTCGCGGTTTGTCGAGGGAAACCTGTTCCATGCCCAGCACATGCCGGCGCGGGGAAGCGTTGTCGAGCCAGCCGGCATCGATCGCGCGCTCGATGCCGCCAGCGACTATTTGCTGCACGAAACGCTGGACTTCGACCTGTTCCGCTGCGGCGCGCCTGCCGGCCAACTGCAACTGACCGTGCGGATGGCGCTGGATGGCACGTTGTACTTTGAAGGGCCGGAGGGGAGCCGGCTGTACTTCGGCAAGCACGACGGAGCCTTGTACTTCTATCGTGTTGAAGGAAACAACGAATGGCTGCGGACATTGTTGCTGGCGCTGCCGCGGCTGCCGCTGGTGCGCGGCCGGGCGCTGGTGTGGCACGACGTGCTGCCGATTGGCCTGGCGGCGGCCGGCCCGCGGCGTTGGCTGGCGCAGTTCGCGGCGGCCTTTGTGCCAGCGGCCGGCTGTGTGCAAACCACGCATCGGGTGGTACAGGGCAACATCATCGAGACCCAAATCGAAGCGGCCTGGTGCGGGCTGCGCTGCGCGGCCCATGTGGAACTGAGTCGCGACGGCGGTATCGCCCTGGTCCGCGTCGATGATCTGGAATTGCGTTCGCAGGCGGCCGATTGCCAGCCGCCCATGGCCACAACGCCCGTCGTAACGCGGCATGTTGGGCCGCCGCTGGCAGCAAATGAGTTGGTGACGAATATTGTCGCGTTTCGCTCCGCGAAACGGCGCATGCCGCGAGGAGAAGGGACCGATGCGGGTTGGAATGTCTTGCCAACCGAAACCGCCGGAACGGTCTTGAAAAGATGATGCGCTGTCGCGCGTTCCACCCGACGCTTTTTCGCGGAGCGAAAAGCGACATTAATTGATTCCGCCGCCGCTGGAGATGTCATTCATAACGGCCACGGAATGATCCCCGGTCCACCGTTTCCGTCTTGTCCGCTTTGATCCCGAGGAGGAATGCCATGACCCGCTTTGTCTTATCACTGATGTTGCTCAGCACGCTCTGGGCCAGCACGCGAGCTTCCCACGCTGATGAAACCCAAGATGCCATCGTCAAGTCGTACGAGCTGGAAAAATCGGCCGGCTATGCCGAGGCCATTGCGGCCTTGAAGGAAATCCGCAAGCCAACCTACCTGGTCGAACTGCGGCTGGGCTGGTTGAGTTATCTCAGCGGCAAGTACAACTACGCGCGGCAACATTATCAGGCCGCTATGAAGCAGGCCCCCAAGTCGATCGAGCCGCGGCTAGGGCTGACATTGCCGCTGCTGGCCGAGCTGAAATATGCCGAGGTCGAAAGCGTGGCCCGCTCGATCTTGAAGATCGACAACAGCAACTACACCGCCAGCATCCGGTTGGCCATGGCTCTGCGGCTGCAAGGCAAACTCAAGCCGGCGCGGGAAGTCAACCGCGACATGTTGGAACTCTACCCCACCGACGCCAGTTTTCTGGTGGAGCAGTTGCTGACCAGCGTGGGCCTGAAAGAGACGGACGTGCCCGACCTGGCCCTACGGATTCTGGCCGTGGACCCCGAAAACGCCACGGCGAAATTCTACGCGCCGCCTGCCCGCAACGGCGCGGTACCCACGGCCCGACGGCGGTGAGGCGGCTACGCCAGCGCCGCTTTGCTGCGGCTGGCCCGTTTGCGGTCGTTTTCCGTCAGCAGAATTTTGCGCAGGCGAATCTTGCTGGGAGTGACTTCGACCAGTTCATCCTCTTCGATGTACTCCAACGCCGTCTCTAGCGACATTTGCCGGGGCGGCTTGAGGATGATGTTGCGGTCGCTGCCCGAGGCCCGCATGTTGGTCAGTTTCTTTTCCTTGGTCGGATTGACCGGCATGTCGCCGATGCGGCTGTTTTCGCCGACGATCATCCCTTCGTAAACTTCCTCCCCCGGCGAGATGAAAAGTTCGGCCCGGTCTTGCAAGCCGTCCAACCCAAAGGCCACGGCTTTGCCGCCGGCCATGCTTACCAGCACGCCGTTGGGGCGGCCGCCAATTTCGCCTTCTAGCGGCTGGTAGCCCTCGAAGACGTGGTGCATGATGGCCGTCCCTTGCGTGGCATTCAGCAGCCGCGTCCGCAGCCCCAGCAGCCCGCGGGCGGGGATGGAAAACGTCACGTGCGTGTACTGCCCGCGATTGCTCATGTGGACCAGTTGCGCGCGGCGGGCACCGGTCAGTTCCATGACGGCCCCCAACTTGTCCGGGGGAACTTCGACCACCAGCGTCTCAAACGGCTCTTCGATCACGCCGTTGTTGTTGTGGGTGATGACCCGAGGCTTGCCGATTGATAGTTCGTATCCCTCGCGGCGCATGGTCTCGATGAGAACCGACAAATGCAACAGCCCGCGCCCGCTGACAGCGTGGGCGTCTGTCCCTTCCACCTGCCGCACGCGCAAGGCCACGTTGCGTTCCAGCTCTTTGTACAGGCGGTCGCGGACATGGCGGCTGGTGACGAACTTGCCCTCGCGGCCGCCAAAGGGAGAGTTATTGATGCTGAAGATCATCTCCAGCGTCGGCTCATCGACCGTCAGCCGCGGCATGGCCCGGCGCTCGATCGGATCGCTGATCGTGTCGCCAATTTCTATATTTTCCAGGCCGATGACGGCCACCACGTCGCCTGCCTCGGCGGTTTCCACGTCGCGTCGGCCCAGCTTGTCGAAGACTTGCAACTTGCCGACCTTGGCGGTCTCGTCGTCGTCGGCCTTCATCAGGGCCACCTGCTGCCCCCGGCGAATCTGACCGGAATGAATCCGGCCGATGGCGATGCGGCCAACGTAGTCCGACCAATCCAAATTGGTGACCAAAATTTGCAGCGAGGCCTCGGCGTCAATCTCTGGCCCTGGGATGTGCTGTAGCACCATGTCCAGCAGCGGATGGACCGACTCGGTCCGCACGGCGGGGTCGGTAGTGGCGTAGCCTTCTCGGCCGCTGGCGTACATGTAGGGAAAGTCGGCCAGGTGGTCGTCGGCCCCTAGTTCCATGAACAGTTCAAAGGTCTCGTTGAGCACCTCTTGGGGGCGGGCATCCCCCCGGTCGATCTTGTTAATGACCACAATCGGCTTCAGCCCGCACTCTAACGCCTTGCCCAACACAAAGCGGGTTTGGGGCAGCGGACCCTCGGCGGCATCGACCAGCACCAAGGCCCCGTCGGCCATCCGCAGCACGCGCTCAACCTCGCCGCCAAAGTCGGCGTGGCCGGGCGTATCGATCAGGTTGATCTTGGTCCCTTTGTAGGGAATAGCGATATTTTTGGCCAAAATGGTGATGCCCCGTTCCCGCTCCAGGTCGTTCGAGTCCAAAATGCAGGTCTCGGTGAGCTGACTGGCGCGGAACTCGCCGCTTTGGCGCAACAATGCATCGACCAGGGTGGTTTTTCCGTGGTCGACGTGGGCGATAATGGCGATGTTGCGTATGTCGTTGCGGCGCATAATGTTATGGGGGATGTCGATCATACGATCCGGAGTTCCAAGCGGAAGGGAGGAGGGCGGTCCACCGCCAGAATGGGACCGTACCAAGGCGAGTCCTACATCTTATCATTCGGCTGGCAGCCGGGGTAGGCCAAAACGTGGTCATCAATTTGACACTTGCTTGACTCACAAATAGAATAACGAGTCTGGCCACTCGCAGAGGGGGTAGGCCAGTTTGGCTACTTTTTTGGCGTTGCCGCATCGGGAGATTGCTGCATGAAGAAGTCGGAATCCAAAGTCTACAAAGAGCGGCTGCTGGCGTTGCGGGCACGTTTACGCGGGGATGTCAGCCAAATGGCCGATGCGGCCTTGAAGAAAGACCGCCTGCAATCGGGGGGTGAGTCATCGATGCCGATCCACATGGCCGACATCGGCAGTGACGCCTTCGAGCAAGAGTTTACGCTCAGCCTGATGCAGAACGATGAAGCCACCCTGGGTGCCATCGAAGGGGCCTTGGAGCGGATCGAGGACGGCACCTACGGCGACTGCGAGGAATGTGGTGTACACATTCCCAAGACACGCCTGAACGCCATCCCGTTCGCCAATTTCTGCGTCAAGTGCGCCGAGAAATTGCAGTAAAACGTAGCCGCAATGCTGCTGCTTTGCCGGCTTGATGAGGGAATTGGCAGGCCATGCAACGGTACGGCAGCCAGTAATGGAACTTCGCTCGCGGCCCAAGCGGCAAGGCGGGTGCCATGCCGTTACGTTCCGTCGCCATTAGCCGAATTGGGTGCCGCGTCGGGGGTTCGCCCCGGTTTCCTCGCCATGAAGGCCATGCTGGCCAAGGCCAACAGCCAGGCAATCAACAGCCCCACTCCTAAGGCTAACAACCAAGGCCGCTTCTGCGGCGGGTCGGGCAGATGGACCGGAAAGGGTGGTTCATCGGGCGAGCGCTGCGCGCGGCTGGTGGAAGATGGCTCTTGCGCGGCGGTTCGTCGAGGTGGGGACTTGGCCATGAGAACTTCCGCCTAGCCCCAATGGGCAAAATCCCAGCTTATTCCGGCATCGATATTTTGTACTGGCCCTGCAAGTCGCGGTCGAAGTCGAATACGTCGTCGAAGTCCTCGCGGCGGTCGCGCTCGGTCTTCCGCATCCGTTCGACGCGGATCAGGTTAAACACGATCTCGCCAAAATCGCCCGTTTTGTACACGCCCCAAGAGTTCAGCACGCATTTGGCCATGTAGCCGTACTGGTCCAGGGCAAACAGCCGAATCGCCTCGCACAGTTGTTGGCCCGTCAGGTGCTTTTCGGGCCGGTCCTCATCGGAGTCGGCCGCTTTGGGCTTTTTCTTGGACCGCCGCGGCAACGGTTCGCTGGGCTGCTCGTCCCCCAAATTCAACGTCGTCTGGGCAAACTCCAACGCTTCAAACACGAATATATAGGCACCCAGCTTGTAACGCCGGTCCTGCTGCAATAGTTCGGTTATTGGTGAGAGCGGGTCGGACATGGGGATTTAGCGATATCGACGTGGCGCAAATGGATCGGACCAGGTTCTTAACCGTCAACCGTTATTCGTCGTCGGGCGAGGGGGGATTTTCCTTGTTCTTGCGCGACTGCCCGCCCCGCGGCAAGACCGTCAACACGTCGGTCGCGGGGATCAACAACCGGCGGCGGTCTTCCATCTCCACCAGCAACTGGTTCGCCAAAATCTCTTGCGCCAACACGCGGGCGCGGCCCGTGGTGGTGACGACGTCGGCACCAATCGGGGGCAGCTCTTTTTGCAGCGCGTCGTAGGTATCGTATTCGTACCGCAGGCAGCATTTCAACCGGCCGCAGCGGCCAGAGATCTTGGTCGGATCCAACGTGGCCTTTTGCAGCTTGGCCATCCGCATGGAAACGGGAGGCATTTCGGCCAGGTGCGTATTGCAGCAGACCGGTTTGCCGCAGTCGCCGTAGTCGGCTAGCAGCTTGGCCTCGTCGCGGACGCCAATCTGGCGCATCTCCACCCGCGTTTGCAACTCGTTGGCCAACTGCTTGACCAGATCGCGAAAATCAACGCGGTTTTCCGAAAGATAGTAGAAAACCACGCGTTCGCCGCCAAACACATGCTCGACATCGACGAGTTCCATCGGCAGTTGCAGTTCGGCGATGGTCTTTTCGCACAGATCGTACTCCGACTTCTCTTGCGCGTGCAGGCGTCCGCTTTCATTCCGGTCGTCGGGCGACATCTCGCGCAAGATCTGGCCCCGGCCGGGATCGGCGATCTTTTCGATGGCCTGGTCGGTCGCTTCGCACAAGACCTCCCCTTCTTCCAGCCCGCGCTCGGTACGGCAGATGACTTGTGCCCCGCGCAAGAAGGTCTCGCCCCGGCTGGTCGTGTAGACCCCCAGTTTGCGCATCGAACCGCATCGCACGATGAAACGAGCCATCACCACCCGGTATCTGTATGCCTGCCGCCCGCGCCGCAGCGCGTGCGATAACGCTCTTGGGAATAGCCCCATCGGCCTGAAGTATAGCGGCCACAGCATGTTGCGAAAAGGACCGGCCGATCGCCACGTTCGCTTGAAGCGCATTCGACACCCCATGCCAATCAACCGCACTCCATCAGGAAAGCCTCCCTACGTCTCAAGCCAGCACGGCACAAGCCGTGCGGCTACGTGGGCCGATCCTTCCGCCTTTCGCCTTCATCCTTCCGCCTTTCCTACCTCGCCAGCACTGCTCTCAACCCATGCGCCCCGCTGCTGAACTGGCCTTGCCTTGGCCGGCGGAGGGGACTAATGTCCCACCTCGAAATTTTCGACGATTGTTTTCGCGGGCCGCTATCGCCTTGGGCGACTGCCACGGCCCTTGGCACTACCGCGCGGAGTCCCTGCAATGACCAACCACCCACCAGCGATCAGGCCTGAACACGCCGCGCCGCGGGCAGGGTGGAACGCCACGGTATGCGCGTGTGGCTTGTTGCTGGCGGCCATGTTGGCGGCCGGCTGCGGCCAGACGCAGTCGCGGCTGCAGAATTCCGACGGCGTGCGGCTGTACCAGCAGTCGCACTACCAGGCCGCGTTGCAACGATTTCAGCAAGCCTTGCAGGCCGAACCGGAAAACCCCGACTCGTACTACAACCTGGCCGCCACCCATCACCAGTTGGGCAAGGCCAATCAACAGCAGGCCGACCTCGACCGGGCCGAGAACTACTACAACCAATGCTTGGACTACGCCGACAAGAAGAACGTCGAACATCGCGATTGTTACCGCGGGCTGGCGGTGTTACTGATGGATGAGGGGCGTTCGGAACAGGCCTTTACCCTGTTGGAAGGCTGGTCCGCCAAGTACCCCACATCGGCCGAAGCCAAGATCGAACTGGCCCGGCTGTACGACGAGCACGGCAACCTGGAGCAAGCCAAGGGGCACCTGATGCAGGCCCTGGTCAATCAGCCCAACAACCCCCGGGCGTTGGCCGCGCTGGGCAAGGTTCGCGAGGAGCTCGGCGAACATTCGCAAGCGCTGGCCGACTACCAGCGTTCGCTGTACAACGACCGTTTCCAGCCGCAAGTCGCCAGCCGCGTGCAGACGCTGCAAAACGCGCTGGGCCAGGCCCCGGCCGCGCTTACGCCCCCCGCCACGGCCGGCAATCGGGCGCGTTCCATCGACGCCAGCCCGCTCAGCTCGACTTTGCGTTAGCCACTGCCGTTCGCGCATAATGCAGGCATGGCCGACCCTCCCCGCAGCCATCGCCGCGATTTTCTGTCTGGCCAGGCAGCTCTCGACCGCCTGGCCGCCGCGGCGGAAGCGGCGCTCGACGGCAGCCCCCAGCCGGAACCGCCCGACACCTATCTGGTGCGCATCGGCCGGCGGGCCATGGCCTGCCAGTTTGAAACCTTGCTGAACGCCGGCCAGTACCCGCACGGCACGGTAGCGGCCATGGCCGCGCTCGACCTGGTCGAGGAACTGGAGGCCCAGCTCACCGTCTATCGCGACAGCAGCGAGATCATGCGGATCAACCGCGAAGCCGCCGCCGTGCCCGTCGAGGTCGAGCCGCAACTGTTCGGCTTGCTGCAACAGGCCGTTGAACTATGGCGCGAGACGGCCGGCGCATTCGATATCACCAGCGGTCCCCTCAGCAAAGTGTGGGGCTTTTATCGGCGGCAGGGAACGCTCCCCAGCGACAGCGAGTTGGCCGCGGCCTTAGCCCGCGTGGGAAGCCAGCGGTTGGAGTTGGATGCCGCCCGGCACAGCCTGCAATTCAACGTGCCTGGCATGGAACTCAACCTGGGAGCCATCGGCAAGGGCTATGCGCTGGACCGCGCCGGCCAGTTGCTGCGCCAACAAGGCGTCGAGCACTTCTTGCTGCATGGCGGGCAAAGCAGCGTGCTGGCCGGCGGGGTGCATGGCTGGCGGGAAGCGGGCGATGTGCCCGATCACTGTTGGACAGTGGCGGTTCACGACCCCATGCGCCCCGGCCACGTCTTGGCCGAAGTCCGCTTGAGGAACAAGGCCATCGGCACATCGGGGGCGGGTACGCAGTTCTTTCGGCACCAGGGACGGCGGTACGGGCACATCCTAGACCCTCGCGACGGTTGGCCCGCGACGGGCACCTTGTCTTCGACCGTCGTCGCCCCCACGGCCGCCGAAGCCGACGCCCTGGCCACGGCCTTTTACATTTTGGGACCAGCCCCTACCGCCGACTATTGCCGCCGCCATCCGCACATCGCGGCCTTGCTGACCGTGGGCCTGCCCGACGCCGACCGCGTAACGCTAGAAGCCTGGAATTTCGCGGATGACGAACTGTCGCTGGCCGATCATTGATGATTGACCTCGCCAGAGATTTCGCCCGTCATAGGCAAAATCCTTCCCGCCGGCTGGGGAGCATGGCCGGCGAGAACCGTATACTGACATCGGGCGGTCGCTCCAAAAACCAAAACGCTTTCCATCACAAACCACGATGATCTTGCACGTAGACATGGACGCTTTCTACGCCTCGGTCGAGGAACGGGAGAATCCGCGTCTGGTCGGCCAGCCGGTGATTGTTGGGGGCACGCCCGAGGGCCGAGGTGTGGTGGCCGCCGCGAACTACGCCGCCCGCGAGTATGGGGTGCATAGCGCTATGCCAGCCGTTACGGCCCATCGGCTTTGCCCGCGGGGTGTGTTTCTGCCGTGTCGGATGGACTTTTATGCGGCGGTCTCGCGGCGAATCCGCACGATCTTTGAACGGTTCACTTCGCTGGTCGAGCCACTCTCTCTGGACGAAGCCTTCTTGGACGTGACCGGCAGCGAGCGGCTATTTGGCCCCTCGGTCGAGATCGGCCGGCGGATCAAGCAAGTTATTCGCCAGGAACTGCAATTGGTGGCCTCCGTGGGCGTCGCTCCCAACAAGTTTCTGGCCAAGATCGCCAGCGACCTGAAGAAGCCCGACGCCTTCGTGGTCGTGGAGCCTGACCAGGTCCAAGAGTTCCTCGATCCGCTCTCGGTGGGCCGAATCTGGGGCGTGGGCAAGGTCACCGGCCAGGTGTTCCAACGTCTGGGGATTCGCACGATCGGGCAACTGCGAGAGTTGCCCGCCGCAAGGCTCACGGAACTTTTCGGAACTTCCGGCGACCACTACTGGCGGCTGGCCCACGGCATCGACGATCGCCAGGTCATCCCCGATCGGGAAGCCAAGTCGATCTCGCACGAGACGACGTTTGCCGCCGACATAAGCGACCCGCAAATCTTGCGGGCCTGGCTGATCGAACTCGCCGAACAGGTCGCGCGGCGGCTCCGCCGGCACGATCTCAAGGGCCGCACGGTCGAATTAAAGGTCCGTTTTGCCGATTTCCGCACGATCAGCCGCTCGCTGACGTTGGCGCAGCCGTCGAACATCACGCAAGAACTGATGCGGGCTGGCATCGAGTTGCTGACGGCCAGGCTCCCCCAAGGCCATCCGCCGGTGCGCCTGCTTGGCTTTGGCGTCAGCGGCCTGACGGCCACTGGCCCCTCCCAGCAACAGTTATTCCAAGAGCCAGATCGGGAGCGGCAACGGGGCCTCGACCAGGTTGCCGACCAGATCGCCGAGAGATTCGGCAAGCACGCCCTGCGGCGCGGCACCCGCCTGTAAACCGCCGGGCAATCGTTCACCTGCAACCGGTTGCAGCGTCGGACACAATGTCTGGAACTGAGTGCCATTTCACGGGTTTGCGACCGATCACCATCCTCATTCGATACCACGGAAGTGGACACCAAGCCAGGTACCCCATTATTGGCTAGACAGCGAAGCGAGTGCCGGCAATGGACGTGTGAGGCACGTTCCATGCTGGTTTGCGGAACCTCATCGCGGCGATTGCACACGTGCGGGCAATGGCCGGGGTTGTCAACGATGCGATGTCCGCTAATGGCCAACATTGTGGATAGGGCACACGAATTAAATCGCCACCTGACATTTCTGCTGCATGGTTAGGGGATTGACTTCGAAAAAACAGTTGCACGCCCTGACCTAAATGGGGGATACTGCCTAACGGTGGTGGGCATGTGCGAGTATCGACATGTTTGTCCACCGCATGTCCCGCGGTCCTTCCACGATCTGCGATTGTGCTTTCCACCAGGGGTCCAGGATGAGCAAGAGAAGGTGCGATGCTGCGCTAGAAGCAGCACGGAGTTCGGCACGGCCGCCAACTATTAGCGAAGCGCTGTTCTTGATTCCAGCGCGGCTGACTCGCCCCTTCTTTTCAAGGCTGTATGCGGAGTGCGAAGCGAGAATCTTCGCGCACTTCAAGGAAGAAGTCAGGCCCGTGGTACGCGCCGTATCAAGTGTTCAAGCGCAGTTCGACGCGAAGGAGGTTACCCGTATTCTAGAACGCGAATTCCGCATGAATTCTGGTCGAATCAAGTTCCTGATCGTGGTACCAACGGATTCAAGTGAACTGAGCTTAGGTGTCTCGGAAGTCATCAAGAGTCACAACATTCCGACGATTGCGCTGACTTTGCCCTTTCACGGTTGGCCAAGCTCGAACGGATCGCCGGCACCACCAAAGCCACCCTCGATCCTGTGCAAGAGCGCAGAAGGAACAAGGGAGTTGGGTCGCGCGGCATCGATTGAGTTACGCAGAAAAGGAGTTCACCAACCGAGGGTGTGGGTCATGCCAGGTTCGAGGAGAATTGATTCACTTTGGCGAATCAGAGGATTCTTGCGCGGTCTGCGCGACGAGGGAGCCACGCCGTCACAAGGTGGCGCCAATCACCTGCCATCCGCGAATTGGCTGCGTCAGGAGGCCGCCGAAATCATGCGCAAGGCGATTGCTCAAGAGTCGCAACCTGTCGATGTGGTGTTTGCAGCCAACGACGAGATGGCCTTAGGTGTCCGTGATTCCATTCGAGAAGCCTGCCGGAACGAAGAATCCGCCAAAGTGGTCGCGGATTGCCTGATCTATGGCTTCGACGGAATCGCCGAGGCAAGGTCTCTGATTGAAAAACACAACGGCGATAAATGGCTGAAGGGAACCGTCGTGCAAGATTTTGTGGCGATGGCCAGTAAACTCGTGGAAGTCATGGAACAGTTTCGGGCTGGCAAGAACGTCCTGGATGATGGGCAATTCCCAACGCGGGTCGTACTGCATCCGCAAATGGAAGAAGACGTACAGGCCTCAAATGCTTATCCAGACCATGTGCCGCCACTAACGTCCAATAAATTCATTCCCGAGGCAGGACTGATCAAACAGGGTCGGCCCAGCAAGCACACCTTAGCCACCTACCGACGGAAAGGAGTCACTTCCAAAGACGACTTTGGCACGATCGGCAAGGATTCACGCGGAATGATTTACCGCATCGACGCGGCGGGAAGCGTCTTTTATCTGATTTCTAGCGTAGACGCGGTGAATAACCGCAAACGGGCCAAGAGACGCAAGGGATGAAACCGATAAGAATCCGCGACAATCCACCGCCAGCGGTTCATTTTTCGTTTGAACGCGCACCTTGATCCATTAAACTACGAGCATATGTTCGAGGCGTTGAGGGAGCGGAAGGGCGGCTTTGACAATACTGAACAAGCGGTGAAACGGACATCACCGAGTGGTCCGAACAAGCAAGTTCCGTTTGAGCACACGCTCATCCAAAGACCCGGCGCATGCAAGCGTCGGGTTTTTTTATGGGCCGACAGAAACGGCCCGACATATACGTTGCCCAACAAAAGAGGCCCGCGCAGCCTTCGATTCTCAAGGCGTTAGCTGCGGGGCCAGTGAGGTTGGGCTTTCCGACTTTTGCCTTAGCTACGGAGACATGGACCCAACCCAGGCTCAGTATAAACCCACCACCAATGGTTTCAACGGCCAAATCGACGGTTTATGCCTATTCGGTGCGGCTATTGGTGCAGTGCCTGGTGAGGTAGCTTAGGCGTTCTATTCCCGACAGGGAGTGTACGCCATGGAACTCAAGTATTCATGGGATCACCCATTCCACGGGTACGTGCGAATTGAGTACCGGATTGGGGGAGAGTTGGTCTACGTGGAATACCGCCGCGATCAATTTCAGGAGATCGCTGCTTAATGCCACGAGCTAACGAACCTGCAAGAGCGAGCAGGGAAGGCCAATTCGTTGCAAGCCTTCCCTGCTTTTCGAGTTGAACCTGCTCATTCAATCGCATGCAACCTTGCGAGCGAAGTACGCGGAATGGCCAGCTTCGCGGGAAGGGTGGCCCGTGCCGATGGAACTGCGGCCCGGCATGGTCGAGGGACTGATGCGGATCGTGGAGCAGGGGACCGACCGGCAAGCCATCCGCGCGGCAAGCAATCTGCTGGCAATGGACGAAGCCAATCTGTGGGCGGAAGAAGCCTGGCGGTGTGGCTAGTCGCCCGATGCTTTCCGGCGGGTTCGTCGATGGTTGTCGTATTTCACAAATCGCTCGGCCAGGGCGATCGCCTGCGCGTCCTCATGCTCGACTTGCGTGCGAAACCAGACGCCCAGTTTTAGAATCCATTGAAACTCTTCAGCGCCGTAAAACCAGCGGTAGTTGTTGCAGAGTTTATGGGCCGGCAAGTAGTTGTCGCTGGTGTGCTGACCGCCGTGGGCATGCGCGAAGACGTGGTCGGCTTGCCACGGTTGGCCGTCGATGATCTTGCCGCCGCAAATATGGCAACGGCTGCCGGTCATGCGAAGAATCTCGCCTCGCTGAGATTCGGTCAACGAACGACGCTTGATGCCCGCCTCGTTTACCCTTTCCTTTTTTCGCTTTCGTTTGCCGTGGAGCCGTTTCAATCGCCGGGCGAGTTCGGTCGCGTTTTCAATCGGTCGTTTCGGAGGCATCGTGCGGTCCTTGAGAAACTGGTTATGCAGGCGACACCAACCCCGCCGGCCGGGATCTCCGACTACGCGTGTACTTCACCGCGTGGCGGTGGCGGACGAAAGTAGCGGGCCTACCGGGGAGTTTCGAGTCAATTCTTACTCGACAGCCGCATTCTTGGCTACCGTGGCGTCGTCCGATGCCGGCGTGTTCTTCGCTTTTAATGGGGAACGAAATAAGCGACGGCTATTGGCGAAGGGGGCGGATTTGGTCCACGGCATTCAGGGCTTGAAGGTTCGTAATTGCAATTGGGTGCGGTTCGTCTTTCAAGCATTACCTTCAGGTCACGGATGAACACTTTGGGCTGGCCGCCCAGCCGGTGGAAAAAGCGGCGCAGAAAGCGGCGCAGTATGGAGCCGAACCGACTCGCACTGAAAAAAGCGGCGCAGAAAGCGGCGCACTTTTCAGCCGGGAAAACTCGGGAAGTGCCGCATTTTGCGATGCCTTAGCCCCTTGCGGGATGGGCGATGAGGGACTCGAACCCCCGACATCCACGGTGTAAGCGTGGATGTTGAGTTGTAAACCCTTTGGCAGAAACACTTTAAAATTGACGCTGGTCCACTATCGCACTAGAATGTTAAGAATAACGGACCAGATAGTGGACCAAGAGCATCGCCATGTCCCGACCCGCCAAGCTGAACTGGGAGCCGTCCCGCCAACAATGGAAGGTTGTTTACCGGGGCCGGAAGCATCGTTTCGACGGCGGTACCGGGAAAAGCGATCGCGAAGCCAAGAAGGCCGCCGAAGCCGCCTGGAGGCTGTTGCGGGCGGACTTGGATCAGCAAGCCGAACACAACAAACCGCACCGGCGTGAATATGAGTCCGTCATCGCCGAGTGGAACAGCGTCCTCGCCTGGTCCGTCGATCACGGCGACGATCGGACGGCAGCCATTGCTCGCCAGAAGTTACAAGACTTGACGGATCGTCTTGCCAGTCGCCTCCCACCGCCACTGGGCTGGGCCGACCGATTCTTTGCCGGTCCCGCACCACTGAATTCGACCGAGGTCGAGCTCACGGCCGCCTTATCGAAGACGGACAACGACATCTGGCAAGCTGATCCCGAAGCGGTGGAACAACATGTCGATCGTGTCACGGGGCCGATGCCGATGGATGTCTCGCTGTGGCGAGATCGTTTGAACGCCCAGGACAAACGCCTGATCCAGGGGGCCCCTGATCTTACGCTGGCTGCTCAAGTCGAGAATTACCTGGTCGGCAAGCGGGTTGAGGTGTCGGCCGGTGAACTCTCAGCCGGTCGAGCCGATAATCTGAGACGCCATTTGCAACTCGCCTTGGACTTCATGGGAGGAAGTAGTTCGGTCGAGCAAATTGATTCCCATACGCTCTCCAGCTTCCGTACTCATTTGCTGGAACGGATCGCGGCCAAGCAATTGTCTCGCGACTATGCCCGCGATGTGCTGGCGTCGTTCAAAACGTGGGTTCGTTGGTTGGCCGAGCATGGCAGGCTCGATCATCTTCCGACGAACATCCAATCGCAATCACTACGGATCACCTCGTCGCTCACCGCAGTCGTGCCATTGAACAATAGCCAAATCGAAAAATTGTTTAAGGCTGCCACCGAAAGGATGCGGCTGTACATGTTACTGGCACTGAATTGCGGGCTGACACAAATAGACATGGCCGACCTCACACCCAGCGAGGTCGATTGGAAACGAGGCACGATCACTCGCAAACGAAGTAAGACAAGTGACTGCGAAAATGTTCCCGTTGTCTGCTATCGGCTCTGGCCACAGACTCTCGAAATGTTAAAGAAGCATCGCAGCAACGATCGGCACCGCGTGTTATTGACCCAGACGGGCCGTCCCGTGAAAACGGAATCCATCTCCGATACCGGCAAACTTCGCAAGTCCGATCCGGTTGGGTTGGCCGCTCGTCGCCTTGCCAAAAAGACTGGCATCGTCTTCACGCTGAAGATACTCAAGAAGACTAGTGCAACGCGGTTGCGGAACCATCGGCACTACTCGGGCTTGGAGAGGCTTTTCCTGGGGCAAGCCCCTCGAACCTTATCAGACCGCAACTATACGGCGGTGCCACAGGATTTACTGGACAAAGGCATCGCTTGGCTAGCAAAGAACCTGGCGATCGCCCAATTGCAATTGGATTGAGCATGTGGCGTGACGGTCCAAGCTAGACGATGGACAGCAAGGTGGGCTGGATGTCCAAAAGTGGGATGACGACAAGGCGAGACAGCGACTCGACTCGTCCACCAGCACCTCCGGCGAATTGAACTGCCAGATTCGCCCGAATCGGCAAGTGACACTTATTCTTTGACACGCCGTTTCTTCTGCGGCTGCTCTGCGGCGGTCTGCGGTTCGATCGCTTCGAGGTGTCCGCGAGCTTCTTTTAACTCGCGGGCCAGGTGGACATCAAGCGCAGCGATAATCACGTCGCGTGGATAGATGCCTTCATACGCTGCCCGCGCTCGAAGCGCGCGTGCATAGGCGTCAGGAAGATCGAATTTTATTCCTTGATACATCGGCTTCGGCATTACGGTCTCTCCTTACGTTGTCGGCGTACCCGACTATTCTCCTCCAGGGGTGCTGAGAGTCAAGTGCACTTGACTCCTGTGACAACCCCTCTACACTTAGTGCACCTTGAACACCTTACACTCCCTGACGTCCCTGTCAAGGGTGGCTGTCGAGCCAATGGCTTGAAAAGCCACCTTTTCAAAAGTGCTTTTGTGAATTTGTGCGACCAACATTCTGCCGAGCAGCTTGCAGATCTAGTGATATTCGCAACCGAAAGCTTGTGCCTTGCAAATGAGCAAAGTCATTCGCCGCAACATCAGACCGCGACTGCCGATCGCTTACGTGAGCGAGATCGACGGCTGGGACGACCCCGCGATCGACATTGGCGTCGGTGAAGATGGCGATCAGATTGACAGCGAGGCGATCATTTCGCTGAACAAGTCGCTTCCGATCCCAAATGCCACAGATTCTTGGATTGGCAGCGCTGCTGAGGCTCAGTTGGCTCGGTTCATTCGTAGCGGTACCTGGGTGCCAGCGTGGATTGCGAAAGTCGCTGGCCATCCAGCCCGAGCCTTCGTACTGAGCTGGCTTCTGGAGCGCTTTGGAGACTCACTCACAAAGGACGAGGATGGTATCTCGCTGCCCCGGGCACGCGCACAAGATGATGACGGACGTCTCTGGTGGATTGCCACGCGGCAAGAAATTGCAAATGCCACATTACTTGATTTCTATTCGGCAGATCGAGCCCGCCGCACGCTTCAACGCCGCGAGCTAATCGACGTTGAAAAACGTCCAAACCGCTTGGCTTTACGCCCGAACGGCCGCGAGTTAAGCAATGCCTTCGTCAAGCTGACCAAGGAAACCTCGGTGGTCGAACACTTAAAGTACAACCAAGCAAATTTCGAGTGGGTTGGATCGGTGGCCTGTGCCAGGTCAAAAGACTCCATCGGGACATGGGTCCACGATGCGATCATGGTCATCTGCGACCGTAAGCCCGGCCCGGCACTGCTTCTGTCACACGTCTTGTACTGGCATAGCCTGAGCAGAGATAAACGCTCGCGGGCTCGCATCACACGCAACAACAAGCTATGGATTGCCCGCTCACGACGAGAGCTTGCAGATAATCCTGGCGGCGACCAGACGGCGCTTTCCAAGGCGGTGGAATGCCTGGCTAAAAAAGGGTTCGTGGAAGCTGAGAATGATCGATGGTGCTACAAGCGGTATCGAGATCGGAAGCAACCCACACTCCATCTGCGTCCTTGCCCCGCTCAAATCGGCGTGGCTTTATCCGCCCATCACAATGAGATTATCCTCGCGATCAGCGAGAAGCGGAATTGGTGTACCCCAGATTGCCACTAGTTTAAGGAGAAAGTGTTATGACTCGCCCCAAGTTTTTTTCAGCGTCTAAAAGCAAGTCCGCCAAGGTGCTATCCCATCGAGATAAGAAGGTCTCGAAGACAAATAAGTTGCCTTCCCCGAAAGACCACGATGATCCATCGCCTGAACTGGATGGCGAACGACTCAAGCGAGCGTATATCTACGAATGTCGCTATGCAAGAGCATTGAACGGCGACAGTCCTTGCAATTACGTGCCATCGCTGCAATTCGACCGCAAAGGGACTTGGGTGACAGTTGCTCAGAAGCTACGCAAGCTCGGCTACGATCCGATGCTTTACACGCACATACTGATTTTTGTATTGCGGCGACAGATTTTCTTTAACCCAAAGTACTACAACATGCAGCACAAAGATTACATGTCCGCCGAGCGGCATGACCAGGATGACCTCCGGCCTCCCACGCCCGAGCAGCTCGCCGAGAAACGCTACCAAAACTTCGTCGAGTCTTTCAATGCGGAGTCGCGTGGCAACGCGCGGAAGTTATGGGATTCAGCGATGCTGAACGTAAGGATGTCCTGGGTTGAGCTTAGTTCGTATGGTGACATTCCTAAGGACAATATGGAGAAATGTGCAATTGCTAGGCTTCAGGATAAAACTCCTCTATTTACCTTTATGTACGCAACCAAGTCTATAAAGCTTGATGCTAAGACGACGGCAGAGAAGGAGTCGAATCGTAAGTGGCAAAAGATGTGTGAAGATAGCTATTATGCAGCCTGCTTTCAGTACCTGTACATGCCGAAGGCATTTGAAGAGGTTTGGATTGGTGAAATTCCCGAACTTATTGTTAAAACGGCCAAGGGAACCTACGAGAAGTTTCTATTTCAACACGACATTTCAAAAAATGGATCGGTTGCAATTAATCTACAATCTTTACGATGAGGATTAGCGCCTATCGACCACGCTCCTCTTAGCGCCTATCCACCACGCCCCTTAGCGCCTATCGTGCACGTGGCTAAGCGCCTATCGCGCACTACATATATGTTACATAATAGTTTCATACTTGGTCCCCTTCGGGGGAGGTTCCGCCCTTCGGGCGAAAATCTTTGTTGAATTAAGAAAATATGCACTTTGTTCCGTACAAGGCATGATGGATATGTAAGCGATCTCGGTCCCTGATCCGATCTAACAGCGCAGTTGATCCTGACAACGATAATTCCGTTGACGAAGTACGGCCAACACCTATGAAGCCTATGATTCCAGTCCGAAGTCAATGATTCCAACCCGAAGTCAATGGAAGTTCAAAGAACACCTTCCTGACGGATACCCTGATTCCGATTTACACGTATCCCTGAATACAGGGAAATCCTACGGTTGCGACATCCTGAAAATGCGCAGGCCTAACACACTACTTTACTGAACTGGCAGCGCATTATGCACCAACAGAACAGCTAGACGAATGCAAACGGAGGATATGATCGCCATCCTGAAACCTGTAGGCGAAGTCTTGCGAGCAGGCCGAAAGTCATGCGCTGGAGGCGCATATTGATGACCCAGTTGTGGGCTTTGGGCCGTCCTATTCGTCGCCCGAGAGCCCCAAGTGGCACTTTGACAGCCGGATCACACGTCAGTAGTGCCGCTTTTCAATCGCTGACCCCCGATTGATGCCACTTTTCTGCCTGGCACTGATTGGCTCCACCAGTTCGTTCCGGCCCGTCAACTCGGCCGCCTGACGGGCAGCATTCCAATCGCCGATGGCAATGGCGAGCGGTAAACGCGAAGGCAAGGCAGACCAATCGGCAAGTACCTGGAAGATCGTGTCCCGATGGACGTCTACATCCTTCGTGATCTGGGAACACCAGCAATGGTCCCGGTTCAGCAATCGAGCCGCCGCCAATGCATCCAGGGCCGCCAAAAGACCAAGTCCATCGGGGAATAGTTCCCGCAGATGATTTTCGTGCGGAACTGGTTCCGTGGACTCGAAGACTCTGGACTGAAAGCCAAAATCGGCGATGAGTTCCGCGTTACCGCCTGATGGCAGGAATACGCACTCTTCTGTTCGACTGTGTGTAAATATCGAGATGTCGCGGTCGATCTGAAATCTCCAGCTTTCGTGACCTGGCACGACGCCGAACCGAACTGCGTCAGTCCGTGCATCAAGTGCAGAGAACTCGTCGGTCAAGCTTGGCAGGAAGGTGTGTGCCAGCCAACGAAGACGTTCTCGATATGCGACTAGGCCGAACAATACCCAGGTGATCGGCGGCGGTGGACGCACCAATTTGTCCGCGATGGCAATGTGCTGATCCCACGGCAGCAACTGCCAATGACCGTGGGCCAGCGATTCCAGCATGCCGTGCATGGCATTTCGCAGTTGCATGGATGACTCCGTTCTTTGATGTAGGACGTAAACCGAGCCTGGCCGGTAAATGCCCACTGGCCGTCGTCCAACATGCAAAGCGAGAATCATTTGAGTCAGGGATCACATGTCTTAGCCCCTTGTCCGATTGCCGCCGAAAATACTCCTGGCACTGAAGCAATAACCGTCTGGGCTTCGTTTCCCCCTAGTCTCGCGGTTAAATGAATGAGGGGCTGCCAGCAAACACACGGAGGATTTACCATGACTGATGGCAATCACTTGGGGTACAAGAAACTTGCCGAAACGCCGCTCGCGTTCCTCGCACTTTCTGGAATGACGATCCAGAGTTTCGATGTTCATTACGAACATATTGAGGCGGCCTGCCAGCGAGGGGAGATGCAGCGACGTAGCGAGGGGATCGTTAAAGGCGGACATCCGTTTGCACTGTCGCTGCGGGATCGAATGCTACTAGGCCAAATCCGCCTCGTGCATCGCCCGTCTTACCCGAATCTAGCCCGTTGGTTTCGCATCAGCCGGGTTGCTGTCTGGCGAACGCTGAAGAATATCGACGCCATTCTGGCTGGATGCGGTCTCGATGTGGGTGCCACGCAGCCTGCGGACGACGAACGGGTTGAGTGGATTCGGCTCGGAGCAACCGAGTTCCCTGAGTTGCGGATCATGGCCCTCGATTTCCGATGGTCACGAGGATTCGATCTCGACCGGATAGAACCGTGGAAAACTGACCCCAGGCGTATCAGCCTTGCCGATATCCGTCGCAAGCACGCGGAATGGCTCGCTCAAGATGCCGCCGCCAGAGTCGTCGAGAAGCAAGAACGTCGGGCCAGAATGGCAGCGGAAGCTCAAATGAGCTTTTGACATCTCTGCCCACGATTTCCGCAATGCCGCACATATGCGGCATTGCCGTATTTCCTCCGTCTGCCATCGAATTCTGAATTTTGTTGATCCCTGATCTGCGTCACTCTCGCTTTGCATGTTGAAGGCCACTGCGGAATGATTTCAGCTTGTGCTGAAACCGACAGCGGCTGACATGTAAGGAGATGGTTATGTCCGAGAACGTCGAAACGGGACTCCCTGCGGAGCCCAAGTCTGCCGAGGATCGGCTGGCGGAGTTGGTTGACAAGATCAAGGAAGGCCACAAGAAGTGTCATCAGGCACTTCGTCGATCGGTGGAGTTCGCCCGCGATACGGGGAACGCCTTGATCAATGCCAAGGAGATCGTGCCAAACAAGAGTTGGGGAACGTGGGTTGCCGAGAACTGCGGCTTTTCGTTGTCGCAAGCTCAACGCTACATGCGGATCGCCAACAACTGGGCCGAAGTCATCAAGTCGGATGCCGACTTGGCCAAATTGACGATGGTTCAGGCCCTGAAGCTGCTTTCGCCGAGGAAAGGCAAGGAGCCTGGGGAAACTTCGACGAAACCGAGTGTGGCGAAGGCACAGCGACCGAAGGTTTCGCAAGAGGAGTTCCAAAAGCACTTCTCGATCGCGACCGAGGTCACTCTTGTCGCTGCATCACCGGCGATGGAGTTCGTCAAACGCCAGGCCGAGCAGTTGGCCGGGCAGATTCTTCGGCTTGTGAACGGCAAGGAGAAGGTCACGGACGAAGACGGTCGCGAGATGGAAACGAGCGTGGCGGCGTTGGCCATCCTGTACCAGCTTCGGAAGGCATTGGCCAATTCCTGTGTCGTTGAGATTGAGAAGTCCGCGAATGACATCGTGGATACGGCTTCTCAGTCAGGCGAAGTGGCGAAGGAAGTCCATCGGCACGAAGGCAACGGTCATCCCGTTATGGCCTAGTGGCTGAGTTTCGATCTCGGTCACGGTGACCGAGATCGGGTCAGGGATGTCGTGACGTATGGATGGAGCGGCCCAGCCGATGTACGGATGCATCGGCTCCCGCTCCATCCCTCGTTATCGGGATCGGAAGATCCATCCCCGTCAGCGAGCAAAGTTGCGTGTGTATCGTCATTGAGTTTGCTTGCCATCAGGTGAATCACGATGACCGCGAATCGAATCCACGTTTGTCTTGGAGCATCGGCAAAGTGCTTTGAGGACCATCGTGGATATCAGCCAGTAGTCACTTTTTTTGTTCTCACAAATCAGGTTGCGGACTCATCGCAACCGATTTGTAGTTCTCTAAAACCTTTTCCGAGCGTAGCGAGGAAAAGGGTTAGGTCTAACGTAGTTGATACGATTAACTAGTTAATCGTATGGAAGCGTGCATACGATTAACTCACCGCGAATCGGAGGTAACGTGGCGGATGACGCCAAAAAGTAGCCTGATTACAGGTTTCAGGTCAAAAGACAATTCATGGGGTACGATAACCGTGCGGCCCGCATATCGGTATGCGGCTTAACCCGCACGCGAAACTGAATCAAAGTGGGCAGACGCGGAGATCAAAACGCCGCCTTCAGGTTGGCAAGGACCTGAATCGTCTCTTTTGGCGGCCCACCGGGTGCCAACGGCCGTTCTGGCCATTTCCGTGCCGCAGGCCCGCCGATGTTCTGGCATTCGGCGTCGGCATCTGACGATCGTCACCTCTCGTGCTAAGTGATCCCCAAAAAAACCCGGCAATTCCTTGATCCCTTTCATCGTCTGTTCTCGCTTTGCCTTATGTGACCGACATGCCGCAGGCTGAAGCCCCGGTGTCGATCGCGAGTACAACCATGATTCAGGAGAATTGCGATGGAAAATCCAACCCCAGAAAATCCGGTCCCGGAGAAATCAGAACTTAGAAAACGCTATGAATTGGGAGAAAAAATTCGATTGGCGATAGATTTGGAAGCCTCGTCGAAATGCCGAGTTCTAAATCACGCTTTTGAGGACATTCCGAAATCCACGCTGGCCAAGTACCGTCGCCTAGTGATCGGAGACTATGTCGAAGAGACTGGGTTGGGCAAGGATGAGTTGGTTAAAGATCTGAAGGTTGCAGAAGTGATTGAGCGAATTCGATACGACTGGAGTTTTGAGATCGCGGATGAGGTTCTCGCACTCACCGATCCTGGCGTGTTCGACAAGCTTCTGGCGATGTGGCCGAAACGCAAGGTGGCTTTCGGACTGTGTGAGCCAGTGGCTTACCTTTTCGCCGTAAAGTTGTTGGCGGAGCACAACGAACGACTCCAAGTTGAGCGAAAACGAAAAGAACTGGAGCGTCGAAACGGGAAGAAGTAGCGATTTGCTAGCAGCGAAGGTGGCCTCAAGCAGCCCTACCGGCCCTTGGGGCCGCCTTCCAGCAACTCAGCGATCCTGACGCGAAGCACCCTTGCGATTAGCCGCAGGTTGAGGACCGACACGTTGCGTTCACCGCGTTCAACGGAACCGATGAAAGTGCGGTGCAGGTTGCATTTCTCGGCTACCTGTCGCTGCGTCAGGTTTTGACCCTCACGCACGGCACGGAGCCGCTCGCCCAGGTCTCTCAGGAATTTTCGTTCGTCGATGTTCGGCATGGTTGACGAACATCGTGCCCCAAGTGAAGATGTGTTTAAGTATCCTTTCCCCCAAATCCGGTGAGGGCATCGCTTGGGTCGCCAACCCGCTTACTTGAGTCGCTTCGTCCGAAAAAGCTCGCACCGTATCGCCAGATTGTGCATCTGGCTGTTTCGACATTCACTTGGGCGTCTCCCTGGAGGACCGTACATCATGTCCCTGTTCGATCGTTTGGCTGAGACTTGGAGTGGGCTATTTCCGGCTCGGAGCAATTTGGAGCAGCATATTGCCGTTTTTGGAGAGTCTGGCAGTGGCAAGACAACATTGTTGAGCGTGTTTTACGGCTATCAGCAGGCCCGCGAGTTTCGCAAGACGGCTGGGTACTCCTTGCTCGCCACCGCCACAGGCCAAGGCAATAAGCTGCTGGAGGCGTATTACAATATCGAAAAAAAACTCGTTCCCCCTTTCACCCGATTTCAACACTCGATCTTTGACTTCCAGATTAAGGCGGAAGGGGTCAACAATTCAGTGGGGACCGTTGTGTGGCACGACTATCCCGGTGAATGGTGGACGGAAACTGTGGAAGGAGACGAGGAGCAAAGGCGAAGGATTGCGTTTCGAGCCTTGATGCAATCGGACGTGGCGTTTCTGCTTGTCGATGGTAAGAAGCTTGCTGAGCACGGAGCAACTTACGTCAAGAAGCTGTTGGCCAATTTCCGAGATTTCCTTGATCGCGAGCGAAAGGTTCTGCTGGACGACCAAGATGCTTTTCAGACATTCCCTCGTATCTGGACAATTTGTTTGTCGAAGGCCGATTTGTTTCCAGATCACGACGTCGAGTGGTTCCGCAAGCAGGTGTTGACCGCCGCACGTTCCGAGATCGATGATCTGTCCGAGGCGATCATGGGTTTCATTCCGGAGAAAAAGCGGGAGTCACTCTCCTTCGGCGAAGACTTCTTGCTGTTGTCATCGGCCAAGTTCGAGCCCACCACGAATCAGATCGTCGATCCGACAAAGACGATTGGCGTGGACCAGATCACCCCGTTAGGATGTTTGTCGTTGATGCGGCACATCCACTCCTGGGTCAATAAGAAAAAGGTGGCCGTCAAAACAGCCCACGGTGCGGGTGAGCTACTTCGTGCAGCGACAACGCACTGGATGAAGTGGATTCCCATCGTTGGCCGATTCTTCCAGTTGCTGGATGAAGTCGCCAAGGGGCAAACAGACTCGCTCAACAAGACGCAGGAAAAGGCGAAGGAACGCGGTGACCATGTCATGCACGTTGTGGTATCGTTTGAACGTCGAATCAGGGAGGCGGAAGCGAACGGGATCTATTTGAGCGGAGATCTGATCCGGAGCTAAGCGATGCTCGAAATCAACCTGAACCAGCTACTTTGGGCGACACGGGGCCTCGATTGGGGATACCGTAAGTTGCACTTGCCGCCCGGAAATCGTGACGATTGGACGAAAATCTATGATGCGGTCTTCGCGGTTGATTCTCGGACCCCGATGTTCCGATTCGGCCAGATTGCCGATGGCGGGGGAAAACCAAGGGGTTACATCGCCTGCCGCGTGGTAGATGCCGTCGAAGAGTTCAGGGATAGTGCCGGGCGAACTATCGACCACGAGTTCTTGCTGCTAACACCCGATACGGCAGTCAACGATGACTGGTATGTTCACGTTCTCGACGTGCTCCGGCCCGCGTACCGGCAAGCTCACCCGCTACCAGCGAACTTAACCACACTCGTCAGCCCCGAGATGTTCTCAAAAATAGTTCGCTTGCAACTGCGAACGGACGGACGCACCGGTCCAGGCGAAAAAAAAGACGTGCTAGTGAGCAGTGGAACGGGTCAGCGATTCGGGGGCACGCAGACTCTGAATGTCACTAGAACTCGGCGTCCGCCAAACAATCCCCCAGAAGCACAAGACGACGTTAGCCCAGGTACTGGCAATCGCGGAAACCGTCCCAGCGGGCGGAGGGATCTACTTTTCTTGGTGAGTGGAATGGTGTTGGGGTTGGTGGTTCCGGCAATTGTAAAGCTCTTTCGCCAATCCACGCCTGAGATTTCCACAGATAGCGACTTGATTGAAGTTGTAGACATTGACGGAAAGGCACGGTTGAAACGTCAAAACATTTCAACCGAAGAAGTTGTCGCCCGCATCAAGTCAGCCCTTCCGGAACTGTCGCTGAATGAAATCGAGGCGGCTGTCCGCATTGAGCGTAGGCGTAATCCAATTACTCTACCGCAGTGAGATACACACGCAGTGTGTAATTCGCAGTGGTCGGAAGTAGTATCATCAAAGTCCTGCACGACCTGATTTGGGGAGTACTGTCAGGCTTGACTCTAAAATTTGTTAAAATAGGGAATCTGCCTGCTCGTGGCCCCACCAGGCCATATTTGCCCAGTGCTGGCGATAAAGGAAGTCTGGGTGATGAATGCCTAGAAACCACCTAAGAATCGACGCCAGAGCCGTTCTGACGACTCTAATGGCCGTTCCAAAGCTGCAATGCCAGCACTTGGCATCGCCAGACGCAACCAGAATACCCAAACACCCCAATTTAACAGCCTTGCGATGGCCCAGCTTTGCGTGTCAAGTGTGCAAGTCTTGTGGCTCAAGCGATGTATCCAAGGCCATCGAAAGCGATCTCAAAAGAGCTTTTGACGAAGCCATTATCGAGGTCATTCGGCACTGCACCAAAAGCAATTCATTTCTGCATTTCGGCGACACCAACGGACGTTTCGGAATGCCGCATCCGTGCGGCATTGCGAAAAATCTTCCGGGCCACCATCCCTCGTTGCCCGTAGCTAGGTCTCCCAGGGAAGCGAACCATAGGATACCGCATGCAACATGATCTCCGTTGCAAATGCGGTGCTTTCGATCTCGTGAGGCTCGGCGACGACTGAAAAGATCGGCCCATCGGGCGTACTCAGCCGCCATCGCCAACTGCCACCGTCCAGTAGCTCGAACTCGATTTTCCGTACGTCGGCCGGTTGGCCATTGGGAATCAACACTTCGACAAACCGCTGCTGAAATTCGCTCGCCATCGTGGTCCCTTTCGTGAGTGCATTGCCCCGTCATTCATTCATTTGTGACCCGTTGGCTGGAACAATTTAGGTGTAATCGCAAAGATTTCTGCCGTCGCGAACGAAATTGCTTCTTCGATTTGGACGAGCCACTCGCACCCTGATAACATGAGTCTTCATCCTGCTATGTTTTAGGCTCAATAATCATGTGTCGATGGATGTTGCCACCTTTGATGATCTGGGCATCGCTTGTCAATTCCGGCTGCAATCGCATGAATTCCGATCCCAAAACTCAACACGATTCCACGGCGGTCGAGTTTAGGTCGGCCAGATTAGATGCCGCGGCCGACGTCCAACTTGCTGTCGATGAAGCTACTTCACACAAGAATGCGATAATTCTCGTTCATGTTGACT
Organism: Pirellulales bacterium; assembly: GCA_050247075.1. Taxonomy (GTDB): domain Bacteria; phylum Planctomycetota; class Planctomycetia; order Pirellulales; family JBFWUW01; genus JBFWUW01. The sequence goes on along the minus strand of JBFWUW010000026.1, from coordinate 48,405 downwards.
GGGCACCGATGGTGCCTCAACGAAGGCGATTTGAAGCATTCGTACTCGCCTACAGAACAAAGAATCCTGAACACGAGATTGCGTTCCGCTACATCGACTGCACACCCGTATGTGGAGGCTACGAACCGCTTCGATCGATTCCAGGCTGGCAGGTCCTAGAACAAATCAATGGAGGTGGGTCGCTCCTGCACGGATACGGCGAGTTGGCGTGGATTAAAAACAATCGTGTTTTGCATGTTCAACGTCCGCTCGATTTTGAATCTGTCGATGCCCTGATCGACAAAACAGAATCGCTTGAAATGGCGAACGGCGATTAGCAATACAGTGAACACGAGAAGCGGACCGGGCGGGTCTTGAAATCAAAGGTTCTTGGCCGCCGCTGAGTTGCTTTGTTCGTCTCGATTGGCCCGCGTTCGATCCGGCCGGAGTTTCATGCAAGTGCTCGACACCTTGGCGACCAGATTGCCGGTCTGGTCCTTGACCTCGCACTCGACGTAACCCAGGGTGCTCCCCGCCTTCACCACCTTGGCCTCGGCGATCAAAGTTGCCTTGCGAACTGCACGCAGGAAATTGATCTTCAACTCGATCGTCGTGAAAGTCTCTCCTTCACCGAGCGTGCTGGCGTAGGCAAATCCCATTGCCGCATCAGCCAGGTCACAGTAGATCCCGCCATGCAGCGTTCCGAGCGGGTTGTGGTGGCGTTCGTCGGCTTCCATCTCGAAAATCGCACGACCTGATTCGACCGATTTCATCGTGAAGCCGATCAAGCGGCCGACTGGGGCTTCTTTCAATTGCATCAGTCGCTACTCCGGGAACGCATGAATTCGGCTAACAACAAGGTTTGTCGCCGCATCTCGGCGACTGGCAAATGCACCTTTTGTCCGTGACCCGGCAAGATCCACTCGAAACGAAAGTCAGCCAGACCCTCCATCGAATCCGCCTGCTGTGTCCACGAATGCCAGCAGTAATCCTCCGAGGCCGAAAGCTGGTTTGCGTGCCGGTTCCAGTGGAGGTGATCGCCGGTAAACAGAAATCGCTCATTGAACAGCAAAACGCAATGGCCTTGGGTGTGTCCTGGCGTGGAAATCGCAAGAAAACCAGGAGCCAACTCCCACGGTCCTGGTCCGTCGAGGATCATTTCCGCATCTGGCTGCCAGGCGACCTCGTCTCGGTGAATGATGCGGCGGCTATTGAAGTGGCTGGCGTAACGCTCAGCGTCAGCCACGTCATCACGGTGCGTCAGGAAGATGTTGGCGACCCCACCCAGAGACTCCAGCCGTTTCACAAGCGGGCCGACAAACTTGGGCGAGTCGATCAGCCAGTTCCCAGCGGCGTGCCGAATGTAGTAGCTGTTGCCGCCATAAGACTTAGGGGAGTTGTAACCGCAGTAGAAAACGGGTTTTTCAATCAGAAGCGGGAAGTCCTGTTGCACGGCCTTGAGATCGGGGTGACCCAGGAAACCGATGGACCCCGTGGGGCAGGACAACAAGGCTTGCAACGCGTGCCGGTGCTCGCCGTTCGACCTGGGCTGCGACTTCACGAAAGACGTTTCACCCGCTTCGCCGAACACGGCTGGAGCGATCTGCCGACAAGCATCACAGTCGATGCAAGTCGAGTCAACGTAGAAGTCGCCAGGCACATTTTCGGGGACTTGTTTTCGCGGATTTGCCATCTGGGAGCCTTTCAGTGCCACCATTCTATGATGGGAGGCAATGAAGACGCGGCTCTCCCGCCGCTGCCACTGGCATTTATCCATACTTCTGGGGAGAATGGACCAACTGGTTTTCTTCCATTGCCGTTCCCTTGCAGCCCATTTATGGCCGTTGCTCTAGATAGTGTCGTCAAGCAACTCACCGATTCGGGCATCGTTGCTCCGGGCAAGCTCGAAAACTTCGTGCCGCCAAAGGCTTCGCCCAAAGATGGCGAGGAACTGCTGCGGGAACTCTATAAGCAGAATCTGCTGACCAAGTTCCAGGCCCAGCAAGTGGCGGCAGGCAAAGGCCGAGCTTTGATCCTGGGCAATTACCTCGTCCTCGACAAGATCGGGGCGGGCGGCATGGGGCAGGTATTCAAGGCCGAGCACCGCCGAATGGAGCGGATCGTGGCGATCAAGATGCTGCCATCCGCCATGACCAAGGATGCGGCAGCGGTCGCCCGTTTCCACCGGGAAGCCAAAGCCGCCGCCAAGCTGACCCACAGCAACATTGTGGTCGCATACGACGCTGACGAGGCCAATGGCGTTCACTTCCTGGTCATGGAGTACGTCGAGGGCCAAGATCTTTCCGCCTTGGTGAAAAGGAACGGACCTTTTTCGGTCCCCAAGGCGGTCAACTACATCCTGCAAGCCGCTCGCGGCCTGGAGTTCGCCCACGGCGAAGGTGTTGTGCATCGCGACATCAAGCCAGCCAACCTGCTGCTGGACAAGAAGGGTACGGTCAAGATTCTGGACATGGGATTGGCTCGTATTGAGTCCGCAGGCAATGCAGCCACCGAAGCCGAACTGACCGGGAGCGGAGCCGTGATGGGGACCATTGATTACATGGCTCCCGAACAAGCCTTGAACACCAAGACGGCCGATGCTCGTGCGGATATCTACAGCCTCGGTTGCTCGTTGTTCTATCTGCTGACCGGCAAGGCCACTTTCGATGGCGACACGCTGACCGCAAAACTCCTGGCACACCAGAACCATCCGATCCCTGCCCTCAGAGCAATTCGCCCCGAAGTACCTGAAGAAGTCGAAGCCATCTTTCGTAAGATGCTGGCAAAGAAGATCGAGGACCGTTACCAGTCGATCAGCGAAGTCATCGCCGATCTGGAGCAGTGCGGTCTTCGTCAGGAACAGTCGATCAATACCCAGCAGTCGCTCGGCACTTCCGCCGACGTTGGCTCGACAGGTTCTTTCAAAGTCGCTTCGCAAGCAACAACAAAGCTCGCTCCGGTCACGAAAGTGACAAAGCCGCAAGGCTACAAGAGCCAGAAGAAGCTGCTGCTAATTGGAAGTGGCATCCTCGGCTTATTGCTGCTGTTCGCCGGACTCGTGGTGAAGCTGAGAACCAAGGAAGGCACGTTGATCGTAACAGTGAACGAGCCAGACGCCCAAGTCGAAGTGTGGAACGAAGAGGGAAAGATCGAGATCACCCGCAAAGGCGAGAAGGGACCGATCACGATCTCGATCGATCCCGGTAAGCACCAATTGCGTGTGCAGAAGGACGGATTCATTCTGGTGACGAAAGAGTTCGAGATCGAGTCGGGCGGCGAGAAGACGATTGCGGCGAAGTTGGTGCCGGTAGACGAGAAACCAGTTGCGACGGGACCGAAGCCCGTTCCCATCCCGGTGGTAAGGACGCCGCTTGCATTCGAAACTCCCGGCTTCGACCAGTGGGTCGCGGAAGTTACTGCCATGCCTGCCGATCAGCAGATCGAGGCCGTCGGCAAGAAACTTGTGGACTTGAATCCGGGCTTTGATGGGATATTGATGGGGTTTGACGGGGAAGCCACGCCTCCAATCGAGAACGGCGTTGTAACCGGATTGCGGTTCTTGACGGATAATATAACCGATCTCTCGCCATTGCAAGCTCTAATAGGCCTCAAGTTCCTGTGGTGCAACGGTTCGGGACACAATGTCAGCACGCTTGCTGACCTGTCCCCTCTTAGGGGAATGAAGCTGACTACGCTTCACTGTCATTATTGTGAACTCTCCGATCTATCACCGCTACAAGGAATGCCGCTGTCTGTTTTGTGGGTCTCCGGGACGCAGGTAACTGATCTTTCACCATTGCGAGGGATGCCACTGACAGAGTTGAAATGCGATCGGACTCCGGTCGCCGATTTATCGCCATTAAGAAATATGAAGCTCACTTCTCTCATGTGCTACCAGACTCACGTATCTGACATTTCATCGTTACGAGGGATGCCGTTGACGGAATTGGGATGCAGCAGCACGCAGGTATCGGACTGGTCGCCGTTGTGTGGGATGCCTCTAGAATTACTATCTCTTGCCAGTACAACAATGTCCGACCTTTCACTGCTGGAAGGGATGCCGTTGATGCGACTTACACTCGACCATACGCCGGTAGCGAACCTTTCTCCATTGAAATCTATGCCGCTTGAATACCTTCGCTGTCAAGATACGAACGTGTCTGATTTCCTACCGCTCAAAGAGTTGCCCCTCGTTTACCTAAACCTCGACTTCAAGCCCTTTCGTGACACTGAGATCATACGCTCTATCAAGACCTTAGAAACTATTAACGACAAAAAGGCAGCAGACTTCTGGAAGGAAGTCGAGGGCCAGAAAGCGGCGTTTGACAAATGGACAAAAGATGTAGCCGCAATGCCCGCCGATCAGCAGGTAGAGGCCGTCAGCAAGAAACTGGTGGAATTAAATCACAGTTTTGACGGGATTGTCACTGGTGCCCACGGCTCACCAAAGCCCACGATAGAAAACAATGTCGTAACCGAGCTTGCGTTTTCCACGGACGACGTGACTGACATCTCACCGGTGAATGCGTTGCGGGGGTTACAGGTATTAATTTGTGATGGCAGTAAAGCTGATAAAGGCGATACAGGTTCCACTGGACTGTTGAACGACCTTTCTCCATTGAAAGGGTTGCCGCTATGGTACTTGTCGATCTCCAATACAAGGGTGTCAGACCTAATGCCATTGAAGGGTATGCCTTTGCGACAGTTGTCGATCTCCGGAACGCAAGTGTCGGACCTATCGCCGCTGCGAGACTTGCCATTGACAGACCTTTATTGTTACGGCACACAAGTCTCTGATCTGAGTCCGCTTCACAATGTTCCACTTAAATTCCTGAATTGTGGTGGCACGACAGTCAATGACCTCTCGCCATTACAGGATCTACAACTGACGCAACTACATTGCGTCAATTCTCAAGTGGCCGACTTATCACCATTAAGAGGAATGCCATTGACTGGATTGCTCTGTCCCGGAACCCTAGTGTCGGACCTTTCACCCATCAAAGACACTCCTCTAAAACAACTTTTTTGCGACTTCAAGCCTTTTCGTGACACTGCAGTACTTCACAACATTAAGACGCTGGAATCAATAAATGGCAAACCGGCAGCGGCTTTTTGGAAAGAAGTCGAAAGTCAGCAACGACAATTCGAAGAGTGGACAAAAGATGTTGCCGCAATGCCCGTGGAACGGCAAATCGAAGCAGTCCGCAGAAAGCTCATAGATTTGAACCCCGGGTTTGATGGAATGATTACAGGCTTCGGCGGACGACTCACGCCTACGATTGACAATGGTGTGGTAACGGATATTGCTTTTGTCTCGGACAATGTAAAGGACATTTCACCAATTCGTGCATTGAGCGGCTTAAAGATGTTGGCTTGCAACGGCAGCAAGAACGGTCAAGGGAAAGTGGCCGATTTATCACCGCTACAGGGGGTGCCGCTCACGCAATTGCAATTTGCTTGCACGATGGTTGCCGATTTGACACCGTTGACGGAAATGTCGCTCGTTGGTCTCGACTGTAGCCGGACACCAGTTTCCGATTTGTCCCCGCTCGCTGGGATGCCGCTGAAGACCCTTGCCTGCTGGAGCACCCGAGTGTCCGATCTGTCACCCCTCGAAGGTATGTCGCTCGACTGGCTAAGTTGTAACCTCACAGAAGTCTCGGACTTATCGCCACTGAAGGGATCGATTTTGACGCAATTGCACTTTGAGTCAACGCCAGTGTCCGACTTGTCGCCCCTCAAAGGCATGTCCCTGCTAACACTGAGTTGCAATTCTACTGCGGTAACTGACTTATCACCGCTGAAGGGGATGCAACTTCGGTTCTTGAATTGTGCAGGCAGTAAAGTCTCGGATCTTTCTCCGCTCGAAGGAATGCCCATCGCAGAACTGTATTGCCATCGAACTGCGGTGGAGGATTTGTCGGCACTGACAGGAATGCCGTTGGTGATTCTAAATTGTGAAGGAAACAGGATCGTGGACTTCTCGCCTTTAGAAACTTTGCCTCTTAAGAGCCTTCACTTCACTTTCACAACAATAAGAGAAACCGAACTGCTCCGCTCCATCAAGACCCTGGAGACGATCAACGGCAAACCTGTTGCCGAATTCTGGAAGGAAGTCGAGGAGCAGCAGGCCACCTTCCAGCAATGGATGAAGGACGTGCAGGCTATGCCTGCCGAGCAACAGGTGGAGGCGGTCAGCAATAAACTGGTTGAGTTGAACCCAGAGTTCGATGGAAAGGTGACGCCGACCATAATGGAAGGCTCGGTAACGGGCTTGCATTTTGCGATTGAGAAAGTGACAGACATATCCCCTGTACGAGCTCTGCCGGAGTTGAAGATTCTATTTCAACCCGGATTGTTCGGAAACAAATCACAACTGTCTGACCTTTCACCACTTAAGGGCATGTCGCTGACGTCGCTGACTTGTCCATACAGCGAAGTGTCCGATTTAACGCCGTTAAAAGGAATGAAGTTAGAAATATTGGAAATTATTGGCTCGCGGGTGGCTGATCTGTCAGTGTTGAAGGGGATGCCACTGGAGGGGCTAAACTGCAATTTCACACCCGTGTCTGATCTAACCCCCCTAGGAGAAATGCCGCTCAAGGCACTTTCAATCTGGGGCACAAATGTCTCTGATTTAACTCCGCTGGCGGGGTTGCCGCTCAACGGACTATCACTGAGTAACACAAATGTGTCCGACTTGTCGGTGCTAAAGGGTATGCCCCTGGAGACCCTCTACTGCAACAATACTAAAGTCAGCAACTATTCTTCGCTAGAAAGGCTGCCCCTCAGAATTCTATCTCTCGATTTCAATCCGTTCCGAGACAACGACCTGCTCCGTTCTATCAAGACTTTGGAATCGATTAACAACAAACCGGTAGCCGAATTCTGGAAGGAAGTTGAGGAGAAGCAGGTTGCGTTCCAGCAATGGATGAAGGACGTGCAAGCCATGCCTGCCGAACAGCAGGTGGAAGCGGTCAGCAAGAAGTTGGTGGAGTTGAACCCAGGGTTCGATGGGAAGGTGACGGATTATATCAGGAACGGCACGCCTGAAATCGAGGACGGCGTGGTGAAAGGGATTGGTTTTTTAACCACGAATGTGAGTGACATTTCCCCAGTGCGAGCTCTAAAAGACTTGCGGAAACTGAACTGTGGCGGCACCAGTGATAAGGAACTGGGAGTTTTATCCGATTTGTCGCCGTTGAAAGGAATGCAGTTAGAGGTCCTGCTTTGCTTCTACACGCACGTTGCCGACCTAACTCCCCTGCAAGAAATGCCTTTGGCGACGTTTAATTGCCATACAACGCAAGTTATTGACCTGTCGCCACTCCAGGCGATACCGCTCACAGAACTCAGGATCGCCAAAACGCTCGCATCAGATTACTCGCCACTCTCGGACATGCCTCTGAAAGCTTTGACACTCGATTTCAAGCCCGAACGTGACACCGAACTGCTCCGCTCCATCAAGACCTTGGAGACGATCAACGACAAACCGGCAGCCGAGTTCTGGAAGGAAGTCGAGGAGCAGAAGGGGAAGTAACGTCAGCCACATCTTGGCAGCCCGACCTTGTGTCGATTGCCAATCCAAAACATGAGGTTCTGATTCAATTCCTTGCCGCCAACCACCACCTCGACTTCGGATGTTGCGACCCAAAGGCAACGAAATCTCCGCCTAGACGACACAAGCTGTAGTCGTCGATGCCAATCAGAGGCACGGCTCTCTGACTGTGCCCTTGATAGCTAAAAAAAGCCGTGCCTGAGCGATCAGCAGGTCACCACCAAATCCTCCCTCGCCGCACCCCGGCCCCAACGCGGGGCCAAGGCACGGCGAGGGACGCATCACTACCGCCGCACGTCGCCCGAGATTGCGGCTGCGATCAGCAAGCCGACTAAGGCGATCACGAACACGGTAATTGAATCGGTTACGAGTCCCAGCAGCCCGCTGACGACCAGACTGCCTTCGAGGGCTGCGGCGTTGAGTTTGTTCTTTGCACCCATGAATATGTTCTCCCGCGATGAAGTTCATTCTGGCAATCGTCTTGCCGGTCAGCCCTGCCAGGCTCGGCACGGCTGCCGATACGGACAAGTCGGGCATTGCACGGGAGACGGCGATGGGTAGAAGTGTTGGGCGGAGATCGCCTGCCAGACTCGCTCGACAATCCGTTTCGTTCGGGCAATTCGCTGCGGATCAACCGTGAGAGGATACGCCTCGACGCTCGGCTCCTTGGTCTTGGTCAGCACTACGAACTGGAGCCGAACTTGCTTGCCAGGGACCAGCACCTTGGCCAGTTCTGAGTACAGCAGTAGCTGCGTGCCAGATTCTTCGGCCTGTTCGTTGGTCCATGCCGATTTGGCTGTCTTGAAATCCGTGATGACGACGGCATCGTCCGTATCAATCACCAGGTCAAGCTTCGCCAGCAGATCGGGACAGCCGGGAACCAGTTCTCCGACGATCTCTTCTTCGACGCCAAGAATCGTGCCGTCTGTCATGGCCATGTCGCTGGCCTGAAACGCCTGAATCATCCGGGAGGCCAGATCAGCGAGCGTCGTCTCGTTGTCCCCTTTGTTGAACTTTACGCCAGCGGTCTTGCGATCCTCCCATTCGGCCCGGTATGCCTCCATCAGATCTTCCAGCGACGGTAGCGGGGCACCGGCCAGCAGTTCCTCAAAGTGACGCTGCACGGCCGCATGGATCGCCCCGCCAAACACCAGGCTGGCCGAGACGACATCTTCTGGCAATCCGGCAACGTATTTGAAGAAGTACCGCAACGGGCACTGCTGATAGGTCGAGATCGCCGAGTAACTGAGGTAGTTCCTGCCGGTCAGGTTTTGGGCCAGCGTGTTGGGGTGTGTCGCGATGGCCTCAGTCATCGGGCACTCCCATTGGCTGGAGACTTCAGTTCGTCGATCAGGCTGGAGGCGTCCGAGATGCTCAGATCCTCCGGCCGGTTGACGCCAAAACGGTTTCCCAGAAGCTCGTCCAGGTTCAGCCGCTGACGACCGGCAATCGCCCGAATGGCACGAGCTTGACTTGCCGTGGCCAAGCGGACGTTCCCACGAGAACCATTCTGCTGATGGCCGTTGCTGTAGCCGTTGCCATTCCCATTGGCGTGCCCGTGGTTGGCACCACCGTTGGACGAATGACCGTTGCCGTTGCCCTGGCCGTTCGCAACTCCGCCCTGTTGTCTGGCAAGCTGGTCGTTGACCGCTTGCTGACAGGCCACAAAGGCGTTGCGGACTTGTTGATGGAACCCATCCAAGTCTTGGTGGATCAGCGAGCCATCCACTTCAAACTCGACATGACAACTGGCCCCCAGACTGCCGTAATCGGGCAAGCCGACTTTTTTCTGGAGGCCAACATTCAGTTTCAGAGACATAGCTGCTCCCATGTAGAAGGAATTGGAATTGCAGTGCTACGGGTGACCTTGCGAGGTGTCAGCCTGGGCCGGGCTTCATCAGGCCACCACGCATCCGCCGCATGAGTTCGGTGATCTCGTCGGCGGACAACGGCTCGACATGCCCCAGTTCGAGGTCGTCGAAATAGGGCCGCATGATCTCGACGCCGTGCGGCGACATCTCCTCGCTCCAGTACAACAATGCGGCCAGCATGGTCGCCAATTCGCGGTCGCTAAACATGCAAACCTCCCGTCCAGTGTTCTCAAAACAACACGAGCCGACCGCACGTTTTGGTGCAGTCGGCTCGCGACGGTGGAATGAAATGACGACCCGACTCAGGCGACCTTTTGCAGTTCACGCAGCGAAGCCAGCGTCGAACGCAATGCCTGGTTCTTCCGCCGTTCACGTTTGAGGCTCACAATCAGGTCGCTGACATCCGTGAGGGCCTCGCGAATGCGTCCCTTGAGGGCCTGGGCAACGGCGATCGGGTCGCTCGGACCTTCATTCGAGGTTGCAGCCGCCGACGTAGCCTGTGCCGAAGCCGGTGCCGACTGGACGACCGGCGGCGATGAGGTGGTTTTCATTGGGATGATCGGCCTTTCCTTTTGGACTTGTGAAACGGAACTCGCCGCCGCAAGGGGCGACGAGATACGGACGGCATCAGGTTCGGCACCGAGGGCCCTGTTGCTACCCAGCGGCTGCCAGATGAACCGCCGCTGGCCATCAAGGCACACGACCGGCATCTTGTCATCCACGAATCGAATGTCGTGAAAGCCAAGTTGCACGGCACGGCGGAGCAAATCGCGACCGACCTTCAATTGCAACTCTGGCCCCGTGGTCGTCGAATTGGCCAACGTCAGTTCCATGATTGGCCCGCTCTTCCCGCGAGCCCGGATAACGGCCTGACCGTTGATGTGCATCGTGACGGGCAATTCGGTATCCTCGTCACGCGGCAGGCGGGGGATCATTTCGCCCAGGAACTCCGCATCGCCACGACTCAAGGCAATGCGGGTCATGGAAAAATCGGGATTGGGAATCACGTTCTCCAGGTTGGGGAACTTCACGTCCTTGGCGATGGGCAGCCAGATAGTCCACAAGCCGATACGAAAGACAACGTGGCTGTCGGATCGGCCCACCGACACCGGATCGGCACGGTCAAGCTCCTGGCTGGCGAACAGCCGCGAGCCAAGTACCAGTACGTCGTCCTGCCACGGCCAATCGATGCCGCCAACGACCAACAACTGTCGGCCATCCGTGGCGGCGGCTTCCCCTTGCTTGCCACGAAGTTGGATGCAGTTGAGTGCATATCGGCCGTGATCGTTCGCACAGCACTTCGTCACGTCGGCCAGCATCGGGAAGACTTCCTGGTTGCCGATCTGCACCAACTCTGCCGGTACGGCCAATGGTTGGGCGTGACGGTCGTCCGCCACATCGAACTCATTCCGTTGCGGAATGCCATGATCGTCCCACTGGGCAACGACAATCTTCCCTTCACGGCTCAGCGTCACGGGCCGATCCTTGCTGCTTTCAAACTCACGCAACGATTCAAGTGGAATGGTGAACTGCATGCTGGGCTGTGGCCCCGCCATCTGGTACTCCACGCCGAAGTCTTCGGCACGGCATTGGATCTTCAGGCCCTGCTGATCGGCCTGGAACGACACTTGCGGCGAACGGGGACGCCGCGAACCTTCCCCGGCTCGGCCGAATACGGTACGCAGCGATCGGATGAGTCTTCGCGAGAGGGTAAGCATGAGAACTGTTCCTGGGAAAATAGAAGTTCAAAACAAAAACTGGCCCGGCACTGCACATGACATTCAACGCCGGGCCAGTTCAACAAGCCGAGACGAACCAGCTACGCTGCCCGACTAAACTGACGCTGTTCGATCACCGCCACGTTGCGATGGAGGTCGTACTCGTCCCAGTTGATTGTCAGCGGCAGAATGTCGTGCTGTTCGGTGTACGGCTCGTCGTCGAGTTCGCCGATCTCCGGGTCGATGATGTTGAAGCCGAGGCGTTCGATCTCGGACAGATCTTCGCCGGTGGCACGTGCTACAGCCCGATTGAGATCACGTTGGGTCATTGTCTATACTCCCAGTGGCAAGAGATTCGCCGCCCACGCGGGCGGCGTGAAGAAACACACCGCCCAAAAACGGGCACGACAAATCAAGAAGGCCAGGTCGCAGTCAAAAACCGGCTAAGATTGGCTGCCCAGCCAGTTTTGTTCGAGCCAGGTAACTTCTGCGGCCAAAGCATCGGCCCGCAGATCAAACGGCCCCAGAACGGGACCGCCAACCGGAGCAAGATCCGCCAGCCAACGTCCAGTGGCATCTGGTTCGACATGGCTGGCCCGGCGAATATCGGGTGTGCCGAATTGCCGCAGGTCGATTGCTTCGGCATAGATGCAGCGGACTTCGCCCACAGGCGTAATGACCAGTTGCATCACGATGCCTCCCGATGAACGGCATTGCGGATGATCCGCCGCCGTGGCCGGTCAACGATGATCTGGTCGAGGCTGGCCTGCACGCGGCTTAGATCGATGGTGACCTGACCACGTAGGGATTGGCTATCACGAAGTTCCTGCGGTTCGACGCCCCGAATAACGCCTTGAGCCTGTTGGACCAAGGCATCCAAGTCGGCGTTGCTGCGGATGTTCAGCGTGCGAAAGCGGTCAAAGAACTCTTGGAAGCGTTCGATGGCACTGTCACGGAATACCTTGGGACGGCCATCTTCCTGACCAGACAACCGTTCGGCCAGATGGCTGACCAGTCGCGAAAGCTCCGTGGCGAAGGCTTCCTCCGCCAGCCGAACCGCTTCATCGAATCGGGATATAACGCGTTGTTGCTCCTGACGAAACAACTCGGGGCTTAGTTCACGCAGGTAGGGCGGTGGCTCGACACTGGGAAATTCCCAGGCGAGTCCGAACAAGCCCAACAGGCTGCTCGGGTAGTCGCTGGGATCAAACAGACTGCCAAGCCGCAGACGTGCCGCATCGACAAGTTCCGCATAGTGTCGATCGAGGCGTTCCACGGCCTCTTGCAGTTCGGCCCGGCAGGTTGTCATCTGCACGTCGAAGCTGGCCACGTCGTCCTGGCGGATCAGGCGAATCCCTGGCTCCGGGAACGGCAGCGACTGGCTCTTCCACAACTTGACGATTCTGCCACGAATTGCCGTCACGGCCTTGTAAGCTTCATGCCGTGTGTCGAGGAGCTTTTTGCCCGCCGACAGGAATTGACCTTCGGCCCCAAAGCTCTCGGCAGCTTGTTCCTTCTGTTCGGCGGTGAGGGATTTGCGAACGCCAAACCATGTGAACATGACGCGGACGGCCGCCATCGTGGACCGCAGGCGTTGGGCGGGTGCCGTGTTGACGCGGGCAATCGGTTCATCGAGTAAGGTGCTCATACGGAGTATCTCCTGGGAGAATGGGGGTGAAAACGCGGTCGGGAATCCGTAGCGTTAAGTAAGGTCGATCTGACCAAGCCTGAAGGTGGGCATCGAGTCGATTGAGGCCAACGACGTGGAAGCAGGCTAAGTGTATGGCCGGAAGCGACTATTCGAGTCGATGTTGCAACCGCTGGACCGACTGCGGATACTGAGACCATGACTCCCGACGCCAAACCAGAACCCGCCGACAAGCCAGAACCGAAGCCACGGGCCAAGTGGCGGTGGTATCAATTCAGCCTGCGGGCGATGTTCGTGTGGGTCACGGTGATCGCCGTGCTGCTGACGGTCGGGCTGCGGTGGATTGCTCCGGCCGAGCGGCAACGGGTGGCGGTGCAAATGATTTGGCGAGTGGGAGGAGTATTTACATATGCCAATCCGCCTGAAAATGAGTGGTGGTTAACGACGCAGTTCCGCGAATGGCTTCCACGAGACTATTTTGACGCGGTGTACCATGTCGAGCTTGAAGAGTCGTCTGTTGCGGATGCTGACCTTCAGTTCCTTGCTACTTTGAAGGAACTTGATACGGTCTTGCTCAACGGCACACAGGTCAGCGATCCAGGGCTAATACACTTGCGTGGCCTGACGCAACTCAGAACGCTTTGGCTCGACCACACCGAAGTCACCGACGCTGGCTTGACCCACATTGGCGGTCTGACACGACTCGAACAACTGGGCCTTCGCCGCACTTACGTCACTGACGCCGGGCTTGCCTCTCTAAAAGGACTACAGGAACTCCGAATGCTATCGCTTGCCCAAACGTCCCTTTCCGATGCCGGGATCGCACAGTTAACTGGCTTGACGCAACTGCAATCGCTGTCACTCGCGGGCACCGAAGTCAGCGACGCGGGACTGGCACACCTGAGCGGCCTGACGCAACTGCAAGATCTGTGGCTCGCCAACACTCAAGTCAGCGACGCCGGGGTGGCAGAACTCCAGAAGTCATTGCCAAATTGTCGAATCGTCCATTGAATCAGCGACCTGACCGAAGGGCATGGAATCAAATAGCGATGGTCCCTTTCCTGGCCGGTTGGCGGCTTATTCTGCCATCACGCCCGCCAAACCAGAACCAGGCTGTTTCTGTCAACGGAGCGTCTATTCGCGATGAATGGCGATGTGCGGCGGCCTTAGTCGCCCAAGTTCAGCCGTTCGCACAACTCGTTGATCTCGGCGACGGCCAGCGGTTCGTGTTCGTCGAAGTGCAAAGAGATCGGTCCATCGCCACCGGTGGCCTCATCGCGGATCAGCTCTTGTTGAAAATACCGCAACGAGGCCAGCACAGTGGCAAGTTCGCGTGGTGAAAGTTCGGTCACGATGACGCCTCCCGTTGTTGATTCAGCAGACGGTGATAGTCTTCTCGTGTCTGCGTGTGCATTTCGTAAGGCAAGTCCTCCAGGAACGTGGCGATGACCTGGACTTCACAGAATTCGGCGTTCGCTTTCCAGATGGCAAGTGACAGTCGATCAACGAACTCTTCCTCGCTCTCGCCGCCGCACAAATTCCCATCCGCATCGCCGTGCAGATTTCCATCGACATCCTCAAACCAGGCAAAGTTCCATTCAGCATTGGCGGATGCTTGGATCGCTTCGGCCAACTCGTGGTTGAACTCCGACACTTCGACTGACATGTTGTAACTGCGACTCATGCGTAAACTCCTTCAGTCGATTCGTTGGCCATCTCGCTGATCGCTTCAGCCGTTTCGATGGCGGCCTCCACATCCGTCCCGGCCAGCATGTGAAGCGGTTGTACGACCGGCCGGACGACGATGGCGTTCATCACGGACCCGGCAAGTTTCACCTCTATCTGGTCGTCGCGGCACGGCACGATCCCCGCCACATCCCAATCAACAATTCTAACATCGGCCCCTTCGTCAGAGCAGAACACTTCCTGCACCACGCCACCATAGACGTTGATGACGATCTCTGGTCGTGTCATGCGAGGTCTCCAGGAATGAGTGATTCGTGAGCCCGACCAGCAGCTTCAAGTTGCTCGAAGTTGCTGTACTGAGTAATGGGTGCCTCGACTTCCTCGCCCAACTGGTCTTTGATGCGGCCGATCCAGCCCGCGATCATGGTGTTCCAGTCGCCCACCTCGCGGGCCAAGGCCATCAAGTCGCGACCGAGCCAAAAGCCCCCTTCATCGTTGACCTCACCCAGCAGGCTCAGCTTCATGGCGGTATCGAGTATCCGGATCACGGACAGATGGCAACGCAGAAAATGCTCCACGCCGCCATGTCGTGGATCGCTGGCGTA
This sequence comes from Pirellulales bacterium, assembly GCA_050247075.1. Classification (GTDB taxonomy): domain Bacteria; phylum Planctomycetota; class Planctomycetia; order Pirellulales; family JBFWUW01; genus JBFWUW01. The sequence continues at coordinate 33,340 of JBFWUW010000026.1, read as the reverse complement.
TTGCGTTTTGCAAAAGCTGCACCATCGCCAACCTGAGAGCTTGGTGCGGATCGATTGGAATCTTGCTGGCTGACGCGGATCACGCACCGCGATGGTTGCTGGATACCGGCAGAGGCCGAAGTTAGCCTGTTCGCAGCCTTCGCCAGGCCATGTCGAAAAGGCGATCAAGTGCGTGGGTGGAACTTGATGGGTACAGGTGCCGTAGCCGGGCCAATCTCGTTCCAGGTACTCGCCCGACTGAATCAGCAGCCAGCGGTGCGGATCTTTCTGGTCTCGGCTTTCGTAGTCGCATTCGGGACCGTGCAATGTTACCAGCGGCCCGACGACCTTGAACGGCAGATCAAGAGCCCGGCTGCGGAGTTGTTGGAGAAGAGGCCGGATCTGCGACGCGCTCCGCAAGCTGGACTTCAATCGGTAATGGATTGTCAGCCCCATGAAATGGTCCTCCAAGTGGTCTAATGAACGGCGTACTCCACGTAGCCCTTGGCCAGCTTCTGGCTGACGAGCTTTTCGGCGTGCTGTTGGGCCTGCTGGTCGTTGGCGAGATATTTGGTTTGGGTCTGGCCATCCGCGCCGATTCGGCCGAAGCGAACCGTCACATGGCTGCCAGCGACCGAGACTTCCCAAAACTTGGCAGACGAGCCGCCGACGAATTCAAAGCGACGGTGCATGCGCAGTATCTCCCTTGAGAAAAGCGGATGGGACAAAATCTGACCGAGCGTCGGTCTGGCTTAGTTCGTCGCGTCCGAACGGACTCGCACGAACGACGGAAATCGCGGCACGCCACGATCCGTCAGTTCCTGGTATCGGAACGTGATCTGGCTGGAGATGGCTGGCGGGTGTTCGCGCTGGGCATCGCTGAAGCCGGTGCCGACCGAGAATTGCGTGCCGTCCGGTAATTCGACTTCCAGAGCGCCCAGACGACCCTTGTGGCGGCCTTTGCCGGGCTGGTGTCCAATGACAAGCGCCTCGGCGTCGTGCAGTTGCTTGATCTTGAGCAGCGTGGTGGACCGGCCAGCCTCATAGGCCGAACCCGGCTGCCGCACCATCAACCCCTCGCCGCCCAGCGCAATGATCTGGTTCAATTCGCGATGCAAATGGTTGAAGTCGCGACAGCACGATTGTTCGACGGCTTCCACGAACGGAGTAAACGTGTCGCGGAGGAACGCTTGAACCTGCTCGATCCGCTTTTCAAACGGGGCAGCGTGCGTGGGCATGTCGAAAACGCGGAACTTCAGTTCTCGCCACAGCTCACCGCCTGTCTGACGGCGGACGATGCTGACCGTGCGCTGAAACGCCTTGCGGGCCAGCCACAGTTCGCCATCAAGCGGTGTTTCCGGCAAACCGGCCGTGAACCAGGCCGGGGCGTGAAAGACATTCCCCTGACGGGATAAGAACTGCTTGCCGTCCCACCAGGCCCGCACGCCATCCAGCTTCTCCGACAGCCACCAGCCGGTCAGATCGGCAACACCGTCCCAGCTATGGGCCAGCAGCAACTCAGGGACGGACTTGCCGGGCTTGGTGGACGACGGCTTTGTTTCAGGCACGGCTTGACCTACCAGCCCCAGCCGCTCCTTCTCAGCCTGCTCGCCGCGAAGCTGGCGGATGTGCTTGCAGGTCCGCCGGTCGATTGTGATGGACTGGTTCCGCCAGGCCGGGCACGAACACGAATAGACGCCAGCCACGTTCTTGATGATGTAGGGCAAGCGGGCCGAGCCTTTGATCTCGACCGACTCGCCATCTTGAAGGTCGGGCATAGTTTTATCCTGAATGGATTGCTCGAATATCCGAGGCAGACGGATGCTTTGTTGCACAAGATCGCAAACACGCCTGCCGCATGGAAGCTCGCAGCTAGGCGCAATCGTCACCTCGCAACGGTGCGGCCGAGCAAACGACACCTCCGTGCTGGTGTGTCAGGCCGAGAGCGCCGGCGCACATCGGAATCGACGTAGATATCACCAGTTCTTACTATCTGCGGACTTGCAGATAAATCGGAAACACCCCGACAGAGCTGAAGCTCGAAACGGCCACAACGGGTCCTATCCGTCGGTGTGACTTGCCTTGCCGGTCACAAGCACTGCGCCGGCACAGATCGGGCGATGAGAAACTCTATTGCCGACCAGTCACTTAAGCGTCCCGACGGTACCCAAACGAATGCGAAAGTCGTCGATCGCGAGTTCAGAGTCACCGACTATGCCTCGTCATCCTCGTAGTGCATATCGACTTGGATACCTAGCAGCTTCCCGATTGGACTGTCGTCGGTCAGCTTTAAGACGGTAGCCTTTTCGATGCACTCGCTGAACTCTTCATCCGTGAATTGGTCTCGCATGGCGTCAATCAAGTCTTCATTGATTGTCGTGATATACTGCATTCCACGCCGCACCGCAATCTCGTGCGCGATCTTGAACAAGGTAGCGCGCTGCCGCTTGTCGATGCCGCCGAACAACCGGCTGTCATGCACCAGGAAGTCCATCAAATGCCCGTGCCGCTGTGTCAGCACAGTCATGTCGTAGCAAAACAGCTTGACCTCGTTAATTCCGTCTGCCGCATCGTCCTCAATCCTTGCTTTGATGTCGAATCTAACCTGATTGTCTCCTTCATTATTGCTGACCGTGAGGCCCCCTGGTTTTTCTCCATAGAACTGGCTAGAAAATCCGCGAAACACATCTAGGTTACTGTCGAGTAGCGGCTTTGCATCCTTCAAGTAGTTGTTGGCTTTAATGGTCTGACTGCTCAGCGCGGCCGTTAGCTCTTGCGTCTTATTACTGTACTTTTCAAGCAATCCTTTATAGTCCCGCAGCTTCTGTGCGTTGGTCTCTAACGAAGCAAGTTCGTCTGACAGTTTTACAAACTCATCAAACGCCCCATGTGTTCCCAAATAGTGCATGAGGCCATCCAACAACTGCGATTGCTGAGCCAACGTCGCCTCAAGCGCTGTGATCTCGGCCTCCAACCTTTGCTTCTCCGCTGAAAGGCGAGCAACTCGTGTGTCGAGCAGTCTTGCGTGAAAATCACACACCTGCTTTAAGGTCTTTATAACCTTCTCCGGCAAAGCGGCGTTTGCCTCTGCATAAACGCTGGCAATGTCGCTTGGCGCAAGATCAGGGTGAATGACCAAGCTTTTATCTATGTCGCGAATTGCATTCCTCAAAACGACGGTCGAATTCCTTACTTTCTGAACTGTTCGCTGCACCTCGTCAGCTTCGCATTGCTTCTCGTAGTAATCGTCTGCGACGCGGAATTGTGCCTTGGATGTTTGCAGGTTTGCAATTCGGAGTTCAAGGTCTCTCAGCTCAATATCCGGGTCTTTATTGCCTGTAAAGTATTCACGGAACACATTGTCTTTGCAAAGACTATCACGTTGTTCTTTGACTTTGTCTTTTTCGAGTTTGAGATCATGCTTCGCGAGAACAAGGGATGTATTCAGGCCAAGCAGGAACGAATTGCGCAGCAGATTGTCGAACGGCGTATCGTGCTTATCGACTTCGGAATAGGATATGTAGCTGCTCGCCCGTGGCCGGATGAAGTTTCTAACCACATTTCGGAATGACAATTGCTTGACACCAGTCGCAGATGGAAAGACTCCTGAACCGATCAAATCGCGATATTCTTTTGTCTTCAGTTCGTCGCCGTTCACATTAAATATGGTCTGTTTCGACGTGGCGCGAGAGACTCGATAGTCTTTCCCCTCATGCTCAAAGTGCAGGATGAATTGCCATTCAGGCAGCTTGCTCTCAAGTTCTTTGTTTCGGTTCGCGCCTAGGCAGAAATGAAGCAGCGCGACGAGCAATGATTTCCCTACGCCGTTGTAGGTGCGGCTTGTGGACTTGTCGGTCTTGTCCTTCTGCGCACCGACGATTAGCGAAACGCCGGTGGCGTTGAAATTCACAGGCCGAAAGGTCGGCTGGTTCGCAGTTAAGCTCTTTAGACGCATCGCTGCACCCTCCCATCATCGATCATCTCGATTGCACCGATGGAGTACAGAAATGCTATACTCAGAAGGAGATTGTCAAACGTGTGGTATGCCGGGAACTGGCCACTGTCATATGCTTCGCCCAAGGCGTACCAAAGCGAATCAACTGTGCGCGGCTTTGTGCAATGCGACAGCACAAATGCCCCCACGCCCAGGAGCGATTCCGACAGGCGAATGTGCTTGTTGGGCAAAATCATGTTCGCGCCATGTTGGAGTTAGCTTGGGCTGGATCGGCGAAAATATCGCACGACTCAAAGAAGTACGCCATTACCACGAGCGCGGCATCCGTGTGAAGTCTGGACTTCTCCGGGCAAATATCCGCAAGAATCTTGAAGAACACCAGATCTGCGTGACTAACGCCCTTGGCGTCAGCCATAGGAATGCTGCCTTTGGCTGTCGCGAAGATCGAGTTTAGGTGATCTCGTAGTTGCTGCTTCGCGAAAGTGCTATTGCGCGCAAAGTAGGCATCGATCTCTCCTGCCTGATAGCTGCCGACAACGAGCAGCGCTCCGGTAGCGACACTGAGTCCATTGAACTTTATCTTGTCGCTAAAGTCCGGCACGTTCAATGCGCCTTCAATGCTAGGGCCCTGAGCTTTCTTGATGATCTCGTCGATTACCTCGCGTAGGATCGTGAAGTTGATGGACGTGATGTTGGTAGGATCAGGCGGCATTCCCTTTAGTACGGTGAATATCTGATCGTCCGAAAGCGAGAACATCAAGTCTTCAAGGTGCTTGGCTAGTAGGCAATCGCAACTCAGCAGGTCGTGTTTGGTCTTGATCGCTGCTAGGTCTGCTTCGATCGTTGGGAAGCTGCCGTGATATTTGTCGTTGAAGGTGAAGCTGAATCGTTTTATGGGGCAGGTCTTCTGCCAGTGCTTTTTTAGTCCGCTGAAGTCTGTCTTCAACTTTGTAACCGTTTTCTGCTGCGACTGATCCGCCGTTGGATTCTCGGGCGCATAGACTTGGTAATAATGGCCCTCGTCCTTCACGTAGCCATCGTTCTTTCGGTCGCCAAACTGCCCCTGCGGCTTTATCTGAACAAACGACGGCCTTGCGTAACCCATGATTTCCGTGAACAGGTCTTCATACGCCTGCCCCACGCTTGTCAGAACGCGAAGCTTAAACATCATTCTCGCAAGCGTTTTGTGGTCAGTGTTCATGGCTCGGCGGTGGCCCAGAACAGTGGGAACTTGGTGACATGGCACCATTGTAGCGTTCCGCTGGGGTCATCGAAACAATGCGGGCACGACTTTGGCTTGATCGCTGCTCCTGCTGCCTGCGAGCAATGCAGAGAGATCCGGCAACGCTTCGAGTGCTGCAAGCCGCCATCCCATTCAGTTCGACCGGCGATAGAAATAGATGCGATTTCGCCCGACGCCGGTCACTCCCAGCTTTGTGGAAGTCGGTCGCAACGGCTCACGCTTTGGATTAGACATTAAGGTGTCGCCCACTGCCTCGGCTTTCTCAATTCACCGACGGATCTCGCGGAATCTTTCGCCGTCCTTTGGGCTGCACTTCGTTACGGCCGTAGATTCCCGGCCGGTCGGCGCTGAGACAGCGGCCGGTGGCCCAGGTTCGGAGTCGTTCAACCGACTCGGCCGCCGTGACCGCCACCGGCACCACGTTCTGGGCCGCCTGACTGAGTGGCAAATCCAGTAACGCCGCCAACCGGCAGCAGGCCCGAATCTCGGCACCCGTCCAGTTGGTGTCGTCCGGCAAACGCTGGCCACGCTCGATCTCGAACTGCTCCAGGTACAAATTCCAGATCGCCTCTTTCTCGGTACTCCCAGGTAGGTCCAGGAAGAACACGGCGTCGAAGCGTTCAGCCCTGGAAAACTCAGGCGGCAGCTTGGACACGTCGTTGGCCGTGCAAACCACGAACACGTCGGATTCATGATCGTTCAGCCAACTCAAGAACGTGCCAAACATCCGGGACGACACACCCGAATCGCCGTTGCCGTTCACCCCGGAGAAGGCTTTCTCGACCTCGTCGATCATCGCCACGCACGGTGCCATTGCGTCGATGATCCGCAACGCCTGGCGGGTTCGCTCTTCGCTCTGGCCGACCAGCGATCCCATCAGCGGGCCCACGTCCAGAATCAGCACCGGCCGTCCGACTTCCTTGCCCAGTGTCTTGCAGAACTGGCTCTTGCCGCAGCCAGGTGGTGACAGCAACAGCACGCCGCGAGGCCGCTTGAGCGGATTTCCTCGGCTTGGCTGCAACAGTGCCCGCTTGGTGAAAGTCTTGAGGGCCGACAAGCCGCCCAGACTGTTGAAGTCCTCGTTCCCACGATGCAGCGTCAGCAGGCCGCTCTTCTTGAGAGTCTGGGTCTTCAACTCCCACACGGCGTCGGGCTGTACATGGCCATGCCGGACCAGCGACAGGCTGAACGCGGCTTCCGCTTCGTAGCGGGTGAGTCCTGACGCAGCATCCAACAAAGTTTGCATCTCAGGACCGCTGGGTAGTTCGCCTTCCTCGGTGCCGATCCCGCAGGCGATCTCTTCCAGTTGCTCACGGCCCGGCAACTCATGCTCGATGACCACGAACAGCTTTTCGAGTTCGATGGGGATTTGCACGACCGGCGACAGCACCACCAGGAACGTCCGGTGGTCTTTTCCGGCCAGCAGTTGGTCGAACATGGTCTGCACGATCTCGGGACTGTTCAGGAACCGATGAAAATTGTGCAGCAGCAAGATTGCCGTCCCAACGGGACTGGCTAGTGCCGTCAGCGACCGCAAAGCCGCCAGAGGATCAGTCGCCGCAGCATCCGGCGTCGTTCCCGAAGTTGCCCCCGGAAGCCGAACACCTTGGGCGATGTCCCAGACGGCCACTCGCCAATTGTGCTGCTGGGCATGTTGCAGAATCTCTTTCTCCGCCTCGTCGGGTTCGTGGGTTTGGACCCAGAGCCCGGTGAACGCGGCCTGGACGTAGTCGTGAAGCTGGTCGGTCAGTCGCATGCAGGATTCCTTTTTCTTAGATATGGGTGGGACGCTTGGTCGGCGAATGAAAAAAGCCGCAACAGCCAGTGAGGCTGCTGCGGCTTGAGTGAACGATCCTTGGACGACGGTTACTGGCGAATCTGCTGTTGATCTTGAACGGCAGCGTAGAACTCGCTCGTCTTGTGGTCGCTGGTGGCGATTCCCAGCGACGACTCAATGAACCGGCTGGCTTGCTGGCATTCACCGCCGACAAAGCCCTTGGTCTGCACGGTGGTCTCGCCCTGCGGATTGACGGTGACTTCGATGATTTTCAAGGGTTGTTCTCCAAGTTGCGGAGCCGACGCTCGAAGCGAGCGATACGGCCCTGGATTTTCTCGAACGAATGAAACGCCCGCTTCAACCGCGTCACCCACCGGCCCAGCAACACCCGCTCGGCTGCCAGCGATTGGCGGAGCTTGGCGATTTGCACGGCGTGGGCGGGCGGCGGTTCAGCAGCGGGTCGGACAATCCGGCGACGTGCGGTGGTCATGGCATGGTTCTCCTGCGATGTAGTGGGACGGTTCGCGTGAATGACAACCCACGATCAGTTGCCGACGACGATCTTCACGCGAATGCTACCGTCGCTAACCACTTCCTCGCTGACCGCGTGGCCCTGTTTGCGGGCTTCCAGCTTGGCTTTCTCGACCGCGTAGAACTGGAGAAACTGGTCGAGGTGCTTCTGCTCCCCCCAACGGCCTCCAAAGTTGTCGAAGCGGACTTCGCCGCTTACAGTGTCGATCACGGCCGGATAGTGCCAGCCAGGTAGCGTGATGAGCAAACCGGTGGCGTGACCGCTATAAAGGTTGGCAGTTCCCTCGACGGGTGCTGAAATCCCCTGACGTTGACACGCGGCGGCAACGGCATTGCGGTCGTGGACCTTGGTTTTGATGGTGACTAAATGCGACATGCGGTACTCCTGTCTTGTGCGGGTTTCAGAAACGACAAAGCCCTGGGGAATACCGCACACTGCGGCATCCACCAGGACTACACGAGGCACCTGACAGCGAAGTCGGGGGCAGGTATTCTGTCACGCAAAGGGCTGTTATTTAGGTTGAAGACCCGTTCACACGTAGTCGCTTAGATTAGGTAGAATGCTAGGTTACCAGGGTTAATCGTGAAATCGATCAATCCGCCATCGCGGTTGATTGGCCGTTGTCACTCACAATACGAGGGGGAATCGTCTGTGAACTCGGGCTCGCACCCGTCGCGGCCGAAAGTAAACGTACCGCTTTTGCGCACGACCTTCCGACTCAAGCACCTGTGATCTATGCAAAATGGACAACCGTTCGCCTCGATTAGTGTCCGTGGACAAAGACAATTTGAGGGTTCGCCTCAAATCACGGCCCGGATACAAATACGACCAGTCCGAGTACTTGATTCAGCAAGCCACTTATCTGTTTTCTATTGTCCTTGGGGATGAGGCAGTTTTCAGGAACCTGCTGCCAGTGACTTGGATCTTTGAAAACGGTGAACGACCTCGTACGCTCGAAGCGCTTGTCCGACGCATGCACCAGCGATACTGCACCTGGAGTGCAGTGGCAACCACCTCACCCGTCCAGAATTCCGCCTGGTACCAAAGAATCCAGGCAATTCAGGATGATTTCAAATGGGATCGAATGGGCCCATTGTTTTTGACACCCGTGAAAGGGTCGAAGAAAAATGGAGCGGCAGAAGGGGTTGAGCTTGAAGGCTCACCGACCGCCTCCTTTTCAATCATCAACGGTGTGCATTGTGCATTAGCCGCCATGACGCTCCTTGAGGGAGGAACTCCGTTCCAGCCTTTCGAGGCAATCTTAGTGTTGCCTAGAGTGGACTATTAACAGATAGCGATGAACTGGCCACTCTGGCAGCTTATCGTCTTTCGGGATCGTAGGAGCCGTCCGTGCCATAAACTAGGCACGAATGGCAACCAGAGGTGGAACCTTCAACACTAAGCTGATGGCGCTGCTCCTGGCCGAACGCGCTTTTGGACGTCCATTTCGAGTGGGCCGAAGGCTTGTTCGTGGCGAGATACCGTGTGTTGCAGGGCAGCGAGCATGCGCTTGGCGGTAAGATAGTTCACGATGAGGCGCTGGTTGATTTGGACGGGTTCGGACTGCGGGCCGAAAGGCTGCGTGTTGAGGCCCAGGTCAAGAATGACCTCTTCAGGCGTGCCGGTTACGCGGCAGAAGTTGGCGTAACAGGTTGTCGCGTGCGAGTCCGTCACGGGTACTGGCCCCTGCTGTCGTGAGGGATTGCCGCTGGGAGGGTTGGTGGATGGCGACTGCCAGTTGGATTGAACCGGGGTTTCCATCGATGGCCTCGATCAGACGTGATATTGGTGAAGCAGACTATGCTGGAAGTGCGAAACTCGTTTTATTCTGGAATGCCGCAACCCTCACAGCTTGTACGACTTCTCTTCGATCAACTTCGATCCCAGCGAGTCGTTGATTTGCCGTTTGAGAAACGACCGGCGGTCGTTGTTGCGGTAGACCGAACGGGCCAACTCGATGAAACGTGCGTCGAAGTTGCCATCGCGTTCGCAGTGGCGAAGGTCTTCTTCCACGTCCCAAATGGCGATGTTCACGGCCTTGAGTTCGGCGGTCAGTTGGGACAGTTGCTCGGACGGTGAAACTATTTTCTGCCGGGTTGCTTCCAGGCTTTCCAGTTCACGACGAATGTTGGCCAGTTTGGCTGCGTCGTCGATGCGTTCGGTCTTGATCTCCAGGATCGTGATCTTGTCGATCAACTCGCCGACCGAAACTTCGATCAAGGGAGTCAAGCTGGTTCTTGCAAGATGCACTCGGGTTTTCAATTCCTCGGCCATGCGACGGAAGACGTCTTCCCAGTCGCCAGGGGTCGTTTGCCGGAACAGGCGGACAGTCGGGTACCAGGGGCTGTCGTCACGGTCGCGCAACCAGCGCCAGTCGGCAAAATTGGCCAGGGCCAGCCAGACCGGCACTTCCAAGGCACCCGCCAGGTGCGTCACGGAGGTATCGATGGAAATTACCAGGTCCAGGCTGGCCATGACGGCGGCGGTGTCCATGAATGCGCCAGTTTCGTTGTCCAGGCGGCTGCCCAGGTCGATCACCGGAAACTGATCGGCAACCGCGGCCAATTGCTCCGTGCCCGGCCCTTTTTGAAGGCTGATGAGTTGCACTCCTTCCACCTCGGCCAGCGGCGCAAAGTGCCGCAAGGGAACCGAGCGTTGGCGATCGCAGGCGTATTTAGGGTTTCCTTGCCAGACGATGCCGATCTTGAATCCGGGGATCGCTTGCAACTCGGCCCGCCAGGCGTCAATTAGTCGGCTATCGGCGGTCAGGTAGGGCACTCGGCGGGGCACGGTGTCCAGCGTGGTGCCGCAGAGCCGGGGCAAGCTCATCAGGGGGGCTTCGACATCGTATTGCGGTATAGGGGAACCCGGCACGAAACACACGTCCAGGCCGGGGTAACGGTTCAGCAAGGGTGCCAGGGCCTTGGGGCACCCCAGCATCACGTACGCGCCTTGATTCTTGAGAAGCTGGGCGTAGCGTATGAACTGGAGTGTGTCGCCCAAGCCTTGCTCGGCGTGCAGCAGGATTTTCTTGCCTTGCAGGGACGAACCATCCCACATCGGACGGTGCCCGCCAGGTTTGGTGCCGAACTCCTTGCAATCCCAACGCCAGTCATACCCGGCCCAGCCTTGCTGGTAGTCACCCATTTGCAGGCAAAGCAGGGCATGGTGGGTGTGGGCCTGGGCATAGTCGGGTTTTAGCTCAATGGCCTTGCGGAAACTGGCCTGGGCGTCGGTAAAGCGGCTGAACTTGCTCAAGGTCACGGCCAGGCTGTAATGGACCTCGGCGTTGTTCGGTTCCCGTCGCATGCCTTCGTCGTAGCTGGCCAGCGATTCTTCAATGAGGCCCTGTTCAGCCAGGACGGTGCCCAGGTTGATATACGATTCGATCCGATCAGGTTGTAATTGTTTGGCACGCTCGATTTGCGCCCGGGCGTCTTGCAGATTGCCTTGCACCAAGTAAGCCGTGCCAAGATTGTTCAGCGTCTCCGGGCGATCAGGGTGCAGCCGCAGAGCTTCTTGGTAGGTGGCTACCGATTCGTCGTAGTTGCCCTGGCTCTTAAGGACGTTGCCCAGGTTGATATACGCCTCGGCCGACTTGGGGTTGAGCCGCAAGACTTCTCGGTAGCAGGCGACCGCTTCGTCGAGCTTGTTCAATTCGGCCAAGGCCATCGCCAGATTGAAATGCGCCTGGGGCAACAGCGGCTTCAGTCGCACCTGTTCTCGCAAACAGGCGACAGCCTCGTCGGGCTTGCCCAACTTGGTCAAGGCTCGCCCCAACCCCTTGTAAGCCGCCTCATGGTCGGGGTTGAGCTTAATCGCTGTCCGAAAGCTGGTGACGGCGTCTTCCCACCTCTTTTGCTTGAGCAATGCGAAGCCCAAGTTGCTGTGGGTCTCGCCTTGGTTGGGATTCAGTCGAAGCGATTCCCGAAAGCTGGCTTCCGCTTCAGATTGTTTGCCCAGCTTGGCTAGGACAATCCCCAGGTTGTCGTGGGCAGCAGGATAGTCCGCCCGCTGAGCAATTGCCGCTCGCAGGGTTGGTTCGGCATCTTCGAAACGGCCTTGGGCCAGGTAGGCTGCCCCGAGGAAGGCCAAAGCGTCAGGGCAATCAGGCGTCAACGTCAGAGTATCTTTGTAGATTTGAATCGCACTAGGCAGATCTCCGTTCGACTGAAGATGCTTGGCTCGTCCGAGTAGTTCGCGCTGGGCTTCCATATGCTCCTGATTCGAAAGTGTCCTGCGGGTTGCGTGACCCGGCGGGGGTTTTTATTGCGGCGGCCAGCGGTTGGGGAGCAGGGGTCGGAGTTGCTCGACCGTGGAGCTGCCGTTGGTTTCGGCCAGAACAACCAGAATCTGAGTGGGGACGTCGAAGTTGTTACTGGCGACTTGGTCGTTGACGTCGCTGGCACTGGTCAGGCGGTTGCCAGCGTCGTAGACATAGGTGAATGCGTGCAGGACGGTCATGCCATCCATCCATTTCTCGGCCGTTTGACGGCCGAGGTTGTCGTACTCGTACTCGGTGACCCGCCCGTTGCGGTCGGTCTTTTCGGTCAGTTGGCTGTTGGCGTCGTACACGAAGTACCGGAAGTCGCCGTTCTCGTTCTCCTCGCTGACCACGCGATCCAGATTATCGTACACCCAGGCCGTGACGTTGCCGACAGGGTCGGGCGCTGACAGATTGGCGAGTATCGCTGTCCCCCAGAGCACTGGAGATTCGTTGCGGGCACAACTTCAAGGCGAGCCAACTCCCTCGCTCCTGCTGGTGGACACTTCATAGGGTCCACATGAATGAATGATTCCTAGCGTCCAACGGCCTTCCCTCTACTCCGAACGCTCGCATCATCCCCCCGCGCCCCTCTGCGCGCTTGTCATCCGCGACCCAACTCCCGAAAATGTCGTGAACGGTTACCTCTCCGCCGCTAACGCTACCGGGGATCCCCTCCTCCGACGCCCTGGAACGCATGCTCCTCAGTTTTTTCGCCAAATAAGAAGCGATTGCCGTTTACCACTGCCTAGATTCGACTGAGGCAAGCCAAATGGCTATTTCACTCTTTCTTTCCAGGCAGCAGACAATTTATCGCGATCTACGTAAACCGACACTTCTCCTTCACCGCCGATCACAACACCAAGTCCATACCAGTGACTTGCATCTGCAAACTCAAATGGATCGGAAATTAGTGTTAAAAGCACATGGGCGGCAATGTACTTACTGTCATCGTCGAGAGCAGCTACCAATGCGGTAATGTTCTTAGCGGACTCATTGCTATCCAATACAGACTTACTGGCACCAGCCAAGCGTGGTTCTATCCCGAAGGGCGTTCCAATCCATTTTACATCCTCATTCGCAATTCTCACGATAGCAGGGTCGGATATGCGAGACGTATTCAGCGCTATCGCACATGCCGCAAGCACGGCGAGACAAAAACTCACTCGTGCGACATTAGTTTCAGTCAAGTACCTTAACTGACCATTCTTTATTACGACCATTTTTTTTGTCCGATGTTCTTATTACTTCAACTACGAACGACTTTCCATCTTTGGTATATTCGACGCGAGCAACGCGACCTTTTCTAGTTGGATCACCCGTATCGTATTCTTTCCATCCGTGCCCTTTTTTGCTCCCGTCTATACGTTTATAACCATATACATCCACTTCGACTTCACATGCGATTATATGCGCCTTGGGATAGTCTAATACAATGGGTATATCCTTTCGCTTCGCATATTGTTCCCACAACTCGTGCAATAACGCTGGATATCGACTAAATGGCCCCTTATTAGGCAGTGCTTCAAGATCACCGACATCGATAACCTGTTCGAGGAAACTCCCAACAGCAGCATCTGGGTCGTCCCGCACAATACCAATTCGTATTTTTACGTCTTTGTCGTTCTCAATATCCTCAATACGTTTCTTAGTGCTTGGATTTATGTCTTTCAGTTCTTTGATCATTGCCTTTACTTTCTCTACATCATCCTCTGCTCCCATTAGTTCCAAGATCAATCCGCTTGGGTCAAGCCCATTGGTTGGGCTATTTCCCACAAACCGTTCCAGGTTCGTGTCACCCGCCGCAAACCCTATTCGGTCTGGTCGCAGCCATTTTCCCGTGTTGGGGTCGTAGTAGCGGTCGCCGTGTTGTTGCAGGCCGGTTTCGGGGTCGAGTTCCGCGCCTTGGAAGCCCCCGAAGAAGTAGCCGTCGTCGGTTTGCGATTGGATTTTGCCGAAGCTGTTGTAGACGACGTGGTTGAGTACGTCGCCGTCGTTGTCCACGAAATCGCGGTCGCTGCCGAGGTTGTCTGTTAGCGCCCACAGCAGCGCGTGGGCCGCGTTCTCTTGCACCAGCGTCGTGTCTTCCGCCGGGCCGTGCAGCATGCGCGTCACCATGTCGCCATTTTCGTCGAAAGTCAGCACGGCATCGGCACCGTCATAAACGTAGCGGGTAACAACCGCCGCGAGGATGCCGTCCCCGTCCAGGTCGGCTTCCTTGGCCAGGCGGCGGTTGCGGGTGTCGTACATGAAATCGACGCGCTTGGTGACATCGCCCGCGTTGTTCTTCTCGATGTAAACGACGAGGCGGTTGCGGTAATCCCACTCGTAAATCGTCAGGTAGTCGTCCGCCGGGTCGCTGCTGATGCGAGTGCGGCTGATGCGGTTTCCCTCGTCGTCGTACTCGTAGTCAAAAGTGCCATCCGACAGCATCTTATTATTCGCGCCGGTGGAAAAACTTCCATCAGTGCGGTTGCCGTTCTCGTCGTACTCGTATTCCTCATCATTCTGGTAATCGTGATCGGCGGCGATGAGTTGGTCGGTGTTGTCGTAGGTGTAGTCACTGGTTCCGTCCACGCTGCTGACGAACTGGGTGACGCGGCCCTTGGCGTCGAAAGTCCAATCGTATCCGGCGACCAATGCCGTGGTGTTGTCCTTGTGGTCGAGGTCGGTCAGGCGGCCCAGGGTGTCGTAGCCGTAGGTGGTGGCGATGACCAGGTTGCCGTTGCCGCCGTCCAGGTCTTTGTAACGGCTGATGCTGGTGTATTGTCCCCCGGCATTGTAGCCCAAGTCAATCCGTTTTTCGGCCACCGTGTTGCCGCCGGATTGGCCCTCTTGGGTGATTTGCACCAGCCGGTTGAGGTTGTCGTAGGAGTACGTGTTGAGGAAATCGTCGTCGCTATCGACCGTGGCCGCCACGCTGGCCAAGCGGCTGTATTCGTCGTAAGCGTAGGCCAGCACGACTTGCGGCACGCCGGTGGTGCCGTCGTTGTCCACCGTACTCAGCCGGTCGAAGTAGTCGTAGGTGTAAGCGTAAGCGCTGTCTTCGTCCGATTCCGCAAGCAGGCGGTTGGCCGCGTCGTATTCGTAGGTGAAGGTGTGGACGACCGACATGCCGTCCATCCAGTACTCGTGGATCAGGCGGCCCAGGTTGTCGTACTCGTACTCCGTCACCCGCTCGTTGCGGTCGGTCTTTTGGACCAGATTGCCATTCTTGTCGTACTCGAAATACCTAAAATCGCCGTTCTCGTTCTCCTCGCTGATCACCCGATTGAGTTCATCGTACACCCAGGCCGTGACATTGCCGACCGGATCGGTCAGCGACAGCATGTTGCCGTTGCTGTCGTAGGCGTAGGTGGTGACGGGGGCGGAAAGCCCGCCAGCGCCGTCCGGGTCGGGCAGGGTTTCCGTCAGCAGGCGGCCGATATGGTCGTAGCCGTAGGTGGTGGTTTTGCCCAACGAATCGGTGACCGTTGCCAGCAGGCCCACGTCGGTGTAGGCGCGGGCGGTCACGATATCGTCGGTCTCTTCGTTGATTTCGTCGTCGATTTCGCCCACCACTTGGCGCGTGCCGGTCACCTGGTTGCGCCAATTGTAAACGTACAGCGTGACGATTCCCAAGGCGTCGGTGGAGGAGACCAGGCGGCCCAGCTTGTCGTAGGCATACGCCATTTCCGGCGCGGCCAACCCGCCCGCGCCGTCGGGATCGGGCAAAGTCACGGTGATCAACCGGCCAAGATCGTCGTACTCGTACTCCGTCACGCCGCGCGGGTCGGTAACGCTCAGCACGCGGCCCGAATAGTCGTACTCATATTCGGTCTCGACCGCATCGAGAGGGCCGTCCCAATCGGTATCGGGCGTGGTGAAGCTCACCACCCGGCCATTCGCGTCGTACTGCCAAGTCCAGACCGCCCCCGTTAGCTCGCCCTCGCCGTCGGGATCGGGCCCGGTCTTGCTGACCAACCGGTTCAAGTCGTCGTACTGATAGGTCCACTCGCGATCGAGCTCGTCGATGAGCGACAACATGTTCCCAGCCGCATCGTAGGTGAAGCTGGTGACGGGGGCCGAGAGGCCACCGCCTCCGTCGGGATCGGCCTCGGTGATGCTGGTCAACCGCCGGTCGGTGTAGGCATAGGTGGTGACATTGCCCAGGGCATCGGTTGCCGTTTGCAACAAGCCTTGGCTGGCTCCACTGGTGTAGTAGGCATACAGCATGACGACATCGTCGGTCTCCTCGTTGATCTCGTCGTCCACGTTGCCCACCACTCGCCGCTCGCCGACGAGTTGGCTGAAACTGTTGTACTCGTACAGCGTGACGTTGCCATTGGGGTCGGTGATGCTGGTGACATTGCCCGCCGCGTCGTAGGCCAAAGTGGTCACGGGCGAGGTCAACGGGTTGCCGCCGCCTGAGCCGTCGGGATCGGGCTGGGTGATGGTCAGCAACCGACCGAGGTTATCGTAGGTATAAGTGGTGGTTTGTCCCAACTCGTCGGTCTCGGTCAGCACGTTGCCAGCCGAGTCGTAGGTGTAGCCGATGGTCGTGAGATCGGGATTGGTGATTTGCGTCAGCCAACCCGACTCGTCGTACTCGTATTCCGTGACGTTGCCTAAGGCATCGGTCACGCTGGCCAGCAGCCCAGCGGGCGGATCACCCGATACGGTTGGCTCGGGCGTGTAGGTGTAGGTCTCGACGATATCGTCGGTTTCTTCGTTGATCTCGTCGTCCACGTCGCCCACCACCAACCGCGTACTGAGTACCAGGCCGGTACCGGAGTCGATTTCGTACAGCCAGAGGCGGCCGATTTCGTCCTCGTAGCTATCGGCCACGTCATACGTGGCATCGTACGTCCAGGTGCGCGTGCCGCCAGCAGGCAGACCCATCGTCAGCATGTTGCCGCGACTATCATAGGTAAAGCTGGTGACAGGGGCGGAAAGCTCGCCCGCCCCGTCGGGATCGGCCTGGGTAATACTTAATGCGCGGCCATTGAAGTCGCGGGCATACGTGGTGACGTTGCCCAGCGGATCGGTGGAAGTCAGGACAAAGCCGAAGCTATCGAGCGTGTAAGTCGTCACGCCGCCATGCTCGTCGGTCTTGCGCGACACGGCATCGGCAGGATTGTAAATGCTGGCCGGGTTCAGTTCCGTCCCCTCGCTGGTCAGATCGACCAGGCCGTACGCCCGGCTGGCATCGAAGCTGCGTACCGAGCCGTTTTCCGTGATGGTGGCGACCGTGCGGGCGTAATCGTAGGTGTAACTGGTCACGGCCCCCAGCGGGTCAGTCATGCTGGTCATCAGGCCGGTCGTGCCATCGTAGGCAAACGTCGTCACCGGCGCGGACAGTGCGCCACCGCCATCGGGATCGGGCCGGGTAATACTGGTCAGCTTGTCGCCGGTGTACCCAAAGGTGGTTACGAAGCCCGCGTAGTCGGTGACGCTGGTCAGTTTGCCATCGGTGTACGCCAGGGTGGTTGTGTACTCGCCCGTAACGATGCTGGTCAGCAGATTACTGGTGTAGTTGTAGGTGGTGGTATTGCCGAGGGAGTCGGTGTGGGTGGTGATTTGGCCCGACGAGTTGAAGTCCTTGCTGCTGCCATCGCCGTAGGCCAGGGTGTAGCTGCCATCGATGTTCTTGGTCAGTCCCTCGGTATATCCCAAGGGCGTTTGGAAGGTGTCGGTGGCGATTTCCTGGTAGGTCGCCGCACCGTAATCGCTGACCAGCATGACGTTGCCGTCCCCCACGACCAGCCGATCGACGTTTTCCATACGCCAACCAGCCCCTGCGGGACTGTTGCTATCGTTGATGACGTTGGTGGAGCCGGTGTAGTAGCGTGGCGTGGCGGTGGAGCCATCGTAAGAAGTGAGGGTCATCACCCAGTTGTAACGGCCGGTCGCCAGACCGCTGGTATCGGCGGCCATGACGAACCGCATGGGGTCGCCGGTGGTCAAGCCGGTGGGGTCGTACCAGACCGCAGTGCCAGTGGTGCCGTTGAAGGAGAGCTCGGCCTTGATGGCGTCGGGCGTGCCACCCGACGGGAGCGTGGTGTCCAGCGCTACCAGGATCTGGTCGAGATTGCCGCTATTGTAACGCAGGCCGATTTGTTGATCGCCAGCGAGCGCCAATCCCGCCGGGAGAGGACGTAGCGTGATGGGCTGGGAATTCTTAAACGCTCCGGTTTCCTTGTTGGCATCGCAAGGGCACTCGAACGAGTCGGTGAAGGCACCGGATATGTAAGCGTTGCCCGAGATATCGCCCGCGGTGGCATTGGTGATCGTGAGGAGACCGACCGAGAAATATTCCGGGTCGTCGTCTTCAAGATCATTGAAGACTGGAACGTATATCCATTTGGTGCGTTCGCCCGGATTGAACACGAGAGTACCGCTGGTGCTGCGATAGTCCAGTTCCGCCCATTCAGCCCCCTGTGCTCCGCCTGGGTCGGCGGTGGAGTAAGTCACAGTGACCGTACTGGCGGAAGTCTGGTCAAGCCAGACGCGAAACGCGGCCGTGTAGCCTTCGCCGACGTAACAGTCGTTGATGAAGACGACCGGAACATCATCTTCGTAGATTGTGCCATATCCGGTGGGCGCACTAATCGTGGCGTTGGTCGGACTGCTCAGATTGATGACGAATGTTTCATCGCTTTCCGTGATGGAGTCGTCCGCGGCATGGACCAAAATCACACCGGTTGTCTGGCCAGCCTCTATGACCAGCGTGCCGCTCACGGCATCGTAATCGACATCGGGCGTACCCGGGTTGCTGCCACCGCTGCTGGTGGCGTAGTTGACAGATACGTCCCGGCCGCTCACCGCGTCGAGCGTCACCGTGAAGATCAAGTCTTCGTTTTCATCGGCGAAAGCACCGGCCGAAATGCTCAGCGATGGCAGGGGGTTGCTGTCTAAAATGGTACCGATGGCCTGTCCATCCGTGATGTTGCTGTATCCACTCAAATTCACCAGGAACGTTTCATCAAATTCGTCAATAGAATCCGTGGCACTGCTCAACGTAATGGTTTTAACGTAATCTCCAGGGGCAAATGAGAGCGAACCTGGCACGCTGGTATAATCAATGCCACCGGCGGTCGCCGGATGAACACCGGAACCGCTATGATCGGCCGTTGAATAGTTGACCGTGATCGGTTTGCCGGAAGCGGTTGCCAGGGAAACGGCGAAATGGAAGCTACTACCCTCCGCAATTGAGAAATCGCTGATGGTCATGGCAGGCGGGTCGTCGTCATCCGTAATCGTCCCCACCCCCTGTCCATCGGCAATGCTGCCGTTAAATGGGTTGCTCAGGTTGACGTAGAACGTCTCATCGTCTTCATCAGACGAATCGCTGGTAGTGGAAACGTATACCGTCTGGCTGGCACCTCCTCCGGGAGTGAACATAGCCGTTCCACCGTTGGGAGTATAATCCGAGTACTCCGCCGTGTTGTTCGCGGTGGACCAATCGACCCAAGCCCCCATCATGGCCGTGGACGGGATGGGCGCATCAATCGAAATCACGAAGGCGGCCATCCCGCCCTCGGTGACGTTGGCATCACTGACGGAGAACGTCGTTAGCACTCGCCGTTCTTCAAACTGCTGATGGCGCAACTGGCGGCCACGATAGTGGCGGGCCTTGGGCTTCTTGGTCTGGCGACGAAGTCCGAACGAAGAGAGCAGCTTGTCCCAATAGTGCGGGCGAGTGCGCATGACGAACCCTTTTGAAACGAGAAGAATTCCGCTACGGAAATCTGAAAGACCGCGTTACCGGTGCGCGCAGTGCCAAACACTGGCGCACGCCAAGCAACCATCAATCACACATTTACATCGAGAACGATTTGAAATCGGCAGCCCGCTCGATGCTGAATGGTTCGAGAGAATTGCCCGCCAGGATGTCGTTGACGGCGACATGCCAGCCTTCAAGCCCACTTGGCTCCTGGAGTTGCCTGGAGAGAAGAGTCCGTCTGCTTGCCTCTGCCATCGCGACCGAAATTCACTCGCCACGACCGGCATTACCCGCGGAGTTTAGCGTCCCTCAAATGGGTTGCAAGTTTTTTCTCGGAACAGATTTCGTGGCCCGTTCGTAAAGTCCCTTGTGGCAAAGAGTGTCGATCAGAAAAGTTTTCGAGATTTTTTTCCGCCGTCCGTCTGTGGCGAATTTTGATCGCGACAAGAATTGCGTTTCTCGCCACCTAGGAAATCACCATCATGTAAATCGTGACTCGTTCGTGGATGCATGCCATGTGTAAAACTTACTTGCGATAGTAAAGTAAAAAAAATACTTCGCAGATTTTTTTCTTGCTATTGTCCGCTCGAATCATACAATCACGGGCCGTTGCTCGTTCCACCCGAACGTGGCGGGCGATTCTTCAAGGTGCCTTTCGGCCATCGGGCGGGATTTAATGGGCATGAGCATTGATTCCCAAAAGCCGGGCGGCGCTGTCTCCGCGCTGCAACGACTGTTCCTGGAACTGGCGGCGGAAGTTCGTCCCAATCTGGCGGAAGCCGAGTTCTTCGGCCGGTTCATTCCCCGCGTGGCCCAGGCACTCAGCGCCGTGGCGGTCGTTGTCTGGATGCGCGAGAAGCACGGCCTGCGACTGTTTCAACAGTGCGGACTGGAAGCCACCGGCTTGCGCGAAAACCCCGCTGCCTGCCAGCAACTGGCGACGGTCCTGGAACATGCCGTGCAGCAGGGGCGTCCCTGCCTGGTGGGACCGCGTTCCGCGATCGATGCCGAGAACGGTGAAGCCAATCCTACGCCTTACTTGCTGGCCGTCTCGCCACTACTGGTCGGTCAAGAAGTAGTCGGCCTGGTGCAAAGCTTCCAGTCACCCGAAGCACCCCCGCCCGCTCAGCGGGGTCATTTGCGGTTACTCTCGGATTTTTGCGACCTGGCCAGCCAGTATCTCAAGGAGCGGCAGTTCCATGCCTGGCAGCAACGGCAAGCCAGATGGGACAAGTTCCTGGACTTCAATCGTCGCGTGCATGCCACCCTTGACTTGCCACAGACGGCCCTGCAAGTCGCCAACGAAGGACGCCTGCTGATCGGCTGCGAGCGGTTGTCGGTGATTGTGCGGCAGGGAGGTAAACCCCATGTCCTGGCCATCAGCGGCCAAGAGTCGCTCGACAAGCGGGCGGTGGCCGTGCGTGCCTTGTGTGACTTGGCGGAGACGGCCATGTTGATTGGCGAACCGATTGCCTATCACGGCTTAATCGACGACCTGGCTCCGCAAGTCGCCACGGCCTTGCAGGCGCATCTGGAGGAATCTCCCATGCGCTCCTTGGTGATCGTCCCCTTGGTACGACCGCAGCACGATCCCAAAGCACAGCCCTTGGCCCCCCTGGGTGCCTTGATCGCCGAGCAATCGCTGGCCAGCGAGTCCGATACGGCCCTGCTGGAAACGACGCAGTCGATCGCCGAACCGGCCGCGTCGGCATTGGGAAACGCCCTGGAATTGCGTGGTGTGTTTTTGTTGCCAGTGTGGCGCACCTTGGGCCGGGCCAGCCTGCTCGTTCGCGCGCAGACCTTGCCCAAGACCCTGGCGGTATTGGCCGCATTGCTCCTCGTCGGTCTGGCCCTGACGTTCATCCCAGCCGACTTCAAGCTGGAAGGAACGGGCGTGTTGCAACCGACCGAGCGGCGGGAGGTGTTTGCGCAAGTGGACGGCGATGTGCGGCAAGTCCATGTCGAGCATGGAACCCAGGTGCGACAAGGAGACCTACTCGTCACGCTACAGAGCTTTGATCTCGATGTACAACGCGAAACGCTTCAGGGGCAACGGGCGGCGGCCGTCGAACACTTAAGCGCGGTGGAGATCTCCCTGTTGAACAAGGACAAGCTCGCGCCGGTCGAATTGGCCCGCTTGCACGGCGAGCGGCTGGCCGACAAACAGTCGATCGCCAGCCTGCATCGCGAAATTCAGCTCCTCGATGGGAAGATTAAACAGTTGCAGGTTCGCAGCCCCATCGACGGCGAGATCGTCACCTGGAACATCACCGATACCTTGATGCATCGGCCCCTGAAGCGGGGCGAGGCGGTACTGAGCATCGTCGAGCCGAGCGGCGAATGGGAATTGGAAGTCCGCATGCCGGAAGATCGGATGGGCCATGTGGCGCAAGCACGACTCAATCAGGCCGACGCGCTGCGGGTCTCGTTCGTGGCGGCCCACCAGCCCGATCAAGTACTGACGGGCCGACTCATTGACGCTCAACGCCGGGCCGAGGTCCGTGGCGAAGAAGGCAATACGGTCTTGCTGCGAGTGGCCATCGACAAGTCGCAAGTCCGCGATTTACGACCGGGAGCCGAAGTCACGGCCCGCGTCCATTGCGGACGGCGGGCATTGGGCTATGTCTGGTTCCATGACGTGTTGGGATTCATTCAGTCTCGCATTCTATTCCGTTTGCAATAGAGGAGCTCGCATGTTGCTGCCTGCCTTGATGCTGGTGACGATTGCCGCCGCACCCGTGGAACATCCCACGAAATTGCATATTGCTCACTGCCTGGTATCGGCCATCGGCGACGTGGACGTGGCGGCTAAGGAGGCGGGAGAAATCCTGGCATTTGAAGTTCACGAGGGGATGACCGTGGCCGCCGGTGATCTGTTGGCCACGATAGACGATGACATTCCCCTTCATCAACGCGAAATCACCAGGCTGGAGCAAGCAGCAGCGGCAGCCAAGGCCGAGAACGACGTGGCCGTACGGCACGCGCGTTCCTCGGCGGAAGTCGCCAAGACGGAATACGATGACGCCGTGCAAGTCAACAAACGCGGGCCGGGGACGCTTTCCCAGTCCGAGGTCCGCCGCCGCAAGTTGCAGTACGAGACGGCCGTGTTGCAGATTGAACAGGCCGAGTTCGATCAACAGGTCAACGGCATCGTCAGTAAGGGCAAAGCGGCCGAAGTGGCCGCCGCCGATGCCTCCATCGCCCGTCGCCAGGTCCGCTCGCCGCTGGCGGGAATTGTGGCCGAACTACCCAAGCAAGCGGGCGAATGGGTGCAGCCCGGTGATCGGATGGTGCAGATTGTGCGGCTCGATCAGTTGCGCGTGGAAGGCTTCGTGCGGGCCGACGAATACGACCCCGACGAACTCGACCACCGGCCGGTGGTGGTGCAAGTCCGCTTGGCGCACGGGCGGATCGAAGAGTTTCGGGGGAAGGTCACGTTCGTCCATCCGCAAACGGAAGCCGATGGCGAGTATCGCGTATGGGCCGTGGTCGCCAATCGCAAACCCGAACGGAACTGGCTGCTGCGGCCCGGTACCCAGGTGGAAATGGAGATCGACCTGGCGGGCGAAGTGAGGGCGGATGTGGCGGCCGACGATCAGCCCTGAAATGAACCAGGATCTACCTGCATGCCTGCCGCCGCCACGACCGCCGACTTGGCACCCTTGCCGCTGATTGCGCGAAGCGATCTGGTCATTCGTCGCCAGAAGCTACGTGGCCGTCCTTGGTGGGTGGTGAAAGACCCGCTGTCGCTCAATTACTTCCGCTTTGAGGACCAGGAGTTCTTCATCCTGCGGTCGCTGGATGGCGAGAGCAGCCTGGCCGAGATCCAGGAACAGTTCGAGGCCGAGTACGCGCCCGAGCGGATCGAAGTTCGTGAGATCATGGATTTTGCGGCCGCGCTGACGGAAAGCGGTTTGGTGATCGCCAATTCGCCCGGTCAGGGCCAAGTCATGCACGAACGGCGAGCCCAGCGTCGTCGCCGCAAGATCTTTGGGGCCTTGAGCAATGTTCTGGCCATCCGCTTCAGGGGTTTCGATCCCGACCGCCTGTTGGATCGCTGCTATCCCTACATCCGCTGGGCCTTCACCAAGTGGGCCGTGCTGGCGGCCATGATCCTGGGCTTGTGTGCCATCGGTCTGTTGGCGGTGCAGTTCGAGACGTTCTATGCCAGGCTGCCAGACTTTCACCAGTTTTTCACCCGCGAGAATGCGTTTTGGCTGGCCGTGATCCTGGCATGCACCAAGATCTGCCATGAATTGGGACATGCCTTCGCCTGTAAGCATTTTCGGGGCGAATGCCACGAGATCGGCGTGCTGCTGCTGGTATTCTCACCCTGCCTGTACTGCAACGTGTCGGATTCTTGGATGTTGCCCAGTAAGTGGCAGCGGATCGCGATTGGCGCGGCGGGCATGTGTGTCGAATTGGTGATTGCTTCCGTGGCCACGTTCGTGTGGTGGTATAGCCAGCCGGGCCTCTTGCATCATCTGTGCTTGAGTACGATGTTCGTCTGTTCGGTCACGACCGTGCTGTTCAACATCAATCCCTTGTTGCGGTACGACGGCTACTACATGTTGGCGGACTATCTGGAGATTCCCAATCTGCGGCAGAAGTCCAGCGAAATCCTGCAACGGGGGATCAACTCCTGGTTCCTGGGGATCGAACCACCCTACGATCCATTCCTGCCGGGAGGCAATCGCTGGCCATTCGCCCTGTTCACGATCGCATCGGAAGTCTATCGCTGGTTCGTGACGTTTTCGATCATCTGGTTCTTGTACAGTTGCCTGGAGCCTTACAAGTTGAAGGTTGTGGGTCAGGTGCTGGGGGGCGCGGCCTTCTTTTCTTTGCTGCTGCAACCGATCTGGCGGTTGATAAAGTTTCTTCGTGTACCACGGGGAGAGGGCGAAGTGAAACAGGCACAACTGATGCGTCGCGGGGGACTGGTGTTGGGGGCGGCGGCGTTACTGCTGGTGGTTCCCCTGCCACATCGGGTGCGTTGCCCGTTGGAATTGCAACCACGGGACGCGGCTGCCGTGTACGTGACCACCGAGGGCGAACTGACGGACTTGCAAGTTCGCGCGGGAGATACGGTCGTGGCGGGCCAACCGCTGGCGCAGCTCCAGAACTTGGACTCCGAACTGGCGGCAGCCGAACTGACCCGCAAACGCGATCGCCAACAAACCCAGTTGGCCAATGTGCGACATCTGCGGCACCTCGACGGCAAAGTGGCCGGACAGCTTGGTGAACTCACGCAGTCCCTGGCATCACTCGAATTGCAGTTGGAACGGACCCAGCAAGATATTCAGCGATTGCAGATTGTTTCGCCCCGCGATGGCCAGGTCATTCCGCCCCCGGCCGTTACTCACAACCTGGCAAAGGAAGAACTGGGACCGTGGACTGGCACGCCCCTGGAACGTCGCAACACGGGTGCCTACCTTCCGGCGGGTGTATTGTTGTGCCACATCGGTGATCCTGGCAGCCTTTGGGCCGACTTGGTGATCGATCAGTCGGACGTGGAATTCGTCCGCATTGGCCAAACCGTTAAGCTCAAGCTGGACGAACTGCCGGGTGAAACTTTTGTGGGGACGATCGCCGAGATTAGCCGCCGCGACTTACGGGTCACGCCGCGACAACTGTCCAACAAAAGTGGCGGTGAACTGGCCAGCCGCACGGACGATGCCGGGCAGGAACGTCCGATGAGCGCCTCGTACCTAGCACGAGTCGCCCTCGACGATCCATCGGGCCTGCTGTGCGTTGGCGGACGTGGCCGAGCCAGTATCCAGGTGCCGTTGCAATCGCTGGGTCAATGGGGTTGGCGGTGGTGGCAGCGGACGTTTCACTTCAAGCTGTGATTTTTTGGTCGCTCCAAAACACCAATTCGCTTGATTTCAATGTGACAATTCGATCCTGCCACTTGGTCTCAAATGAGCTTTTGACTACGGTTGTTTTTGAAATCGTTTGTGTACACCAGGAGTAAGCAAGAGACCACGAATAACATCGGACAAGACAATAGTGTGTACGCAGTTGCTCATCAGAACCGGCAGAACTCTCCTCGACCGGCATGCCCCGTTTGCGGCGGTGAACTGATCGAAATCCGTGCGAAGTTCCAGTGTTCTCGCTGCCACCGTATCTGCGAGACGTGCTGTGAAGGTGGGCGAGGCTAGCTCTCGGTACCTATCTCACGCAGTTTCCCTTTCGCCATGGCACCAACACCCCCCGTTTTCCAGAAGCCAAGAATGAACGAAATCCCAGACCTCGAATGCAGGCTGGAAAACGCACGGGCACGGCTCAAGCGAGCGAGTGCGGCACTTGCTCCGAAACACAAGGGAGGCGAGTGGGAAGAGTATCACGCTGCCGACCAGGAAGTTCTATTGCTGGAGCGTCATTTAGCTGCCGCAAGAGGCGAAGAATATGCGGAACCCTGTTACTTCCCACTGAAATGGGACATTGGTGCTCCGATGCCGCAGTTGCTTGTGAATGACTATCGGGCCTTTTTGGCGTTTCTGGTCAGGGAATCTGATCCGAATTGGGATGGCAGCTACGTCACGATTAAGAGTGCTCGGGATCAGCAATCAAAGCCATTGGGACTGGTCGAGTTCGAGCATTGCATTTCGGCAAGGCTCGGTGCCCCAAATGATGAAGTGTTCGAGGGCCATCCACTAAACGGCAAGGGACTTGAAGCCTACCAAGCACAGCGTGTGGTCAATTCACGCTGGCTCAAGGAGATCGAGGCCATCAACAGCGTCCACCACATGTACCGGCCAGAATCCTGGCAGGACTTGAGTCATTACATTTTCTGGTTTCACGACTCGACGTTTGAATGCATCGCTCGTTCGTTCAAAGTCGAGTCACATCGGATGAGCATGAAGGAGCTACTCGGCCTTATGGTGGAGCGACTCGTCGCGTAAAGAGATTGCCGTTGGCGAGTGCGATCGCGATCTCTTATCTTGCCGGGCGAGCCAGCCGTGGAGATTCGGCGTCGAAAGCGAAGTACGCAGTGACCTACCTGACCGCGGAACCACAACGATGTATGTCCCTCCCCATTTCGCCGAATCTGACCTGAGCAAGTTGCACACCTTGATTGAGACGGAAAGCTTCGGCCTCCTCGTCAGCCAGGTCGCTGCCGTTCCCTTTGCGACCCACTTGCCATTTCTTCTCGACCGCACTAACGGGCTGCATGGCACGCTCATTGGCCACATGGCACGAGCCAATCCGCATTGGCGGGAACTCGAAACGTCAACGGCCCTGGTCGTCTTCTCGGGCCCGCACTCTTACATCTCGCCATCGTGGTACGAAGCAGAGAACGTCGTCCCCACCTGGAACTACACCGCCGTCCACGCCTACGGCAGGGTTCGGATGATCCACGACAAGAACGCTCTTCTGAAGATCCTTCAGGACAGCATCTCTCTCTACGAAGCTCCCATTTTTAAACCATGGACTTTCGACTCCGACGAGGTACTCGTGGATCGGCTGCTATCGCAGATTGTTGGCTTCAGCATTGAAATCGAGAGGATTGAAGGCAAGTTCAAACTTAGTCAGAACCATCCGGTCGAACGAAGGGAGAAAGTCGTTCGGGCGTTGCGAGTACAGGGCGGCGAAGATGCCGAGGCCATCGCAACCATGATTCAAGCAGGTCTGCACGAGGAGGGAGGTAAATGATTATAAGTCTCCCTCGTCCCGAGTAGGACTTCTAGGACGACTTCACGCTTCCGTTCACAATGGAGTTGGAGGAGTTGCGGCGATCATGTCCCCGTGACTGGTGAGCAAGTCTCGGCCAGAAATCGATTCAAGTAACGGACGTATGAGAGGATCCGGCCCCGGGGCTTCTGCTTCTGTGATGGAAGCCATCTCGTTGATGCAATGGTGCTGGCAAGTCCAAACTCGATCACGCCGGTTTCGCCCGGAGGCCGATCAGGATGGTCGTCTCCAGCTTTGACTGGTCGTCACAGTGGTGGCCGTACACTTCCAGCGACGGCGAGCCGATGACCTCGCCACGAGCGGCAAGCTCGGCCTTCAAATCTTTCCATTTTTGAGGCAATGCTTGATATGGGCCAACGTGGACATGCTTCATGTATCGCTGCAACTCGAACTCAAGCGGTTCTAGTGGGTCGGGAATCGGGGACGGCTGTAGGCCACGGAGTTCAACGCCGACGAACATTTTGTCGTCGGGCAGGTAAACCCAATGGTTGATGCCAGTCGTCGAAATCTTGGCCCCCTTTACCGCCTGCCACATTTCGTTCATCGGGCGAAACCCGACATCGCCGCATCGCTCGTTCTCGACATCGCCGCCGACGCCGTGCAGGTGAAACCGAATGGGCGACTCAATGATCTCGATTTCCATACTGACACCCTCGGTTGGTGTGAGGTCTGAGACTTTTCCTCCCACTTCGCAAGCGATAAAAAGAAAGCCACCCTGGTTAAGAGCGGCATTCGGTTTTCACGAATTGTCTATTGAACGTCCTTCGCCACTTTCAGGATTTGGAGTAGAGCGATGGCTTTGTCGAGTCCGCCAACTGAGTTGGCAAATGCAGCGGCTTTGCGAATCTCGCTAATCCCAACATTGCCATTGGGCTGTTGATCCTCTTTGGCTTTTCGTTTGGGTTTCGAGGGGATCGTTTCGACTTCGTTCGTTGCACGGGCCGCAGCTTCGGGAACCGAGTGCAGTTCAGCGTCGTCTTCAATAATGGCGATCCCCGCCGCTCCGCTTGGCTTCCGACCGTTTGCATTCTTCTTTGCCATTTGGCACTCCTTTGACTTGGGCTGGTGAACGAACCAGCTAGGCTAGCCGTTCGAAGAGAAAGCGACAACCAACCCCAAAAGACGGGTTGATGGAAAGTCCCTTCAGTTTACTGAGCATTTACTGGCCGCTTCTCCTCCCCCAAAGTCGGATAGTCTGTAAAGCCGTGATCGTCTTCTCCATAAAACTTCCGCACGTCTGGGGAGTTCAGCGGGGCGTCATGCCGAAACCGCTCCACTAGATCGGGATTGGAGATGAGCGGCCTGCCAATTTCGACGAGATCAGCATGGCCCGCACCGACCGCGGCCTCACCTGTGGCCTTGCTGAATCCGCCCACCGCCAGCAACGTGCCCGTGAATATCGAACGAAGGATGTCGATGGGATTGAAAGGCGGGGCAGTCCTTCGGCCATAGCCACGACCCATCGGGCTGGGGTGCGTTCCTTCGGTGATGATGAGGCCCGCAGTTTCTCGCTGCGAGTATTACCGAACCATACTCTCGGAAAGAACACAGCCTTCATCGGTCCGAATCCGTGTCATGGGAGACATGACGATGCGGTTGGGCAGTTCCAGCGGGCCGACCTTCACGGGTGTAAACAGTCCCGGTTGCACTGGCATCAATTGTCCTCTGTCGCTTGTCGTCAACTCGTTATTTTTTCCGCTTGCCGATACGTCGGGAAGTCCGTGTAGCCTTTTTCTCCTGTGGGCAAGTACCAGTCGGACATCGGTGCTGGCTCGGAGAGGGGCCAGCCATTCTTGAAGCGTTCGACCAGATCGGGATTGCTGATGAAGGGGCGTCCGAAGGCAATCAGGTCGGCGTGTCCTTCTGCAATCGCCTTCTCAGCCTCTGCTTGGGTGTATCCACAGTTGCCTATGAGCGGACCGTGGAACACCTTGCGAAAGTCAGCCAACGTCATTGGCTCACCGAGCTTGTGGAAGCCGAAGGCCAGCCCGTCCATGACGTGCAAGTACGCCAGACCAAAGCGGTCGAGCTGGCTGGCGACGAAAGTGAACTGATCTCGGTAATCCGGGGATCCCATGTCGTTGAACATTCCGTTCGGCGAGAGTCGGACGCCCACCCGATTGGCGGGCCAAACAGACGTGACCGCCTCGACCACTTCCTTAAGAAAGCGGTAGCGGTTTTCCACGCTCCCGCCGTACTCGTCCGTCCGGTGATTCGTCTTCGACTGAAGAAAGGCGTCAATGAGGTAGCCATTTGCCCCGTGAATTTCCACTCCGTCAAAGCCAGCCGCTTTCGCTCGTTCAGCGGCTCGCTGGTAGTCACCGACGACTCGTGGAATCTCTGTGGTTTCCAATGCCCTGGGGACTTCGTGGGGCTGCTTCCCAATGGGCGTGTGAATGTATTCTTCGTTGATCTTGATTGCCGAAGGAGCCACAGCGGGTTTTCCGTTGTGGAAACTGCTGTGAGAGGCACGTCCCATATGCCAAAGCTGGAGCAAGATCACCCCGCCTTTCTCATGCACGGCCTGGGTCGTGTGCTTCCAGCCTTCCGTCATTTCGTCGGTATAGACGCCCGGCGACTCGTTCCAACCATTCGCCTCTTCTGAGATCGTGGTTGCTTCGGTGATAAGCAGGCCCGCCGAACTCCGCTGGGCATAGTAAACGGCCATCAGGCGATTTGGCTGACGTGCGGTTCCGGCCCTGGAGCGGGTCATCGGAGCCAGAACGATCCTGTTGGGCAGATTGAGTCCGTGCAGATTGAAGGGCTGAAAGAGGACGTTGTTCGACATGGAGTATCCGTGCTTGTTGACGAAGATTTGGTTTGGTACGAGGGGTTCAGTCTTCCTTCTGGCCAACTCCCACGACGATTTATTTGAGAAATGATAGAATGTACCTGTGCGATGGCCAAGTACGCAGAAGGCGTGAGGACTGCTCGCTCACGAGCCTTGTCTTTTCGATTCCAGAGTGGCCAGCTTGGCTTCAAGTTTTGCGATCTTGGCATGGAGTTCTTCGATCACCGGGGCGATCTGCCGCTGCGAGAATCGTTTGTGGATGTGTTGCGGGCAATTCACGTCCCACGCTTCGATCTCAAACAACATGGCCCGCTCGACCTTCCCTGGATAGGACGAATTACGCAGCCGGTCGAGCAAGGCCGGATCGTCATCCACGACACGGGCGTTGCCCCAGAGCTTGATGCGTCGGCTGCGGTCGTAGTCCATCAGGAAGATGAACGCCTGGGGGTTCTCCGAGATATTGCCGACCGTGATGAACTGGCGATTGCCCCCAAAGTCCGCGAAGCCCAGCGTCTTTTCGTCCACGACCTTGAGGAAACCCGGAGATCCGCCACGGAATTGGATGTACGGCTGACCCTCTGCATTCGCCGTCGCCAAATAGAACATATCCAGATCGGTCAGAAACGCTTCCATTTCCGGCGTTACCGTCGTCTCCCAACTACCGCCCATTTCCATGTTGGAATACCTGGAGCGAGAGCCTTTCTCGACTTGGATGGCCTTCGCTGCTGGGGTGAAAGCGATGTCGCCGGAGAACTGTCGCATGGAGGAGTCCAAGACATCTCGAAAGTTGGGATAGCCCTGCCGTTAATTTGCCGGAGAAAGATGTTGTCACAGCACAGCGGGGAGCCGCTATTAAGATCCGTACAACTGGTCTGGCAACAGGTTGAAGGTCAGGTATTCTGTGTGTGATTTCATTCCGCTGATCGTCTTTTAACTCGGGGAATTAAACATCGGTTCGTCTTCCAACTGGCTGAGTCCAATCTGGCGGTTGTGATCGGCAAATGCACAGACTCGTCCTTCGACTGTATCTCCAATCGCTGGATACATCTCCATTGAGGTGTATGGAGCCTTCTCGGCATCGTTCAACTTGACGACGAGGATCAAGGCCGGAAAGCCAAGTCCAATGTCCACGAAGACTCCAAAAGCCCTTCGAGCCACGACCCTGCCACTGACGAGACTGCCAACCTGCAACGACGATTTAATGTCCTGCCAAGCCTGCGACCTCTCGTCAGACTCATAGTCACCAAAACACGCCCGAAGTTCTTCATTAAGGTCCATTTTCACCTCCGATAGGCCGTGCGAAAAGCGGCATCGAAGTCGTCGTCATCGAGGGCTGGGTTGATGACCTCGTGGCCATGCCGGACGAGGAGGGTCGGTTTAATTCCGCCAGGCATCGACTGCCAACCGTGGAGGAAGAGGATGTTCATGGAGACATTGTAGCCCCTTAGCCAGCTATTGCCGGAAAATCGGAACGTAACCACCTCAAGCCGCTGGCCCCGGATGGCCAGGCACAAAGCGGGCAGTTCCCGGCAAATCATTGCTCCATGCCTTGCCGGTTCGTAGGATATTCTCCTTGCCAGGGAATCGCTTATAAGCCTGCCGGACCTGCTAAAACTGGCCGGTCGGCAAATGCCGCATCCGTGCGGCATTTGAAATTTTGGTCTGAACGGATTTCGCAATGCCGCACCGATGCGGCCTGACAAAATCGACGCTGCCACCGGCCAACGGGCATGAAAGACGAGACGCAGATCAACGCCTGGCTCGACCAGTGGGAGGAGTGGCAAGAAGCCCACCCTGGTAGTCCCCTCTACCAATTCGCCCAAGTATGCCTCGCCTCCGTTCCCGATGAGGCCCGTAACGAGTTCTTGCGAGTGGCGGAAAAGCTCAAGCGGGTCGATCGTGAAATTCGCCGCCAGGTCGGTTCGAGCGACACGCAATCGGCGGTGCAGCAAGACACACGCTTGCCTGGGAAACGCAACACTCGGTCCAGCGGGTTGCAGCCAGGCACCGAGCCGATTCCCGGTTATCGGCTGGAAACATGTCTCGGACGTGGGGGCTTCGGTGAGGTCTGGCGGGCGTTCGCACCGGGCGGCGTGCCGATCGCACTCAAGTTTGTGCGGCTGGGAATGCAGTTCGGCGACCGCGAACAACGTGCGTTAGAACTCCTTAAGTCGATCCGCCATCCGCACCTGCTCGGATTCTCGGGCTCTTGGGAAAAAGATGGCTGGCTCATCATGGCTCTGGAGTTGGCCGATCGCACCTTGGCAGATCGGCTAGAGGAGGCCAACAAACAAGGATTGAGTGGCATTCCTGCCAATGAATTGCTGCGGTACATGGCCGAAGCGGCTGAAGGCTTGGATTTCTTGAACGAGCCGTCCCATCCGACCGGCGATGGCAAATTGGGTGGCGTACAGCATCGCGATGTCAAACCTCAGAATTTGCTACTGGTAGGACGCAGCCTCAAGGTCGGTGACTTCGGGCTTGCACGGCTGCTCGTGGATCAAACCGCCATCAGTCACACTGGCGGCATGACGCCAAAGTACGCGGCTCCCGAGTTCTACAGTGGCAAGACTTCGAGCCACTCCGATCAATACTCACTGGGCATAACCTACTGTCATCTGCGTGGTGGAAGATTGCCGTTCACGGGCGAATCTCCAGAGTTGATGCTGGGGCACATCTCAAAGCAGCCCGATCTATCGATGCTGCCAATCGAAGAGCAGGCAATCGTGGCCAAAGCCTTGGCTAAGGCTCCACATGATCGCTGGCCGTCATGCAGTGACTTCGTGGAAGCGTTGAGGCGGGCGAATGCTGGGGGAATAGCCATCCAAACCAGGTTGTCCAGAAAAAAACCAACCATCAAGCGACGTCTGAGACGTTTCGTAACGTCGGCCTGTATTGCGGGGGTTCCAGCAATCCTCTTGCTGATCGTGACGTTCATCGCTGCACGCGGCTACAAAGACCACGCCGCAAACACCAGCCTGCCTTTCCCCAACGATGCTTTAGAGCCAGCATCAA
Source organism: Pirellulales bacterium (assembly GCA_050247075.1). Classification (GTDB taxonomy): domain Bacteria; phylum Planctomycetota; class Planctomycetia; order Pirellulales; family JBFWUW01; genus JBFWUW01. The sequence continues at coordinate 384 of JBFWUW010000026.1, read as the reverse complement.
CATCGCAACAGGTTCCCCTCGATCCTGGGCCGCCGCCCGCGTTGAAGCCACTCCCCCGAGTTGCGGGCATGCCTGAGATGTTCGACTTCGCGAATGGTCCCCGACCGGCGAAGGAAGCTCAGGCTGCTCAAGCTGCTTGGGCGAAATACCTCAATCGCCCCGTGGAGGGACAAAACGGCGTCGGCATCACGCTGGTATTGATCCCGCCAGGCAGGTTTTTGATGGGGAGTCCTAGCAGTGAAATCGGCCACCATCTAAGAGGCTGCCAAACAACTGAAAAATGGAACGCCCCGCGACAATGGCATGAGATTTGCGCCACCGATGACCGTCTCTTGTTTCTTTCACAAGGAGCACTGTCATGGCAGATGCGCGAATGCCGGAGCG
>JBFWUW010000025.1:0-87730 GCA_050247075.1 Pirellulales bacterium | reverse complement strand
CACAACCCCCCAAAACACGGCAATTTTGGAACAGGTAAGACCGATTGGCCCCCCGTAGCGGCATGGCTCCCGCCTTGCCGCTGGCGGTGAATTGGGACGCCCCATGCCCGGCGACCGTCGCGGAGATGGCCCGCGGTCCCGCGCATCGAGCCGGCAAGATAGGAGCTTTGCGGCTACGCTTACCCGCACCACAACCCCCCAAAACACGGCAATTTTGGAACAGGTAACGCCGATTGGACCCCTGCTGGCGTAATGATCGATCGTCCAGGGCCATTCGGCCGGAAGCGCGCGAAGGAAAACCTTGGAGCGGCCCGCGCGGCGAAACCGTCAACGAAGAAGAGCGCGGCGGCCACACACCGTCATTGCGCGGACGATTTGGAACCCTGCGGCGAGCCGCCGATGGGGTGGCCTTCGGGCAGGGGCCGGCCGGCCGTGGCGTATCCCAGGCGGAAGAGTTCCTTCTTGATCACACGGAACTCGGCGAAGCTGTCGGGGTACGTCCAAATGGTGATCGAGGTCAACCGAGGATCGATGCCGGCCAACGCGCGGCGAAAGTTGGACCGCTCCCCCAGCGCCTGTTCGACCGGTTCGCCCATTTTTCCCTGCACGGGGACCAGTGTCCATTCCGAGAGTTGCGCGAAAGTTCCGCCGCTGGTGCGTCCGTTGCCGTGCAGTTCCACGCGCTCCATGGTGTAACGCATGCGAAAGCCGCCGATCGGCCCGATGGTGTCGGTCGTTTCGCTTTGGTCCTTCAACCTCCAGATTTGATTGACGGCCGATGAACGCAGCTTGGACAGCAAATCCTCTAGCGGGACGTACGTGATACGGCCTTCCAGCAGTTGAAAATGGGCTTCGTCTCCATCCACCGTGCGGCTGATGGGCGTCGGGTACGACTCGATCAGGGTCGTTTTGCCTTTGGGCTTTTGGGCCTCGGCCAGCTCGCGGTTGAGGCGTTCCAAATAGGCGGAGGCAATCGAGTATTCCTTCTGCAACGCCGTCCGTTGGTCTTCGGCCGCCAAGGCATGGGCACCCAGTTCCTCCAGTTCGTCCCGCTTGTCCGCCAAAAGCTGATGCAACCGAGACTGCTCGGAAAGCCGCGAGGCCGCGCCGCTGGCCAACGTGGCCATACGCGCCCTGGTGCGGGCAGCGTCCGTCTCCAGGTCATGCACCTGGTCGCCAATAGCGGCGATTTCCGCGACATCCCGCTCATCCACCGGCACGCTAGCCGGGGCCAGCTTGGCGCGGACCCCCACGCAGATCACCAGAATGATCAAAATGCCGACCACGTTGGCCACGATATCCATGAAGGAATCGCCGCCAAATGCGGAGTCGGAGCGTGGTTTGAAACGGGGCATGGGGAGTTTTCAGTGTTCAGTTTTCAGTTTTCAGTGTTCGGTGGTCGGTGTTCGGGCGAAGGCGATCAGCATTCAGCTAAGGAGCTGATAGCTGACCGCTTCTCCGCTGACGGCTCCTCTGCTTTTTCACCTTCGATTTCGCGCGTTCGCTCGCTTTTCAACCACCGTCACGCCGCTTCCTTCCAGGAGGTCGGAAAGTTCTTGGAAGCGTTGTTCGCCGCCGGGCTGGACTTCGACTTGAAGCGTGGGACGCCAGTACATTCCCTTGCCGGCGATGCCCCAGTTATCCAGTTGTTGCGATATGCCCGTCACCAGTTCTGGCACGGCATCCTCTGTCTCTGGACCGAGGTCAATCCGCCGGATACCCCGGTCGCTCCGCCGCTCGGGTACGATCTCCAAGTGGTCGGCCGCGCACTGGATGCGGATCGGCCGAGTGACGGAGATTGCACCAGGGGTATCTGGCAAGGCCCAGTTTTTGCCACGCTTCTGTGCCATCGACTGTAGCTTGCGGCGTTCCTCGCGCGTGAGTTGCTCTTGGTACTCACCTCGCCGGACAGCCTGCCCCGATGGAGCGCCGCTCTTGGACTGCTGTCCAAATTGCAACGTCTGCGTGCCGGGGGGGCCCGCGGCCGCGTCAGGACTTCCACCCGCCGCGCCGCCAGATGCTGCGCCCGGCTGGCCTCCTTCGCCAGGCTTTCCACCACCACCCGCCATCTGGCTGCCTGGATTGCCGGAGGGGCTGCCGTTGCCAGCCGGGGTACCATCCTCACCATTACCGTCGGCCGTCCCGCCGGAAGTGGCTTGCGTGCCGCTGTAGCGGCCCGCGTCCAAAGCGGTACCGCTCGGCTGTCCCGCGAGACTGCGAGCGTTGCCTGGGGAGCTCCCTTGACCCTGCCCGCCGCCATTGCCCGATAAAATGCCGTTATCTTGGCCAGACCTTCCGCCGCCATTTCGACCGGAGGCCGCATCAAGGCTGTTTCCCTCGTTCGAAGCGTAGCGGCCGTTGGTCGAACTCGGGCTGCCGTAATCGCCATCGCCCTGCTCGTCACCCATCGAGAAGTTGCCGCTGCCGCCGCGATTGGCCGATGTGCCGCCGTACTCGCCGCCGCCGAAGCCGCCGCCTGGAGGCCGCTTGACCGGCTGGCCGTTGTCGTCGCGGACCATGCCGCCACCGCTGCCAGCCACGCGAAAGCCGGAGCTTCGGTTCTTCTCGCGTCCCGAGTTGGCCAACGCCATTAGCCGCTGCTTGGCCCGCGCGTCTTGCACCGCCAGCTTTTGCATGTCGGCCAGCCTAGGGTTGGCCGGATCGTACCGCAGTTGCCAATCTTGTTCGACAAACTCGTAGCCAAATTCCGAATCCCAAGACTTCAATGCGGCGCGGGCAGCGTAGTACGCGCCAATGCCATTGGGCCGCACCAGTAGCAACGGGTAGGGGTCTTCGACCTCGCCGGCGGGAGCCAGCCGTTCGTAATAGTTGGCAGCGACCTGTACGGCGCTCGAGAGCGGGTTCAGGCTCATCGTGTTTTCTGGAAAGTCCGCTTCGGAGAGGACGATGCCCTCGGGTTGCAAGATCACCCGATCGGCAAGGCATTCAATGTAGATGGGCCGCCGTCTGGTACCATTAGGTCCCAGGTAGGGAACGATGGCAAATGCGTTGGCCGACTCATCCACCGCTGCCCGGGCGGCTTGCAGTTTGGCGGCGGTGTCTGCGATCAGCCGTTGTAGCTGGGCAATCCGCGCTTTCAAGGCTTCGTCCTCATCCTCCGTGGGAGGTTTCTGATTGGCCAGTGCAGCCTCCAACTCGGCCAACTCTTGGCGCAGCCGGCGGCTTTGTTCGTCAAGGTCGGCAAGCTCTTGCTGCCGCCGGGCCAGCTCCGCGGCGGTCATGTCGCGGTTTTGCTCCAGCATTGCCGCCCGGCTGAGCAAGTTGGTGCGCGCTGCATCGAGTTCGGCCTGATTCGTTCCGCTGGCAGCCAGCGCAGCCGCCTGGGCTTGCTGCGCCGAGTTGCGCGCAATGCTCACCAGCAGGAGGATCAAGGCCCCCATCGTACACATTAGTACCGCCAAGAATGGGAATAGTTCCACGTTGACGGCGCGATTTCCCTTGCGGGAGCGGCTCATGCAGCGTTTCCTATTCTCGAATCGGCGCGGCCCTGACTGGCCGAAGTTGGCAGATGCCCCAGACGGGCCGTCAACAGATGGATCACCGCGGCCAGGCTTTGCACGGTCTCTTCAAAGTTCTGCGAACCGGCCAGTACGGTAAGGTTATTATTGAGCGATTCCTCCAACCGCACGACGTCGCCCGTGGCCTGTACGATCCGCAGCAATGCATCGCTTTGGCGGGCCAATTCGCGCTGGGTGGTCAGCAAGGTCTCGCTGCCGCGGTCTAACGAAACTTGCACCGCTTGCCAATGGGCATGATTCTCTTGCGAGGCATACCGCGAAGAAGCTTCGATCTCGCCGGCAAACTGGTGCAGGCAATGCTCTAGCGCGCCGGCCAGCGAGGCCTGCAACTGATGCTGCGAGGTTGACGTCAGTTCGCTCCACCGCTCGTGGGCGGCATGAATCGTCCCTTGCCACAACTCGGTCTGGCGAATGACAGCTTGTTCCGTGGCTTTCAACACCGTGTCGGCCATACGGCGGACGGCGGCAACTTGCGGGTCGGAGCCGCCGCCGACGCGCTCAAAACGCATGGCCAGCTCTTCTTGGGCACGGATTTCTACCTGGTTCAAGAGCTGACTTTCGTTGCGATCAACCGCGTATTGCACGAACATCAAGATGGTGGCCCAGACCAATGCCAAGGCCGTTGTATCGAACGCCACGCCCAAGCCGGCGGTGACTTCCGGCAGCGACGACTCCAATGCCTCGGGCGAGAGATTGCCAATCGCCACGGTGATGCCCACGACCGTTCCCAAGAAGCCCATGATGGGGATGGCCCAGATCAAGATCCGTACAAAGCCGAAACTCTCGTGCGACTTGCCGGCGTCAACGTCCGCCAAATACTTGAGATGCTCTTCCAGCTCGTCGGCTGAATCATTGCGGGCCACGAATTCCAGGGCATTCTTCAACCGACTGTAGAGATAAGTCTCTCGCAACTGGCGTCCCAGTTCGCTCAAGCGGACCAACAAGGCGTTGGGCTCGAGCGTCGCCGGATCGGCCGTGGTAGCGGCGGGCAACAGCTTTTGCCCGACCAGTCCGCGCTGGCCCGCGACTTCAAACGCTTTCAGGATCAACGCGGCCAGCCCGATAAAGCCCATGCCGATTTCGACATACTCAATGGGGTGGCTGGCACAATACCGTACCAGGAACCCTTCCCAATCCTTGCCATAAGGCAGCCGGGCCACCGTGCCCGAATGGAGAATGGTGAAAAACCCCAGGGTGAGCAACAGTCCCCACAGGATGGGCGAGCGCATCAGCGCAGTCGAAAAGCGATTGGCGTGGTTCACGAGCAGCATTCCTTCTGCCGGATGGATAATGTCCCAAATCCCGCGGGAGCGGGCGTGGGAGAATGTCAAACTCGCCCGAATACCACAAGGCCGACTCGACTGCTGGCATTGCCGCCGCGGCGGGCCATACCAATGGCCCACGGATTGGCCAAGAGCCTTGTGCCCTCACAATCGGCGTAATCGAAAAAGTTGATGAGAAAAAGCAGTCGGAGCCGCGGAGTTTTACCGGGACGCGGCGCAATCGTCCGATCGCCCCAAGCTGGCGTCTCCGTCATCGCTAGCGGCGGCTGAATACCGGCTACCTGGCCAGCCAGCCGCCATCAATGGCTACGATGCTGCCATTCATGTACTGGCAAGCATCGGAGGCCAGAAACACGGCCAGCGCCGCCAGTTCGCGCGGGTCGCCCCAACGGCCATGCGGAATGCGGTCCATGATTTGCGGCCCGCGGACGGCATCGTTCATCAAGACGTGGGAATAGGTGGTGGCAAAGTAGCCCGGCGCAATGCAATTGACGGCGATTCCCTTGCTGGCCCAGGCAGTTCCCAATGACTTGGTGACGGCGGCAATGCCGTGCTTGGCGGCGGCATACGCGGGAATATTCCAGCCTGCCTCGTCACACATGATCGAACCGACGTTGATGATCTTGCCGCGTCCTTGCGGCAGCATGTGCCGTGCCGCCTGTTGCGACAACTCGAAGGTGGCGGTCAGGTGAACTTCTAGCGTCTGGTGCCATTCGGCCAGCGGAAAATCCTCTGGCGGATGCCGCGTTCCGCCGCCGGCGTTGTTCACCAGAATATCGATGCGCCCCAAACCGGCCACCACGCGGTCGATCAGCCCGGCGCGCTCGGCTGACTTGCCCACATCGGCCTGGATCTCGATGCAACGCCGGCCAAGCTGCATGATTCTCTCCGCCGTTTCACGATTGCTGGTATCGCGGGCGATGATGGCCACATCGGCCCCCGCCTCGGCCAGCCCTATCGCCATAGCCGCCCCCAGCCCGCGAGTGCCGCCCGTGACCACGGCCACGCGGCCATCAAGTTTGAACAAGTCCAGGATCACGGTTGGTACTCCCGAAATAATTGATTTGTACTCTCGGGAGAACGACAACAACAATTGTCTTGCCGTTCGTGAGAGAGAGGGTGCAGACGCGATTGCTCCGAGCGTGTTTCTTATCCCTTGCTCGAAAGGGGGATAACGCCGTCCCAGCCGGGTGGCGGCGTACGGTTGTGCTGGGCGATAAAGACCGTCAAAAAGTCCTTCACGCGGTCTTTGGCCGGAACCTCATGCAGCCGTTCCAGCGACTCTTGCCAGTTGCCCGCCAAGAAAGTGTCGAGCGCTTGCTCATAAGCGGCCAGGTGGGCATTTGTCAGATCCGGGAACTCCGTTTCGGGCGGCAACAGTTCGCTGACCTCCAAGGTGTTGCCCAAACCATACGGCCGGACCACTGCCAGCCGGCGGCAGCGGGCGAGCTGCGGCGGCATTTTCTCGCGGACGAAACGGGCGGTGGCCTCGTCGATGAGAATGGGCGTGTGTAAGAATTTGGTCATTCCTTCCAGCCGCGACGCCAGGTTCACCACGGGACCGAATACGGTCACTTTGACCTGGTCGGTCGTACCGATGCGACCGGCCACGGCACGGCCGGTGGAGAGCCCGATCCCCATGCGAAAATTAGCCAACGGGTGCCCAGGCCGCCGGGCTGCCGCCTCAAACTCGGTGCGAATGGCCAGTGCGGCCAACGCAGCCCGCTGGATGGCATCTGCCTGGGGAAACGGCCAGCCCCAAAAGCCCATCGCGGCATCGCCTTGGAAATCGCCGACAACGCCCCCTTGATCCAAGATGTGGTGGGTCATCACCCCCAGGGCCTTGCTGACTCGCTGCAGTAGGCCCAGCAGGTCCGATGAATTCTTTTCCGCCTCGAACGAAAACCCGCGCAAATCGCAAAACAAGACCGAGACTTCTGTCTCACGCGGAGCCAGCACCACGTTGGGGTCTTCCGCGGCCATGGCTTCCAACACGGCCGGGGCAAAAAACTGGCTCAGCGCAGAGTGCTTGCGCTGTAGACCACGCAGTTGCAACAACGAGCCGAGCGTGGCCGAGACCAGTTCGGTGAATTTCAAATCCTCGCGCAGGTCGGTCGTTTCGACCGAAGCTGGCGTACCGGTCGGTGCCGCGCCAAACCGGCCCGTCACGTACAGGCCCCAGCCGTCGCTGCCCTCTCCCAGGACTGGGGTGCAAAACGCCCAATCGACGTTTTCCTGCAGCGTGAAATCGCCCCGGCTAGCTTCGCCCATGCCGCTCCAGACGTGCAGCACACTCTGCTTGCGGCGGATGCCTTCCACGATTAACCGTTGGCTGGGCTGAAAATCGCCGCTGCTGGCTAGCCGCCGGTCCCAATGCAGAATGTCCACTGGCGAGTCGGCGTCGGCGTTTTCGTCGATCTGCACCAGCGCCACGGTACTGGCGCGGGGAATGCCCGCCAGCAACATGTTGACCAGCCGCACGAACAGTTCGTGTTCGTTCGCCGCGCCCGAAATGAGGTCGGGCAGACGGCTGAGGACGTCAATTCGATGGTCGGCATTGTGAAAGCGAATCCGCCGCAGGTATTGCGCGCTAAAGGTCTGCTCTTCAACCGGATGGGGCGCGGCCAGCGATACCTGAACCAGGTCGTTCGTCAGCGTAAAGGTGGACTGCCCAATCACAAAATGTTCGCCCGGCCGAATGCTAAAATCGGCCGACTCGCGGCCCGATACGAACACCGGATTTCGAGCGGCGGGCAGCTTATGGATGGTCAACCGGCCGTTGGTCCAGGCTAGTTCCGCATGTTGCCGCGAGATGCGTTCGTCCCACGTCACGGTCCAGGGGCCGGCGGCGCGACCGATCAAGAACCGTTCGCCAGGACGAATCGTCCGCCGCCAGCGGTGTTGCGGTTCGGGGCCTTGCGCGATCAAGTCCGCCATGCGATCTCCCATCGCGGCTGCCGGCTGTTCCTCATTTTCGCAGCTTCTCCGGCGGAGGTTGCATGAGTTGCGTGGCAGCCAACTCGGCCGAGGACCGGGCCGAAGCGGCGGATCCGCTGCCGCCGGTTGACGATGACGGCGTGACCGTCTTGACGCCGGCCTTGCGGCGCAAGGCTGATGCAATCCGGGACCGCGAAGCGTCGTTCAGGCCGATCATCACGAAACCCCACAGCCCCGTCAAAACAAAGACCACCACGGCGGCGGCGATCAAACCGCGCCGCACCAACCCCTGTTTGAGGCGGTTCACCGGTGCCGCGGCGGCAGCATAGCGCTCTTGAATCAATACCGCCCAACCCACGTCGCGGGAACCGCGTCCGCGCCCCTCGATAAAGACCGGATGGGCAGCCGCCAGCCAGCGTCCCGCGTAGTTAGGGTCCACCTTGGCCATGGCGTCTATATAGTTGGGCTCGCCGGCGGCCAGTGGATTCCGTTGAAGTAGTTCCGGGTCGGACGATGCCCGCATTGACTCCAACTCGGCGACCCGGTCGGGAGCGAGATAAACTGGTTCAATCTTTTCGGACTTGTCAAAATACTCCGCCAGCCCGGAGTGTTCGAGAATAGCCCCTTTCCCCCTCGTCGGTTGATGGATCTTGAACAATGGGCTGACGGGCCGGGAATCAACTAGCACGGCCAACTGCTGCGCGGCACCGCGGCCCGGGTCGCCGCGCAGTTCGGCGAACTCGCCCAGGTTGACCGTCATGGACAGCACGCCAATAACTTCATGTTCCGGCAGATCGCTGGGTCCATTCCAGATAGGCACGGAAAACGACACGACCAATTTCTTCGACGAGGTCGATACAAAGACGTTGGAAAGGTTTTCCGATTGAATGGGCTTCAGGCCGACCGTGCCTGGCTTTAGATCTTGGCCCTTTCCATGAAAATAATCGCGGTAGGCGTAATTGCGGTCGATGACTGCCGGATTATAGGGAGCCCGGGCCAGCAAGACACCTTGCTGGTCATATACCACCAGGCTCGCGGGATCCATGTGAGCCAGTTTGGCGGCAATTTGCTCGACGCGTGCCTGCAAGGACATGCGTGTGGGATGGTCTCGCTCGTGTCCGGTTGCCGCTGTCAGCAACTCTTGCAGCTCTGATTGGGCGGACTCCTTTTCGATGGCATTCCAGCGACCGTCGATTTTTTCCGCCACGGTTTCGGCAACGAACCTCGAGGCGAAGCGGTTGGTCTCCAAAGCTCCCTGCACCTGAATTCGTTCGGCCTCTGAAACCGCCGTGTGGAAGCCGCTGAGCGCAAACAGCGAGACAATCACCAACAACAGGGCCGGCCCAATGGCCCCCATCACCAATAGCGGCCGCCTTGCTCGGCGCAACGAGCGGGCTTCCAGTGCTCCCAGAACTACCTGCACATTGGGAAATCGACGATGCGGCTTGGTTTCCAGACAACGGTCTAGAATGTCGGCCAGTTCACGATCAACCCCCGACACGCGTCGGTGGTCCGTGGGACGGGGAGCTGATACGACCAGCGTGCGATAGGCGGCCAGACGTTTCTCCAGGCCTCCTTCTTTGTTGATGTCCGAGGCGGCGACGTCCGACCGATGCGGCGGCTGGCCCGTCAACATGCAATACAGCACCGCCCCCAGCGCGTAGACGTCCCAGCGGGCGTCGGGAACGGCCTGCAGATCGGCCTGTTCGGGAGCCATATAAAACAAGGTTCCCAGAGCGGGCTCCTGCTCGTGAGACAGCCGCGACTGGCCAAAGTCGGCTAGGCGCGGCTTGGAGTCTTGATCCAGCAGCACATTGGCCGGTTTGAGATCGCAGTGCAACACGCCTTTGCCATGCGAATGGACCAGCCCAATGGCGATATCACGAAACATTTCCACGGCTTCGGCCACGGGCAAAGCGCCTTGCTGAAGGCGGTCTTCCAGCGAGCCGCGCTCCAGGTACTCCATCACATAGTACGGCGGATCGGCATCCCAGCCGACATCAATGAGTTGCACCACGTACCGGTCGGCGAAGAGAAAGGCCAGCTTTTCGACTTCGCGAGACAACAACGACCAATCGACACCGCCGCGATGATTATAAAACTTGACCGCCACGCGGCGGCCGGTGTTGCGGTCGACGGCAACCCACACCTCGCCGTACGCGCCTTGCCCCAGTAGCTTTTCAAACAGGTAGCCCGCGACCTGTGCCGGCGGGCCGTGCGGCTCTTGGCTCTTGGACTGCGCCAGAGCCCGCTCTTCGTCGGTCTGCTGCAAAGTGCGTTCGGAACTCATGCAGGCAAATCCTGTAATACGCCAAGCAGGGCTGGCAAAACGGTAGCCGTCGAAGCACTTTCCGCCGCGCGCCCCTTACCCCCAGCGCGAGAAAGCCAACTTTGAAACAGGCACGGGCGATCATGCCATCCTATTGTCTGCCAATTTAGCCAATTTATACAGCATTGGCAGCCTGGCTTCCGCCAAATCAAGTGGAAGGTGCTTCCGCCTGTTCGCCGTCATCTTCTTTTGGCCCAGCGGGCGGGGGGGCGTTCGGAGTATCTGGATTGACCGCAGAGGCCGCGTCCTTAAGCCATTTGGCTCGCAATAAGCTGCCATGCCGCTGGGCGGAAGTGTCGCGTTCGAAGAGCGCAATAGCTTGCTTTTCTTTGCCTTGCTCGGCGTATAGTCGAGCCAGATTGTAGCGTGCCCCCTCAAACCATTGGCCGTCGGGGTAGGCCCGCATGGTCCTAATTAATAGGTAATCCTCGGCGGCGTCTTGCTGGCCGCGCTGCAGGGCCACCAGTCCCAGCCAATAGCTGGCATACTCGCGCACTCGCGCCAGCCGATCTTGATGCTCGTCGCGCATGTGGTTGGGGTTGAAGTGCTGGCCAGCCTGCTTGCCCGATTTTTTCAACTGTTCGACATCGACAAAAGTTCGTTGTTCGGCCAAGGCGCGAAGGTTCAGGCCCTCGTACCGAGCGGCCTGGAACAACCTGCTTGCGCTCGGTTCGTACCTGGTATCGTCCAAAGTGGCGAAGACGCCCTTAAGCTGCAGGGCACGCCCCTTGGCCAAAGCCGGTTCCTCATTGAACAGGTCGTATTCTTTCCCCAATTCGCGAAATGCCTCAATACCCTTGGTCTCTTCCGGCCTAAGCTGTCGAAAGGCCACGGTTGTCGTTTCGTAGGGGACGGGCCACAAGCTGGCGGCTACAATTTGCGGGCAAGACAATAGTTGCTGCGCCAGGGCCGTGGGGGCCACCGTGAGAATCATCTTCTGATCGCCCGCCAGACGCGATTCAATAATCTGCATCCTCCTTGAAAGGTAACCGGGTGAGCCCTCCATCCAGGCCGTAACGGTTTGCAGGTCAGCCGCGCTCACCGGGTAGGGCAGTTCTTCGTCGATATCGTAGCGGCGCAGCAAAGAGTCGTCTGCCGCTACTTCGGTCAGTGTCGCCAAAGGCCGGCCTTCGGGCCCTTCGATGGGCAGGCCAATCCGCATATCGAACAGATAGAGTTGGCCATTGTACAGCAGCGCTTGAGCCCAGGGACGCAGTGTTTCCGGCTCGGCCGGATCGCCCAGCGCTAACTGCACGACGTTTAACCCTTGCTGGCGAGCCAGCAGCATGAACACCCAGGCCCGGATATCCGCATCAGCGTGCCCTAGCAACAAGGCATCCAACGGACGGCGAATGCGGACCTCGGGTATCGCGCGATCGGCCTGAATGCCGCGGGCAGTCCATTCAAATAGCCCCAGGGCAATCCGTAGCGGGTCATTTTCCTCGCCACGAGAGACGTTGGCGACATGCTTCAGCAAAATGATTTCATGGAAGAAGAACTTGTCCAAGTCCGGCTGCATTGTCTTGGCATCCATCACCTTCACCGCGCCGCAGGAATGCAATGATTCGGGAAGATCGGCCAGCAAGGGGTCTGGCTGCCAGGCTCCGCTGGGGATATTTAGTTGCAGCCATTGATTGACGCGTTCCACGATCTGTTGGAGCGCCACGGGCGAGGTGTTGTTTTCGATATCGTTGAGTTGCAGTATGGCCGAATCGAAGCCTTCCTCAACATTGGCGGCCCGCAGCACATCGTTGCGCTGCACGCGATGCCGCGATTGGGAGCGGCAACTGGTGGCCAGCAGCCAGCAGGCAACCAAGCCCGTCAAGGCCATCCAAAACCAAGGCCGGCTGTACCACGCTTGGGGATCGGGCTCTTGGGATGTTGAACCGGCGGTATTAAGCACGCAAAGACTCCACGGTTGCGCGGATCGCCAACAGACGCCGCAGTAATGGTCCAAATTCGTCCAACGGCACCATGTTTGCGCCGTCGCTGGGCGACCGGTCGGGATCGGGGTGCGTCTCCATGAACAAGGCGTCCGTGCCAATCGCCACCGCCCCACGCGCCAAAGGCTCGACCATGGCTCGATTGCCGCCGGTCGAGCCCCCTAACCCTCCCGGTTCTTGAACGCTGTGCGTGGCATCGAAAACCACTGGTACGCCCAGCGATTGCATTTGCGGAATGGCCCGCATGTCGTTCACCAATCGGCCGTAGCCAAAGAACGTCCCGCGTTCTCCTAGCAAGACATTGCGGCATCCCGCCGCCGCCAATTTGCCGACCACATGCTGCATGTCCCACGGGGCCAAGAACTGCCCCTTCTTAACATGGACCGCGCGGCCTGTTGCCGCGGCGGCCACCAGCAAATCGGTCTGTCTGGCCAAAAAGGCGGGAATTTGCAGCAGATCGCAAACCCGGCCTACCGCGGCGGCCTGGCTGCCCTCATGAATATCGGTGGTGACAGGCAGGCCGGTTTGTTCCTGGATCGCCTGCAGCATTTCGAGTCCGCGGTCGATGCCCGGCCCGCGATACGATTGCAGGCTAGTCCGATTGGCCTTGTCGAACGAGGCTTTGAACACCAACGATACCGGCAATTCGGCTGTCTCAGCCCGTAATCGACGGGCAATTTCCAAAGCCGTGGCATGATCTTCCAACACGCACGGTCCAGCGATGACCAGTAGTGGTTGCCCTCGCCCGCAGCGGATAGATCCAATTGTGGCCGGGTTATTGACTTCAAACATGCGACAGGCGGGTGGAATGATCAACAGGGAGAGTGGGCAAGTAATTCCGACGGAAGGCGCCGATGGTCGCGAGGAGCGTTCCGCCGCGCTAGCGTCACTATACTCCCGCTGTGAATCGCTGATAAGTAAAGCGCACGGATCTCGCACCTGGACAAGGCATTCTCCTCGCTTTCCGCGGCACCACATTGCGTTCTACGTGGAAACGCTAGCTAAAGTTGCCAGGATTAGTTGTGTTTTTGGCAAATCACTCTCAAATTGAGACGGTGCTGCTTTTTGGTTGGACATAGCACCTTTCGTCGCGGAACTGTTTCATCGTGCCGCAATGAGAAAAACAAATGCGGTACAACAACACCTTATTGTGGGGTGTTGGTGTGGCAGTCTCAAAACGGGATTGCGAAGGCTGGTTTGCAAGTGCTTTTGCAGTAGAACTTTAAGGATTCCTGGACAACACGCTGGCAAATGCCGGATCGCGGGCACGCTTGTTGCGAACTAATGGAATCAATGTACTGGTGTTCGACTGGAGTAGGACGCCGTGTTGCCCTGGTATTGCTTGGTCATCTTCCGCGGATGTTAATTCCTGACACGGCGTCCTACTCCGATCAAACATTGTGCTGATTTTTTGCCGACTGGCCCGTGGGGCCTCTGACGTAATTTCGCAGGGTGGTTAAATTGCCCCTGGCCACCCTGTAAATGCCATGGTGGAAATGGCACGTTAGAGGCCCCCTTTTTTTGCGCTCAGCAAAAATTTGGCCGCTGGCCAATCTTGCCTCTCTCGCGGCACTCGCAATAGTGTTGCGCACGGAAGTTGCGCCATTGGATTGATACTTTCGAAGGGCTGCCGGGATGCCATACGTGCCGTCGCAAATTAGAGGCATGTGGACGAAGTCAGTCGGCGGCTGCGGTTCGTGCGTTTGGTTTGGCCACTGCGTCATCTGTGAAGCCAGATGCATTCCGTTGGTACCAATCGCGACCGGGCTACCGACCGAAAATTCTTCGACGACCATCATCCCTTGCTGCTGTCGCTCAATTTTGTCGACAGGTCGCTGACCAGGATAAGGCGTGTCGAACACGATTGCACTCCCAGGGAAGGACGCTGATGTAATACAGCGAGAGTTCTTAAGACAAATTCGGTCAATCCCTTCGGCATAGCCGACTCGGCACGGTATACTGAGCTATTGCACTTCTGGGGTCATCCCGTGCGTCGGTGCCAGTCCAGTACTCACGCGTGGAAATCGTGGTATGGCGTTACAACTTGTCTGTGATAAATGCGGTCGCCCCCTGAAATGGGACGGGTATCTGCCGGGATCTCGGGTGCGATGCCCTCGTTGCGGCGGCGGTGCGCAAGTTCCCGCCCTGGCAGCGCCGCCGCTGCCGCATGAAACCGCGGTTGACGAGGAAATCGGGTTTGCGTCCGATCCGTCGCCTGCAACGGCGAATAAACCCGCCCCCGCCAAGAGACCACTTCCGGCCAAACAAAAGCCCAAATCGGCTCCAGTGGCGCATTCAAACCCGCCGGTATCCATGCTGGCGCCGCTAGGTGACTCGGCCCTGGAAACGTTGGCGAACGTAAACTCTTTGGCGCTCGAACAAGCACCCGCCTTTTGGGCCGAGCAGCCTCGTCGAGGCCAATTGCTTACTCCGCGGATGATGTGGCGGCTGGGCATTTTGGGCGGCGCGGTGGGGCTGATCGTGATGGTGTTGCTGGTGGCCGTTAGTTTGTGGCGGTCGCGCGATCGATCACCGCCGGCGGACGGCACACTTCCGGTGGCGGCGAACGACAGCAATCCCGCAGCCAACCCGCAGGTGGACAACGGAACAAACGGCGACGGCCCAACAAGCACTGGAAATACTACCGGCGGCGATCCGTCCTCCGGTGCCGGCCTTCCCGCGAATCCCGCCAGCGGTCCAGTCTCGACCGCGGTCCCATTGGGGCCGGACGATGCGGGCTACCCTCTTATCGGCATTTGGGAACGGCTGCGAGCTGGCCAGCTCGACGAAGTTCTCGAACTGCGGGCGGATGGTACGCTGTGGCGGTCCGTAGTCCGCTTCAATGGCATGTCGTCGCCCGAGCCAGGCCGTTGGAGCGTGACCTCCGACACTGCCATCGAGTATGTATTGTCCCTGGAACACCCCGCATTCGGCGAAAAGGCCACCGCCAAAGTTCGTCTCGTTACAAACGACCACTGCGAGTGGACCCTGCCCACGTCATCGGACAAGCGAAGTTACACCCGTCGCGGGGCAAACATCGTAGCGGCTGGTATGCTCGCCCCGGCGGTGCCAGGCGAGCCTGTAAAGCCAACGAATAAGCCATCTGAAACGGCAACGCCTGGCAAGCCCAACGATTCCGCCAATCAACCCTTGCCGCCGCCCGGGGAGCGGATCGTCGGTATTTGGGATCTGACCCGCCCCAGCCGCTACAAGAGTTCGATGATCTCGTTCCTTCCCGATGGCACGATCGGACTGTTAATGGGCAAAGCGGGTGCTTCGATGCACATGGCGGGAACCTGGCGCGTGGAGGCCGAAAACACGGACCAGGAAGAGTTGACGCTCAAAGTCAGCTTGCTCCCATCGGACGCCAAAGCCAAGACTAGCGAGGTTACGCCCGGCCCGGCGGCAACTGGTACGGAGCCAAAATCGGTTCGCGATCCGGGTTCTGAAATCACCGTGCGGTTCACCGATCATGATCGGCTGGAGATCGACTTTAAATTTTTCAAGGTCGATGCGGGTGGAGATTATTTTCGCCGCGGTACAGAGCCGCCGGTGCTGACGAATGCATCGCGGAATGACGACGACGAAAGCTCAACCGATGAACCCGGCAGTTCGATTGAGCGTTGGCGGGTGGATCAGGCGCAAATTCTTTCTCACACGTTTGAAAGGCAACGGGCCATCGACCGCAAGAATAAGCGGCCACCTCAAATGCTCAGCCACCCTGGCTGCAGTTATTTGCATGTGACCTTGGAATACTTGCGGGGCGACGTGGCCGTCGACGGCAAGGATCTGCGTTTGGTGGACTCGACCGGGCGCACGGTGGGCTTTAACTGCTACCAAGAGCGCGTCGATAAGCAGCCCAAGCAAATTTTGGTGGTATTTGAAACACTGGGTGACCTTGATTCCAACGCGCGGCTATTCGTGGAGGACCGCCGCTCGTTAGCGTCGGTGTGGTAGTCCCCAGTTGGGGGATGCATCGCGTAGCGGCATAACCCGTTGATTTGCGAGTATTTCTTGACTTTCGCCGCTAGCGGCACTACTTTCAATCGCAGCAGCTGAAACCAAGTTTCCTTCTGTTGGTTGAGGCGGCTTCCATTCCCTGTGCACTCGCACGGTTGATGCGTTTGGTCCACTTTGCACTGACGAACCGGACCTCGGAGGCGGACATAATGTTTCTTTTGACGAAACGCTGTTTGGCACGTCAAGGGGCGCTCGTCGTTTGTCTGTTGCTCTTGGCGAATTACTCGGCACCGCGGCCTGCGTGGGCCATCGCACCCAACAACCCCAAAGTTAAAGCCGCCATTGCCAAGGCCATGACCTATCTTGAGACCGGCGCGCACGGTGCATTGGGCGGCAAGGCTTTGATCGGACTGACGTTCCTCAAGAACGGAGCCGACAAGACGCACCCCAAAGTCAAGGAAGCCGTCGACGCCATTCATGCCGCCGCGCAAGCCCCGCCAGAACAGATCCATTGGGATATCTACTCATCTGGCCTGACCATGATGCTGCTGGTGGCCGTCGATCCCTCCAAGTATCGCCAGGATGTCGAGGCCATCGCTAAGTCGCTGTACCTTCGACAGAAGGCTGATGGAGCGTGGGGCTATCCCACGGGCGATTTGGCAAAAACGTGCGATACCTCGCAAACCCAATACGCCGTGCTGGGATTATGGGAGGCGCAAGAATTCGCCGGGGTGGAAACACCAGTCGAGATCTGGGAGAAAATCGCCGAGTGGCTGCTGAAAACGCAAGATCCGCTCGGCTCGTTCGCCTACCAGGGACATCCCTCCGACGAGATCGGCGAACGCATCACGCAGCCGGGCGCTAGCAACAACATGACCGCCGCGGCGATGGGCCCGTTGTACCTGGTCAAGGATCGGCTGGGGATTCGCAAACTGAAAAAACGGGCCGACGACGGCTTGCCCACGGCGCTAGAGCCTTACGAATCGCCGGACGATATCAAGAATCGGATTAAAACCAAGATTGAGTTGAAGTACTTTACTCGGGCGATCGCCTCTGGCAACAAATGGTTCGACAAGAAGGTTCCTCTGGGAAAGCCCGACGCTCCGTTTATCTTCTATTACCTCTACGCGCGCGAGCGCTACGAGTCACTCAAAGAGGCTGACGAACGCGACGGGCGCAAACCGCGTGAAGATGACTCGCCCGATTGGTACTCGGAAGGGGCCCGCTGGTTGATCGACAACCAGGCCGAGAACGGCTCTTGGAAGGGAACGGCTGGCGAAGTCCCCGATACTTGTTTTGCCACCTTGTTCCTGTTGCGTTCTACCCAAAAAACGTTAGAGAAAGCTGGGTTGTTGCGCCATCAGGCTGGATTGGCCGTAGGGGGCCGGGGCTTGCCTAAGGGGGATAATGTGCGGGTGCGGGACGGGCTGGTCGTGGTCAAACCGCTGGATGGCTCGCTGAACGATACCATGCCAGCGCTGCTCGATTCGCAACATGAAGAACATGCTCAGGCCAGGGAGAACCTAGCCGATCTGGCCCGTTCGGGCGAGCGACAACAACTGCTGGAACAGGCCCGTCCGCTGGCCCGGTTGGCCATGTACGGCGGTCGCGATGTTCGCGTCCATGCCATTCTTGGCATCCGCCGCAGCCGGAATCTGGACTTGGTGCCGTTGCTGATTCATCTGCTCAACGATGGTGATCCCGAGGTGGTCCGCGCTGCTAGTGACGGACTGGGCCAGATTAGCCGTAAATATACGTCGTTTGGGTTGGGTTTGCAGCCGACGCCGGAACAGCGAGAAAAGGCCGTGGCCCAGTGGAGGAAATGGTTTCACGGCGTCCGGCCCGAAGTGGACCTTAATTCCTACGACCCGCGCGAAGCTTTATGAGCGTAATGGAACAGCCGGCGACAACACCGGCCGACTCCCCCCTCGATCAACAGCGGCCGTCCGCCACACTGGACGTGTTGGTGTTGGTGTGCGGCGGTTTGGCCGCCGCGGGCGGAATCGCTCTGCTGGTGTTAGCCACGCTGCGCACACTGGACGCCGCCAATTCCGTTACCGTGCATTGGGCTGGCCGCGCTGGCCGAAATGGGGCGACGACAGTCGCCCCCAGCGATTCCAGGCAACTTGCCGCCATCGCGCCCGTACCCGATCCAACGCTGGCCGCGCTGGCCGCGGCGGCACAACGGCGGGCGGGCCAATGGGACCGGCCCGAATGGGATGCCTTGGTCGCGGGCCAAACGGCCAAGGCCGAAACCGATGCATCGGGAGAAATTCCACGAGCCCGGCGTTGGCAAATTTATTTTCCCGAGGGACTGACACTGACCGATTACGCCGCCCAGCTAGATACCTTTGGCATCGAACTGGGCATGCTGGCGGGCGGCGGCCAAATTGAATACGCCACCGCCCTTTCCATCGCCATGCCGACGCGGCGGCAAGGTCCGGTCGAGGCTGAAAAGCGGTTGTATTTGTCGTGGACCCGAGGCGATCTGGTGGCCGCTGACCGTGCCCTGCTAGCAAAGGCTGGTCTCGACGCCACGGACAAGATCGTGGTGCAGTTCTACCCCGATACAACGGAACAGGAGCTGGCTACGCTAGAGCAATCGTACAAGGGGCGGCCCGCCACGGGCATCTATCGTACGGTTTTCGGCATCCGGCCCAAATTGAGCACCTACGAGTTTTATGTGCGCGAACAAGTCGCACGCGAATAGGCCAATGCGTAGAGGGCGATTCCTTTGCCTCGTGACGTGGAATGCTCGGCAAAGGCTTGGCCGCGAACGTCCCGTTGATCCAACGATTGAAAACAAGCAGGTAAACCGTTGTGACAGACGCCGACACACCAGACACCGCGGATGACGACCTGGAGTTGGATGTGCCGGCGGTGCCCGCGCCCGATAGCGAGGCCGTACCGGCTGCCAAACCTCGCCGCAACATCCTCGGCCCTCTGCGCTGGCTGCTGCGGGGCACGTTGCTGTTGATTTGTGTCGCTTTGTTGGCGGTTGGCTGGTGGGGACGGCGGCCTGGCGGCCACTCGACCGCCGATCAAGATTGGGGCGTGGTAGTGACCTTGGACGAAGGGCCCGCCTATGGCGAGGCCATCATCTACGTGGGTGATCCAGCCAGCGGCAAGAACGTCTCGGACGATGTCGAATTGCAACTAGCCTTGCAAACGGCACTAGCCTCGGCCAGTTCCACGCGGGTGCTGGTGCAGGCGGCCCCCGGCGTGAATATGGGTTCCATCGAGCGCGTGCAAACGGCCTTGCGAGCATTGAAAACGGGCCAACCCGTTGAGATCACGCTGGGACTTTACGAACCGGCAGCGGCTGAGAACAAGTGAATTCCACATGACCGAAACGGAGGACAAGTTGGAACTTGAGGAACCGGCGGCGGCCTTGCCCGCCGGCCCATCGCCTTTGGCTCGTGCGCTGGGCGGACTGTTCGATGCGTTGTTGATGGCGGCGGTGCTGGCGGCCGGTTGGTGGGCCTGGGATGGGGCCGGCGCGGCGCGGCATTCCAACCCTGCTTGGGCCATGGCCGAAGGATCGGCGGGGAGCGAAGGACCGGTGCTGGTGATGCGGCAGGGCCAGCCCTGGCGGCTGGGCGAGCGGGAAATAGCGCACGATGCCGAGTTGGCCGTGGCCCTGAAGCAATCGCCCGGCCCGGCGAGAATCGCCAGCGACGATTCGGTGTTGTTCGCCCAGGTCTTGCGGGCTTTGGATATTCTAGAACGCCAAGGAGTTCGCGGCACCACGATCAATCTGAACGAGTAGATCAGCAAGAGTTTTCATGCAGTTGCACATTAAACAACCCGATGGCAGTAAACGGCTCGTCCCGCTCAAGCAGAATCAGTCGTTGCGGCTGGGGAACGATCCCGCGGCGGATGTGCCCCTCGTGGGAACGGACGTGCTGCCCGTCCATTGCGGGGTACTGTTTCGCGACGGGCAATTCAAGGTATTCGCATCGAAGGCAGCGCAACAGGTGGAGGTCAACGGCCAACTTGTCCCTTCCTCCCCCTTGGAGGAAGGCGACCAATTTCGGTTGGGTGATGTGCAGGTTTCCGTCGTTTCCGACGCTTTTCAGCTCCAATCGGGCGGCGCGGCCAAGAGCCTCTCCGCGAAGCCGGCAGCCGCTCCAGTGGTCTCGGATGAACTGGAGGAGTTGGAAGAAGTCGATACCCTGGACGACGCTGACGAACTTCAACCCTTGGAGGAAGCCGACGAACTACAGCCGCTGGAGGATGCGGGCGGCCTGGCCGACCTTTCAGGAGGGCTTGATCCCCTGGGAAGCAACGCCGGGTTGGGCGGTTTTGGAATGGGCCAGACCGGAGACTTGGCTGCCGGTAACGATTTGGGCCTGGGGGGCATGGGCTTTGACGGCCTGGAAACAGGCTCTGGCCTGGGCATGCCGGGAGCAGACTTGACTAACATGACGGGGGCGGGCCTGGGTGGCGGCATGCCTGGCGCGACATTTGGGCAGATGCCCGGTATGGCGGGCACACCAGACCCAGCCATGGCAGGCGCAATGCCCGGCACGGCGGCACCCGCCGCGCAAGGCACGGCGGTCCCCAAGAAGCCGGGGCGGCTAGGTGGAATTTTGAAGGTTGTGGGGACGCTCATCTTTTTGGGCCCAGCCATCGCCGTTGTGGCGGTGTTGATCGCCAATCGGCCGACGGCGGAACAGCACTTTGTCGCCGCCAATGAGCTATACGACGCGGGCCAACCGATGTTGGCGGTGGAAGCCTTCGACTTGTACCTGTCGCGGCACCCTCGCGATGCCCGCCAGGCCGAGGCCAAGGTTAAGCGTCAGCTGGCCCAGCTTCGTCCGAAATTAACAGCAGGGGGTGATCCGTTTCTGGCGCTTGCGGAACTGAAACAGACAGAGCAAGAACTCGGCCCATTGGGCCGACATCCGGTGGCGGAGGAAATCTGGTCGAAATGGGGACCGCAAATCGCGTTGTCGCTGGTGGAGCGCGCCAAGGCTTCCACCGGTCAGGCCGATACCACACGCGCCACGCAGTCTATCGCCCAGGCCAAAGCTGCCTTGGCCTGGGTGCGCCAGCATGTGCCGCCGAGGGTACAAGCCGAGCGGGGCATCGACGATCTTGACGTGCAACTGCAAGCGCTGGACCGCGGCCAGTTGCAGGCCGATGCGCTGGCCACGGCAATCGCCGCGATCCAACAGTCCGCGAGTGCCAGCCAGCCCGCCGATGCCTATTCCGCGCGCGACAAATTGCTGGAGCAATATCCAATTCTCGCCAGCCAAGCTTCGCTGGTGGAGGCATTGAGCAGCACGGCGGCGATCGAACAAGGCCGGGTAAAGGTCCAAGCGAGCGGAACGGCCGCGACCCGCGAATCCGCGGCAGAGCCTATCGTCTTGCGGGCGATTCTCTCGCACACCACTAGCGACGCTGCCGTGCAACCGGGATCGGCCATGAGCTTGCCATTGCCAGAGCATGGCGTCGCCGTTGGGCTGGATACGGGGACCGGTCGCGTCCTGTGGCGGCGGTTCGTCGGTTGCGACGGCGATCCATTAGCGTTATCTTTGCCCAGCGCGCCGCCGGCCCTATTGCTGTTTGATAGTAATGGTAACGAATTGATCCGCGCCGCGACCGCCACGGGTAAGACCGAGTGGCGATTGCCTCTCGACTCGCCATCCGTGGGCGGGGCGTTGATGGGAGAAACGGCCTTCGTCACCACGCGGTCGGGTGTGGTGTGGCAAGTGGACGCCGCCAGCGGTGCGGTCGCCGCACGCTACGAATTGCCGATCACGGCCAGTGTGGGGCCGGCCGTCGATCCTGACGGCAAACGTTTGTTTCAGGCGGCCGACCAGGCGCATCTGTTTGTGATTTCCCCCGGCGATACCATGTGTTCCGCCTGCCTCTACTTGGGGCATGGGCCTGGTTCGGTGAGTTTTCCACCGGTACGCATGGGCAAGTATTTGATTGTCGCAGAGCGGGACGGCCTGTACGAAACCAAGCTGCACCTGGTGAATTGCCAAGAGACACCGCGCCTGGCCGATCAGCTTTCCGTGCGGGGCGCGGTATGGACGTCGCCCATTGCCACCGAGAGCACGTTCTTCATGGCGACCGAGGACGGCGTTGTGCATTCGTTTGAAGTCAGTGCCAGCGAACGCAAAGCCAGCCTCAAACGCGGACCGACTTGGGCACCCGCCGTCGGAGCTGGGGCGGCGGCCATCCATCTTTCTATTTCCAAGGGGCGGCTGTTCGCGGCCGGCGCGGGGTTGCATGGCTTTCCCTTGGAATGGCGGGGCGACCAGCCCCCCGCGGCGAGCACCCTCACGCCCGCGGAGGCCATTCATGCCGGGCCGGTCGTGACGGCGGGGGGGCAGTCCATCGGCATACGTCAGCGCGCGGATGGCGGCATCGTTGTGTCGCCGATTGCATTGCCAGTCGCGTGGGAAACACGTCTGGCGGCACCATCGGCGGCTGGCCCCGTGGCAGGCGCTGAAAAAAAATCGGTCTGGACATTGACTCGCGATGGGGATGTTTACAAGACAGACATTACTCGCAATTCCGCCACACCGGCCGCGCCGGTTTGTTCAGTGGCTGCTCCTGACAGCGGAGCGAACGGTTGGCTAGTTTTCAGCGGTTCGCATCTGACGGCAGGACAGGCAGGGGCGGCATCACTTTCGATCATCGACGGCGCGACCGATTCAGCCCGCAGCGTACCGATGCCGGGGAGGTTAGCGGGGCTGGCCGCTGGCAAGACCGGGCCGATTTGGGCCGCGTTGGATACGGGCTCCATCGTCCTGGTGGACCCAGCCGCAGCGGCCATCCAAGGCACACCTTTCCTGCCTCCCTGGCAGCCAGGAGAAGCATTGGGCTTGCTTGGTCCGGTGGCACTTTCCGATGGCCGCGCGGTACTGGCCATGCAAGGCAAACTCTTGCTGTTGGCCGCGGAGGGCTCACCTGCGGCACCCGTTGCCCGGCAAGAGACGCCGCTGTCGGCAACGCCGACGGCATTGGCCGTGCTAGACGATTGTGTCTGGATTACCGATGGGCAGCATCGTGCGCAGGGCTGGAAATCTGAAGATCTATCGCCGCTTGGCGAGATCGTCTTGTCATCCGTTCCAATTTGGGGCCCAAGCAACGTAGGAGATGGCCTGTTGATGGCTCTGGCCGATGGACGCCTAATGCGGCTAGGGAACCAGCCGGTACCCGTTTGGGAGGCTTCCGTAATCCAAGGAACCGTGGTGGCGGCGGCCCCGCTGGATGCGCAGCGCTGGCTGATCGCCACGCGCGGCGGGTGGTTGATTACGCTGAATGCCGCCTCCGGCGAGGTGTTGGGCGAACCATTCAACACCCATCAGGGGCTTTCCGGCCAACTGTGTGCCGCCGGAGACCGAGTTATTGTCGGTACGAACGATGGCTGTTTATTGGAACTGCGGCTGGCGGAATTGGGCACGGTTGCCTCGGCCCAGCCGTAATCTTTGTTTGTAAAACAGGCGAGATCATGCAGCGCACGATCTGGATGCAACTGGCCGGGGTTGCCTTGACGGTTTGTCTGGTATTTTCGACGGGCGATGCAAACGCGCAGCAGCCTCGATTACTTGATGCCGAGCCGTTCGACCGTTTGACACTCAAGGAAAACAGCGAAAACAAGAACGACGAATCGAAACGCATCCTCAAGCTTCGTCCGCTGGAGTTGAAAAAACGGCGGCCGGTCACACGCGGCGACGACGAGGATCGTGTCCGCGTACGGCTGTTTGACCGCGGGGACCAGCAGTATGAGGTGGCCTGGA
Source organism: Pirellulales bacterium (assembly GCA_050247075.1). Taxonomy (GTDB): domain Bacteria; phylum Planctomycetota; class Planctomycetia; order Pirellulales; family JBFWUW01; genus JBFWUW01. The sequence goes on along the minus strand of JBFWUW010000025.1, from coordinate 63,979 downwards.
AGGCCATCGAAAAGTTGGAACTGTTTGAAGAGCTACTGTTGCAGGAGGTGGCCGGACTAGTGGAGCAGCAGCGGTTTGATGAGGCATACGATTACTTTCTCTATCTGGAGGAGCGCGACTCGCGTTTCCCCGGTGTGGCGGAGGGTTTGCAAAACTGCCTGTTTACAGAGGCCGCCGCATGGCGCGCGAAGGGCGAACTGGACCAGGCATTGGGCCTGCTGAACGAAGTCCATCGCCGCAACGCGGATTACCCAGAGTTGGAAAAGGCCCTGGGCGAAACGGTCGATGCCGCCATCGAAGCCAGGCTGGCGGCGGGCCAGTATGAGGCCGCCCGCGATCTGATCAAAGACCTGGAGAAAAAGTTCAAGGAGCACCCAGTCGTCGCCACCCGCAAGCAGTTCATCATGGATCAGGCGGCGGAGCAACTATCGGCGGCCCGCGCGGCGGCCAAAGCCAAGAAACTTCGCGAAGCCTACATTGCCGCCTCCAAGGCCGTCGATTGGTGGCCAGAGTTACCGGGTGCCAAGACGTTGCTGGGGCAAATTCAAGACCGTTATCGGGTGATCACCGTGGGCGTGGCCGACCTGGGGGAATCCCGGGCAACCTCTAGCGGCACCAGTCAGGCCGACGGCTGGGCACGGCAGCGGCAGCGGCGGTTGTTGAACTACGATCTGGCGGAATCGGCCGAAGCCCCCGGCGAGTACCGCTCGGCATTGGGCACCTGGTCCGCGGACGGAGCCAAGCTCGGCTTTACCTTGCATGCCAACGCGCGCTGGACGGGGGGCGAACCTGTAACCTCCTACGACGTGGCCCGTCGCCTGCAAGATCTGGCCGATCCCGCTTCCGCCAATTGGCGGCCGCAATGGAACGAGCAGATTGCCCAGTTGCGCATTACAGCCAGCAACCAACTGGAAATCGACCTGCACGGTCCCAGGCTGTTGGCGCTGGCGAATCTGGCCACTCCTCCGCTGGAGTGGCGAGCCTCGGCCGATGACCCCGCACAAACAGGCACGGGACTTTATACGCTCGTGTCGCGCGGCGAGGGCGAAGCTGTTTTTCAGATCAATCCCGACCATTTTGCCTACGACGCCAAATCGCAAGCCAGCGAGATCATTGAGCGGCGGTTCGCGGCGGCCAGCGCCGCCGTGTCGTCGCTACTGGCGGGTGATATTGCTTGCGTCGACCGCATTGCGCCGTGGGATGCGCCCTTGTTTACCCGACACGCCAATCTGACCGTGGCCAATTATGCCCGGCCCACGCTGCACGCGCTGATCCCTAACCAAGGCCGTCCCCTGGGCGCTCAGCGGTCATTTCGCCGCGGCATAGCGCGGGCGCTGCAACTCAAGCCCATCATGGAATCGGCTTTTACCGATGGAAGTGCCAGCCCGTCGGCCAGTCTGGCTGTTGCGCCATCCACGAATTTGCCGTTCGAGCCGCGAGTGGCATTGGCGGAATTGTCGGCCGCACAGCGGTCATCGGCGGGTGGCGATGGGCCGTTGACAATTGTGCTAGCCCATCCACCGGGTGAATCGGCCCGGCGCGGTGCGCGGGCCATCCAGGAGTACTTGCAATTCGCCGGGCTGGGTCCAACCGTCAAGTTGCGGGAACTCGACTACACTCCGCAATCCGCCACGGCGGGCGACTGGGATTTACTCTACGTGGAATGGCCCAATTATGATCCTTTCGTCGATGCCCGTCGATTGCTGGGTGGCGATGGATACTGTGGCGCGGCAAGCCCCTGGCTGGATGAAGCCTTGCGCCGCATCGGCGCGGCCGAGACCATCGAACAGGCACGGATCGAGCTGGCGCTGGTGTCCCAACTGGCCGCCGAAGACGTCCCCATGATCGGGCTGTGGACCATTCGCGAGCAATTCGCCTATCGCAAGTCGCTGGCCAACGTCGGCGGAAGTCCCACCACGCTTTACCAGAACATCGAGAACTGGTCGTATGAGCAAAAGTGACCGCACCCATCCGCTTTCATGGCCTGCCGGCAGGCGGCTCGGCCGTTTTTTGGCAACGGCAGCCTGGATGCTGACACTTGCGGCTGGCTTGTTGTCGAGCATGACTCTGTCCGGGCAGACGCGCACCGTGTGGGAACTGCAGCCTTATTCCGTGCGCGTGTTGGTGGCAGCCGATGATTCGCCGCTGTGGACGCCTGCGCGCCTCGAACTATTGCAGCGGTCGCTGAAATCATCCGCGGATTTGCTTTTTGGCCGGGCGTGGAATTGCGAGGTTGACCTTGCCGATGCGCCGCTTGGCCGTCAGATGGCGGCCTCCATGCCCGATGTATCAGCGGACAATAAGCTGGCCAACGCTCTGGCTACCGCCAACAGCAACAGCGTTAACCCAATCGAAAAGACCATCGTCGTCGTGTTCCGCCAGTCGGCGGCCGGGTTGAGCGTGCAAACTCGAGAACTGGATGCCGCCACGCAATCGTGGGGAACGCCTGTCAGCCGGTCGGCTAGCGGGGTTGCCGACGTTGGCAGGGCGGCTTCCGTCGCCATGGCGGCGGCGTTTTCGCCGCAAGCCCGCCTGAAAAGCGTTGCCGACGGCATTGTTTCGCTGCGTTGCCGTTCAGGTAATTCGTTGCTGCGCGATGCCAGGCACTCTCGCCTGCAGGTTGGTGCCGTGCTGCGGCCGGCCGCGCTTACCCAGGGTTCCGCCAGCACCGCTAGTCCGCTCGATGCGACGTATCTGGTGGTTGAAGAAGTATCTGGACTGGACGCCCGCGCCAAGGTCTATAGCCGATACCAGCAGCCTATGAGCAGTCTCCCCGGAGGATTGGGCGCATGGCTGCTGTTAGAAGTCAACCAGCCCGGAACGGCCACGACCTTGCGACTGGTGCGCGCCGCGGTGCCACAAGAACAGCAGCCGCGAGAACCACTGCCACGGATTGACGTACATGTCCGCGATGTCGATGGCGGAGCTGGCAGCCTGTTGCAAACCGACCGCCAGGGCCAGGTGCGGATTCCGCCCGTCCCCGGACTGCGAATGATCGAAGCCGCCACCGGCCGGCACGTTTGGGCCCGTTGGCCAATGGTCTCTGGTTGGCAAGCCGAGGTCGAAATCGCACTGCCGCTGGATAGCGACGTTCTCTTGGCCGCCGGCCAGGTCGTGGGGCTAGAGGCCCAACTGGCAGATGTGGTAGCACGGCGAGAGATCGTACTCGCCCGGGCCCGTACACGTCTGGCGGCCGGCCAGGCCGAAGAAGCCCGGCAGTTGTTAGACGCCGCCAAAACGGAAGACGCGGCCGCACTCGCGTCGCTCACCACGCGCATGAACACGGCGCGGCAGGCGGCAGCAGCCTCGCCAGAGTCGCAAGCCATTGCCGATGCCTTATGGCAAGAGTTTTCCGCCGAGTTGCAGTCTCAGGCCAATGGGGCTCGCGTCGATCAAGTGACGGCGGAACTCTTTCCGCCCCCCGCGCCCGAGCCACCCCCGGCTCCCACCGAACCGGCCCCGGCTGAGCCGGCTCCGGATGGAACCACTCCAACCACTCCTCCCGCGGAGCCAACCCCGGCCGCGCCGCCGCCAGCCCCAGCAATCCCTCCGGCGACAGCGCCTCAATCGCCTCCGCCCGCCACTCCATCGCCGGCTGCCGCGCCCGCAGGATAGCCGCGCTGGCATCTCAACCGCGGCCATGCTATCGCTACTAGCCTGCTCGCCTGGCCGTTCGCTCTTGCGCTGTCCACGCAAATTCCGAACTTGTCATGCCAGCGGAACGGCCCATCCGCGCCGATGGAGATTTTCATCTGGGGCGTGCTAGTCGATACGACCGATACCAGATGCAGAGGCTGCGCCTAGCAGGTTCGGCGACACGGATGTTGCATCGAATGCTAGCACAGGCAGATCGGTTCTTCGCCCGCGATTCGGACTTCCCATCCGGCAGCGCGGAATGGATCGATCTTGAGATTCCCGAACGCCGTACCAGGATGTGCCTATGCGCCGGTCGATTGGATTCATGCTCGGTTTGGTTGCCGCGGCGTTTTGCCTGGTGCCCAACGTCAGCCAGGCCCAAAGTGCTGGCACCATTCGGGCCACTAAGACCATCGAATTGCCTCGCGACAAGGCCCGCGGCGTCCATCCGGTGGTGACAGCCACCGTCATCAGCCCCGATGGACGGCTGATCGCCACCGCCGGCGACGATCACCTCGTTCGCATCTGGAGCCAAGGCGATGGTACGCTGCAACAGACGTTCCACGGCCACATGGACTGGGTGCGGACGCTGGCTTTTCATCCGGACGGCCGGACTCTGGCATCGGCTGGCGACGACCGCACGGTGATGTTTTGGGACTTATCCACCGGGCGGGCCGTGCGCAGCGTGCCGGCTGGCAACGCGGCGGTCTACAGCCTGAAATACAACCCGGCGGGTGACAAACTGGCCGTGGCTGGTTTTGACGAAATGATCTGGATTCTCGACGGTGCCAACGGCAACATCATCCGCGAGATTGCCTCTCCCGGCCCGGACTTGCGTTGCCTGGGCTTCTCGCCAGATGGCCGCTTGCTGGCCGGGGCGGGCCGCGACGGCCGCTTGCAGATCTGGGACTTGCCCAGCGCTGGCCAGCCACAAGAGTTCCAGGCCCATCACCAGCGCGTGCGGACCTTGGCTTTCTCTCCCGATGGATCGCGCCTGGCGACTGGGGGGGACGACCGCGAATTCGTCGTGTGGGATGTGCCGGCCAACCAAGAGCTGGCCCGCATTCCCAATCCCACCGGCAAAGTGCGGGCGATCGTGTTCTGCGGAGACAGCCGTTTGGCGGTCGGCGGTACCGACAACCGCATTCGCATCTGGAACATGGAGTCGCGCCAGGAAGAATTGAGCCTGGTGGGGCATGTCGGCTCCATCACTGCCTTGGACTACGACGACACGCAAGCCATGCTGGTCAGCGGCAGTTTCGACACCACGGTCCGCATGTGGCAGATCGGCCGGCCTCGGCCGAACACCGCCACACGGCCTGGCAAGTAAGCCGCCTCGATACAAACAAGCGCCGCCCAGGAAGGGTGGTGGAAGCCCGTTCAACGCTGGTTCGAGATCACGGAGGATTCACCTGTGGGCCTGCTCAAGTCAACGACCTCGCTGGGACGTCAAATCCGCAAGTTGTGGGCGGGAACACCGCGCCGCGACCTCGAAACGCCGCTGCGTATCTGCCGCTTCGAGCAGATGGAAGCCCGCCGCATGTTGGCGGCGGACATCCATGTGGGCGCGGTCTATTTTGAACCAGCCGCCGGGCAAGACCAGACGCCGAACGTGTTTCAGATCTCGTTCAACGGCGGTGCCGCGGGCACGCAGTTGAACCAGGTTGTGATTGAGATGGACAAGACCGGCGACGGTCTGACCATCGGCGATACCTTCTTTGACAGCGCGGCGGGCGGACAGGGCTCGTTTAGCCACCATGATTTCCAACTGGTAAGCCTGGGCGGCGTGACTTCGTACACGGCTGCCTACACCGATGGCGGCACGACTCTGACCTTGACCTTTCAGGGATTCGAGGCTGGCGACAAGTTCACCTTTGCCATCGACGTCGACGAACAAGGCTTCAACGGTTCCAACGCGGTGGCCGAGGGTAACGAGTTTGAAGGCTCAAAGCTGACCGCCAGTTTCACCGCGCCGCACTATCAGGGCAGCCAGGTCACGGCTACCTTCTACGATGATTTCGACGCCAACTTTGTCGGATTGGGCCTGACGAATCTGCCCAACGACGACTATCTGCTGCCGGGCGATCCGCAATCGTCCGCCAAGGATCCGGTGTTTACGGCGGGTGCCGCCGGCGTGTTGACGCAAGTCGTGCTGCCGATCGACCTGCAGGGAACCGTCTACGAGGACAACAACCTCAGCAACTCCAAGGATGCCAATGAGCAGGGCATCTCGGGCGTAACGGTGTCGCTGTGGAAGCTGGATGGCGGCGTGTACGTCAACACGGGCTTGTCGCGGATCACCGACGCCAACGGCAACTACAGCTTCGACAATCTCGACCCAGGCACGTATCGCGTGGTCGAGGGTGTTGCCGTTGGCTACCTGGATGTCTCGTCGCAAGCGGGCAACGTCGGCGGCGTGACCTACGGTTCCTCGCTCGATGCCAACACCTTGAACTCCATTACATTGCTGGGGGGCGAGCATAGCATTCAAAACAACTTTGGTGAAATCAAGCCTGGTTCGATTAGTGGAAAAGTCCAATCGGACATCAACAACAACTGCTTCGATGGATTCGGCGAAAGCCCGCTCGCGGGCGTCTCTATCTACCTGCTCGATGCGTCCGGCAACCGCATCCAACACACCACCACCAATGCACTCGGCGAATACTCATTCACCGGGCTGTTGCCGGGAACCTACGGCATCGAGGAAATCCAGCCCTTGGGCTACTTGCAAGGGGATGCACACGCTGGCCTGCCTGGCAATGGCGTCGTCGTCAACAACGACAAGCTCGGGCAGATCCAACTGACTGCCGGCGCCAACCTGGTCCACTACGACTTCTGCGAGGTGCCGCCGGCCAGCATCTCTGGCGTCGTGCATGCCGATCTCAACGGCAACTGCATCCTGGAAGTCAACCAGGGCGAGATCCCGCTGGCGGGAGTGTTGATCCACTTGTTCCACGAGAACGGCCAGCCGGTCTTGGATGTCAACGGCAACCCGCTGACCGCGCTGACCGATGCCAATGGCCGCTACGAATTCCTCAATCTGCACCCCGGCATCTACACCGTGGTCGAGGACCAACCGGCGGGCTATCTCAGCCAAGCCGCCCATGCCGGCACGGCGGGCGGTTTGCCCGATGCATCGGGCAATGTCATCAGCTTTATCGAACTGCTGGGCGGAACCAACTCCATCGACAACGACTTCTGTGAAGTTCCACCCGCGCTGATCTCTGGCCATGTCTATGTTGACGCAAACAACAACGGCGTGCGCGATTCTGGCGAGTCGCCAATTGTCGGCGTGACGATTCAACTGCTGAATGCCAACGGCCAGCCGACCGGCGTTACCACCACCACCAACGCACAAGGCTACTACGAGTTCAACAACCTGATGCCAGGCGTGTACGGCGTGGCAGAAGGCGCCACGCCTGGCTATCTGCAAGGCTCGAATAGCGTCGGCACGGCCGGCGGCACGGTCGTGGCCGACACCATTGTTACCGCCACATTGGCCGCCGCGCAGAGCGGTGTCAATTACGACTTCGGCGAAATCTTGCCGGCGACAATCTCCGGTTACGTCTTTCAAGACGGGCCGGCTATTCAAACGGCGGATGGCCAGCTCGATACGCAAACGATCGTGACCCAAAAGAATGGCGTGCTGGACGACGGCGACATCCGCTTGGCGGGCGTACGCATCCGCCTGGGCGATGCCGGCGGCAACGCCATTGTTGATGCCAATGGCAACTTTGTTGAAACACTGACAGACGCCAATGGCTACTACGAGTTCACCGGCCTGGTGCCGGGCACCTACAGCCTGTTCCAGGTGCAGCCCAACGGCTATATCAGCGGCATCAACACCGCCGGCACCACCGGCGGCGTGGCACCCACTCCGGGCCAAAGCCTGTCTCCTTTGATGCTGAGCGTTTTGGGAAGCAATCCCTACGACGCGATTGTCTTCGTGCCGGTCTCGGCGGGGGGCGTTTCGCAACTTAACAACTTCAGCGAAGTGCTGGTGGAAACGTTGCCGCCTCCACCGCCCCCACCACCACCGCCTCCCCCACCGCCTCCACCGCCGCCGCAGACTCCGCCACAAATTACGCCACCGCCGCCAGCGTTCCTGCCGCCAGGATTCAGCGGGCCGCCGGGCGTGCAGCCTGGCGTTGGCGGAGGCGCGCCGACGGCCGCGCCCTACGGTGCGTTCAGTGCCTTCTTTGGCGACTTGGACTTTGCCGGATCGAACCCGCGCGGCTACAGTTGGCACCTCAGCGTGGTCGACGGCGGACGCCCGCGTGGCGATGCTCCTCAAGAGGGGCTGATTTACTCCGTGGCCGACGCCCGTTCCGCCATCTTTGCCGAAGCGGCATCGCAGCTCAACCAGGGCCGCTTTGTCGTGGAAGGGGCCGAGGGCCCCATGGTGATTCCGTTTGGGCGCAAGGGTGCCACGCCGATCGCCGGCGATTTCAACGGCGACGGCGTCAGCGAAGTTGGCGTGTTCTACGCCGGCCAATGGTTTATCGACCTCAACGGCAACGGCCGCTGGGACGACGAGGACTTGTGGGCCTCGCTGGGCAAGGAAGGCGACCGTCCGGTGACGGGCGACTGGGATGGCGACGGAAAGACCGATATCGGCATCTTTGGCCCAAGTTGGGAAGGCGACCCGCGTGCCGTGGCCGCCGAGTCGGGCCTGCCCGACGCAGCGCACGGTCCCAACGGCGCCAAGAAGAATGTTCCGCCGTTGGCCAGCCAGGCCGCCGCCGGCATGCGAACGCTGAAGCGCACGGCGACCGGGCCGACGCGGTCGGACTTGATCGACCATGTGTTCTACTTTGGATCGGCCGCGGACATTCCGCTGGCTGGCGATTGGAACGGCGACGGCGTCGATACGATCGGCGTGTTCAATAGCGGCGTGTGGATCCTGGATGTCAACGGCAACGGACGCTGGGAGCCGGGCGAGACCATGATCGAGCTGGGCATGGCCGGCGACCTGCCGGTCGTGGGCGACTGGAACGGCGACGGCGTGGACGACCTGGGTGTGTACCGCAACGGCGTCTTCCACCTCGACATCAACAACGACCAGATCCTGGATGCCCAGGACCGGGTGTTCGAGATGGGCGGGGCGGGCGACTCGCCTATCGTGGGTGACTGGGACGGCGACGGCCGGGACGATGTCGGCGTCTACCACGACGACGGCACCACGACGCGGCAGTCGCTGTAGCAGGCCGCACTATTTGAACGATTGTTCCTGGCCGGGAAACTGGCCGCCGCGGACTTCGTCGCGGTATTGCGTGACGGCTTGGGTGATGGTCGATTGCAGATCGGCGTATTTCTTGACGAAACGGGGAACATAGTCGGCTTCCAGCCCCAGCAGATCGTTAATCACCAGCACCTGGCCGTCGCACTCGGCACCCGCCCCGATGCCGATCGTGGGGATGTTGACCGCTGCCGTAATCTTGGCGGCGATGTGGGAGGGGATGCATTCCAACACGACGGCAAACGCGCCGGCCCGTTCGGCCGATTGCGCGTCGGCCAGCAGCCGTTCCTCGTCCCGCTGCACCTTGTACCCGCCCAGCAGATGCACGCTCTGCGGGCGCAGTCCGCAATGGGCCATGACGGGGATACCGGCGGAGACGAGCGCGGCAATCACCTCGCCCTGCTCCACGCCCCCTTCCAGCTTGACCGCCTGGCAGCGCGTTTCCTTGAGGATTCGCCCGGCGTTCTCGATCGCCTTGGACGAGCCCAGGTGGTAGCTGGGGAACGGCATATCGACCACCACCAAGGCGTGCTTAACCGCGCGGCCGACCATTTCGGCGTGATAGATCATCTCGTCGAGCGTGACCGGCAGCGTGTTGGGGTGGCCTTGCACGACCATCGACATGCTGTCCCCCACTAAGATGCCCTCGATACCGGTGGCGTCCAACAGCCGCGCCATCGTATGGTCGTAGGCGGTCAGCATCGAGATCTTCCGGCCAGCCGCCTTCAGCGAGGCGAACTTGGGCACGGTCATGCGGGCTTCCATGAGTACTTTCACCGGAGTTGCGTCAGAAGTTGCGGCTGGGGCGATACCTGTTGATTGTGACCGCCGCGCGAAGTTTAGGCAAATTGACTGAGGCGGCGGACATTTGACCGCCTCCCGATCCGCGTTTCCTGTTCCAAAATTGCCGTGTTTTGGGGGGTTGTGGTACGGGTAAGCGTAGCCGCAAAGCTCCTACCTTGCCGGCTTGATGCGCGAATGGTTTTCCATCGTGCATTGAATGCCGAAAGGCAAGGGACAATCAGGATCACCGCCAGCGGCAAGGCGGGAGCCATGCCGCTACGGGGGACCAATCGGCCTTACCTGTTCCAAAATTGCCGTGTTTTGGGGGGTTGTGGTGCGGGTACACGTCCCTGCAATGCTCCTGCCTTGCCGGCTCGATGCGCGGGACCGCAGGCCATCTCCGCGACGGTCGCCGGGCATGGGGCGTCCCAATTCACCGCCAGCGGCAAGGCGGGAGCTATGCCGCTACGGGGGCCAATCGGCCTTACCTGTTCCAAAATTGCCGTGTTTTGGGGGGTTGTGGTACAGGTTAGCCTGCAAAAACGTGAATTTTGGCGAGTGCGCACCGACAGCGCCCCGCGTGACAACCGCGTTTCAAAAATATGGACAGGCCCCGTGGCACGTACCGGTCGGCGGAGGGAGCGGCGAGGTACGTCGTCGCCCCCAAGTTGGCCGAGCAGCCGGCAGCGGTAGCCGTAATCAGTGACCCGCCCGATCAAACGCCCGCCACGGCCATGCTGCTCGAGCACGCGGCGGACGAGGATGCCTGGGCGGTTTAGGGGCTTCGCGCCCACTGGACGTGCAAAAGCCACGTCGGCGCGCAAAGCCGAACGCTGGAAATTGTACAAGATAGGAACGGTTTGTAAACTAATAAAATAGATATTTAGAAGTGTATTGTCTACGCCTGCTCAAGGGCCGGATGGCCTGCAAAGGCGGGCTTACCCGGCGCCTAGGGCCCCTTGAGAACCTCTGGAGCATCCATCAAGGTGCGCTTATGCAGCCAGCCGGGCGAACATTACCGGCTCCACGGCGGCCCAGGTCTCCGCAGTGGTGGAGTTCACGCGGCCAATTTCGTAACATACATTTCAGCAATAGGTTAGGTCATCCATGGAGCCGCGATCGCCCCACGCTCAAACTGTGGGTGTCCCCCTGGCTGCCGTATGGCGGCAAGCCACAGGGCTGGAGTCATCGCAATAGGCGGTGCCTGGATCGGTTTCCGTGGATTAACGCATGGGGCGTATCGAATACAAAGTGTTTCGAGTGGAGTACCCCGATTGATGCAGCATGGTGCGGTTCATGACGGTAACTCCAGCGGTGCGATGAAGTACAGTTTAAAACATGTGTTCGAATTCGTGTTCGTGCTATCGTGCATACTCGGAATCGCACGTTTGCATTCGGCTTTCCGTATGCTGTGTCTGGATCTGCCTGCAGCATGGTGTATTGCGACGATCTATGGAGGAGTCGTCGGAATTCGGGCAAGTCGCTGCGCCAGATGTTCACTCTCTACAACGCGTTGGTGGGGCGTGATTGGCGCAGCGCTTGGTGGCGTTCTAGGCGATCTCTGCGACTGCTTGACTGATCCTGCGCCAAGCCGCTCGTACTTGAAGGTAGTTGAACCGATCGCTGCCGCAATCTTCTCGGCTGGATTGAGTGGGGTGATTTTCTTCCGACTTCCAGCGTGGTTGTTCACGCAGGAAAAAGCGCCGGAAGACCTACAAGACCACGCAACCGATCTATGACCTCTTGACCGGACGACGGGGGCTTAATGGGGACGGGGGCTTAATGGGGACGGGGCTTAATGGGGACAGCCACATTCGCAGGGCCACCCAGGCCCCCTTAGGACCCCCGAACCGGTCGAGCAGATATCCGCTCTTGGGCGGGACTTGGTTTCCGCAGTGGTGGAGTTCATGCGGCCGATTTCGTAACATTCATTTCAGCAATAGGTTAGGTCATCTATTGAGCCGCGATCGCCCGACGCTCAAACTGTGGGTGTCCCCTGGCTGCCCGCCTGGCTGCCCGGAGTGGCTTCACCGGAATGGCCTCGTCCGGGGAAAACGAGTTGACTTGCAGTTCACGGAAATAGCGGTCGAAGCTCAGGCCGTCGTGGTAGATATTGAGGATTGCCCGGAAATTTGCCGTGGACCAGGGCGCGTGGTCACTGGCCGCTTTGTCACGCGGCAAGGCAACGACCTGGTGCGAGTGCGGTTCGCCAACGGCACCGAGTTGACCGGCACGCGTCAACACCCGGTCTGGTCGCCCGATTCGGGCGAATGGGTTGGCCTGGGCGAATTCAAGGCCGGCCAGCATGTGCGGGGCCGCCAGCAATGGCTGGCCGTTGAATCCGTCACCACCTTGCCGTACCGCCAGGCGGTTTACAACATTGAGGTTGACGGCGAACACGTCTATGAAGTGACCGACGCCGGCATCCTGGTACACAACAACGATTTCAATTGCAACCAACGTCTCGATGAACTGGAACTCAAATCGCGTGAAGGATCGCTTACCGATAAAGAACTCGCCGAGTACAATCGCCTGCGGGAGGCTGCTCCAAACTCTGATTCCCTTCCGACCGTCACGTTCAGTAGCTCCACCAATCCCGAACTTGCGGCGAATATTCGAAACGCTCAAGCCGCGGGTCATCTACGAGCGGTTGGGGACATCCATCGTTTGATCTTTTGACGTTTACTGCTGGCTCCCGCACGTAACCTACTGCTGAGAAGCTGTTTACGTTCCGGCCCAGGCCGATTGTGACCATGCCGTGCGCGTGGCGGGGGGTTGGAATGACTACGTCGCCGGCACCGCCGATGCCCAGCGGGACTACCTCAACCTGGAGAGCGCGGCCAACCTGGCCCGCGTCTCGGCGGAAGCCGCCACCGATGCCGACGCGGCGACTGACATGGCTGCGGGCGCCTCCACGGCCATCGCCGGCAACGTGTCGGGTGCCAGCACGTCGCACGCCCCCTTCGCCCAGCACGCGGCCGACGTGGCCGCCGCCAAGGCGACCAAAACGGCCGCCGCCCTGGTTGGCGGATAGATGGTGCTGCCTCAAACCCAGCCCAGTCGAGGTATTAGAAGTCGTACCACACGCCGCCGCCGAACTTAGTTTCGCGTTGATTGAAGAATTCCCATTGCTCGCTGTAGCCGTCGTAGTATTGCAGACCGACGCGAAAGCGCCGCGCCGACCGGCCGGGCCGCCATTGCCAACCCGCTTGCACCACGATGTTGCCACCGAAGTTTACTTCTTGCCGCAGATGGGCGTTGACCGCCGCAAAGGGTGCTCCCCAGAAGGAATTGCAAGTGGGGCTGTATTCCAGGCCAAACTGAAATTCCAGGGGCTTCGATCCGCCATCGGTGGAGGAGACGGCCACTTCGCCATAAGCCCGGAATTGGTTCCAGAAATAGTACCCCACCCCAAACACGGCCGCGTCTCGCACGTAGTTGACGCGCTGAATGCCCGGGTTGAGCAACAGCCACTCGTCTCCCAGGTGAGAGCTAAGATGGTAATAGCCGATCTTGGCGTGGAACGGGCCGTAGCCAAATGTTAACGGAAAGCCGAACCGAAAGTCGGCGGCGATCAGGGGGCTGCTGGGCTGGGTCGGGTCGATCCGTGGCATGGCGGCCCCCTCCAGATCGAACTGCCAGCCTTCGGGTGTGTCGGTATCGGTTGTGCCGTAGCGAATCAGGCCGGCGCGGCCACCCAAGGTGGCATCCCAGACCTGGCCGAAACCCTTGACGTACGAAGTTACCGCCCGCAAGCTAGGTTCGCGGGTGCCCGCCATGTAGGAGTGATAGATCAGGCCGCTGGGTACGAGCTGCCATTCCCAAGGTTCTTGCCGGGATATCTCGTAGGGGTCAAAGTCGGGGGCGGGGGCGGAATCGCGCGGCAAGACCGGTTCGTAAACCATATCGAACGGCGGCGCGGGGTTTTCCTCGACATACGCGGGCGAAAGGGGCGCGGCCGGCTGCTGCCCGGCGGCCACGTTGCAGATGCCCGGCAGGCAGGCCAGCAAGGCTAATGCCACGATACGTCGCCACCCGTGCGACGGCGTAACAGCGATAAGTATCGGGTGGTGAAGGTTCATGGGTCCGCGAGCGGGGCAGCTTGCGCAGGTCGTAGCTTGGGTCCAACAACGCCAGAAAGTGCGCCCGTCACGGTCGGCGTGGATGGATGGGTCCACCATCGCCTTGTCCAAGCGATGAACCTATTTCGCGGGCTAGCTTGTACGCCAGTTTCCGTATCGCCGTCAAGTTCGCGGGTGAACTGACAGCACCGAAAACTTCGTTGCCAAAGGAGTTATCGGCAAGGATTGCCCGGTGGACAAATCCGTTACAGCAAGAAAATGCCGAAATATCAACGCCATCATTCGCTGAGGAAAGATCGGCAGCCCTTAACGGCGTGCTGCATTGCAGTGGCCGCAACCACTGCTGGCGAGGAGATTAACCGAGTGCCTTCGCGGTTCGCCTTTCAGCGTGCTGGCATGACTGGCATTCCGACCAACAATACACGGCTTGCTGGCTTTGAAGGACGATCCAACCAATGGTTCGCTAGCGGCCGGCCCGCGTTCGATTGGGCAGGTTACGCGGATCGACCGTTCCCCAGTATCCGCCCAGGATATGAGGAAACTTGCCCGGCGTGACATGGTAGTGAGGTCCGCGAAATTCGTCGGCGTGCAGGTTGAATTCGTTCAGCGGGTTGTCCGAGGAGTCCTTGGCCATCACGCCGGGCGACTCGTATGGTCCGAACACGGGAAAGCCGTCGAAGGCAAAGCCAATCAGCGGAGAATGGCTCTCGCCGTTATCGACCCAGGGGGTTTTTACACAGACCGGGTACTTGTGATAGTGGTATTGCTGCCTGGGGCTGGGGTGGCCGCAACAACGGTCGAGCCGCCAAAAGGCCTCGGTGGCTTCGGCATCGTAAGGATCGAAGAAGACGACTCCGTTGATGGCCACGCCGATGGCTCCTGGATTCATCACATGGCGCTGCGCGGCACTGGTCATCGCCCGATGCTTTGGATTCTCGCGCGGTTCCAGCGGAATGTAGAACGTCTGGTCCATTTCTCGCAGATAATTTGGGCTGCCATCCAACACCCGCGACACGTCGGGAAAGACGGCCGTCGGATGGTTAGGCAAGTTGTGCGAGCGAATCACCAGGCAGCCATCGTCGAAGGACAACACCACGTTGTCGGGTACAAAGCGGTCCTCTGGAACCAGCTTGCCCTGCCGATCGAGGTAGCCTTTGCGCAGCCAGGCCGACATGTTTTCGGCAAAGGGCAACTCCAGACGGTCGGTGAGATAATACAGCCGATCGGCGTTGGCATGGTCGAACTGTTTGGGGGGCGGGCCGGACAGGCCGCGGGGGTCGTAGTACCAATGCCCGCCCAGCGGTGTCAATTCCGCCAGGGCCGGCGGCTGTGGCCGCTGGCCAGGTGGTGCCGACGTGGCGGCCACATATTCGGCGGGATCGGGAATGCCCTGCAAGTCGAACTCGTCGATCAGAAACTCAGTGTATTCGCCCGCGCCGTCTCCATCGCCAAAGCCGACGCTGAGGCGCAATGTATCGACTTCTGGAAATGGGGTGCGGAACTCCATGCCGTGCGTCCGCCAGATTACCGATGCCAGCGGGCCCGTCTCGCCACTGGGCGATTGCCGCCGCAACTCTTCGATCGTCCCGTAGATGTTCCGCGATACCGAATCGAGCGGGTTCTGGCCATCGGCGGCAAAGAACTCCGCCTTGAGAAACAACTGTTTGCTGGCCGAGGAAAAGTTCCCCTGGGCCAGCCCGCGAATCCGCAGACGAAACCAGCGACCATCCTCGGCCTTCAGTCCGCGAACGGTTTGGGTCAGTCGGCCCTGCCGCGCGCCGTCGCCATTGACATCCTGGCCAGAAACGAACCGCACGCCCCAACCAGTTCTGTCGGTGGCCGGGTTGCCCAAGTAGCTGTAGAGGCAGTCCCCGTCCATTTCAAAACCTCGCGGGGACTGTGCCACTGTGGATGCCCCGTCCTGGGCAATCTCCAGATCGGCATTTTGGATCAAACCGCGGCTGGCCTGGCGATCGTCGGCCTCGCTCCGTCGCGGCGGGACCGCATCGACGGCCAATGGCGCAGCCCTTTCCGGCGCAAGCGGGGGAGGCCGCCGCCCTGGTGGAGGCGGCCTGCGTGGCGGTGCCGGCCGCTGGGCCACGGCGGAAACGATACCCACCGCGACTAAGATTGCGGCCAGGCTGAAGATCAGAAATCGTCGCATGGGCGGAATGCTGGATGACGTTTGGACTGGGGATGGCAGCGTTCACTCGCAACGTACCGCTTAACAGCCGTCTCGGTACTAAAACGGAAAAGACAAGGCTTGTCTACAAAGGGAATTCCTTGATCGTCTGAAGCGAGCATTTCCGCACGGTGATTGGTACGACTGGAGAGACTTGCGTTGGGGAGTATCGCTTGCCGTCTTGGACAGACGATTGGGCTGGTCTTTGGGAAAACAACGAATCGAACGCATAGGAAAACAGAGGAACGGTGTTTTTCAAATTCCCACCCGACTCTTTGGTGCCGGACTCTGTTGGCGATCGTGCGACTCGCGGTCGTTCATGATCCACCGATCTCTGATTCCCCCATGAAATCTTTGCAGAGGGCGGGTGGGGCGCGGTAGATTGGAACGGGTTGCATGGCCGGATATTTCATGCGAAAGCCAGCGCCCCAGAACCAGGCAGGCTGGAATGCAAAGGGATCGCGCGGTTGCCAAGGCTTGGCGCAATCGTGCGGCCTGCTGATCGATGGGATACACGGGCATCGCCGCCCGACGAACCGCGGAGGAGATAGGGAATGTCGTTGCCGATAGCGGACTTTTGGAATCTGGCCACGCAGAGCCGTCTGCTTGCCCCGCCAGAGTGCCAGCGGTTGGCCGCCGAGTTTGCCGCGCAGGTGCCTGGCGCGGCGGATGCCGCCCCGCTGGCGGAGTGGCTTGTCAAACGGCAAGTGATTTCGCCCTTTCATGCCAAGGTGCTGCTGGCCAAAAGGCCTGGCCCGTTCTTCTACGGCGATTACAAGGTGCAGGATCGGGTGGACAAAGGCCGCCTTGTTGGAACCTTCAAAGCCGTTCATCAGCCGACCAATCATTCTTTGGGATTGCACTTTTTGTCGGGCCCCGTGGCCAGCGATAAAGAGGCGCTGGCCATGTTCTCGGCGCGGTGCGCCAGCGCGGCCCGCGTGCGGCATCCGCTGTTGTGGACTTGCTACCCGTTGGTCGACTTGGGTGCCTTCAAGCTGGTCCCCACGGCCTGGCATGAGGGGCAAGCTTTGCAAGAAGCATTGCCCAAAGACAAGCCCTTGCCACCGGTAGAGGCTTGCCGCCTGGCACGGCAAGCAGCCTTGGCATTGGCCGAACTGCACAAGGCGGGCCTGCCGCACGGTGATATTCGGCCAGCCAATCTGTGGCTGGACAAGTCGGGCAATCTGAAGTTATTGCACGCGCCGTTTGTGCCGGAGCCATTGCCGCCTTCTCAGCGGCCCGCCGACCAGCGGGAGGCCGCTGCCGATTATCTGGCACCAGAAATTGCCAGCGGGAGCCGACCCGCCGATGCGTCCGCGGATATCTACGCTCTGGGTTGCACGCTGTATCAATTGCTTTGCGGCCGCACACCGTTTGCGGAAGGTGACGCGGCCAGCAAACAGCAGCGCCACGCCGGGCAGGCGGCTGTGGCGCTCGACAAGGTCAACAACACCATTCCCCGCGCGCTGGCGCAAGTGGTGGAACTGATGATGGCCAAAGATTCCGCGAAGCGCTATCAACAACCGCAAAAAGTGGCCGACGCCTTGTCGCCGTTTGTGCCGCCAGCCAAGGCTGCGCTCCCCAGCGAACCGCTCACGGCCGAGGGGCAAGCCTTTGAGCAGTACCTGAGGAATCCTCGGCCCGCCCCGGCTGGTGCCGCGCCTGTGTCGGCGGCTCCCGTGGCGGTATCGGTCGCGCCGACGGCGGTCGCCGTACCCCAAGGAAACGGCCATCCCGTGGCGCAAGCGGTCTCGGTCGCGCCAAGAGTTGGCACGCCCGTGGCCGGTGGAGCGCCTGTGGCCCGCGCGGTAGCGGTTGGCCCGACCGCGGCCGCGCCGGTGATGGCCCAAGCGGTTCCGGTGGGGGGCGCGGTTATGGCGCAGGCCGCGCCCGTTCAGGCCATGCCGTTGGCGGCAGCACCTTTGTCGGCCCAGCCGGCGGGCGTGCCCGGTTTTTCGGCCATTCCAGCGGTATCGGGGTTGCCGGGGGGCATTAGCACCACCCGCCGCCTGGCGGCCCGGCGCAAGAAATCGAATGGCATGTTGATCGGCTCGGCGATTGCCGTGTTGTTGATCGGCGGAACAGCGGCTGCCCTCGTACTGCCCAAGTTCTTTACCACCCGCGGTGATGTTGCTGCGACCGATGGAACGGGCGTACCGGCGACGACCGTGTCGGTCGATAAGGTTCCTGGCGGCGACAAACCGGGTGATGGCGGCACCACAAAACCGCCCAAGGCTGGCGACGGCATCGGCAGTGCCGACGGCCCAGACGCCGCCCAGTCCGACCCCAGCACCGAACGCTTGATGGCCCTGGACGAAGATGTATGGCGTTCGCCCACGCATGGCCAACCGCTCGATCTGGCATATTTTCCCAGCGGAGTGAAGGCCTACATCGCCTTGCGTCCCGCCGAGATTCTGAAGCACGAGCAAGGATCGCTGGTGCTGTCGTCGTTGGGGCCGGCGGGGGAGTTGCTCAGGGATACCCTGAAAAGCATGAGCGGCCTGCCGCCAGAGAATATTGAGCAAGCGACACTTGGCCTGGTTGATTCGCTGGGCGACCGTCCCCCTTCGCTGGCCTTGGTGGTTCATTCGCTGGTGCCGGTGGACGAAGAGGCGCGGGCCGCCTGGAACAGTCCGGAGGAAGAGACCATCGCCGATACCAAGGTCTACTTAGGCGGCGACAACACTTATCTGCTGCCGGACAATGACGACGACAAGCTGCTGGTGGTGTGGGGCATGAAGGACGCGGAGAAACTTACCGAGTGGCTGGAGGGCATTAAGGCAGGCCCCATCGTCTTTCCTAATTTTGAGCTGATCGCCCGCTCGACCGACCGCGACCGACATGTGACGATTTTGTTTCAGCCCGACTTTTTCACCTTCGGCGGAGGAAAAGATGTTTTCACCGGGCCTGCCGCGCGGATGAAGGGGCCGCTGATGTCTTTCTTGATGGAAACGAGCGGGGCGTTGCCGCGGGCAGCAGTGGCCAGCGCCCATCTTGACGAAGACTTGTTCTTGGAATTCATGGCCTACGGCACGGCCGCCGATGAGCCATTGTTGGTGGCTAAGGCTTACCGCGACCGCGTCGGTGACTTTGGCAATTCGTTCGAGACTTACATGGCGCGGCTCACTCCCCACGACTACGGCCAGCGGGTGCTGATCCGTTTTCCACGGATGTTACAGCAGATGGGCTACCACACCGTGGCCGCCACCGACGAAAAGCAAAAACTGTCGATCGTGCGTTGCTATCTGCCGGCACTGGCCGCGCACAACTTGGCGCTGGCCACGCAGTTGGCCGTGTTGGAGGCACCCGGCGGCGCGGTCGCGGTGGCGTCCACGGGCGGCGGCAACACACCCAAAACCGTGGCCGACAAACTCAAAATGAAGATCACGCTGAGCTTTCCGCGCAATACGCTGGAAAAGTGCATGGAACTTTTCGCGGAGGAGATCGGCGCGCCGGTGGAGATCATTGGGGGCGACTTACAATTGGACGGCATCACCAAGAACCAGTCGTTCGGCCTGGATGAAAAGGACCAGCCAGCCTTGGATATCTTGAAAAAGGTGATGCTCCAAGCCAACAAGGATGGCAAGCTCGTTTATCAGATCAAGGAAAAAGATGGGCAGGAGACGCTGTTCATCACCACGCGGGCGGCGGTTGAAAAGCGGAAGGAAAAACTGACGCCGGACCAAGAGTTGCCCAAGTAACGGCCAAACCGAGCGCCCGTTGGCGGACAATTGGGCTATCATGGATAGAGGCGGTTTGATGGCTTAATCGACACCCGCCGCGCGTTTTCGACGATTGTCACGGTTCATTCTAAGACGAGGCCCGCACACTTCATTCGACCAATCCCTCACGGAGCGAGACGACGTCTTGGAATTATTCTCCATCATCTGTCTGACCTGCCGGCGACGGCTGAAGGTTCTCGACGCCGCTGGCATCGGGCAGATCGTGGCATGTCCGAATTGCGGCAGCATGGTGCCAATTGTGGCCCCCGCGGGTTGGCAATCCCCCGCCTCGTCAGCCGCACCGATTGAAGCTGACAGCGGCAAGGCCGCGGAGAGTGCCACCACCAGCGCTGCCCAGGCAGACATGGGTGCCTCCGGCGATCAGGCGGAACCGCTACCCGCTGCTGAAACCACGGTTCCAGCACTTCCGTCCGCCATCGTTGACGCACCAGACGGCGGCCTGGACCTCGCCGCGCCACTTACCGCGCCCCAGCCCGCGGTCGAGGAAAGCATTCTTAATCTTCCCAGGGCCAGGGTTGTAGCGTTCGGCGGAGCCTTGGCGGCTGCCGCCAGCTTGTTCATCGCGGGCGGCTGGTGGATGTGGCGGCCAACCGCGGCGGAAAGGCATGATGAGGTATCGAGCGCGGAGGCTTCGCTGGCAACCAGCGATTTGCCGCCGCATGATGGCGAACCGTTGGCCGTCCATGATGCCGCTGCTGCTGATGCGGACAATGCCATCGATGAAGATGAAGATATTGAGCAGGCCGTGAAACCGCCGCCAGCCTTGCCGGCAGCTAATCCGGCACCAGCGGACGACATTCCGGAGGATGTTTCGCGAGAGGACGAACCGGCCAAAGTTGCCGTGGCTGCGGTGCGGCAACCGGGCCAGAGCAAGGCTGGTTCAGCGGACGCCAAGGAGAAGAAGAAAGAGGCTGATAAGGCCAAGGAGATCGCCAAAGCGTCCGAAGAGATGGATGAAACCAGTTCGGCCGTGGGGGACGAAGGACAGACGGTTCCCCGTGGCGCGTTCTTTGTCTTCAAACCGGTCGATGCCGAGGCCCGGCTGCAAGACCCGCTGCCGCGGGTTCGTTGCCAAGAATTGGCGCTCCGTAAATTCATGGATGTCCTGACGCAATTTAGCGGCGTGGCCATTACGCTTGATGTCGAATCATTGGCCGATGCCGGCGTGCCGCTCGACACGACGGTTACGCTCGATGTGCGCGATGGCACCATGGCCGAACTCCTAGCCGCCGCGTTGGAGCCACTGGGGTTGAGCTATCAGATCGTGGGGGACCAATTGGCCGTGGGCCATGGCAGGTCTGGCGGCGAAGAGCCGCTCACCAGGCGTTACGATGTGCGAGCCTTGACCCATCAAGGATATTCGGCGAATCGGCTGGCGGCGGTGGTGCAACGGGTGGTATTGCCTGGCTCCTGGCAGAGCGACGGCGGACTAGGCGAAATCGAAGTTGAAGATGGCGAACTGGGCATCACGCACTCGCCGCGGGCCCATCGCCGCGTGGCCGATTTGCTCTCGCAATGGAAATCCGTGCGGACCGGTTCGGCCGATTCCAGGCCCGCGAATGCGGTTTTGCAAACGCAGGCCAATCTGGCCCAGCCGCGAACGGTGACGTTCTATCGTCCCACGCCATTGGTCCAAGTGTTGCGACGTTTGGAAACTTTGTGCGATGTGCGGTTCCTGGTCGATTGGCGCAGCTTGCGCGCGGCGGGTATTCCCCCCACGGTCGAGGCCACATTAGCGGCGGAAGATAAACCGCTGGCGGAAATTCTCCGCGAGATGCTACAGCCGTGGGGGGCGGGCTACCGCCTGGTCGGGCCGGGCATGTTGGAAATCGCCAGCCAGGCCGATTTGCAAACTCGCCGCGAGGTGGAGTTTCACGCCGCGGCCGACCTGGCCTCCACGGCCGAGGCCGGGTCTAATCTGGTAGCCCGCCTGCGCGCCGAGTTGTCGTTGCCCGCCGGTCCCCCGGCAGCCGCCGGAGTACTGGCTTTCGATGCGCCTTCCCGGACAATTCTGGCCAGCCAACCCGGCAGCCTGCAATTGACTATTGACGAATTGCTGCAAAGCTGGCGGACGTCTGGCGGCAATCGCTAGCCGCTGCCCCCTGGGTGCTAGCAGCGGCCGTACCAGCGACTATGATCGTGTGCGTCGCGGCTTTGATGGTTCTTCCCGCTTTTTGCATCGTTCCCTCATCTTCAGGTACTTCCATGATTCGCATCTACTTGATGGCCCTCCCGGTGTTGTTTCTGTCCTTGGCTGCGAACGCCGCCGAGCCGGAATTCAAGCCGCTCTTCAATGGCCAGGATTTGGCCGGGTGGACGCCCGTGGATGGGCCGGCTGAAAGTTGGGGCGTGGAGGGGGATGGCGTGTTCACGACGGGCAAGGGGGGGGGCTGGCTCTCGACTGACAAGGAATACGGCAACTTTGAGTTGCGGCTGGAGTTTAAGCTGCCGGCGGGGGGGAACAGCGGCGTGTTTATTCGTGCTCCGCGGGAAGGGCAGCCGTGGATTGACGGCATGGAGGTCCAGATTTTGGACGACGACGATGCCCAATACGCCAACCTGGAACCGGGCCAGTATTGCGGCAGTGTTTATAAGGTCGCCGCGGCCAAACGGGGTTCGACCAAGAAGCCGGGCGAATGGCAGTCGATGAGCATCCGCTGCGCTGGTCCCCAGGTAACGGTCGCGCTGAACGGCCAGACCGTTGTCGATACCGACTTATCCCAGGCCCAGGACAAACAAGCCAGCAACCCCGGCATTTCCCGGAAGTCGGGCCATATAGGCCTGCAAAACCATGGCTCGCGACTAGACTTTCGAAAAGTGCAAATCCGCGAATTGAATTGAACTAAAGCTTGATTTCCCCCCGATAGGGCGGCTACAATCGGGCGTCTTCCCGCCTTGCGTTGGTCCCCCCGCCATGCCCTTGACGATCTCGCAATTGAGCGACCGACTGGTCGAAAGCCGGCTGATGTCGCTGTCTGAACTGGCCGAGTTTCAACAGTCGATTCCCGCCGACCGCCGTACACGCGACGCGCAAGGTTTGGCCAATGAACTGTTGCGCCAAAAGCGTCTGACGGAGTATCAGCTTCGTCAGATCTTCCAGGGGCAAACGAAGTGCCTGGTGCTGGGCGACTACCGCATCATGGAGAAGATCGGCGCGGGGGGCATGGGCGATGTCTTCAAGGCCGAGCACCGCCGCATGTCTCGCACCGTAGCGCTGAAGATTTTGTCCGACAATTTGCTGCAATCGAAAGACGCCCTGCAGCGTTTTGAGCGCGAGGTCAAGGCGGCTGCCCGGCTGGAGCATCCAAACATCGTGGCGGCTTACGATGCCGGCTGCGACCAGGGGACCAACTACCTGGTGCTGCAATATGTCGATGGCCAGGACTTGAAATCTTACGTGCGCGACCAGGGGCCGCTGGCGGTGGCCGCGGCGGTCGATTGCGTGGCCCAGGCCGCGCTGGGCTTGGAGCACGCCCATAGCCAAGGGGTTGTCCATCGAGACATTAAGCCCGCCAATCTGTTGCTGGACAAGAAAGGGGTGGTCCGTATTCTCGATATGGGCCTGGCGCTGGTGGAAGAGGGCATGCCCGCGCCGGGGGCTGGCAACGGCCGGTTGACCATGCAAAACCAAATGCTGGGGACCGCCGACTATATGGCACCCGAGCAAGCCGCCGATACCCGCGAGGCTGACTCTCGCGCTGACATTTACAGCCTGGGCTGCACGTTGTTTTTTCTGCTGGTGGGCCGCCCGCCATTCACCGGTACGACCGTTACCCAAACGGTCATGCTGCATCAAAGCGCGGCCGTCCCCTCGTTACGAAAGTTGTTGCCCGCTGTCTCGGAAGGGCTGGAGGCGGTCTTTGAACGGATGCTGGCCAAGGATCCCGACGACCGGTACGGCTCTATGTTGGAAGTGCTGACCGCGCTGGAGTCGTGCGGGCTGGTCTCGCCGGTCATCCGGCAGGCGGCGGCGGCCGTTCGCGGTGGGTCGGGGCTAACCGCCAGTAGCGGGGCCGCCGTATTGATCGGAACGGGTTCGAGCGTCAGCCAACGCATGGACAGCCCTGTCGGTCCGCGGCGCGGCGACAGTTCGGGCACGGATGAGACATTGGCGTTTCAGAAGCATCGCGAGGCCGAGACCCATCCCGGTCCGGCTGCTCCGGCTGTCCCGCCCGTACATCGGCTAAAGTGGCTGTTGATAGCCGTTCTGGTGGTGGGGGCCATCAACATCGTGGGTGTTATCTGGTGGCTGGCGCGCGGCGGGCAGTAATTTCGGCGAACCGAACGCCGAACCATTCCATCCGCTATTTCACCAGGCCGGCGCGAAGTTCCCGCAGCGGGTAGGTCGTGCCGCGCCAGCAGACGCCTCCCTGGCGGAGCGTCTTGAAGGTGGAATTGACGCCCGCCAGCACGAACATGGCATAGCCCAGCGGTGCCAATATCGCCACGCGCCGCGGCCAGCCCGCCTGCCTGGCTTGCCAAATAGCGGGCAAGATGGGCGACAGCCAGCCTGCCAGGGCAAAGCCGCCGGCCCAAGGATGCAACAGCGGTCCCAGTAGCCCCAGCAGCCACATTGCGGCAATCAAGGTGAGGACGAAAAGAGTCAGCGGCAAGTTGTAATTCATGCCGGCGAACCAGTTTTTTTCGACCGCGCGGATCACGCCGAAGCCGCTCTGGGCCCACTCGGCCTCGATATCGCCAAGACCGGAATAGAGCCGCTGGCGAAATCCCGCGCGGCGCACCAACAGGCCGAGTTTGACATCATCGACCACTTCCATCCGCAGCGGCTCGTGCCCCTCGAGCGCGCGATATGATTGGGACTTGAGCAGGTTAAAGGCACCAATCCCCACGCCCTTGGTGCCCTGGTCGCGATTGATTTGCGTGGCCGGACAATGAAGTGCCAGGCATTGGCCCCAGGCCAGAATAGACGCTCTAGCCAACGGGCCAATGGTGTTGACGGCCGGCCAGAGTGTCACGTGGTCGGCTTGTTCCCGCACGGCGACGGCAATGGCCCGGCCGATGCAGTCGGGCCGCATGTGGATATCGCCATCGGTAAACAGCAGCCAATCGCCCGTGGCCCGCGCGGCCCCTTGCGCACAGGCGTGGCACTTGCCGAGCCACCCGGCGGGCAACTCGTCGATGCGGACTGCCGTGATACGCTCGTCAAGCCTGGCCAGATTGCCAAGGATTTGGGGCGTCTCGTCGGACGATCGGTCATCCACCACGACCAGTTGCAATTCAATATTGCCTTGGGCCAGCAACCCCCGAATCGTGTTTTCCAGGCGGGCCGCTTCATCGCGGGCGGCAATCACCACGCTAACCGTCGGCATTTTGGCGGGCGTCGGCAATTGGCCCACCGCCGGTAGCGAGGGGGCTGCTAAAAGATTGCGCCAGGCCTGCGCGGTGAGCAGTAGCCAGCCCGCTCCCACCATCACCAACAGAGATGCGACGATCATGGAAGGTTTACTGAAAAAAACGGGCCGCCGCTCTCGCCGTTCGTTGGCCGAGGATTATCGGCGGCTAACGAACGGCGAGAGCGAGCGGCCATGCATGCCTGATCTTGGGGGCTGGCTGGGTGCCAATCTTCGCTAGATCATTTCCTTCAAATTCTTGAGCGGGCGAACCTTGATCTTGACCGATGCGGGCTTGGCTGGGAGATCGCGAAGCTGGCCCAAGACCATCACGCCCTTCTTGGCGGGACGGGCGGGAACCTTCTTCTTCTCGATCTTCACCAAACCAGGGATGGCGAAAACGCCCGGTCCCTTGAGCGCCTTCTTGATTTCGTCCGACAATGCGTCCAACACGGCCGAAACTTGCGGACGCTTGAGCTCGGTGGCTTCAGCGATCGCGACCAGAATCTCGGACTTGGTTGGGGGTTTCTTGCCTGCGGCCTTCGCCATGGATTACAGCCCTCCTTGCGAGGAAAAAAATGGGGGAAAACAACTTGTCCGTCCGTCAACGGAGTGCGTTGATTTAAAACAACCGGCCCGAAAATGCAACCCTCCGGAATGCAAAAACGCCGCATTTTCCGGTTTTCCGCGGCCCTTGATGCGGTTGCGGAAAGCGGCGGAACACATCCGGCAAGACCCGGCCAACCGCCAGTCTGCGCTGGAAATGCCGCC
Source organism: Pirellulales bacterium (assembly GCA_050247075.1). Lineage (GTDB taxonomy): Bacteria > Planctomycetota > Planctomycetia > Pirellulales > JBFWUW01 > JBFWUW01. The sequence continues at coordinate 38,192 of JBFWUW010000025.1, read as the reverse complement.
CGCGGAAGCCAACCGTTCTAGTGGAACGTCGAGGTGGGCCGCGGACCTCTCATCCCGAGAGCGATCTGTTTTACCTGGACTGGGCCGATTTCATTGCGAAAATTGTATGCAGTGCGTAAGATATTATAAGTGAATGGCTTAGGCCATTTGAAACGGTTAGCCCGGCAAGCCGTGCTGAACTTTTAACGGCTGCTCCGCTACTCATTCAAACGCCGTACTCCCCCTTGTTTTGCGTGCCGCCCATGTAGACGGTGCGCGAGCCTGGCGGATCTCGGCGAGGGTTGCCTGACACATCGGGCCAGGAGGAAGCTACGAATGGATCCGCGTTCCGCCCCACGATTTGCGTTTTTTTTGTCCGCCAGTGCCTGTTTTTGCGCCTGGAGCACCGTTCCGGCCCTGGCCCAAGTCAAAATCCAGGCCAAGGTCCGCATCAATGGCGTGGCGGTCCAGGCGGATGAAGAAAGCGAAGGAGACGCGGAAGCGACCTTCGTGCAGCCCGAGCGCGAACAGCTCATTGTGCTAAGCCAGGCCGAAAAGCTGCTGGCCGAGGAACGCTTTGCCGAAGCAGTCCGACTGTTGGGCGAGATTCTAAATGGCGATCAAGACGGCGCGCTCCCCAAACAGGGGAATGAACGCGTTCGATTCCTGAAGGCCGAGGCGCAGCGCTTGGTGGGCAGCATGTCCAAGGCGGGGCACGATGCCTACGAACTTCAATTTGGCAAATCGGCGGAGCAGCTTCTGGAACAAGCGGTTGGCCAGGGAAGCGTGACAGGGCTGGAAGGGGTCGTGCGGCAGTTCTTTCATACGCAAGCTGGTTACGACGCCACGCATTTGCTGGGTCTGTACCACATGGAACATGGCCGGCCGCTGGCCGCGGCGCTGGCTTTTGACCGGTTGGTGCAAACACCCGCCGCCCGCGACGTGTATGAGCCGGAGCTCTCGTACCGTTTGGCGTTGTGTTGGCATTGGTCGGGAATTGACGATGCCGCGAGGCGCGTGCTGGTCGATCTCAAGAGCCGCCAGCCAGACGCCCGGTTGCAAATCGCCGGCCGAGAGACGCGGTTGTTTGAAACGGAAAGCGAGATTGACTCTTGGCTTGTCAAGTTGGCTGGGGAGCGTCCCACGCTGCACGGCCAAGAATTGGAACAGTGGGCCATGTTCCGCGGCGGGGCGACCCGCAACGTCGCCAGCAATGGCGGCCGGCCGCTGTTGAATTATCGCTGGCGGGTGCCGGTGACAGACGACCCCAATCTGATGGAGTTCGTGGGCCAGTTGCGCGAGAACCACCTCGACCAGAACGTCAGCGGCATACCGGCGCTGCACCCGCTGGCCGTGGGCGAGCTGATCTTGATGCGGACCTCGCAACAATTGTTGGCGGTTGATTTCGCAACGGGCAAGCGCATTTGGGAGGTCAAGATCGACGAACAGATTGAAGGCATGTTCGAGGGGCGCAAGCCGCTACAGCCGCAAGCCGCCTTTAATCTCTCCAACGCGCTCGATCAGCGTTTGTGGGAAGACAACACGTTTGGCACCTTGAGCAGCGATGGTGAATACGTCTATTCTATCGAGGACTTGGGCCTGACCAGTGTGCCGAACAACAACAATGGCCAGCGGATGGTGGTGCAGCTCAACGGCCGCCGCCGCCCCGATTCGTCGGTGAGAAAGTTCAATCGGCTGGCCGCGCATGAGCTTTCCACGCAAGGCAAGCTGAAGTGGTCGCTGGGGGGACCGGCGGGTGACGAGGAATTTCCCGAGGCTGGCACGTTCTTTCTGGGTGCCCCGCTACCGCTGGGTGGACGGTTGTACGTCCTGGCCGAGGCCAAGGGCGAGATTCGCCTGTTGGCCATCGATCCCAAGAAAGATCCCTTTCGGGGTGAGAAACTGGTCGAGTGGTCGCTCCCCTTGGCTGTTGTCGAGACATCGGTATTTGACAACAACGAGCGCCGCCTGGCTGGCGTCTCCCCTTCGTATGCCGATGGCGTGATGGTCTGCCCCACGGGTGCCGGCGTGGTGGTGGGCGTAGACCTGACGACGCGCTCGTTGCTGTGGGGCCGGACCTTTGCCCGGGCCAACGGCGGCAACGTCCTTAATCGGGCAAACCGCATCGCCATGATGCGGATGGGTTTGGGCAACGATGGCAATCAAGAAGGCCGCGACAACTGGATCGACTCTAGCGTGACGATTGCCGACGGCAAGGCCATTCTGACTCCGGTGGAATCGGACAAAATTATCTGCCTACGGCTGACCGACGGCGAGTTGGCCTGGGAGCAAGACCGCGATACCCACAAAGATGGGCTGTACTTGGCTTGTGTCGAGGAAGGTCTGGCGGTGGTGGTTGGGCGGACGGCTGTCCGAGCCTTTAAGTTGGACGACGGAACGCAAGCATGGGAATGCGGCTTGGCCTCCTCCGGCGCGCCGAGCGGACGGGGATTCGCCAATGGCGGGCGGTATTATCTGCCGCTGAATAGCGCCGAAGTCCTGACGCTGGACATTGCCACCGGCAAGGAACTGGAACGGGCACGTTCGCGCCAGGGGCTAATTCCGGGAAATTTGATCTGCCACCAAGGGGCCGTTATTTCCCAAGGGGTGGAATCGGTAGACTGCTTTTACCAATCGGCCGAGATCGAACGGCAAGTCGCCGAGACTCTGAAAAAGAATCCTGATGATCCCGAGGCGCTGGCCCTGCGGGGCGAGTTGTTATTGGACGCCGGCCAGATTGACGAAGCCGCCGAGCAGCTGCGCCGTTCGCTGGCGTTGCGAGACGATCCGCGGGCCAAGGACCTGCTGGTAGATGCCTTGCTGGAAGGCCTGCGCACCGACTTTGCCGCCTATCGCGGCCATTCCAATGAGATCGAATCGCTGGTGAGTGCCCCATCGCAGTGGGACAATTATTTGCGGCTAATGGCCGCGGGCCTGCACGCCGCCGGCGAGCATCTGCCGGCTTTCGATGCATACATGCGCCTGGCCGCTCTTAAGTTGGACGGGCCGGGACTAGCCCGCGTGGAGCCTGGCCTGCAGGTTCGCCGCGACCGTTGGGTCCAGGCCCGCCTGGCCGCGCTGCGCGAGACCGTGGTGGAGGCCGACCGGCTCAAGATGGACGGAATGATCGCCGACCGCCTGCAAGCCGCCTTGGCTCGCGAAGCGGGGACGGAGGACGAACTGCGGCAGTTCTTGAAGTTCTTTGGCATGCACCCCACGGCCAATACGGCCCGCCAGGAGTTGGCTTCGCGATTGTCGGAACGCGAGTCGGCCTTGGAAATCGAACTGCTGTCGCGCCGCGTGGCACGTACCGATGACCGCGAAGCGGCGGGCAAAGCGCTGGCGCGTCTGGCGGCGATGATGCAGCACTTGGACCGGCCCGAGCAAGCCGCTGTTTACTTGGAAAATCTGGCCGACAAGTTCCGCGATGAACAACTAGTGGACGGCCTAACCGGCCAGCAACTGCTGGACGGTTTGCAGGCTGACAGCCCGGTGCGCAAGTTGCTGTCGCCAGAATCGCCCTGGCCGGCGGGCGCGGTTGAAGTCACCAAGAATGCCCAACAAGGGCAAAGTATTCGCTCGTTCAATGTGGACCTGCAATCGGTATATCCGCAATTGCAAGCCGATATGACGGTCGGCATCGACCAGCAGAATACCATTAGCGGTCGGGACTCCTTGAACCGGGTACTGTGGCAACTGCCTCTGGCCGAGGTTTCGCAGCAGAACAATTTTGGCATCCACAACCCTGGTGCCAATCGTGCCCGGTTGAACGGGCACTTGTTGATCGTAACGATCGGCTTTCAAGTAGCGGCCATCGACACGTTAGGAGGGGCCAAAGGTTCCGCCCGCGTGTTGTGGAAGCAAGACCTAAGCAACACCATGCCCGGCATCAATCCGTTTCAGTTTGGCATCAACCAAATGCGCGTGACGGTGCCTTGGGGGGGCCAGGCGCGGATGATCACCACCGATGCCAGCGGCCGGCAACTGGGCATGATCGGCCCTTGTTCCGACGACTACGTCTGTGTGCTGCAAGGCCGGCGGTTGATGGCGCTAGATCCGCTGACGGGCGAGCCGCTGTGGATTCGCCAAGGGATCAATCCATCCAGCCAGTTGTTTGGCGATGACGAGTACATTTTCGTGGCGGAGGAGAACCAGGCCCTGGTGTTGCGCGCCAGCGATGGCGTTGAACTTGGCCGCCGGCCGTTACCCGCCACGAATGAACGCATGGCGATCATCGGCCGCGATATTTTGGCTTGGATGCAGACCAATGGCAAAGTCCAAGTCAAAATGATCGACCCTTGGACGCAGACCGATCTCTGGTCGCATCAAACCTCGTTGGGGGCGAAAGCCTGGGTGGTTGGCCAGGAAAGCGTGGGAATCATGGAGCAGGATGGCATGTTCACCCTGCTGAAGCTGGAGGATGGCTCGATCCTCACCAAGAGCCCCGTCGAGCGCGAAGCCACCTTAAGCGAGATTTACGTGCTGCCTATGCGCGACCGTTTCCTGCTGGTGGCCAATACGCCGATGCAGAACAATCCCAAGTTCGCCGGAATCAATCCTATTCCGGGGGGCGTTGATAATCCGCAGATTCATGGCCGAGTTTACGGCTTCGACCGCAAGACCGGCAAGCAATTGTGGGCCACCAAGGTGGAACATCAGGGATTGCTGCTGAATCAGGCGTCTGAGTTGCCTGTGCTGGTCTTTGCCGCGCACATTTACAAGCGCGACCCCAACAACCAGAACAATATCACCACCACGATGTCGCTGTTGTGCCTGGACAAGCGTAACGGCCGCATCGTCTATCGAGATGAGCCTCCCAACAACATCGGGCAGTTTGACCTGGTTGCGCACCCGGACCAGCAGACCGTCGATTTACGGCTGCCGCAGCAAGTCATCACACTGAAGTTTACCGGCAAGGCCGTCGACAACGCCGAAGACAAGAAACAGTCTCGGGCCGAGGCGGACGGCGGCGATGCGTTAGCCGATATTGAGCCGGCTGCGGCAAACAGGGCTGCGGCTAACCGTGCCGGTCTTCAAGCGGTGCAAAATGCCGTACCGGTGATTGAAGTCCAGGCCGAAGCTATTCCCCTGCAAGCCATCCCCATTCGCCGGGCTGCCCCGGTCCAGCCCATCCGTGTGCGGGCAAATCCGCCGCCACGATAGGCACTCCCGCGGTTACTCGCCTTTATCCACCGTTAACATCGCCGAACATCAGGCCCCAAGGATCTGGCCATGCGCAACACTGTATACACCATCCCCCTGAGCCTGCTGTGCGGGCTGATGCTGGCCGGGCCAGCCTGGGCGGGCAACCGCGATCCCAAGGTTCAAAAGGCGATCGACCGGGGGCTGGAATGGGTGGCCGGCAGCCAGTCGCGGATAGGGCATTGGACGGCCAACGACGGCCGTTATCCCACGTCCATGACGGCCTTGGCCGGCATGGCCCTCTTGGCCGAGGGTTCCACGACCACGCAAGGCAAGTACTCGCCAAATATCCGCCGCGCGGTGGACTATTTAACCAGCCGCAGCCGGCAAAACGGCCTGATTGGCGACCCCACCAAGGATGACCGCTACACGTATGGGCACGGGTTTTCGATGCTGTTTCTGTCGCAGGTGCTGGGCGAGGAAGAAGACGAACTGCGCCGCAAGGAACTGGTCGAGGTGCTGACCAAATCGGTCAGATTCTGTGGCGAGGCTCAGACCGCGGCCGGCGGTTGGGGCTACGTCAGCGCCAAGGACGGCAGCGATTTCGACGAAGGTTCGACAACCATCACCCAGGTGCAGGGCCTGCGTGGCTGCCGTAACGCAGGCATTCCCGTGCCCAAGGAGATCATCGACAAGGCAGTGGACTACATCAAGAAATGCACGCAAGACGATGGCGGCGTGCAGTACAGCTCCAAGGGGGGTGGCGGCCGCCCGGCCATTACCGCCGCGGCCATTGCCTGCCTGTTCAATGCCGGCACCTACGACGACCAGTTCGTGCCTAAATTGCTGGAGTACTCTCGCAAGAATCTATCGAACATTGGCAACGAAAACTTTGGCCATTGGCACTACGCGCACTATTACTACGCTCAGGTGCTGTATCGCCAAGGGGGCAAGGAGTGGGAGGAATACCGCGATAAGGTCTTTGCCAAGATCGTGGCCGAGGCCAGCCCGGACGGTTCGTGGCAACAAGGATATATCGGCACGATCTATACCACCTCCAGCAACCTGACTATCCTGCAATTAGAGAACGCCAACCTGCCGATCTACCAACGCTGACCCAAGGAATTCTTCGATGTCTGAAAGTTTTAACGCGCAAGACTCCGCCGCGATCCGCAAATTGGGGACGGCCCGCGAGAAAATCATCGAGCAGCTTAGCCAGGTGATTGTCGGCCAGAACCATGTGATTGAAGAACTGCTGATCTCTCTCTTTAGCCGCGGCCACTGCCTGCTAGAGGGTGTTCCCGGCCTGGCCAAGACGCTGATGATTAGCACCCTTAGCCGGGCGCTTAACTTGTCGTTCAGCCGCATTCAATTCACGCCCGACCTGATGCCCGCCGACATCACCGGCACGGAAATCATCGAAGAGAACAAGGGAACCGGCGCACGGGAGTTTCGCTTTTTAGCCGGGCCGTTGTTTTCTAACGTGATCTTGGCCGACGAAATCAACCGCACGCCTCCCAAGACGCAAGCCGCCCTGTTGGAAGCCATGCAAGAACGGCAAGTCACCGCGGGCCGCGTGCGGCATCCGCTGGCCGACCCGTTCTTCGTGCTGGCCACGCAAAACCCCATCGAGCAAGAAGGAACGTACCCTCTGCCCGAGGCGCAGCAAGACCGTTTCATGTTCAAGGTCTTTGTGCGTTACCCCAGTTTCGAGGAAGAGTTTGAGATCGCCCGACGCACCACAACGACCGTGGCCGACCATATCGTGCCGGTACTGACCGCCGAGGAAATCATCGAGTTGCAGCGGCTGGTGCGCGAAGTGCCCGTGTCAGACCATATCATCCGTTACACGCTGTCGCTGGTGCGTCAAACGCGCGTCCGCGAGGCGGGCGTGCCCGACTTTGTCGCCGACCAGGTCTCTTGGGGCGCTGGTCCCCGTGCCGTGCAAAACCTGATTTTAGGTTCCAAGGCCCGCGCCTTGCTGCACGGCCGCACGCACGTCTCGACCGACGACATTCAGGCGTTGGCTAAGCCAGTACTGCGTCACCGGCTGGTGGTCAACTTTGCCGCCGAGAGCGACGGCGTAACCCCCGATACGATTGTCGAACAACTTCTCAAGATTACTCCCACCAAAGAAGATGAGCTAACCCGCGATGCCCGATTCCAAAAGATTTTTGCATCCTGAAGCGATCAAGCGTATCGCGCGGATGGAGATCCGGGCTCGCCATGTGGTCGAAGGTTTTCTGTCCGGCATGCACCGCAGCCCTTACTTTGGGCAGTCGGTGGAGTTCGTGCAGCACCGCGAGTACGCGCGCGGTGACGACCTTCGCCATATCGACTGGAAAGTCTGGGCCAAGCACGACCGCTACTACGTCAAACAGTTCGAGGAAGAAACGAACCTCCGCTGCACGCTGCTGGTCGATGTCTCTAACAGCATGCAATACGGGGGGGGCCACTTGAACAAGTACGAGTACGCGGCCACCGTGGCGGTCAGTCTGGCCTACCTTATTCTGCGGCAGCAAGATGCCGTGGGTTGCGTGACATTTGACGAAGGCGTGCGGGCCGTGGTGCCGTTGCGCTCCAAGCGCAACCACTTGGAATCGGTCATTAACGCCCTGGCGGGAAGCACGCCGGCCCAAAAGACCGACCTGTTCCCCATCTTCCGCCGCGTGGCCGAGACTTACCCTCGCCGCGGGCTGGTGGTGGTTATCTCCGACCTGTTGACGGAGCGCGAGCCGTTATTCAAGGGATTGAAACTGCTGCGGCAGCGCGGGCACGATGTCCTGTTGTTCCACATTTTGGACGACGACGAGCTCGATTTTCCCTTCACCGGTCCCACGCGGTTCGACGGCATGGAACTGCCCCAGAAGCTCACCTGCAACCCGCGGGCTTTGCGAGAGGGTTACATGCAGGCTCTGCAAGCCTATCTGGAGGAAGTCCGCCACGGCTGTGCGCAAAACAGTGTCGATTACACGCAATTGCGGACCAGCCAACCGTTGGATGCCGCGCTGGCGGCGTTCCTCAGCCGCCGCATGGGCTCGATGGTGAGGAACTAACCTATGCCCACTTACGTTCATCCGGCGCTGCTGTGGGGCCTGGGCCTGCTTGCGCTGCCAATTCTGATCCATCTGATCAACCTGCTGCGGCATCGCCGCGTGCAGTGGGCGGCGATGGAGTTCTTGCTGCACAGCCAGCGCAAGAACAGCACTTGGATCCGCCTGAAGGAACTGCTACTGCTGTTGCTGCGGATGTTGGCGATTGCCGCGGTTGTCTTGATGGTGGCCCAACCGTTGTTGCGCAACCAATGGGCCGAACTGTTTGGCGGCAGCAAGACGCACCATGTCGTGCTGCTGGACGACAGTTTTTCCACCACCGACCGCGCGGCCGAAACCACCGCGCTGGACGAAGGCAAACGCTTCGTGGAGAAACTGGCTTCGCAGGCCGCGCGGCGGGGCCAATCGCAGACGTTTACGCTGCTCCGCTTTTCCCGCGCCGCCCGCCCCGGCCAAAGCGCCCAGCCCGATATGCTGGCCGAGATCGTGGGGACCGATTTTGCCGGCAAGGCGGCCGATGCCTTGTCGCGGATTGAGCCATCGCAAACCGCCGCCGGACCAGCCACGGCGCTAGAGTCGATCGACAAGCTACTGGGCGAGGCCCAGGGCGAAAACCGCATCGTCTACCTGGTTAGCGACTTGCGTGCCCGCGAGTGGCAAGAACCGGCCGATCTGGCCAAGCAGTTGGCCGCGTTGCAAGCGGCCGGCGCACAGTTGCGGCTGGTCCACACGGTCGATCCGGCCCGCCCCAATCTGGGCATTACGGCGCTGCACGCCGTCCCCGGCACGCGCGCCGCCGGCGTGCAGATGTTCATGGAACTGACCGTGCAAAACCACGGCAACAGTGAAGCCAAGGACGTGGCGGTAGAACTCAAGGAAGACGGCCAACCCCGGCCGGCGCTGGTCATCGACAAGATCGACGCTGGCAAGTCCGAGACGCGCCGCTTTCCGATCAATTTTCCCACCGCGGGCGAGCACCAGGTTTCGGCAATCATCCAGGGGGACAATGTTCCGGCCGACAATTCGCGGTTTGCCGTGGTCGATGTGCCGCTGAACGTACCCGTGCTGATTTTGGACGGCAGCGAGACCATGCTCGACGCGCGCCTGCTGGGCGTGGCGCTGGCCCCTGGCGGCGCGGTCAAGACCGGCCTGTCGCCGCAAATCGAGTCGCCCGCCTGGCTCAACAATCATGCGCTCGACAAGTTTCAGAGCATCTTCTTGTGCAACGTCAAAAGGCTCGACGCGCCCGCCGTCGAACGGCTGGAGGAATACGTCCAGGCGGGGGGCGGACTGGCCATCTTTTTGGGCGAAGAGACCGACGTGAAGTTCATCAACGACAAACTGTACCGCGGGGGCGAGGGGCTGTTTCCCCTACCGCTCTCCAACGTCACCGATCTGCTGCTCGATCGCTTGCTGCCCGCCCCCGATTTGGAGGTCAGCAACCACCCAATTTTCAAGGTGTTCGCGGGGGAGCGCAACAGCTTCTTGGGCATGGTTAAGGTGGACCGTTATGTGGCCGCCCCCAAGGATTGGAAGCCAGCCCCCGGCAGCCCCACCAGCCTGATAGCCAGGCTCCGCAATGGATCGCCCCTGGTGCTCGATAAATCGTTTGGCGACGGGCGCGTGGTGGCTTTCTTGACCTCGGCTGGCCCGCTGTGGAACAACTGGGCGCGCAACCCAAGTTTCGTGGTGGCCATGTTGGAACTGCAATCGCACCTTACGGCGGCCCACACTCAGGACGAGTCGCGGCAAGTCGGCGCGCCTTTGGAGATAACCTTCGACCCGGCCCATTTTCAGCCGCGCGTCAACTTCACCGCGCCGGCCGCCGATGGCGAAACCGAGATTCCGCTTGATGCCCAAACCACGCCGCAAGGAATGCGGGCGGCTTTGCCAGAAACAGACTCGGCGGGCATTTATAGCGCCAAGCTGGTCTCGCAATCGGCGGACTCCGAGGAAATCCAGCAGTTCGCCTATAACGTGCAGCCCGAAGAGGGCGACCTCAAAACGGTCACGGGCGAGCACCTGGCGGCCGCCATGCCCGGCTTTCCGTTCGAGTATCAGCAGGCGTCGGCCTTTCAAGAGACCGGCGGCCGTGACGTGGCGGGCTTTAACCTGGGAGACGGCTTGCTGTATTTATTGATTCTGTTGCTGGTGGGTGAACAGATACTGGCCTATTCGGCGAGCTACCACCCCGCGGTCAAGGGAGGGTCTCGTTGATGCTGTCCGTTTCTTTATTGGCCCAGGCAAGTTCCCGCATTCGCTTTGAATGGGCGCGGTTGGAGTCGTTCTCGCAGGGCTGGCAATACGCCGCCTTGTACGCCGTGTGCGCGGCGATCGTGGCCTATGTCATCTACATGTACCGCCGCGACAGCGTCGAAATCAGCCCCTGGGTCGGCGGGCTGCTGACCTTGCTGCGGATTGGCGCGTTCGTCGGCCTGCTGCTGGTTTACTTGCAGCCGCAGTACCGGGCCGAACGCGATGTCGTCCGCAACTCGCGAGTGGTGCTGCTGGCCGATACCAGCCTGAGTATGGGCCGAACCGACAGTGAGTCCCCCTCGGTGCAGGCCGGCCAAACCCGTGCGCAACAGGTAATTGCCGCCCTGGCGGAGGGTGATCTGCTGAAGCAGCTTCGCCAGACGCACGATGTGGTGGTGATGCGTTTCGATCAAGATGTCAGCCGCGTGGCCTCCTTTAATAAATTGGCCAGCAGCGAAGCAGCCGTGCCGGCTACTAGCGATTCCGCCGCCGTTGCCGAGGAACCCAAGGTATCTTGGGATGAAGCTCTGGCGCCGCGCGGACCAGAGACTCGTTTGGGCCAGGCCTTGCGGCGGGTGGTGGCCGATGAACGCTCGGGTCCGGTATCGGGCGTTGTGGTCTTTACCGAGGGGGCGCAAAACTCTGGCATAGAGCCGTCCCTGGCGATTGAATCGGCCCGCAACGCCAAGTTGCCAATTTTCGCCGTGGGGATCGGTTCCGACAAACAGCCGGTTAATGTGCAAGTCGCCGATATGTTGGCCCCAGCGCGGGCCTATCCCGGCGATGCCTATACCGTGACAGGCTACATTCAATCGCAAGGCCTGGCGGGCAGCACCGTCAGCGTGGAGTTGGCTTCGCGCCCCGCGGAGGATGGCGCGGCCGCCAACACGCCGTGGCAGATCGAGGGAACCCAAGAGATCACCCTTCCGGCCGATGGCAAATCGGTCACGGTGACCTTCGACCAGACCCCCAGCGAAGTCGGCCGCAAGACGCTGACCCTGCGGGTGCAACCCCCTCCCGCCGACCGCAACCCCCGCGACAACGCCCGCGAGGTCGATATTGAAATTGTCGACCGCAAGACGCGGGTGCTGCTATTTGCCGGCGGGCCGACGCGCGAGTACACCTTTTTGCGCAATCAACTTCATCGCGATAAAGAGACCGTCACCGACATTTTGCTGCAAACCGCGCAAGAGGGTATCTCGCAAGATGCCAACGAAATTCTGGATGATTTTCCCGCCACGCGCGACGAGCTGTACGAGTACGACTGCATCGTGGCCTTCGACCCCAACTGGGAGGAACTCGACGCCAACCAGGTGTCGCTGCTAGAGAAATGGGTGGGTGAGCAAGCCGGCGGGCTGGTGTTGATCGCCGGTCCCGTCTACATGGATAGCTGGGTGCAGCGGCCTAACCTGTCGTCCATCCGGGCGCTCTACCCCGTGGAGTTTCACAAGCGGTTTGCCCTGCTGGAGGATGGCCGGTTTGGTTCGACAGAGCCATGGCCTATCGACTTCACGCGGGAGGGGACCGAGGCCGACTTTTTGTGGCTGGGGGACAATGCATCGACCAGCCTGCAATCGTGGAGCGAGTTCCCCGGTGTGTACGGCTATTATGCCGTGAAGGCCCCCAAGCCTGGTGCCACGGTGTTTGGTTATTACTCCGACCCGCGTGCCGTCGATGGCGAACATCGGCCGGTCTACATGGCCGGTCAGTTTTATGGATCGGGCCGGGTGTTCTACATGGGCAGCGGAGAAATCTGGCGGCTGCGGAGCCAGGACGAGACCTACTTCGAACAGTTCTACACCAAGCTCATTCGCAATGTGACCCAAGGGCGGCTGCTGCGCGGTTCCAGCAGGGGCGTGTTGTTGCTCGATCGCGACCGCTATTTGCTGGGCAACACCGTGGCGGTGCGGGCCCAACTGAGCAATTCGCAATTAGAACCGCTGGATGTCCCCAGCGTGTCGTTGCAGGTCTATCTGCCCGACGGCGCGATCGAACCGGTATTGATGCAGAAAATTCCCAACAGTATTGGCAACTATGCGGGGCAGTTCAGCGTCTATCAAGAAGGGTCGTACCGCCTGGAACTGCCGGTGCCAGAATCGAAGGACGAACGCCTGGTCCGCCGGATTCAGGTCAAACTGCCCGACCTGGAGAGCGAAAACCCCCGCCGCAACGACGCCCTGCTGAGCGAAATCGCCGAAAAGACCGGCGGCACGTATTACATCGGGCTAGAAGCGGCCATGGGTGCCGGCACGCAAATGTCGCTGGCCAAATCGCTGCCCGACAAGCAGCGCATTTCGCGCTTGTTGGAGGCTCCCGACCAGGATTGGGACAAACGCTGGATGACCTGGATGCTGGGCGTGATTTGCGGGTTGTTATGTTTCGAGTGGTTAATCCGGCGGCTGGCCAAGCTGGCCTGACGTAACTTTCATCTGGCAATTGCTTTACCCTTCAGACTGCCACAAGCAACTTATGGCGACCGATACCCAAAACCCCCGGCTGCCGCTAACACCCGACGTAGCGGGCTTGCTTCAAGCGCTGCGCGGGCGGATCAGGGCCTACGTTTGGATCGAGGGAATCGCCCTCTTGGTGGCGGCGGCGGGGGCCGCTTTCTGGATCACGCTGCTGATGGACCAGCCTTGGGCGTTGGAATTGCCGCGCGGTGCCCGCATGGCCGTATTGGGGCTGGCGACCGCCGCGGGCTTGTATTTGATCTACCGGTTTATTCTGCGGCGGGCGTTTGTCCACCTGGGCAACCGCAGCATGGCGCTGCTGTTGGAACGCCGCTTTTCCCGCCTGGGCGATAGCCTGCTGACCGCCGTGGAGCTAAGCGACCACAACGCCCAGTTGGATGGCGTCAGCCCGGAAATGCTGGCCCATACCTACGGAGAAGCCCAAGCCAGCGTGGGTGAAATTCAGCTATCGCAAGTCTTTGACTATCGTCCCCTTGGCCGGGCCATGTTGGCGGCGGTGGTGCTGGCTGGTTCGGTGGCGGCCTATGCCGCCTTGCAGCCTAACTACTTTGGCATTTGGCTGAGGCGAAATATTTTGTTGTCAGAAGAACTCTGGCCTCGCTACACCCGGCTGTTGGTGGAAGGCTTCGACGAGCACGGCCGGGCCAAGATCGCCCGCGGGGCGGACTTTCCCATTGTGGTCAAGGCCGACACGGCCAAACAAATTCCAGAGCAGGTCCAGATTCGTTATCGCTATGACGAAGGCGCCCGCGGCAGCGAGATCATGGTTCAGGACGGCATTGCCCAGCCTGGCGTCGATCCGTTCCAGCAGTTTTCGTACAGTTTTCAGGGTGTGTTGTCGCCGATTCGTCTGGATGTGCTGGGTGGAGACGACCGCAAGAACAACCTGCGGATCGAAGTGGTCGATAGCCCCACTGTTACCGAAATGACGTTGCTGGTCACCTACCCGGCCTACATGCGCCGCGCGCAACGCTCGCTGCCGGTTACCGGTGTCATGCAACTTCCCGAAGGGACCGTGGCGGTTCTGCACGCCAAGACCAACAAAGACATTGTACAGGTAGACGTGCAAGCCCCGCCGGACGAAGAGGCCGCGGCGACTGCCGTCACGACGTTGCATCCCAGCGAAACGTCCGACGCCCGCGCGTTTGAGTTTTCGTTGGGCGAACTGCGGGCCGACCGGACGTTGCTGTTTTCGCTGTTGGATCTGGATGGCATTCGCAATCGAGAACCGATTCGCCTGTCGATCGGAATTTCGCCCGATAAAGTTCCGCAGGTCGCCGTGCAACTGCGGGGGATTGGCTCGGCCATTACGCCCATGGCGCGGTTGCCTGCCGGCGGAGTGATGACCGACGATTACGGTATTGATGCAGCCTGGTTTGAATACGTGGTGGACGAGTCCGAGCCGGGCCGGCTGCCGTTGACGGCCGCGCCGCGCGGCCGCGACGATATCGCCTTTGGCGATGCCGGCGATGAAGCGCTCGATGTCCGCGATCAACTTGTTGACGGGGAAGGCCAACGCCTGACGCTGCAACCGGGCCAAAAGCTGCAGGTCGCCGTGCGGGCCGAGGATGCCTACAGCCTGGGGGCCGCGCCGCACGTTGGTTCCAGCCAGCGGTTTCTGTTGGATGTGGTCACGCCCGACCAGTTGCGGACCTTGCTGGAATCGCGCGAGCTGAATCTGCGGCAGCGGTTCGAGATTATTCTGGACGAGGTTACCGAAAGCAGCGACATGCTGATTCGGCTCGATTTCTCGCCAGCCGCGCCGGCGGAAAAGCCCGCCGACGATGCCCCGGAATCGGCCGATCCCACGGATGACGATGTGGCTCCGCCGGCCAATTCGGCCGAACTGACCGCTTTGCGGGTGGAACGGACCTTGCAAAACAGCCGCAAGAACGCCCAAGAAACGGTGGGGGTGGCGGCCTCTTTTGAGGAAATAACGGCGGAATTAGTGAACAATCGGGTAGATACCGAGGAACTCAAGCTACGGCTGACGGAGGGTATCTCCCGTCCGCTGCGGCATATTGGCGAGGAAATGTTCCCCGAGTTGGAACGCCGGCTGGAAATACTCAAGAAAGCCACGGAAGAGGCACCGCAAAACGCCGCCCGGGCCAGCGCCCGCCAACAGGCAGACGCGATCCTGGCGGAAATGCGGCAAGTTCTGGCCAAAATGGTAGAGTTAGAGACATTCAACGAGGCTCTCGCCATGCTGCGGAGCATTATCGAGTCGCAGGACAAGATCAATGGCCTGACCGAAGAGTTACGGAAGCAAAAAGCCAAGGCGTTGCTGGACGATTGAACGCCACGTCCCCTTAGGATGCGAGGAAAACGCGATGACACGGCATTTCCATGTGACTTATGGCTGGCTTTGGGCCTTGCTGTTGGCGGGTGCCGGATTGGGCGGCCACGCCGCGTGTTCGCTGGCCTGGGCTGAAGATCCTGCCGAGCCCGCGGAACAGCCCGCCGCCGAGGGGGCGTCGGAAGAGCAACCCGCCAAGGAACAGCCGGCCGAAGAGCAACCGGCCGCCGAACCAGAAAAATCGGCATCCAAGGTCGCGGATGATCTGACCTTGGAGCAGCAGCAATTGGCTGCGCGGTTCAAGCATTTCGAGGACGTGTTGCAGCGCATGGCCGAACTGACGGCCGCCAACGATCCGCAGCGGGCCGCCCTGCTGCGCAAGGCCGCGGCACAAAGCAAAGACGCGCTCATCGGAACGCAACTGGAGCGGTTGGTGGAACTGTTGCAGCAAGACCGGCTGGCTACTGCCGTCGGCAACCAAAAGGAAGTCCGACAAGATTTAGACGCCTTGTTGGAACTGCTGCTGAGCGAGGACCGCGGCAAGCGGCTGGCTTCGGAGCAGGCGCGGATAAAAGAGTACCTCAAGCGGGTGAACCGCCTGATCAAGGAAGAAGAAGCGATCAAGGACCAGACCGACCGCGGTGCCGACACAGACGGCCTGGCTGGCCGCCAAGGCAAAACCGCCGACAAGACGGGAGAACTGGCTCGAGACATCGAGGCCACCGAAGGCCCCGGCAAGCCGGGCGCTGGCGATAAGGGCAAGGGAGAAGGCGAAGGTAAGGGAGAAGGTGAAGGCGAGGGCAAGGGTGAAGGTGAAGGGAAGGGAGAGGGCAAAGGCGAGGGAAAGGGTGAAGGCGAAGGCAAGGGAGAAGGTAAAGGCGAGGGCAAGGGTGAAGGTGAAGGGAAGGGAGAAGGTAAAGGCGAGGGAAAGGGTGAAGGTGAAGGGAAGGGAGAAGGAAATGGCGAGGGCAATGGTGAAGGTGAAGGGAATGGAGAGGGCAAAGGCGAGGGAAAGGGTGAAGGTGAAGGCTAGGGAGAGGGCAATGGCGAGGGCAAGGGTGAAGGGAAAGGCCAAGGCCAGGGTCAAGGTGGAGGTGAAGGAGGAGGCGAAAGTTTGCCTGGCCAGCCGCAAGACGATAACAACAATCCCGCGCAGAAGCGGATCGCGGCTGCCGAGGAGAAGATGCGGCAAGCCCAGGAGAAGCTCGAAAAAGCCAAACGCTCGGAAGCTAAGTCCGACCAGGAAGAGGCCATCCGCGAATTGGAGCAAGCCAAGGCGGAGTTGGAAGCCATTCTGCGCCAGCTTCGCGAAGAGCAAATCCAGCGCACCCTGGCCATGCTCGAGGGCCGGTTCCGCAAGATGTTGGAAATACAGATTCAGGTCTACGAGGGAACGCTGCGGCTCGACCGCGTACCGGAAGAGCAACGCGACCAGGACGTACAGATTGAGTCGGGCCGGTTGGGCCGGAAGGAGTCGACCATTCTGATCGAGGCCGACAAAGCCCTGGCGCTGTTGCGCGAGGAAGGATCGGCCGTGGCCATGCCCGAAGCGGTTGAGCAAATGCGGGATGACATGGCCCAGGTCGTCAGCCGCTTGTCGCAAACCAAGGTCGGTTCCGTGACGCAAGGGCTGGAAGAGGATATCATTACAGCATTGGAGGAATTGATAGCGGCTTTGGAAAAAGCCCAGCAAGAGATGGAAAAACAGAAGGGCCAGCCAGGCCAGCCCGGCGATCCCCAAGACCAGCCGCTTGTCGATAAGCTGGCGGAACTCAAGGTTATTCGATCGTTGCAGATGCGCGTCAACAAGCGGACCCAGCGGTATGCCAAGTTGATCGACGGAGAGCAAGCGGTGGACCCGGAACTGGTCCAGGCGCTCGAGCAGCTTGGCGATCGCGAACAAAAGATTTTCCGGGCCACCAAGGACATTGCCACGGGGAAAAACCAATGAGCACCCATCATTTAACTCTATCCCTACTGGCGATGGCCTGCGGCTTGCTCCCCTGGGGACTGGCCACAGCAGCCGATGCCACGCCCGCGAACGCTTTCGACCCGGCCGCCAGAACTTTGCGCTCCCCCGCTCCGCCGGTCGTGCGCGATCAGGCTCTGGCCTGGTTGGAATCCCTTCCCCTAGACGACGCCCAGCGCACCGCGGCCGCCGCGCTTTGGAAGGATCTGCCCGAGGAGTTAAGCGGCTCGCAACTGCTGGATTTGCTGGCCGCTACCTTTGCGGCGGCTGATCCACAGGCGGCCCAATTGGTGGAGTTTTGCGCCGGTCCCCGGTCGTCATTCAAACTGCCCGACTTTGCCTGGCTGGCGGACGACAAGCTCCCTCCGTTAATGCGCAACAATCTGCGGCTGCTGCTGGGGCGTTGGCTCGCTCGCGAAAAACTGTACGACGACGCTCTGGTCTGGCTGGAGGGGCTAGAGCCGACCGACGTTGTCGATCCCGCCGCGCTGCTGTTTTTTCAGGGGGCCGGCCACCACTGGTTATTGCACAAAGAAGCCGGCACTAAGTCGCTGCGGCGGTTGGTCGACGAAGTCGATGGCAGCCCCAAACGTTACATTTCGCTGGCCGAACTGATGCTGGCCGACTTGGAAGCGCTGCAAGATGAATCGCTGGACCACATCGCCCGCCGCATGGACGATGTCGAGCGGCGGCTCGACCTGGGCCACGCCGGACCCAAGGTGCGCACGGTCGAGGACGGCATTATCGCCTCGCTCGATAAAATGATCGAAAAGATGGAAGACGAAGCCAAGAAAAAGCAGGCCGGCGGCGGCGGGGGAGGCGGTTCGATCCGTTCCAGCAGTCCGGCCCAGGATAGCACGCCCATGGGGGGCAAAGGGCCGGGCGAGACCGACCGCAAGAATATCGGCAGTGAGGCGGGCTGGGGTGACTTGCCCCCCAAGGAGCGGCAAGAGGCTCTCCAGCAGATTGGCAAGGATTTTCCCTCGCATTACCGCGATGTGATTGAGCAATACTTCCGCAAATTGGCGGGAGATGAGCCCAACGAATGATCGACTGAAGGTTGCACGGGCGGAACCTGCTTTTTGCCGGCTGCCTTTTGGTTCGCGGGCAACTAGAATGGAGTTTCCTCACAGGAGTATCCGCCAGTGAATTTTTCGTGGGTTTTGTTGCAAACCTTGGCACTAGCCGCCGGGCCGCAGGTGGCCGGGCCTACGGTGACAGGGCCAAATGTGACGGTGCAAACGCTCGCTGGCGAACCGATCGTTGGTACGTTGCAGTCGCTTACCAGCCAGCAGGTTGTGGTTGATGCCTCGGGTGAAACTCAGGAACTGCCCCTTTCGGCGGTGGTGGCGCTGCTTCCGGTTGAAGCGGCCGCTAAAGTCACTGACGCGCCCGCCGCGTGGATCGAACTGACCGACGGCGGCAGCCTGCTGGCCACCAGCTACAGCGTGGGCAAAGGAACATTTCAGGCTGCGTTACTGGGGGGGGGCAGCGCCACGGGGCCGGTCAAGGCGGTGGCACGCGTGCGGCTTAATTCGCAGTCGGACCAGATCGCCGCCCAGTGGGAGCAGATTCTAACCGTAAAGCCCGCCGCCGATTTATTGGTGATTCGCAAAGGCGAGTCGATTGACTACCTGGAAGGCGCGGTGGGCGATGTCACCGCCGCGGATATCTCATTCAAGTTCGACGGCGACAATGTTTCGGTGAAACGGCCCAAGGTTGAGGGGCTGATTTATTTTCGGCCCGCGGCGGACAATGAACCCGCCTCCGCGGTTGGCCGAGTGCTAGACGCCGCCGGGTCTGAAAGCCTTTTCAAGGATTTCAAGCTGAGCGCGGGCACGCCCGCCTGGACGACCCCCAGCGGGGTTAAGGTCACCTGCGGCTGGAAGCAAGTCTCCAAGATCGACTTTTCTCGCGGCAAGATTGTGCCGCTGGCTGATCTGAAAATTGACTCGGTCGACATGCCGCGGCTGCTGGCCATTCGCCCAGAGCGTGCCCGCAAATTGGCCGAGGAATTCATGCGGCCCCGGTTTGACCAAGGGCCGCGCGGCGAACCACTTCGCGTGGGAGGCAAGACCTTTGCCCGCGGCGCGGCGATCCATAGCCACACGCGGTTGGAATACCGCATTTCGGGCAAGTACAAGCGGTTTTCGGCTCTGGTTGGATTGGACGATAACGAGTCGGGAGGGGGCAGCGTGCGGCTGGTGTTGGAGGGGGACGGCCGTTCCTTGTTCAACGAGCGATTGTTCTCGGGCGCGCCCGCCAAGCCGATTGAAGTCGACGTTAGCGGTGTCAAGCGGTTTACGATCCGCGTGGAATATGGTGACGAGTCGAATGTGTCGGACTGTCTCGATCTGTGCGAAGCGAGGATGAGCAAATGACGGCTCGGATAGCCCTGTGCCTGGCGTGCGTATTAGCGACGGCCGTGCCGGCGCGCGCGCAAGTTGACCCCGCGGTTCTGGCCGCCGAGAGCAGCCGGATTGAAGTCTTGGCCCGCGCGCGGGCGACGGCGGTGGCCATTTTCTCGCCGGGGGGGCAAGGGGGCGGTTCGGGCGTGGTGATTTCACCCGACGGATTTGCCTTGACCAATTATCACGTCAGCAGCGGCGCGGGGGACGCCATGAAATGCGGCATGGCCGACGGCAACCTGTACGATGCCGTGATTGTCGGCCTGGATCCCACTGGTGACGTGGCCCTGATCAAACTATTTGGCCGGGATGACTTTCCCCATGCCGAACTGGCCGACAGCGACCAGGTTCGCACGGGCGACTGGTGCTTTGCGGTGGGCAATCCTTTCTTGTTGGCCAATGATTTTCTGCCGACCGTGTCTTACGGCATTGTGTCGGGCGTGCATCGTTACCAATACCCCGCTGGCACGCTGCTGGAATACGCCGACTGCATCCAGGCCGACGCGGCCATCAACCCCGGCAATTCGGGCGGGCCATTGTTTGATGCCCAGGGGCGCGTGATCGGCATTAACGGCCGCGGCTCTTTTGAAAAACGCGGCCGGGTGAATGTGGGCGTGGGATATGCCATTTCGATCAACCAGATCAAACTGTTCTTGCCCGCCATGAAAGGGGGCCGCATCGTCGATCATGCCACGCTAGGAGCGCGTGTCTCTACCGACGCCGACCGGCGGGCCACCGTGGCGGATATCCTGGAAACATCCGACGCTTACCGTCGCGGATTGCGCTATGGCGACGAGATCGTCAGTTTTGGCGGCCGGCCGGTTCGTACGGCCAATGCCTTCAAGAACGTGCTGGGCATTTATCCCAAGGATTGGCGCGTGCCGTTGTCCTTCCGCCGCAAAGACAAAGTCTTCGATGTGGTCGTTCGGCTGGATGGCGTCCACCGCACCGGCGAACTGGCGGAGATGGTTCAAAAGGGGCCTGCGGAAGCCAAGCCTCCCGGCGACAAGCCCGATGGCCAACCCGAGGATAAGCCAGAAGACCCCCAACCGGCACCAGATAAGCCGGAGGGCCCGCAGCCCGCTCCGGCCCCCAGAGCACCTTCGCCGGGCCAGCCAGGGCATGCCCGTCCGCCGATGCCGGAAATTGTCAAACAGCATTACGAGGTTCGTCCTGGCTACACCAATTACTACTTTAACCGCCTGGCGCAAGAGCGGATTTGGAAGGCCCTGACGGCCCACGGAGATTTTTCGTCAGCGGGCCAGTTTGTGCTGTCGGGCACGGTCGAAGGGGGGGGCGAATTCAACTTTGAAATCGGCGAAAACAAAATCTCGGCCAAGTTTCCGGCGGGCGAATTAAATTGGATGGCGCCGGAGGAACTGGCGGCTAATCTCGATCCGCCCGGCAGTGGCGGATTGCTGGCCGCTTTGCATCTGTGGCGGCGAATGCTGGTGGCCGGGCCTGAACGGTTTGGGCAGGTACACTATTTGGGGGCTTCGCCATTGTCAGGGCACGAACGTTGGAGCGACGTATTGGTCGGCATTCACGGCGGTGTGGAATGTTGGTTCCACGTCGATCCGGTCAACGGGCGGCTGCTGGCCATGGAAATGTTCGCGGATGACGAATCGGATCCTTGCGAGATCTTTTTCGCGGATTACGAGGAACAAGCAGGACGGTTCTTGCCGCGGCAACTAACGGTGCGCCAAGGCGATCAGGTTTTCGCGGTGTTCAAGTTGGCCCAGTTCACGGCGGAGCCCAAGGGAGACAACTAAAGTGCGCATGATGTCTTGCAATATCGTTTGCGGCCTGGCATTGGCTTTGTATCCCTGGCTGTACGCCGGTCCCCTGCAAGCAGCGGCGGGGGGCCTCGTGGTTGAGACCATCGACCGCGTGCAGCCCAAGATCGTCAAGATCTTTGGGGCTGGCGGCTTTCGCGGGCTAGAGGCTTATCAAAGCGGTTTCTTGATTTCGGCCGAAGGGCATGTGCTGACTTCCTGGAGCTACGTGTTGGACTCGGACGTGGTAACGGTGGTGCTCAATGACGGCCGCCAGTTCAGCGCGGAGTTGCTGGGGGCTGATCCGCAGTTGGAGATTGCCGTTCTCAAGCTGGATGCCACCGACTTGCCGCATTTCAACCTGGAGGAATCGGCCGAAGCGTCCGCGGGCTCGCGCGTGCTGGCGTTCAGCAATTTGTTTGGCGTGGCGACCGGTGACGAACCGGCGAGCGTTCAGCATGGCACCGTAGCAGCCCGCACGCAGTTGGCCGCTCGGCGCGGTGCCTACGAGACACCCTTTCGCGGTTCGGCCTATGTGCTGGATGCCATGACCAATAACCCCGGTGCCGCCGGCGGCGCACTGTGCAATTCCAGCGGCGAGTTGCTGGGAATTCTGGGCAAAGAGTTGCGGAACTCGCAAAACCATACCTGGCTGAATTACGCCATTCCCATTTCAGAACTGCGGACCGCGGTGGATGGAATTCGCGCGGGGAACTACGTGGCCCGGTCGGCCGATGACGACTCCCGCAAGAGCGAGAACGCCATCTCGCTGGAACAGCTAGGGCTGGTCATGGTGCCCGATGTTCTGGACCGCACTCCCCCCTTTATTGACGGCGTGCGGACGGACTCGCCCGCCCAACGCGCCGGGCTGCAAGCGGACGACCTAGTGTTGTTCGTCGCCGACCGATTAACGTCATCGTGCAAGGCGTTGCGGCGCGAGTTGGAATACATCGACAACGATTCGCCCGTCCACATGACGGTAATGCGCGGCCAAGAACTGGTCAACGTCGTGCTAGAAGCTTTTTCCGCGGACGCCACGAGTACCCCATGAACCGTTCTTTCGCCTCTCGCCTTGCCGCGGGTTTTGTCGCGGCGGCCGTCCTGGCTTTGCCTTGCGCTTTGCTAGCCGCGGACGATATCCACCTGCTGGAAGAGCAGGCCATGCAAGCGGCGGTGGCCCGCGTGGCTCCAGCCGTGGTGAAGATCGAAACGGTCGGCGGACTGGAAAAAGTTGGCGAAATGCTGGTCGGCACCGGACCAACCACCGGCGTCGTGGTGACGCCCGATGGCTATATCTTGTCGAGCGCGTTCAATTTCATCCAACAGCCTTCTTCGATCTTGGTGACTTTGGCCAATGGGACGCGGCACTCGGCCAAGCGGGTCTCAACGGACCACAGCCGCCTGCTGGTGCTGCTTAAGATAGAGTCCGACAAGCCGCTGCCCGCCGCCGAGGCCGTGCCCGACGCCGAAATTGCCGTGGGGGCCTGGTCGATTGCCGTGGGCCGCACCTACGAAGGAACCGAACCAAACGTCTCGGTCGGCATTGTCAGCGCGGTCAAACGCATCTGGGGCAAGG
Organism: Pirellulales bacterium; assembly: GCA_050247075.1. Taxonomy (GTDB): domain Bacteria; phylum Planctomycetota; class Planctomycetia; order Pirellulales; family JBFWUW01; genus JBFWUW01. Next base: position 15,267 of record JBFWUW010000025.1, on the reverse strand, counting down.
CCATTCAGACCGACGCCAAAATTTCGCCCAGCAATTATGGCGGGCCGCTGGTCGATATTCGCGGCCGCGTGCAGGGCATTCTCACTCCCATGTCGCCCCAGTCGGCGGACGAAGTCGCCGGCGTTGAGTGGTACGATTCGGGCATCGGCTTTGCCGTGCCGCTGGCGGACATGCTGACGGTGTTGCCGCGTCTGCAACAGGGCGATCTGCACGCTGGCATTTTGGGGATCAACTTGCGCGGCAAGGATATCTTTGCCGATCCGCCGATCATCGCGGCGGCCCGCCCCAACTCGCCCGCCTACGACGCTGGCCTGAAAGCGGACGACAAGGTCGTGGAATTCGCCGGCCAGGCGGTCGTGCGGCAGTCGCAACTAAAGCAACTCGTCGGCCCGCTTTACGCTGGCGACAAGGTCACACTCGTGGCCTTGCGCGGCGAGGAGCGTATCGAACGAGAACTGGAACTCATCGCCAAGCTAGAGCCTTACGTTCATCCGTTCCTGGGTTTGTTGCCGCGGCGCGACGGGGCGGGCGTGGGTATTCCCATTCGGTTTGTCTACCCCGGCAGCCCCGCCGATGAAGCGGGCGTGCAGCCGGGCGATGTGCTGACGGCGGTGGGCGATCAAAAGATTGAAACCTACGCCACGTTGCTGGAAAAACTGGCCCCATTGGCCGCCGGCGACACGGCCACCTTTATCTTTCAAAGGGGGGCCGACGAACGCAATGTAGAACTCAAACTGGCGGCATTGCCAGAGGAAGTGCCAGCGGAACTGCCGGAAGCCAGACAGTCTGCCCCGCCCGCCGATGGTGAACGGCCGGCGACAGGCCGGATCGCGCTCAAATTGCCGGAGTCCGCCGCCGAGGCGATCGCCTACGTGCCAACAGCTTACGACCCCGCCGTCCCCCAGGGAATCGTCCTTTGGCTTAACGCGGGCGGAGCCTATTCCGACGAAGAAGCCACGGCCGCCGTGGAGCGTTGGCAGGCCCATTGCGACCGCGACGGCCTGATTTTGCTGGCACCCCGTTCGCTAGATGGCGGCAAGTGGGATCCAGCCAAGGACGCGCCCGACATTCGCAAGCATCTCGACCAATTGGCCGCCACGTACCGTATCGACCCTGCCCGCGTGGTAGCTGTCGGCCAGACGGGCGGCGCGGCGATGGCCTATTACCTGGCCATGAACCATCGTGATTTGTTTCGCGGGGTGGCCTCGCTGGATGCTCCCCCCAACGGAACCATCGCCGAGAACGAACCGATTTATCGCCTCGCGTTTTGGACCGCCCGTAGCGAAGCCGCTCCGGCGGTTAAAGTCTTGGACGCCGGCATCAAGCGGCTGCGCGACCTGAAGTACCCTGTCACCGTGTTGGAACTGGGCGAATCGCCGCGCGACCTCTCCGCCGATGAGTTCGCCGGGCTTATCCGCTGGGTTGATACGTTGGATGCGTTCTAGGCCGCTGGCTTATTCGTCCGCCAGCACGCACCGCAGTCCCACGGCGTCATCTTGCAGGTTCGCCTCGGCCGGCCGGCGATAGGTGCTGGTCAGCAGTTCGGCCTTGTCTTTCCAACTCCCCCCTCGCAAGACGCGGCGTTTCTCGTCGCCATCGGTGGTCCAGGCCGAGCCATCAGCCGGTGCGCCGTCGTAATTGTCGTGCCAGTGGTCGGCGCACCATTCCCACAGATAGCCGTGGGCATCGTACAGTCCCCAGTCGTTGGGCTTCTTGGCGCCCACCGGCGGGTCATTGCCGGCCGCATTGCCCGTGTACCAGCCATACTCGGGCAGGTCCTTCTCATTGTCGCCAAAGCTGTACAGAGTCTGGCTGCCGGCGCGGGCGGCATATTCCCACTCGGCCTCGCTGGGGAGGCGGATCACCTGGCCTTGCTCGATCAATCCGGCTGTCCGCATCAACTTTGTAGCCACCTTGCAAAACTCCTGGGCCTCTTCAAAGGACAGCATTTCGACGGAGTTGCGTTTGCCTTTCCATTTGCTGGGGTTCTTGCCCATCACGGCTTCCCACAGATTCTGGGGCACCTCGTACCGCGCGATAGAGAACGGCTTGCCAAACGCGACTTGGTGGGCCGGGCCTTCGTTGTCCGGACCGGCCGCGCGGCCCATGCTGAAATCGGCCGGAAAATCACCCTCGCCTGGTGTGAGCGGGATAAACTCCTCGCGAAAAGTGGTCAGGAGCTCGGCCTGCTCCGGCTCGGGATCGGCGGACAACACGGCCAGGGCAAGAAAAATGGGGGAGAGCATGAGAGTTCCTGGCAGCTAAAGTAGGGAATAGTCGTGTTGCCGTCGGCACGCTTGCCATTTTGCGCGACCGTTGGCCGTCATGCCAGCCTGTCCGCCGGCCCCTGTGCAGGGTTGGACGGTCCAGCCGAGGCGTCGTAAAGCGGTGAGTTGCAATGGTGAAACGATTTGACCCGCCGCCGATGGCGATTATTATCCCATTGGGCAGAGCGTGCAAAACAACTTCTGGATTCCCGGCCGAGGCGCAGCATGTCTATTCCCCAGCATGAATCGTTGAACGAATCGCACCTCAGCCGTCGCGGCGCACTGCGGCGCGGACTGGCTGCCGCTGGCGGCGTGGCGTTGGCCGCTTTTTGCACCGGCCAGCATGGCGGGCTGGCCCTGGCGACGGAGGACGACAAATTGCGTGATGACAAGCCCGGCTACATCGACGCCCACTCGCATATATGGACGCCCGACATCAAAAATTACCCGCTCGCCCAGGGCTATGCCGTGGCCGACATGCAGCCCGCCAGTTTCACGCCAGAGGAGTTGTTTGCCCATGCCCGGCCGGCGGGTGTGGCCAAGGTGGTGCTGATCCAGATGAGCTTTTACGGCACCGACAACCGTTACATGCTCGATTCCATGCAAGCCCACCCTGGCGCTTTCTCGGGCGTGGCGGTGATCGACGAGGAGTCCCTCGACCCCGCGGCTGAAATGATTCGTCTGAAGGGACTGGGCGTGCGCGGATTTCGCATTCGGCCGGGCGAGCGGGCGATTGACAAGTGGCTGTACGGGCCGGGGATGGCCACGATGTGGAAGACTGGTGCCGCCGAGGGGCTGGCGATGTGCCATTTGATCAACCCGGATTCGCTGCCGCATGTCGATAAAATGTGCCAGCGCTATCCCGATACGCCGGTGGTCATCGACCACTTTGCCCGGATTGGCGTGGATGGAAAAATTGGCGAGAAAGAACTGGCCGATCTCTGCAACCTGGCCCGGCACAAGCTGACCTCGGTCAAAGTCTCGGCCTTCTACGCCCTGGGCAAGAAGAAAGCTCCCTATACCGACCTGGGACCGATGATCCGCAAACTGCTGGATGCCTACGGACCCGAACGGCTGATGTGGGCCACCGACTGCCCCTACCAGGTCGATCCCGGGCACAACTACCAGGATTCGGTTGACTTGATCCGCGAACGGCTCGATTTTCTCACCGCGGGCGACCGGGAGTGGCTGCTGCGAAAAACGGCCGAGCGGGTGTTTTTCAGTTGATGGTTTCTTAGAGCGGGCCGAAGACATACCGCTGCACTTCCTCGTCGCCCAGGCGGTAAATCAAGATCGAGTAGCCGATCTCCTGGTCGGGTTCGCGTTGCAGCAAGAAGTGGCACAGGCGGTTGAACCGCATCTCCTCGAACCGGCGCACCAGTTTGGCCAAACCTTGCTCGCCCAACTGGCGAAGCATTTCTTGCTGCTGCGCTGGTTGGTCGGCGGCGGCATTCCACGCTTGCAATAGTGCCAGCAGTTTGCCGTAATCGGCCTCTTTGGTGCCGTCCCACGGTCCAGGATTGCGCAGGTACACGCCTTGCAACATGGTGGCGCTAATACAATAGGTGCCGCCGCGCAACGGTTGCATTTCCTCCGTGGGAGGCAATTCAAAGTAGCACGGCAATAGCTCGGCCCGAATGCCATAATAGGTGGGGTCGCCTGTTCCAAAGTACGAAAGGTAAACCGGCTGCTGGCCCAAGTTGGCCGCGGGCGAGGCCAACCAATCGCGCAGCCCCGGCAAATCTTGGCCCCAATCGAGCGAACTATCGACAAGGTGCCGATATCCGTTTTTTGAACCCCCCGCCGCGACATTAAAGTAGGCCAGATAATGGGGCCAGACCAGCAGTGACTCGGCGGCCAAACTGGCGATGGCCACCAGTGGCAGCCAGCGCAGCGCGGCCATGCTGGGTGATCGCGAAGGGCCGGAATGCCCTTTAGTTAAAGCGGGACGCTTGGATGGCGCGGGCCCGCAAGCAGCCGCCCAAGACGGGCACCACCACCAGATTGCCGCGCCCGCCAAAATGTACATGGCCGGGTAGGTCGGCAGGAGATGCCGTTCGCCGACGTTCAAATGGCTGGTCAAGGCGACATACCAATAGACGGCCAGCAAGACCAACAAAGGCGAGGCGGCGCACAATCCCTTCCGCCAGGCCGCGGCGCGTTCCGCGGAATTGGTGGTTTGCGTTACCCGCCACCAGGCAGCCGCCAACGCCAAGACCACCACAAACAGCAACGAAAGCGGGGTCTTCGCCAACAAGCAGTACGGAAAGAAGCCAGTCCAGCCGTACTGACCATACTCCCCGTTCAGAAAAGCCCGACGCGATTCCGAAAAACCAAGCGTATAGCTAAAGCCATACAGGTACGCCTCGGGCAGCAGCCGATGGTCGCGGGCAGCAAGAATCAGTCGGTTAAGGCTGCTCTTTTCCGGCAAGACTTCGTCCCAGGCCATCTGTAAATGATCGACTTGCGGGTCGCCATTCCGAAACATTTCGTAACGGCCGCTGTACGCCAGCCAGATGCCGGACCAGACGAGCGCCAATTGCACGGCTGCCAGGCCCAACAACATCGCCAGGCGCTGCTGCCATGTCGTGAGTGTGATGGTGGAGCCTAGGGCCATTGGCCAGGGGCGATGAGCAAACAATCGAACCAGCAGCAGCCCCCCGGCGATTGGCAGCATCACAGGCGCGGAAAATTTGGATAACGCCAGCCACGACAAGGCGATGGTGCAAGCCGTGATCCGCGGGAGCGTCACGCGGTTTATCAGACTGGCCAGCGCCCAAGCCGAGGCGGTAAAGCCGAGCGTGGCGGCCATGTCGGAGGTAGCCAGCGCACCGTGCGCCAACATGGCGGGGCTAAAACAGAACAGGCCCAGGCTTAACAGGCCGGCGTTACGGCCCAATAATTGGCTGCCCCACAGATAGATGACCACGCCAACCGCCATGCCCAGCAGCACGTTCATTCGCCGGCCCGCGCGCAGCATGGCGTCGGCGTCGTTGCCTTGTTGGTAAAAGAACCGCTTGGCGACCGGGTAGACGTACGAATCTCGCCAGGCGGGCATATCCAATGGCGGAAAGGAATACCGCCCCAACAGCGGCCAGGCGACCCAGCGTTGCGGCAGATTGCCATTCTCTGGATGCAACCGGTAGTCGCCGTACCGCCAATAGGAATAGCCGGCGGTGAGGTGGGCCACCTCGTCGAAGGTCGTGCATTTGTCCCGCACGGCCGACAACGCCAGCCAGGCATAGGCCAGCAATAGGCCGCCCGCCACGGCGTGCCGCCAGTCTCGCCAGCCGCTGGCTGTTGGTCGTGCGTTCTTGGTGCTGGTTGTCTGTTCAGCGATTCCGCCTCGGCGGGCCATGCGGTTGACTTCCCAGGGCTGCGGTCTTGATCTAGTTGGAGGGCGGATTGTCGCCGTCGGAGACGGCTCCTACAGGATGTTCGGCGATGGAATGGCCAAATACCAGTTAATCGGCGATGGAATCGCCTCCTACAGCCGCATTATTCGCGGGGCAGTTTGCGCAGCCAGCGGCCGATTCTGGCCACGAGTTCGCTTCGCACGCCCGAATAGACATGGTCGCCGCCGGCGATGGTAGCCACCGAAAACTGGGGCTTGCCGGTGGCGGCCTGTTCCAAGGCTTCCGGCAAGCCGGTGAACGCCACGTTGCCTTGCACCTCGGCGCTGCCGAATGTAATCAAACTGGGGCATGTCAGTTTGTGTACGTGGCGAACCACGTTGTACCGCTCCTCGCGGCCATATTTGTCCACATATCCTGCCGCGGTTACGACATACGGCAACGGAAACTCAACCTGCATCAAGGAATCGCCTTGGCCGTTTGCAACCAAGGACTCGGCTTGGGCCATGGTCTGGCGAAACAGTTCGCCCCGTGGGCTATCCAGGAACCATTGGTACGACAGCCGTGCCGGCGAGACTCCAATCAGGCAGGCCACCGCGGCATGGGGAGCAAGTGCCTGCGCGTAAATGGCTTTGATGGCCCCCAAGCTGTGGCCCAGCAGGCCGATTCGGCGGCAACCCTGCTTGACGAGCAGGGAAATCCAGGCGTCAATATCGTGCCGGCAGTCGTCCACCCGCTCGTAGGCGGCACCGCATCGCATGGCCCCGGCGGAACTGGCGGCATGGCTAACGACATCGTGCCCGCGCGTGTTGGCTGTCAACACGGCCGAGCCCAAGGCCAGCAACCCATCGGCCAGGGCGTCGAACATGGTTGAGCCGTAGAAATTGCCCCCCGTGCCGTGCAGCAGCAAAAACGCATCAATGGGAATCTCAGCGGTCGTGCTGTCAGCCGGCGAGCGCATGGCCCCTTCCAGCCGCAGGCCGTCCGCCGTGCTAACGCGAACCAGGTCGACGAGCATGGGGTTCTCCCGACCGGTATTGCCAGCGGGCAGCTTTAGGCTCGATTGGCTTTGGCGTTCTGGCTGCCCGCCCCACCCAACTGAGACAACACCTGAAGCACGCCGTTAAGGTGGGCCAATCGCGGACCAAAGCGATCGACGAATTCGTTGAGGAAGAAATCTCCCTCTAATAAACCTTCGGAGTTCTCGGCGACTTCTTGCGTCAGCGACGAGAGAAAGTCGGAGTGGACCTGGCCTAGCGTTTCGGCCGCCTTGCGGCAGTTTCGCGACAAGGCCGGATTGGCTTGCTTCCACTGAGCCAGTTCCGAGGCACGCTGGCGGTGCTGCGTGCCAACCACCGAGACGAGTTCTTCCAATAACTCGTTCTGCCGCTCTTGGGCAGTCAGCATGGCGCGCAGCAATCGCGTTTGTTCGGACTGGTCATTTGTATATTCGTTGGTTGAAGTCCCCGCTGTGCTGGCGGTGACTTCAACTTGGGTAAATAACGATCCAGCTTGTGGCTGAGCATTGTGCTTCATGGGTGTTCCTTTCATCACTCCAGTATAGGCACAGAGTCGCCAGAATGTCGAGCAATTGGTTCATGCCCGCCAAATCCGCGGTTTCTCGAACGAACGTCAAGTCCGTGGCGGACTTGGTTCGATTTGTGTGTAGGCACCTCGAAATAGCCGGGCAGATAGCGCACGCACATCGGCAGCGTTGCTGGCACAGCCAGCGAAAAGGAGTGATGCATGGCCAAGGCGGCGGCGAATGCGACGATCGGATTTCTCACCGTGGTCGAGCACGAACAGCATGGGCTGTTTGGCGGTTATCTGCTGTTGAATATGCTCGGACGACCGCTGGAGTTTCATTGCACGACGCCCGTCAAACCCAACCGTGCCCAGCAGATATTGTATGGGCCGACACTCGATCCATTCCTGTACGGTGAAACCATCGGCCAAACGCTGCTATCGAAGGCGTCGGTCGAGGCGGAAGTGATCTGCACCGATCTGCCGGCGGTACTGGCGCTGCGCCGTATCGTCAGCCTGCCGCTGGCGCTTGTCACGACCGAGGACGCGGCGAAACCTGAAACGGATACAGCCAGCTCGGGAAAAACCTTTCGTGTCGATGCGCCGGGTACACGCCGGGCATTTCAGGATGTGTTTCATATTGGCCGCAATGCACTCTCCGTCGATGTCTTATACGCCGGCGACGCTCGCCTGGTCCAAGAGCGGTTGGCCGGGTTGGACGAGCAGTTTGATCTGCAAGAACCTTTCGCGCGGATCCGAGAAGCAATTCAAGAGGCACAAGGGAGCAGCCGGTGACCAGCATGGCCGACATTCCTCCGCGGCCCGTTCCAGCGCCTCTGTCGCTCGTACTCGGCGGAACGGTGCGGTTGCCAGGTTCGCTCGCCACGGCGATTGCCTGCTCGTTCAGCCGGGATGCACTTTGGCCGAAATGCGAAATCGGCGATTCCCTGGCCTTGCCAGAGACCGCAGCGCCGCGGGTGGTTTCCCTGGCGATCAAGCCCAAGCCCCCCAAGGTCGTGAGTTTTGCTTTTCAACCGCCTAAAGAAGCAGCCCGGCCGGTTGCTTTGATGGTCGGAGGCAAGGCTTCGGCAGGTACCGCGGGTTCCGCCGGTTCCAAGGCAACAAACAGTGATGCGGCCATCGCGGCGGCGCGGACCGTGCGCATCAAGCCGCCGGGGGACGTGATCAAGTTGCAGGACCGGCTGTTCTACTTGTTGCAGCCGCCGATCGAAAGCTGGATGTCGAGCCAGCAGTTGAACTTTCCGTTTCACCCTTTCACCTATCAATTAGAGGGGGTGGCGTTTTTGTACCCGCGTTACGCGGCGGTGCTGGCCGACGAGATGGGACTGGGCAAGACCATGCAGGCCATCACCGCCATACGCATGTTGTTGCGTTCGGGCGAACTGCAAAATGTGCTGTTGATTTGCCCCAAGCCGCTGGTCAGCAACTGGCGGCGGGAGTTCCAATCGTGGGCCCCGGAACTGCCGCTACTGGTGATTGAAGGGGACCAGGCGCGCCGACGTTGGCAGTGGAATCTTCCGGATGCCGCCGTGCGGATCGCCAACTACGAGTTGCTGCACCGCGACCGCGAGGTATTGACGCAGCCCGGCTTGCGGTTTGATTTGATCGTGCTGGACGAAGCCCAACGCATTAAGAACCGGCACGGCAACACCTCGCAGGTGGTGCGGTCGATCGCCCGCGGCCGCAATTGGGCGCTGACCGGCACACCGGTCGAGAACAGCCCCGAGGATTTGGTAGGCATTTTTGAGTTTCTGTCGCCCGGCTACCTGAGCAGCGAGATGAAGCCGCGGCGGATGGGCCAGTTGGCGGCCGAGTATGTGTTGCGGCGGACCAAGGACCAGGTGCTGACCGACCTGCCCCCCAAAATGTTCCGCGATGCCGATGTGGAACTTACCGCCGCCCAACGCGACACCTACCGCCTGGCCGAGGAAGAAGGCGTGCTGCGGCTGACCGAACTAGGCCCCCAAGCCACCATCCATCACGTCTTTGAATTGGTCCTGCGGCTGAAGCAGATTTGCAATTTCGACCCCGTCACGGGCGAAAGCGCCAAGCTGGAACGGCTTGCCGCCGATATGGAGGAAGTTGCCGCCAGTGGACGCAAGGCGCTGGTCTTCAGCCAATGGGTAGAGCCGCTGGAAAAACTGCGCGGCCACTTACAACGGTTTGGGCCGTTGGAATACCACGGCAAGGTGCCGTCGAAACAGCGCGACGGCGTTCTGCAGCGCTTCAAAGATGATCCTGACTGCCATCTGTTGCTGATGAGCTACGGCACCGGCAGCGTGGGTCTGAACTTGCAGTTCGCCGAGTACGTCTTTTTGTTCGATCGCTGGTGGAACCCGGCCATTGAAGACCAAGCCATCAACCGGGCGCATCGCATCGGGGCGGCCGGCCCGGTGACGGTGACTCGCTTCCTCAGCCTGGCGACCATTGAAGAACGCATCAACCAGGTGCTGCAAGAAAAGCGGGAACTGTTCGACACCATCTTCTCCGACGCCCACACACCACGCGGGCTGGGGTTGTCGCAGCAGGAGGTTTTCGGCCTGTTTGAGCTGAAGTGCCCCAGCGGGCCGATCGACCTGGCGGCCTGAGGCCGGACAACCGTTAGAGTTTGCCTGCCGTTAGGACGGGAAAACCTTGGCAAGAGCCGCCTGTAGGTGGAACTTGAGCTAAAGTTTAAATGTCGCCGCGAATTCTCAACAATGAGCCGCGACACCCCGGCCGCATATCTTCCGGGCCCAAATCGCTCCGAATCAACGGAGCGGAAGATCAATCGCTTTCGCTGAATTCCGTGAGAACCGTATCGCGCGCCGGCTTTGCCGTGCGCGGTGAACTTACGGCTTGCCTCGTCTCGAATGGCCACCTCGACCGCGACATGGAACTCGATTGATGAACTGCCAAGAACTAGCCGCCAGAATTCAGCGCCTTCAACCCGAGGCCCAGCCGCGCGATGTGGCCCGGCTATGTTTGTTGCTGGCTAACCATGTCGATGACCTGTCGCTGCTGTCCGACGACAATCTTTTGACGCAGGCCTGGCGCGAGATTGGCATGCGGCTGCAAGCGGCTACCGACCAGCACGCCGCCATGACCGACGACATCGACGGCCTGGCTCAAACCGACCCGCGGGAATTCACCACCGAGCAAATCTGGGTGCTGGTGCGGTCGATCAAGGTGCAAAGCCAGGTGCTGCAACTCTACGTGGGCCACTCGGAAGTTCTCGCTTAGTGGACTACTCCACCAGTGTGCTGGGGTGCGGCTCGCGATCCACCCGCGGCAAGACCTGGGGCTGATAAATCGTCGTGTAGGCTTTGGCCTTGCGGTGTTCGTCCAGGGCCGCTGGCGACTCCCAACGCTCGCCCAGGATAAAACGGGTCTCGTCATTCTGTGACTGGTAGACCTCGAACCGCAAGCAGCCCGGTTCTGCCCGCGACAAACGGCCTTGTTCGGCCAGCAGATCGCGGATTTCGGGGACATCGGCCGGATTCTTGACTTTCAGCAACACATGCAAGCAAATCATGGGCGTTACCTCGGCGGTTGGTTGATTGCAGAGCGATTTTTCGCAGCGGACCTAGCGTTGTGTCACAACTCAGGGTTAGAGTTGCGTGCGAACGGGTGTCATGGGCGGCCCGTCCGCCATTAGCATCCTGTAACCAAGCCTGGACAAAGTACCAGCTTACTCCTGTTTACGATCTTCGAAGTCACCCGGAGTGCCCATACCCTTTCCAGATCAAACAACCCCGTGGACGGGTTGGCCAAGGCAATTGGGCCGACGGTCACGCCATGATTTCATGGATCGGGTGGCCAAAGTCAATCTCCAGCCGTTTCTGGCCGGGGACTTCCAGGCGGTGCGGGTCGAGGCCCATCTGGTGCAAAACGGTGGCGTGCAGATCGGTGACGTAGTGCCTGTTCTCGACCGCGTGAAAGCCGAGCTCGTCGGTCGCGCCATGCACAATGCCCCCTTTCAGACCACCGCCGGCCATCCACACGGAAAAACCGTAAGGATGGTGGTCGCGTCCGTCCGACTTTTCAGCACCGGGCGTGCGGCCAAACTCGGTGCCCCACACAACCAGCGTTTCGTCCAGCAGCCCGCGCTGTTTGAGATCCTTGAGCAGGGCGGCAATCGGCCGATCGACCGCGCCGCAGCGGGTGCTGTGGTTCTTGAGCAACTGCGTGTGGGCGTCCCAGCCATCGTCGTAAATCTGGACAAACCGCACGCCGCGCTCCACCAGGCGGCGGGCCGCCAGGCACATCGTGCCCATGTTCTTGGTGGCGGGTTGGTCGATGCCGTACAGCCGATTGGTTGTTTCGGTTTCGTCCGAAAGCCGCACGACTTCCGGCACGGCCATTTGCATGCGAAAGGCCAGCTCGTAGGCTTTGACCCGGGCCCGCAAGGCGGCGTCGCGCGGATACTCCACCGCCGCCAGCCCATTCAGCTCGCGCAGCAGTTCCAACTCTTCTTGCCGCTGTTGTTCCGTGACGGAAATCGCCGGGCGGCCAAATGGCAACGGGCTAGACGGATCGATCGTCAGCGTCACGCCAGAGTGTTCAGGACCGAGATAACTGCCGCTGTGTGCACCAACACCGCCGCAGCAATCGCCAGGCCCGCCCCCCATGACAATGAATTGCGGAAGATTGTCGTTAAGGCTGCCCAGGCCGTAATGCACCCAAGAACCGATGGACGGGTAGAACCCGTCGAAAATGTGCCGCCCGGTATGAAACTGCAACTGGGCGGCGTGGTCGTTGTCGGTGGTCCACATCGAGCGGATAACGGAAATATCGTCGATGCACGAACCGACCTCGGGCCACCAATCGCTGACTTCAATGCCCGACTGCCCCCGTTTTTGAAAGCCGATCTGCGTGGGATACAGCTTGGGCATCATGTCGCGCGGCGTACCGGCGAAGTCGATCACGTTCTTGCGATAAAAGGGCGACTCCGTGACAGCCTTGCCGTGCGGTGTTTCATCAAAGGTCTTGTCGGCGTATTTGTCGATCTCCGGCTTGTGGTCGAAGCTCTCCAGGTGGCTCGTCCCCCCCAGCATGCAAAACCAGATCACGCTCTTGGCGCGCGGCGCAAAGTGCGGCAACCCGCTGGGTGGAGACCAAGCCTCGGCCTCGTTGGCCGCGGCGGTGCGGCCAGACAACAGGCCATCTTGCGAGAGCATGGCACCTAGGGCCAGCCCGGTGAACCCCATGCCGCAGTCGGCCAGAAATGTCCGTCGCTGCATGCGGCCACAAGGGAACTCATTCATGGAGATACTCGCTGGGCGGGCAGGTTCGCGCGGCAGGCGGGCAACACCGCAAATCAGCGGGTTGGCCAGTCCTTTGATTGTAATGAATTTGAGAGGCTGAGTGAATTCTTATTCTTTGGGATGCGATAAATCACCTGGAAAATTCGCAGAGGCCGGGCATGGCGGTTATCATCTTGGCTAACTTCCCTGGCGAACGTCTAAACTATGCCGACTGTCTTTGAACGTATCGAAGAACTGCTGAAGGGACGCGGCGTGTCTTTTAATGTGTTGCGGCATGCGCCGGTTTTCACCAGCGCCGAGGCAGCCGAAATCCGGGGCACGCCCTTGGCAAGCGGCGCCAAGGCCCTAGTCTGCAAGGCCGATGGAGCCTTCGTCATGTTCGTATTGCCGGCGGATCGAAAACTGTCCAGCAAGGCCGTCCGGGCGGCCTTGGGTTGGAAGAGCCTGCGGTTCGCGGAACGTGACGAAGTCTTGGAGCATACCGGCCTGGCGCCAGGGTCGATTCCCCCTTTCGGCAGCCTGTTTCATCTGGCAACGTACTGTGACGGCCGCTTGGGCGAACACGAACGGATCAATTTCAACGCCGGCGACCACGCCATCTCCATCAGTTTGACCTACACCGACTATGTGGCTGTCGAACGGCCGGTCTTGGGCTGTTTCGCGGAATAGGGGAACTTTCGCATGAAAAGACAAATCGCCTGCTTGCCGTGGCTGTGCCTGACAGTCTGCTTGACAGCGCCCATCGCAAGGGCGGAAGCACCGGCGACCAAGCCGCTTGCTCCCGATTTTGGCGTCAGCCACACCTTCTCCATCGTGGCGGCCGATCCCGAGAGCGGTGAATGTGGCGCGGCGGTCGCCAGTCTGTATCCCAAAGTAGGCGAAGTCGTGCCGCATGTGCGGGCGGGCGTGGGGGCCTTTTGCACGCAGCACTGGCACCACCCTGGCTATGGCGAACAGGCACTCAATCTGCTTGAGAAGGGGCTGCTGCCGGAAGAAGTGCTGGGCGAACTGCTCAAGGGGGATGATCGCCGCGATAAGCGGCAGCTTGCCATCATCGACATGCGGGGCCGGGCCGCCAACCGCAACCCGGCTGACGCCGATCCGGCCGGAATTTATTGGGGAGCGATGTCGGGCCGGTTCTACGCTTGCCAAGGAAATACACTTACCGGGCGCGAAGTGATCACTTCCATGGCCGCGGCGTATGAAGAGACCGAAGGCAGCCTTACTGATCGGCTCGTGGCGGCATTGATTGCCGGCGACTGCGCAGGGGGCGACCATCGCGGGCGGCTGGCGGCGGGCATTCGCGTGGCTAAGGCCGGTGTGGACGGGATGTGGTTCGAGTTGCAAATCGACAAGAGCGAGGACGCCGTGCTGGACCTGGCCAAAAAGTACGTCGAAAGCAACCACGAGGCCAAAGGAGCCTGGGCCGGGGGGAAGGCTCCCTTCCAGCACCCTTGCCCCAATCGGCAAAAACCAGTCCCGCCGGAAGCCAAGTAGGCGCGCTGCCTAGCGCCGCTCGCCCGTGTCCAGCATCAGCCCCAGGGCCAACGCCACGCGGCGGTCGAAGGTGCGTTGGGGGTCGTCGCTGAGATCCAACACGTAGCGGTCCAGCAGCGTAAACTTGCGGTTGAACTGGCCGATTTCGTCTTCGCTGTTTTCACCGCGGACGATGATGAAATTGGTTCGCAACAGGCCGTACATCGGCCCAAGTGCGCGCCGCAACAGCGACAGGACGACCGAGTCTTCCATCGCCATGAATTGCACGCTGCCATCCAGACCGTAGATGTACCAGCGCTTGCGGAAGAAATTGTAGAGATAGTTTTTGTGCAGCCTGGCGATGACCTGGCCCGACGCATCCAGCACTGTATACGTGGCATTGATGGGGGTGAACTTTCTGTCTTGCAGAATCCGCAAGACTTGCTGGCCCTTGCTGGCGTCGTGGTAGAAATGGACATGCCGTTTGGGAGACAGGACCACGCCGACCGCGGCGATAGCGGCGATCGCCAGTGCAATTGCCAGAATGATGAGCACCACGCCGACCGGTTCCGAGACCTTCTTGGCGACAAGCGCCCCCGGTATTACCAGCGCTCCACCCACGATTAGCCCAGTGGCTATCGCGCCGAACGCGGCCAGTAACGATTGAAAAAAGTGCGTCGGCCGCTCCACGTACAAGATCGGCTGGCCCTGTTCGTCCCAAATCTCGTACTTTTGGTCGATGAGGCGAAGCTTTTGCCGCAACAAAAATTTGTCCCTGGCAAATGGCAGCAGCGGATTGCCGAATGCGGCGGGAGGTTCCGGACGGTAGGGGGTGATATCTGTTTGCGGCGACCGATAGGGCGAAGCCGCGGCCTCCGCCGACGGCAGCGGAGGCAACGCGGGTTTGCCCTGCCCGGTATTCGATTGGATCGAGGGCAATGGCGGCGGAGGGGCCACGGGCGGCGCTGATAAAACTGGCGGTGCGGCAGGCGCTGGCATTGTCGCCGATGGTGCCGGAGAAGCCGGCGGACGGGCAGCAGGCAAGTCCACGGCACCGGCGGGCACCTGCATGGCGGCTCCACACGCCGGACACTTGACGAGTTTGCCCGCCAATTCGTCCTTCAAACGGTAGGTCTTCCCGCAAGCACAAGTCGATGAAATGGACATCTTGAGAGTTCGGTCGAACGGACGTGAGGAAAAATGCTGTCCGCGAAGGAACAATCCCGCGGCATCAGCATTGATGAAGAACTAAAGATACGGTACGAAACAACTTCCGCATTGGAACCTCCCTCTCCCTCTGGGAGAGGGCCGGGGTGAGGGTTTGGTTGATGGCGGCCATTTCGCCACATCTCCCTCTCCCCAACCCTCTCCCGGAGTACC
>JBFWUW010000024.1:0-89097 GCA_050247075.1 Pirellulales bacterium | reverse complement strand
GACAATCTGGCTGGTCGAGGGATCGACCACCTGGAAAAAGCCGTCTCCCACAATGGCCACATCCATTTGGTTGTTGGTCTGTTCGATTGTCCCCTGCGCGAAGTCGGACTGCACGCTTTGCACGCGAGTACCCAGACCGACATGGATGCCGACCGCCGTGGGATTGCCCACCTGGTCCAACGCGCCGGGCAGTTTGTACTGCGCGTAGTACAAGTCCTCGAAGTTGCAGCGGTCGCGCTTGAAGGCCGTGGTATTGATGTTGGCCATATTGTTGGCAACGGTGTCAATCTTGGTCTGCAGGGCGTCCATGCCCGTGGCGGCCGTATAAAGTGCCGGAATGCTCATGTTTGCTTCCTGTCGTTCAACCTGCGGTGTTCGGTGAAGGCTATTCAGTCGTTGAAGGAGGCGATTCCATCGCCGATTTGATCTGCACAACAAGCCCCAATCGGCGATGAAATCGCCTGCTACAGTCCATAGTTATGCGGTGCGCAGAATGCGAGTGATGAGCGTGCCCAGCATCTGGTCCTGGTTGCGGATCATATTGACGTTGGCTTCAAAGGCCCGCGATGCTTCGATCATTTGCATCATTTCGCTGGTCGGTTTGACACCCGATGTTTCCAACCAACCTTGCGCCACGGCACGCTGCGACGGTTCAACCGGCTGCGGCGCGGTGGTCGAGTGAAACATGTTTTCGCCTTGCTTGACCAGGTCGGCCAGCGAATCGGGGCGAACCATGGCCAGGTAGGTGACGTTGCCGGCCTGGGCAATGCCGCCGTCGGGCGTTACCATCCACGGCCCCAGATCCTGGTCGATTACCACGGGGTTGCCCGTGTCGTTCATCACCGGGTAGCCCTCGCCTGTCTCCAACTGGCCGGTGGGAGAGAGCAAGAAATTGCCGGCGCGGGTCAGCAGTTGGTCGTCCCCCTTGCGGATGACAAAAAATCCGTCTCCGCGGATCGCTAGATCCGTATCGGTCCCGGTTCGTTTGAGGCTGCCCGCGGTAAAGTCGGTGGCCGTGCTCTGCACTTGCACGCCGCCCCCCAGGTTATTGACGCTGCCAGATCCGTAATGGTCGCGGCCGCTTTCGATCTCCTCGGCAAAGCGAGCCTGGAATTGTGCCACGTCGCGCCGAAAGCCGACGGTATCGACGTTGGCCAGATTATTGGCCACGACTTCCAGCCGCCGGCTTTGGGCCTGGGCACCTTCCGCCGAGATGTACAGTCCGTAAGGCATGAGTCAATTCGTCGAAGGTAAACGGAATGGTTTGCAAGCCTGCCAGCAGACCCCTTCGCGCAGTTGCGCAAGGGTTGCCTGGCGAGGGCAAAGCAAGAGGCGTGCCAACCGGGCCAGACTTTCGCCCCACGTTGGGAAGAATGCCGACTGCCCACGTTTTGCGGGTGTTGGGCGCGGATATCGCCCGTGCTAGCGGCGACGGCGCGGCACGCATTCGCCAATGCAATCCGCCGATCTTGCCGACAGCAAACGGCGACTACTGCCGCTACCGGTGTAGGAGGCGATTCCATCGCCGATTGTATCGCGTGGCACCGTGCTCATCGGCGATGGAATCGCCTCCTACAAGGGCATCATCTCCTGTCACTTACTTACCCCGAGCTTCGGGAGGCTTGAATCAGTTCGGCCGCGCCGTCCCGCAGCAAGGTTTCGGCCACCAGCACGCCTAGCGCTTCAGCGGCTCCGGGAGGCTGCATGGCTTCCGCGAATAGACGCTGCTTGCCATCGGCACTGAGCACTACGCCGCTCAAATGCAACAGGCCATCCGAGGTGATCCGTGCCCAGCCCCCCACGGGTGCCAAACAGCCGCCCCGAAGCGTGGCAAGCATGGCGCGCTCCGCAAGCACCGCCGCATGCGTATCGGCATGGTCTAGCGCTGCCAGCAGGGCAATCGTGGCCCGGTCTTCCGCGCGGGTTTCCAGCCCCAACGCTCCTTGTCCGACGGCTGGCAGGATCATTTCCTTGGGCAAGATTTGGCTGATTCGATCGGCCAGCCCCAGCCGCTTAAGCCCGCTTTCCGCCAGCACGATCGCCTCGAACTGGCCTTCGTCGAGTTTGCGCAAACGCGTATCGACATTGCCGCGGACATCGAGCATTTCCAAGTCAGGCCGAGCGTGCCAAAGTTGAGACCGCCTCCGCGGGCTGCCGGTACCAATGCGTGCGTCTTTTGCCAAGGACGCAAACGGCTGTCCGTCGCGGCTGATGAGCGCATCGCCGGGGGCCTCGCGATCGGGCACGGCCGCCAGCCACAGGCCCGGCGAGTCCGCCGTTGGCAGGTCCTTCAAACTGTGAACCGCCAGGTCAATTCTGCGGTCGAGCAGTGCCCGTTGAATCTCTTTGGTAAACACTCCTTGCGTGCCGATGGCACCGATCGGGCCCGATTGCTGCTGGTCGCCCTGCGTGGTAATCAACACCATCTTCACGGCGATGCCATGCTCTTGCAGCCTGGCGGATACCCAGTCGGCCTGCCAGCGGGCCAGCGGACTTGCGCGAGTTCCCAAACGTAACCGAGGCGAGTCCGTAGCCATGCGATAGGGGATTCCTGAGTCAGCCGATATGGCGGAGGCGAGTGGTGTTTTTCAAAAATGCGAATTAGACCGCGCGGGCGTTTTCCGCCCTGGCGACAACCGCCACGAAGACCGACGCGGCACCGGCTGCCAGCAGCATCCGCGTAGCTTCATTGCAGGTAGCACCAGTTGTCAAGATGTCGTCCACGATCAACACTTTGGCATCACGCACATTGTAACCGCGGCGCACTCGAAAGGCGTCGCGCAGATTGGCCAGCCGCTGGCCAGGGGGCAGATCCCCCTGCGGCACGGTGTTCTTGCGCCGGCGCAACATGCGCCGCTCGAACGGCAAGCCCAGGCTGGCCGCCAAGACCTCGGCCACGATATCGGGGCTGTTGGTGCCGCGGGCCATCCGCCGGGTCCAATGCATGGGGACCGGCACGACAACCTCGGCCTGCCAGCCTTGCATGCGGGAATTCTGCGCCTGGCACAGTAAACCGGCCACTGCCGCGGCCAAGGGTTCGCACGTCGACCCCTTCATACGCAGTACGGCCTTGCGCAGATCGCCGGCATAGGCACCCAATGCCGCGCCTTCGACGAACCGCAACCGTTGATCGCGGCAATGGATGCACCCATCGTCCACTGGGTTGCTTTCCGCCACGAGTGCTCCACAGCGACGGCAAGGGACGCCTTCACCAGCGGCCAGCAAAACACGGCAAGGCGGGCAGAGCAGCCAGCTATCGTCGGCCAGGCCGGCGTCTTGTTCGCAATAAGCACAAACGGGGGGAAACAGCAGATTCATGCCGCTCTGTCGCGCTTTTCGGCCGATCCGCTGCCAATTCACCGCAGTCAAGCGTCGGGCCTGGTTGGCAACTGTCCGGTAAACAGGCATAACATACGCAGGCGTTAAACAGTATCTGGGCATTCCAGGCAAGATCGCCATGCCGGAAAAAGCGGCCGATCTTGACCCTGTTTGACATCTTAACCTATGTTCCGACAACTTTAGAGGGGCGATTGTTCGTTTGGCCTCCGTCGAACCACGCCTCGGCGGTTGGCGTAGTTAGTCAATGAGGTAATGGCCCGCGTGCCTTGTGAGTCCTTCATGCTGCCAACATTTCGACCAAGCCAACGAGCCCAACTGGCCAGCGGGCAACCCATTGGCGAGCTGATGTCGATGGCTTTGGCGAACCCCAATTTAATCTCCTTAGCGGCTGGTTTTGTCGATCAAACCACCTTGCCGGTTGATGTCACGCGCGAAGCCTTGGATTCGTTGCTGGCCGACGAAGGGCTGGCGCGGGTAGCCTTGCAATACGGTACGACCGCCGGCCACTTTTTGCTGCGGGAGCAGCTTGTCGAGCGGTTGCAGGCCGCGGACCGCCAACCAGACAGCGAAAAAAACATCTCGGTCCAGCAGATGGTGGTCACGGCGGGCAGTAATGAACTGCTCTTCTTGCTGGCCGATGTGTTGTGCGATCCCGGCGATATCGTCCTGTGCGCGGCACCAACCTATTTTGTGTTCTTGGGGGCACTCGCCAATCAGGGCATTCGGGCAGTGGGAGTCGCCGGAGATTGCCAAGGTATAATTCCGGAGGCAATCGAAGCCGAGTTGGAACGCATTGAAGCGGCGGGTGAACTTGACCGGGTTAGGGCCATCTACGTGACGACTTCGTTTGACAACCCCGGCACGTCGACGCTGGCCGCCAAACGGCGGCCGCAATTGGTGGAAATCGCGCAGCGCTGGTCGCGACGGCAGACCATTCACATTATCGAGGATGCCGCCTATCGCGACTTGCGGTACGACGGCGATGATATCCCTAGCTTGCGGGCTTTCGACGAATCGGGCGAGACCGTCATTTTGACGGGGACTTTTTCCAAGTGCTATTCTCCCGGCGTACGCGTTGGTTGGGGCCTGCTTCCGCCCGCCCTGGTCGAGCCCGTTCTCGACGTAAAGACGAACATCAATTTTGGTTCGTCGAATTTTGCCCAACACCTGGTGTCCAAAGTGCTGGAGTTGGACCTGTTGGAAGATCACATTTCGCGGCTGCGCGAACAGTACCGCATCAAGCGGGACGCCATGCTGATTGCCCTGCACGAACACCTGGCCCAGATGCCGGGAGCTACCTGGACCAGGCCCGACGGCGGATTGTATGTCTGGCTGACCCTGCCCGACATGATCGACGCCGGCCCGCTCGGCCAGCTCTTGAAACGCTGCGTGGCCGAGGGTGTCTTGTACGTGCCGGGGGAGTACAGCTATCCGCGGGAGGGGGCGGCGGTGCGACACAACACCATTCGCCTGAGCTTTGGCGACCAATCGCCTGAACGAATCGGCCAAGGCATCGCCGGGCTGGCCAGGGCCGTTCAACAGGTATTGCAACGGTAGGAGGCGCTTACAACGCGGAAGGAATCGAGCGGCATCGCATTGTCGGCAATCATCTGGAGAACAAACCGTGTCGGAAACCGCCCCCAAGAAGCCGCCGCTGCGCCCGAGCTGGCTGCCGGGAATTATTGATCGCTATCTGCTGTTGCAGTTCATTCAGAACCTGGTGATCTGCTATGTCTGCATGACCGGGATGTATATCGTCTTTGATCTGTTCACCAATTTTGACGACTTTCTGGTGTACGGCGAGAAGCATGGCGGCGTGCTGCAGGTAATCGCCGAGTACTACGGGTACAAAGCCGTCTACTTTTTCGACCGCACCAGCGGCATTCTGGCGTTGATCGCCGCCATGTTCACCATGACCTGGATTCAGCGCCACAACGAATTGACCGCCATCATGGCCGCGGGGGTCTCGCGCGGCCGCGTGACTTTTCCCGTGGTATTGGCCTCGATGTTCGTGGCGCTGCTTGCCGCCGCCAATCGCGAACTGGGCATTCCGAGCATGCGTGATGGCCTAAGCAAGAATGCCAAGGATTTAGCCGGGGATAACGCAACCGAGGTCAAGCCTCGGTACGACAACGAGTCTGATATCCTGCTGCGTGGAAAAGAAGCTTTCGGCAACGAGCAGCGCATCTCAGTGCCTAGTTTTCTGCTGCCGCCCGACATGGCACGGTTCAGCAAACAGATTGTGGCGGACAATGCCTTTTACCTCAAGGCCAACGAAAAACATCCCAACGGCTATTTGTTGCGAGGCGTGCAACGTCCCAAGAATCTGATGGAAGCGCCTTCGGTCGTCCGCCACAACAAGCGGGTGATTGTCACCCCCCGCGACGAACCGGGTTGGCTGAAACCGAACGAGTGTTTCGTGGTCAGCGATGTCGATTATGAGCAACTGACGGGTGGAACCGGCTGGCGGCAGTTTTCCTCGACATTGTCACTCATTCGCGGGCTAAGCAATCGCAGCCTCGATTTTGGCGCTGATGTTCGCGTGGCCATTCATTCACGTTTCGTGCAGCCGCTGCTGGATGTTACGCTGCTCTTCTTGGGGTTGCCGCTGGTGATCTCCAAGGGCAACCGAAATGTCTTTCTGGCGGTGGGCATTTGCCTGGTGGTGGTGGTGGTCTTTATGTTGGTAACGCTGGGATCGCAATTCTTGGGATCCAACGTGTTGGTCGATCCGGCGCTGGCTGTCTGGTTGCCGCTGTTTATCTTTGCTCCGGCTGCCATGGCATTTGCCGACCCGCTATTGGAATAGCGTGAAGCGGCGATGGAGTCGCCTCCTACAGACGATGGCGGAATCGCCTGACATGGGAGATTCCAGGCGGAAACAAAGCATGACTTCAGACTCGACAGCCTCGGCGGGCATTCCCTGGGTCGATGGGCTGACCATCGGCCAGGCATTGGAGCAGTCCGCCGCGCGGCACGCGGCCAATGATGCATTGGTCTTTCCGCAACTTGATCTGCGGATGAGTTACGCCGAGTTTGATCGGGCGGTTTATGAAGCCGCTAAGGGCCTGCTGGCCCTGGGCATTCAACCCGGCCAGCATGTGGCGGTCTGGGCTACCAACGTCCCGCAATGGGTGCTGTTGCAATTTGCCACGGCCAAAATTGGCGCGGTCTTGGTGACGATCAACCCGGCCTATCGGCCGCACGAGCTGAAATACGTTTTGCATCAGAGCGACTCCGTGGCGCTGTTGTCGGTCGATGCCTTCAAGACGTCCGACTACTTCGCCATGTTGCGCCAGGTCTGCCCGGAGTTGGCGGGTGCGTCGCCCGGCGGATTGCGCAGTGCAGATTTTCCCAAGCTGCGGTGGGTGGTATCGCTGAAGGGAAAGACTCCGGCCGGAGCAATCTCGTGGAGCGAAATGCTCGACCGGGGCCGCGGCATTGACTCGCGCGATCTGATGGAAGCGGGCCGCCGCCTGAAACCGGGCGACGCCATCAATATCCAATACACATCCGGCACGACCGGTTTTCCCAAGGCGGCTACGCTGACGCACCGCAATCTGCTGCTGAACGCTTACTACGTGGGCGATTGCCAGCAAATAACGTCGGCTGACCGCATCTGCATTCCCGTGCCGTTCTATCACTGTTTTGGCTGCGTGTTGGGGACGATGGCGGCCGTGGTGCGCGGCGCGGCCATGATTATCCCAGCGGAGTCCTTTGCACCGACGCCTACGCTCGATGCCATCGAACGCGAACGGGCCACCGCCATTTACGGTGTGCCGACGATGTTCATCGCCGAGTTGCAGGACGCCACTTTCGCCGGCCGTGATCTTTCTTCCTTGCGTACTGGCATCATGGCCGGCAGCCCCTGCCCCATCGAAATCATGCGGCAAGTCATAGACCGCATGCATGCCAGTGAAATGACCATCGCTTACGGCCTGACGGAGTTCTCGCCGGTCATTACGCAAACCCGCACCGATGATCCGTTGGAACTGCGGGTCGAAACAGTCGGCCGTCCCATTCCCGGGGCCAAGGTAAAATTGATCGACCCCGAAACGGGTGCCGAACTGGGCGACAACCAGCAAGGCGAGCTGTGCGCCCATGGCCACGGTGTCATGCTCGGCTATTACAAGGACCCCGCGGCCACGGCGGCGGCCATTGACGACGAGGGCTGGCTGCATACGGGCGATCTGGCGATGCGGCTGCCCAACGGTTACTACCGCATCACCGGCCGCATCAAAGACATGGTTTGCCGCGGCGGGGAGAACATCTACCCGCGCGAGATTGAAGAGTTCTTGTTCACGCATCCGGCGGTAGAGCAAGCCGCGGTGTGCGGCGTGCCCGACCCCAAATATGTCGAGGAACTTTGCGCCTGGATCAAACTCAAACCGGACCAAGTGGCCACAACTAACGAACTTCGCGATTTCTGCCGCCGCAGCCTGGCACATTACAAAGTGCCGCGTTATGTAAAGCTGGTAGATGCCTTCCCCCAAACCGTGACCGGCAAGATCCAAAAATTTCGCATCCGCGAAATCATGATCGAGGAACTCGGCCTGGTTCCGCCGGAGACGGCGTGACGCACAAGGAAAACGATCGGCGATGGAATCGTCTCCTACAACCAAGAAACTATCCCACAATCTTTCTGCCAGCCGCCTGTTCGCAAACCTTGGCCACCGCCGCGAAGTCGCTTTCGCCCAGGCCTTGGCCTAGGGCAGCCGTATATTGCTGAAGGGCACTGGCGGCAACCGGCAGCGGAACGTCTAGCCGCCGGCCAAGTTCCAATGCCAGCCCCACATCTTTGTGCATCAAGCTGGTCGTGAACCCCGGCACGTAATTGTCGGACAACACGAATTTTCTGGCCCGTGCCTCAAACACCGATGAATTGCCGCTAGAAACGGCCACCACATCCGCCAGCCGGTCGAGATTGACATCGGCCGCGCGGGCCAGCACCAGCCCTTCGCCAATCAAGGCCATCATCGCTCCCCCCAACATTTGGTTGATGAGCTTGACGGTTTGTCCCGCGCCGAGCGGGCCAACGTGGAAGATCTTGTTGCGGTCGCCCATCGACTCCAGCAGCGGCCGGCAGCGGGTGAAAACCGATTCGTCCCCTCCCACCATGATGGCCAAGGTTCCCGCGGCAGCCCCCCACGGACCACCCGACACAGGCGCGTCGAGCATGGCGATTTGCCGGCTGGCCAGTTCCGCCCCGACCGAACGGGCCGTCCAAGGCCCGATCGTGCTCATATCCATCAAGACCTTGCCGGGCGAGGCCCCGGCGGCAACGCCTTCGGGACCAAGCACGACCTCACGAACTTGCTCGTCCGCGGTGACGATCGTAATGATCAGATCGGCCTGTCGGGCGACCTCGGCGGGAGAGGATGCCTGAATGCCCCCTTCGGCCTTGAATTCTGATGCGGTTTCTGGCCGCCGGGCGTAAAACACCAGCTTATGGCCAGCTTTCAAGACATTGCGGGCCATGGGAGCACCCATTGTCCCTAGTCCGATAAACCCTATTGTGCTCATGGCTCAACTCCTCAACTTCGATGATTCTACGGTGCAAGACTCGGACGGACGATTGGCCTGCTAGTTTATCGAGTTCCGGCCTGACTGGCACGCGGACATGGAAAGTTAACAGAACGGAACGCGGAATGTCGCCGTTGGAGACGGCTCCTACAGCATATCGGCGATGGAATCGCCTCCTACCGGTGATCGGCCAGGAAACCGCCGCCTGCCATGCCGACGCTCCCAAAAAACCGCCAAACGTCGCGATTTGTCGCACAAGATGGTTGCCTCAAAGTCGCGGGGATTGCAAAATGAAGTACTCAATGTTACGGCAATCAAGGGCGAATGAAACATGCGTGCGATTTCGACGACGGCTATCTTGGGACTGGCACTGGCATTCACCGGTTGCGGAAATGTGACGATTCCGCCGGAGGAACTGGGAGAACTCGTGACCGATTTCAATACCATTCCCGGTGTCGATCAGCCCTACGATTTCAAAGATTTGCCCAAATTGCCGGAAAACATGCCACCGCCAATCGACTGATGCCGCTGCTCGACATCGTCCTGTCTTCAGCGGAACTTTGCGCGGCAGAACGGCCGTGGCTTGGCTCGTCGGGCAACTCCCCGTGGCGGCGGATCGCCGATATAATGGGTTGAGGCCGCTCCCGCCCGCCGCCCAAAACCAGCGCGGGCGATGTCGCGGAAATGCTTCGCACTCTTACCTGTCCTTGTTCGAGATGAACCATGATAGCCGCCTCCAATCCGCCAAAAACACTTTTCGAGAAGATTTGGGATGCCCATGTGGTAAGGGCCGATGCCGGCCAACAGACCATTCTTTATATTGATCGCCATCTGGTGCATGAAGTCACGAGCGCCCAGGCATTTGAGGGACTGCGGCTTGCGGGCAGACGCGTGCGACGTCCGGAACTGACCTCGGCCACGCCCGACCATAACGTGCCCACCACGGATCGCCGGCTGCCGATTGCCGACCCCATCGCCAAGCAGCAAATCGACACGCTGCGCAGCAATTGCCGGGAGTTCGGCATCCGGCTGTATGACTTGGACGACCCGCACCAAGGAATCGTGCATGTGATCGGGCCGGAACTTGGCCTGACCCAGCCCGGCATGACGATTGTCTGCGGAGATAGCCATACCGCCACCCATGGTGCCTTTGGCGCATTGGCCTTTGGCATTGGCACCAGCGAGGTGGAACATGTCTTGGCGACGCAAACGCTGCTGCAATACAAGCCGCTGACGCTGGAGATGCGGGTCAACGGTAAATTAGCCCCCGGCGTGACAGCCAAGGATCTGATTTTGTATCTGATCGGCCAGCTCACCACCGACGGCGGCACGGGTTACTGCATGGAATACACCGGCAGCGCCATCCAAGCCTTGAGCATGGAAGAGCGGATGACCGTCTGCAATATGTCAATCGAAGCCGGAGCCCGGGCCGGAATGATTGCACCAGATGACAAGACTATTGAATACCTGCGCGGCAAGGAATTCGCCCCCAAGGACTTTGACGCGGCGGTGGCCCGCTGGCGAGAACTGCCCAGCGATCCCGGCGCTGTGTATGACAAAGTCTTGGTCTTTGATGCAGCCGATGTGGAACCGCAAGTCACCTGGGGAACGAATCCGGGACAGGTCGCGCCGATCTCATCCGCCGTTCCCAATCCTGCCGCCATGAGCAACGACAACGACCGCAAATCGGCTGAATCGGCCCTGGCCTACATGGGTCTAAAGCCCGGCACGCCAATCAGCGAGATCCCCCTGGAGCGTGTCTTTATCGGATCATGTACCAATAGCCGCATCGAGGACTTGCGGGCGGCCGCCGCCGTTGTCCGCGGCCACCATGTTGCCCCCGGCGTCAACGCCATGGTCGTGCCGGGCAGCGGCATGATTAAGTTGCAAGCCGAAGCCGAAGGCCTGAACCGTATCTTCACCGAAGCCGGCTTTGAGTGGCGCGAAGCTGGCTGCAGCATGTGCCTGGGGATGAACCCGGACATTCTCACACCCGGGCAGCGATGCGCATCGACCAGCAACCGCAACTTCGAGGGCCGCCAAGGCAAAGGAGGCCGCACCCATTTGGTCTCACCCGCCATGGCGGCAGCGGCGGCCGTGGAGGGGCATTTTGTGGATATCCGGGAGTGGAAGTATGCGAAACAAGATTGAACCTGGAATTGCTTGCTAAAATTTCTCGAACAACAAAATCAACCAAAGGTTCATCTGCCCATGAAATCCTTCACCACCCACAACGGCCTGGTCGCTCCGTTGGATCGGCCCAATGTCGATACCGACCAGATTATTCCCAAGCAGTTCCTTAAGCGGATCGAGCGAACGGGGTTTGGGCAGTTCTTGTTTTTTGATTGGCGGTTTAGCGACGATGGCTCTGACAACCCCGATTTTGAACTGAACCGTCCTGCGATGAAGGGGGCTAGCGTGCTGGTGGCCCGGCGCAATTTTGGGTGCGGGTCAAGCCGTGAACATGCCCCTTGGGCGCTGGATGACTTTGGCTTTCGCGCTTTAATTGCGCCGTCGTTCGCCGATATTTTCTATAACAACTGCTTCAAGAACGGCATGCTGCCAGTCAAGCTGGACGAAGCGGTGGTGGACGACATCTTTCAAAGGGCCGCCAAACATGCCGGCTATCGGCTGACCGTCGATCTCCACCAGCAAACCGTCACGGACGACCACGGCCTGAAAGTTTCCTTCGAGGTCGATCCCTTTCGCCGCCACTGCCTGTTGAACGGCCTGGACGATATCGGACTGACCCTCAAGCACGAGGCCGATATATCAGCATTTGAAGCGGCCCACGGCATAGCCGCGATTGGCGGGTAGACTGCCCGCGGGTTGTATGGGGCGATTCCATTGCCGATGAGAGCGATGCGATTCACCGCAATCGGTGATGGAATCGCCTCCTACAGTTGGCGTCGATGTTTCAGCGATGGCAGCCTGGCGCGAATCTCCGCCTGCCGATCGAGATCGATCTCGGCCAATGCTAGCCCCTCGCCATCGGCCGCCACGGACAGAACCGTTCCCCAAGGGTCCGCCAACAGTGAGCGGCCCAACGTGGTGAGTTGCGGGGTATGTTCTCCATATTGATTGGCCGCCACCACGAATGCCTGATTCTCGATGGCTCGTGCCCGCAGCAAGACTTCCCAATGGTCGCGACCGGTCGGCATGGTAAAAGCCGAGGCCACCAGCAGCACATCCGCCCGCTGAAGCTGAAATAGTTCCGGAAAGCGAATGTCGTAGCAAATCGACAAGCCCAGCCGGCCTAAATCGGTATCGACCGCTACAACCTCGTCGCCCGGCAATAGCCAATCGGATTCGCGATAGCAAACACTGCCGGGCAAATCGACATCAAACAAATGCAGCTTGCGATATTGGGCCAACAACGAACCATCAGGACCAAACAGCAGGCTGGTGTTGTGGGCCTTGGCGGGTGTCAGGCCGCGCTCGCATATACTGCCGGCCAGCAGCGTCACGCCCAGCCGGGCCGCCAGGCGGCTCATGAACTGCCTCGTTCGGCCGGAGATTTCCTCCGCGTGCCGCAGCATGACCTCCGGCCGCGCCAGGCAGTTGAACAGCTCCGGCAGTACTACCAAACGGGCGCTGCGGCGGGCTGCTTCCTCCGCCCATCTTTTGGCGGCATCCAAATTGCTTTCAACGTCCTCGTGAGAATGGAGCTGCACGGCCGCGGCTGTATAGCGATTCTTCATGGCGATGCGTTGAAGCTGGACCTAACCGATAAAAACCTGCGGTTGCCGCGCCGGGTCGGCCTCTTGCCGGCGGATCAATTCGCGGACCATCCAAGGAACATTCCCCTCGCCTAGCAGCAAAAAGCTCAAGCTGGCGGCAACGGGGCTTTCGTTCGACCAGCCAAAATGTATCTCTGGCGGCTTGCCTACTTTCGACAGCTCCAAGGCAATCGTGGCGATGACATGCGCAATCGAGGCACACCGCGTCACCCCAATCACGAACCGTCCTTCCGATTCGTGGACCTCCAACAGGGGCTGCTGCTGAAACTCGCTCGGATCGCCAACTTCCGCCTCGATAAAGACGATCGGCACGTCGGGAGCCAGCCGATGCCGCGCTCGGATATGCTCATCTTTCTCACGCAAGTCGCGGGCACCAGGGCGGTGAGGAACCAGCACCGGAAACTCCAGGTGCTTTAAACTGTCCCACAGAAAGTGTGACTGGTGGTCGGCGAACTCAAAGCCCATGAACCGCAGCTCCTTGCTGCGCTGCAGCCGCGATCCAAACGATGAGGCCACGATCGCGGCAATAAAGCAACTGGCGATCTTCAAGCCATCGGGCCGCTCCACCATGTTAGCGGCGGTGGTGTAGAAAAAGACCAGCATGATGACCAACGTGAACCACGGCGTGCGAAAGAACCATTTTCCGCTCCCCTCGCGCCAGCGGCCAATGACGGTCGCCACGCATGCGCTCGACATTAGCACCAACACGCCGGTGGCGTAGGCTCCCCCTTGTTTTTCCACATCGGCATCAAAAATCCAGGTCACGAACAAGTTGATAATGGTAAACAGCAGCACCAGCGGCCGTACGGCCCGCGTCCATTCCGGGGCCATGCCATACCGCGGCAAATACTGCGGCACCAGATTCAGCAGGCCCGACATGGCGCTGGCCCCCGCGAAGCTCAAGATCAATACGGTGCTTATGTCGTAAATCGTGCCGAATAACTCGCCAAACAGCGGCGATATTTTCGTATCGCCCTGGCCGTGCGCCAAGAAAGCCAGCGCGCGGTCGGCTGCCTTCCCTCCTTTTACAGGCTCGCCGACCTCGCCGGTGGGACCATGTTCTTCCACCTTGGTGAGTTCGATGGGGTCAATCAAGGTGGATGTCACAAGCGAGGAGCCAAGCAACATCACGGACATGATCAAGGCCGCTGTTATCAACAGCTTTTGCGTGTTGAGAATCCTGCCACGTGGATTGTGCGGATCGTCGTCGGCCCGCCCGCGGATCAACGGCATTACGGCGACACCGGTTTCAAAACCGCTCAATCCCAGCGCTAGCTTGGGAAAGATCAGCACGCAAATCGCCAACATGGCCCATTTGTCGTGCCCCTCGACGATATGCGACACAACGTGCCATTCCCCGGTTTGAAGCTTGTGCAGCCACAGTTGAAACTTGTCGCCGTGCATCGCCAAATAATACAGCCCGCTGCCGATGACAATGACGTTGAGCACCAGATAAACCACCACAATCACCGCGGCCAGCCCAATCACCTCGCGAAAGCCGCGTAAGAAGCTGAACCCCAGCACCACCAGCAAAAACATGGTTACCAGGACCTGCTCGCGATGCTCGCCCAGGTCTTGCACCCATAGCGGCATGTGTTGCGTCCACAGCGGGTTGTGCAGCATGTGTTCGGCGGCGTCGGCGGCGCTCAGCGTCTTGGTGATCACAAAATCGGTGGCGGCAAAGCCCAGCAAAAACAGCACCAGGGCCTTGCCGGTCCAGCCATGCACCAGCCGCTCCAGCATGGCGATCGAACCTTGCCCATGCGGCGACTTGGAGCAGACGTAGCAATAGACTGGCAGCGCACCAAACAATGTTAGTAGTACCAACAGCACGGTGGCCAACGGCGCTAACACGCCCGCCGCGTTGAAGGCAATCGACGGCTGATACCCCAGCGTGCTGAAGTAATCGACGCCCGTCAGGCACATGATCAGCAGCCAATAACTCTGATGAGCATGAACAATTGGCGGTGCCCCGGCCGTGCCGCCGGCATGCGCAGCGTTTGATTGACCCGCGGGTATCCGCGCCGAGGGACCGTCATCAGCCGAGTGCCCTTTTGAGTCGTCGTTATTTGGTTCGCTCATCAGTCACAATCGCTTGCCGGCGGCCATTTCAACAGCCAGCGGCCAATGGCCGCTCGGTCGAATCACCTTCGCAAGCCCACGATCTCCTCCTGGACTCTGTTAAAACATAGAACGTCAGCATGATTCTAGGCGGCTGGCCCCGCTTCACAAGGGCCGCGTCCCGGTGCGCCGCGTCACCGAACCCTTTTGCCCCGCAAGGGCGCATGCGTTACCATAACGCTGCACGAATCGGAGGCATTGCGGCCTCCCCAATCCCGGCCGTGCCGCCACACCCCCCCGACGCCCCCGCCCTGGTTCTTCATTCTTCCGCCTTCATCCTTTCTTCAAAGGTGCGCGACATGAAAGCGATTCTTCGCCGCTGCCTGGCATGCTGCTCGCTGTTCTTGACTGCCTTGAACCTGCAATCGGCCCAAGCCCAAATTGCCTATCTGGAAGGGCACACTGAGCCAGTCTATTGCGTGGCATTCTCGCCCGACGGCAAGTCGATCGTTACAGGCGGTTTTGACAAGACCGTGCGAATTTGGGACCGGGCTAGCCACAAGCTGCTGCGCACGATCACCGACCATCAGAATTTGGTGCTGTGCGTGGCCATCTCAAAGGATGGCACCCAGTTGGCGTCTGGCGGTTTGGACAACAACGTCAAGCTGTACGATTTCCCCCTCAGCGGCCCTGTCGCGCAACTGACCGGGCCACCTGGCGAAATGACCGCCCTGGCGTTATCGGTGGATGGCAAATTCCTGCTCAGTGGTGATAAGGCGAAGGCGGTACGGATTTGGGATGCCACCACCGGAGCCCACGTCCGTGATTTGGCCGGCGCGACAGGCGAAATCTCGGCCGTGGCCCTGTCGCCCAACGCCGCTGTTGCTCTGGCCGCCGGAGCCGATGGCAGTTTGTTCGGTTGGAACTTTGCCGATGGAGCCGCGCAGGGCGCTGTTTCGTACCCCGCCATCACCAGCCTGGCCGTTCATCCCGACAATAAAACCATCATCACGGCGGCCGCCGATGGCGTGCTGCGCGTGCTGAACTGGCCCCCTATCGCCCCTAGGCTGGCGGCCGGTTCGCCCATGCCCGTGCAGGCCGTGGCGCTTTCCAACGACAAAGCCTGGCTGGCGGCGGCCGCCGCCGATGGACAGATCCGCATCCACAACACGGCCGATGGCGCGTTGATCCGGGCCATCAACGCGGGTGCGGTTCCAGTCCACAGTCTGACCGTCAGCCGCGACAACGCCGCTTTGGCCAGCGGCAACGCGCAGGGGCTTGTGCAGTTCTTCAGCACCGCCGACGGCGCGCCGGTATCCCAGATCGAAACGCACGCCGGTCCCGTCCGCGACCTCGCTTATCATCCCAACAATCAACAACTGGCCACCGCCGGCGAAGATGGAATTATCCGCTTGTGGCAACTGCCGATTGCTCCCTCGCGCGACACCGTGGCCAACGCTGCCCCCACGCGGGCCTTGGCCGCCTCGCTCGATGGCAATCTTTGGGCAGCCGCCGGCGACGACAAGACCGTCAAGCTGCTGCGGACCACTGATAGCGGCGAAGTCCGCGCCATCGGCGGGCACGATGGCCAGGTCTGGAGCGCGGCCTTTAGCGCCAACAACGCTCAGCTTGCCACCGGTAGCGAGGACAAAAAAATCCGCCTGTTCAATGTCGGCGACGGCGCGTTGGTGAAGGCCATTGAAGGGCACGCCGCAGCCGTCAAGGCCGTGGCCATCAGCCCCAATGGCGCACAAATCGCTGGCGGCGGGGCCGACAACCTCATCAAGATCTGGAATGCCGCCGACGGTGCGGCGGTGCGCGATATTCCCGGGCACGCCGGCCCAATCACCGGCCTGGCCTGGCTGCCCGACGGTTCGCAACTTGTCTCATCCGGCGACAACACGGTCCGCTTTTGGAAGTCGGACGACGGCACGGCGGTTCGCTCCGTCGATACGGGAGCGGGCGTAACGGCTATCGCCTTGTCGCGTGACGGCCAACGGGCGGCCGCGGCGGGTGCCGATGGCAAAATCCGCCTCTACAAAACGGCCGACGGCGCGGCGGGCATTGTGCTGGCTGGCCACACTGGCGCGGCCAACGCCGTGGCCTTTAGTGCCGACGGATTGCGGATCATTACGTCTGGGGCCGACAAGATCGTCCGCCTTTGGAACGTGGCCGACGGCGCCGAGCTGCAACGCTTCACTCAACCAGCGGCCTCGACCGGCGTGGCCCTGGCCAACGACGGTAAGAGCGCGGCCATTGCCGCCGAGGACGGGCACCTGCGGGTGGCACCGGTGGCCATTGTGGCCGCCATCAAGGGGCACGAAGGAGCCGTGGCAGCGGTGGCTTATCACGGAGGTGCGGCACACATTATTTCCGGCGGTGCCGACAAGACCGTGCGGTTGTGGAACATTGGCAATCCGGCCGATATCAAGCAAGAGCGGACTTTTGACGGTTCCGCTGCCGCCGTCAACGATGTCACTATCAGCCCCGACAACAACACGGTTGCCGCGGCCGGCGCGGATATGCACGTTCGCCTGTGGAACTTTGCCGACGGCATGGCCAAGGCAGACATGACGCTGCCCGCCGCTGCACGCGGTGTGAGCTTTTCCAATGACAGCAAGCGCCTTGCGGTGGCCGCCGACGACAACCTGGTGCGGCTGATCGAGGTTGCCGCCGGAACCATCTTGGAGCAATTCGCCGGACATACCGCCCCCGTCACCAGCGTGGCCTTCAGCGCGGATGGGCTGATGGTCGCCAGCGGCAGCGCCGATAATTCGGCCCGCGTTTGGACTCCAGCGGGGTTGCGTTCTAAACAGGCCCACGTCGGCAAGATCAACCAGATCACCCTCTCGCCCGACGGCAACAGCATCTTTTCTTGCGGCGACGACGGCCTGGTGGCCGTCTCGAATCTGGCCGACCTGGCCCAGGCCCGCAAGTTTGAAGGGGCCGACGGCCCGGTCAAGGCCCTGGCCCGCAGCGGCAATGGGCAGTTCTTGGCGGGTGGCGGCGACGACAAGCAACTGCGGCTGTGGAATGTCGGCAGTGCCCAGATTGTGTCGCAGGTGGAAGTCCCCACGCCGATCACGGCGGTGGTGGTCGATAACGAAGGCAAGAAGGTGATCGCCGCCTCGGCCGACAACACGATCCGCAACTTTGCCTTGGTGCAAGAGCAAGGCAAGTTCGTGCTGGAGTCGGTGCAAGAATCGACGGGCCATACGGCCGCGGTGACGGGCCTGGCCCTGGCCGCCGATAACCGCACGCTGTTTACCGCCAGCCTGGATGGCACGGCCCGCCGCTGGGTGGCCGCCACGCGCGATCCGCGATTCAATCTGCCGGGCCATACGTCGCACATCTATTCCCTTTCGTTCAGCCCCGATGGTACGCGGTTGGCCTCGGCCAGTGCCGACAAGTCCATCAAGCTGTGGACCACCATCGACGCCAAAAACTACGCCAACTGCGCCGGCCACACCGGCCCAGTCTATGGCGTAATGTTCCACCCCACCCAAGACCAGCTTATCAGTTGCAGCGGCGACAAGACCATCCGCCTGTGGAGCCCGGTCAACGGTGCCCAGGTCAAGGAACTCAAGGAAGACATCACCGACGGCCTGTACAGCGTGGAGTACTCACCCGACGGCAGCAAGTTCTTGGCCGCCGGCCTGTCCAAGGCGTGGCAAGTTTGGAACGCCGCCGAGGACAAGCCCGCCGTCACCGCCACGGGCCACAGCGACCACATCTACCGGGCCACCTACAACCCGGCCGGCACGCGCATTGCCACTATAGGCTATGCCGGTAACCTGATGATCTGGGACGCCGCCAGCAACGGCCAACTGCACGCGGAAAAGCTGCCCGTCAAAGCTGGCTATTCGGTGGCCTACTCGCCCGATGGCAAACAAGTCGCCGTGGCTACCAACGACGCCAAGGTGTTCTTGATTGATCTGCCGGCTGGGGCACAGTAGTCCGGCTGGCCTTTATCGCCTTCTCTCCCCACGCATAATCCACCATTCCATCAGCCCTGGCAGCAACCGGTTTGCGCAGTGGATGAACCTTGAACGCAGGTCGGGGAAGAGTTCATGACGGCCGCGGCGGATGGCAGCTGCGGTACGGCGGGCCACGACCGCGGCCGGGGTGCCGCGGGCGGCGCGGAAGGCGGGCGGGCCGCGGCGTTCCAGCAGATTCTCGGTAAATTCCGTCTCGGTGGTGGCTGGGCTGACCAGCAGCACGTCAATTCCCAGCGGGGCTAGTTCGGCCCGCAGCGACTCGGCCAGGCCGCGCACGGCAAACTTGCTGGCGCAATACTCGCTCGACCGCGGCAAGGCCCGGTGCCCCAAGATGGAACCAATCTGCACCACCATCGGCCGGTTGCCGGCCTTCAGCAGGGGTATCGCCGCGCGGGTCATTTCGGCCAGGGTAAAAAAGTTGACCTCCATAATCCGCCGCAAGCGTTCCTCGCCCGCCTCGGCAAACGGTCCCAGTGCTCCCACGCCGGCATTGTTGACCAAGATATCCAGCCCCCCCAGGGATTCTTGTGCGCAATCCAGACTGGCCTGGCGCACGTCCGGCAGGGTGATGTCGCCAACCACGACGTGAGCCTGGCGGCCTATTTGGGTGATCTCGTCAGCCAAGGATTTCAACGGCTCTTCGCGACGCGCCACCAGCACCAGGTTTGCCCCTTGCCGGGCCAGTTCCAGGGCGATCTCGCGGCCGATTCCGCCCGACGCCCCCGTTACCAGCACGCGGATGTTGGCAATGTTGCGGCGTGCCATGCGGTTTAATCGGCGATGGAATCGCCTCCTACAAACTAAAACTGAAATGGCGACGGCGTAAACCCAATCGGCAGAAACGCCAGCATCAGCCAGCCCAGGATGATGCGCGGCCAGCCCAGCGGCACAGAGTCGTCGGCTGTCGGCGGGTGTTCCGGTCCCATCAGGCAGAGCAGAATCACAAAGGCCGACCAAGTGGGATAGCCAAAGGCAATGGCGACAATCGCCCCCAACAAGAACAGCGTGGCCACCGGTTTGGCGTGCCGCCGCAGCAAGGTATACAAAATGTGGCCGCCGTCGAGCTGGCCAATCGGCCACAGGTTCAGCGATGTGATCAACAGCCCCACCCACCCGGCAAAGGCCACCGGATGCAGGATGATATCGTGGCCTTCCGGCAGCGGGCCTTTCAGCCACAGCACCAGCCACTTGAAGACCAATGGTTCTCCCAACGAACTGGCCCCCGGCAGTTGGGCCATATTAACCACCGCCGATTGCTGAACGCCCCATACCGAGCAAGCCAAGGCCGGGATCAGCCCCGCAATAGGGCCGGAAATGCCAATATCGAAGAGCGATTTGCGGTCGCCGGAGTGGGGCCGCATGGCAATCACGGCCCCCATGGTGCCAATCGGGCTGATGCCGGGCATGGGCAAAAAGTAGGGCAAGCTGGCCGGTACGCCATACCTTACGGCCTGAAAAAAATGCCCCAGCTCATGAGCCGTCAAGATGGCCATAAGGCCCACGCAATAATACAAGCCTTGCTCCAGGGCCGAATGGACGTTCCCCGCCGCATCGGTGAAACGCCCGCTAGAGTACCCGCACCAAAACGTGCTGCCGATCGTCAACAGGTACAACACGGCCGGCATCAACACCCGCCGCCCGCGCTCGGACGGGGGAGGTGGCGGCGGTTCTGGCGGTACCATTACGTCGATCCGCGAAGGTGGGTGGTCGTCCGTGCCGTCGCGGTTAAAGTCTTGCTGGTCCATGAATTCTCGCTGGCCGTCGTCGTTTCGTTCACTCCGGTAGGCGGCTCCTCATCGTATCTTCGCCCACATCGGCGGATCGTGCAATGCGAGGCCCATGCCATGCATCGGCGCCATGCTCGACGGTCCGGAAGGCATCGACTACAATTCATCAACGCTAGCCGATACGACTACCGCCCGGTATTCCACGAAAGGTTCCCCATGCCTGTTACGTTTTGCCGCGGGCCGGTCGGCCGTCGGGAATTTCTGCGGGCCGGCACGCTGGCCTTGGGTGGCCTCAGCTTGCCGCAATTGGCGGCGGCCCGTTCGGCGGGACTAAACAGCGATACCTCGGTCATCTTGTTTTGGATGTGGGGCGGGCCAAGCCAGCTAGAAACCTTCGACCCCAAGCCCAATGCCCCCAGCGAGTACCGCGGGCCGTTTCGGCCGATCGCCACCAAGGTGCCAGGTTTGGACATTTGCGAGATTTTTCCGCGGCTGGCGGGCATGGCCGACAAATACAGCGTTATCCGCTCGGTGCGGCACGAAATGGCGTCGCACAACGATGGCTCCATCGAGATGCTCACCGGCAAAACGCCCGCCCGGCCCGATCCCACTTCCACCGCGACATCGACCCACCCCGATATCGGCATGGTCACCAGCCGGCTGCGCGGCATCGGTGCCGATGGCATGCCGGGCTACGTGGGGATTCCGACCAAGCCCTTCATGACCCGGCCAACCTACCTGGGCGTCAGCCATACGGCGTTTGAGACGGGCGATCCTTCGGTGGAGAACTTTCGGCCCGCCAACCTTACGATGGGCGCCGGGTTGAACGGCTCGCGGTTGGAGGACCGTCGTCATTTGCGGCAGCAGTTCGACCGCTTCCGCCGCGGGGCCGAGGCGGGCGGTGCCTTGGACGGGCTCGACCAGTTCCACGGGCAGGCGTTTGACTTGCTGAACAGCCCCAAAGTGGCCGAAGCCTTCGACCTTGAGCGCGAACCGCCCCAACTGCGCGACCGCTACGGACGGACGCTGTGGGGACAAAGCTGCCTGTTGGCCCGG
Source organism: Pirellulales bacterium (assembly GCA_050247075.1). GTDB lineage: Bacteria > Planctomycetota > Planctomycetia > Pirellulales > JBFWUW01 > JBFWUW01. The sequence continues at coordinate 67,653 of JBFWUW010000024.1, read as the reverse complement.
CGTTTGGCCGAGTCGGGCGTGGGCCTGATCACCATCGACGCCCTGGCCCCCAAGGCCGGACTGAGCCGCTATTTTAGCTGGGACGACCATGTCATACCCGCCTACGATTGGGACCTGGGCCCCGCCATGCAATACCGGGCGAACGACATGGACCCGGCCTTGTCCGCGCTGATTGAAGACATCTTCGCTCGCGGGCAAGACCGGCGGATTCTGGTGGTGGCGATGGGAGAATTTGGCCGCTCGCCGCGCCTTTCCAACGCGTCGGGCCTGCAGGGCCGCGACCATTGGCCGCAGTCGATGTCGGTGCTGGTCTCTGGCGGCGGCTGGCGGATGGGCCAGGTGATCGGCGCAACCAACTCCAAGGCCGAGTACCCCACCCAGCGCCCGCTGACGCCGCAAGACCTGCTGGCCACCATCTACCAACACCTGGGCATCGACCACCAGCAATCCTTCAACGACTTCGCCGGCCGCCCGCAACCCATCCTCGACCACGGCTCGCCGATTGAGGAACTGGTGTAGGGCTGTTAGGCGGCTGATTGAAATTGGGATGGTCAAAGGTGATGCCATCGCCCTGGCAGTGGCGGCGGTAAGCTTGAACGCTTCCTGTTCCACGTTACCCGCACCATTTCACGGAGTGGTGCAGGTAACAAAGTGGGTATATCTCCGTGAAATCGTGGGACTTTTGGTCCGGGTAGCCGCGTTACCTGTTCCACCACGGGGGTGTGGTGCAGGTACACGTAGCCGCGAAGCTCCTGGTTTGCCGGCTGGATGTGTGAGTTGCATGCCACTTGCAGTGCGGTTGCCCGGCATGGGCCATCGAAACAGACTCAAGCCTACATGGCGGGAGCCACGTGGCTACGTACCCGCACCACTTCACGGAGTGGTGCAGGTAACAAGACGGCATATCTCCCACAAATCAAGGGGTTTTTCGTTGGGGCGGCAGGGTTACCTGTTCCAACAACGGGGGTGTGGTGCGGGTTGCGACTGCCCCGAATCGCCGTCGGAGACGGCTCCTACAGCGGCGCGCACCGACAGCGCCCCGCGTGACGACCGCGTTTCAAAAATATGGCCAAGCCCCGTAGCACGTACCGGTCGGCGGAGGGGCGGCAAGAAAGACGCCGCACCCTATTGGGCCAACCAGCCGGCAACAGTAGCCGTAAAAAGTGACTCGCCCGATTGACCGCCCGACACGGCCATGCTGTTCGAACACGCGGCGGGCGACGACACTTGGGCGGTTTGGGGGCTTCACGCCCGTCGGACGAGCAAAAGCCACGTCGGCGAGCAAAGCCGGACGCTAGAAATTGTACACGATATGAACGTTTTGTAAACTATTAAATTGGTTGTTTATAATTTTATTGTTTACGCCTGCTCAAGGGCCGTCCGGTCGGCGAAAGTGGGCTTGCCTGTCGCGTAAGTGCCCTCCAGAGCCCTCGTCGCGCCCACCAATTACCGCTTATGGCACCCTGACGAGCGAACAGCACCGGCTCCACGGCGACCTAGGGTGCCGCATCCCAGATTTTTATCGTGTCGGCAATTGTAATGATGCGGTGCCCGTCGGGAGTAAATTGCAGTGCGCGCGGCCTTTCTGCGAATCCACGTAAGGTGAAGGTTCTTTGGCCGCTGGCGGTATCCCACAGGTCGATTCCTAGGCTGCCGATGGTGGCGAGTCGGCTTCCATCAGGGTTAAACGATCCGATGTTGCCGACTCCCGGTTTTAGATTGGATGTGATTTTGCCCGATGTCAGATCCCAAATATGCTGCGTGGTCGCCAGACGTCGGCTGTCCGCGCTGATTGCAACAGGCCAGATTTCTGCATTCGCAGAGAGCGTAAACCGCTCGTCGCCGGTGCGTGCGTCGTGAATCTTGATTGCTTCCCCGTGTTGGACCGCCAGCCATTTGCCATCGGGGCTGAATAACACGCTCGAAGCTGCGGATTCAGGAGACGAGAGCAGCAGCTTCCGAGTAGCCGAGTCGTACAAGCGACATCCGTACTGCAGACGCTCCGCCGAACGAATCCCCAACAAGATCTGGTGGCCATCGGGGCTAAGACGGATGCCGCCAAAATCCTTGGCGTCATCGGGCGGAAACGCCGTAACGCGTTTGCCGGTGCTGACATCCAAGATATCCAGCGACTCGTCTTTGGCGAATGCCAACCATTTGCCATCAGGACTGAAGGCGGAGTTACGCGGGTCGAACCCGGACCGCTGTCTCTTGTCTTCCGAATACACACTGAACACCGTCGCCCCCTTCACTGGGTCGTAGATTTCAATGGCAGGACCAATCGCGTTCAGCTTTTTCTCGCGACTGCTGCGGTGCAAAAGGGCGACGATGCTGCCGTCGGTTCGCAGCGCAATTGTAGCGAAGTAATCGGTCGCCCAGGTCGGCGTGGAATAGCTGGCTAGTTCTCTGCCAGTCGCGGCATCCCACTGCTTTATTGAGGCTCCCGAATCGCCGATCGTCCAGATCGTTTTTCCGTCGGCACTCACAACGAGCTGCTGCTCGTCGCGAACATGATGCGGCAAAGAACGGGCTTCGGGGCCGCTGTCGGCGTCGAAGAAGACAATTGTGCCGATGAAGTCCTTATACGGGTACGAATACCCGGCGACCGCCAATCTTTTGCCGTCGGGATGAAATGCAACTTGGTTGGGCTGGAAGCCGACCGGCAGCGCGAACAGTTCCCGACCTTGTTCGATGTTCCAGACGCGCACCGCGTCTTGCCCCGCGGAAGCTATGCGTTTACTATCGGGGCTGAAGGCGATTCCCTGAACATAGTTTCGGTGGCTGCCGAACACATTGTTTTGTGCGCCGTTGCTCGCATCGAACACCCTTACTTCACCACGCTGCCTGAGGCTTTCGAGCCCGATCGCGTGATTGGCCGTTGCCAGTTGCTTACCGTCGGGGCTAAAGCAAATCCGATCGATCGCGCCGATATCCACGATCCGGTATTGTTGCTTGCCGTCGGTAACCTCCCACACGGCGATGCCGTTGCCGTGCCGATCTGCTCCCGCTAGACGCTTGCTGTCGGGGCTGAACGCCAGGTGGTGAAAAAACGGCAAGGTGCGTTCGACCTTTCCCGAAGCGAGGTTGTAGATCACCACTCCGCCGCGTTTTTCCTCTCCTCCCCTATACTCCGACAGGGCAAGAAGCAGACCATCAGGACTGAGCGCCAAGCCGGCATATCCGTCTTCGGATGAGCTAGAGAAGATTTCCTTCCCTACGTCCCGATCCCATACCGCGACTTCGCTGAACTGCTGAGCGAAACTGGAGACGTTCCCGCCGGCCAATCTCTTGCCGTCGCTGCTGAAGGCGACGCTCTGGATCAGTTCGTGAAAACCTGAGTACGCACCTCGCTCTGTGCCGGTGTCGGCATCCCATGTTTTGAGGACGTAACGCTTCTTCTGGACGTCAAATTCGCCGGAAGCGACGAGCTTGCCGTCCGGACTGAAGGCCACGCACATGCCGTTTGACTTGAGCGTTAACACTTCTGGGGCAAACAGACGTTGGAGGTATCGCCATTCCCAACCGCGAAGTTGCTCAGGAGCAGCATCAAGCAGATTCTTTGCCGCGGCTCCTTCGTTCGCCTGCCAGCCGTGATGTACCAAGGAGAGAAGGTTGGCGTAGGAGACCTGTTGTTCATTCGCTAGGGCGGCTTTGGCGGTTCTTTCATTCTCCTCTGCCCGCAGCATTGCTCGCGAAGCCTCCTGCGCGGCCTCCATTGCTTCGGTCTTAGCGGCCAACGCCAGACCGCGTTGCTCCACCGCTTCCCAACGCTGCTCGTCCGCGTCTTTACGCTGCTTATCCGCTGACAACCGCGCACGGGTTGATTCGTTTACCAACACACTCATGCGCTCATTGTTCCGGATCATCATCGAGATCCAACCAGCAAGGAGCAGAATGATGAACTCGGTAATGAGAATGGCGGCGACGTTCTTGCGAATCAATCGCCAGGTCCGGTAGCCCACGCTCGGCGGCCGCGCCTCGACCAACTCATCCTCCAAGTATCGTTGAACGTCTTTTTCCAGACTGGCGGCCGTCTCGTAGCGGCGGTTACGCTCCTTTTCCAACGCCTTCATCACGATCCAATCGAGTTCCCCGCGCAACAATTTCGATAGCTTGTCGGGCTCCATCCCCCGCGTGGCGGCGATGCTGGCGCGCGCTTCCGAGGTCGTGAGTTTGACACTCGGCCGGGCCGGTTCTTCTTCACGGACCACTCGCAGCACTTCGAGTACCGCGGCTCTGCCCAACCGAGCCTTGTCCACCGGCGTGGTTCCGGTCAAGAGCTCGTACAGCAAGACTCCTAAAGCATAAACATCGGACCGTGTGTCGATATCGAGTTGATTGAATGTGGCCTGTTCCGGCGACATGTATTCCGGCGTCCCGATAATGGCACCGAATCCCGTGTGGAGCGTATGTTCGGTAAGCGCTTGTCCGGTCGCTTTGGCAACACCAAAATCGATGACTTTAGGAACCGGCTGATCATCGTACAGCGCGACCAGGATATTTGAGGGCTTGATATCGCGATGAATTACCCCTTTCTGATGGGCGTGCTGAATTGCGTGGCAGACCGGTACGAACAACTCAAGTCGCTCGCGAGGAGAAAGCCTGCGCTCATCGCAAAATTCGGTGATCGGTGTCCCTTTCACCAATTCCATCGCAAAGAACGGCAGGCCTTGCTCGGTTGAACCAGCATCCAGAACGCGCGCGATACTCGGGTGATCCATCAAGGCGAGCGCTTGCCGCTCGGCTTCAAACCGAGCCAAGACGCCCTTCGAGTCCATACCTGGCTTGATGATCTTGACGGCCACCTTTCGGCGAACGGGGTGGGTTTGCTCCGCCATATACACGGTACCCATCCCGCCTTCGCCGATGATTTCCAGCAGCTTGTATCTTCCTGCGACCACGGTTCCGATACCGGTCACCGAGGCAGCATGCGCCCCTTGGAATCCGACGGTCGCTCCGTCGGTTCCTCCCAAGAAGTCGCCGCGTTCGGCATGAGCCGCCAGCAATGCATCAACGCGTGCACGGAGTTCCACGTTTCCGGTACAAGCGGCATCAAGATAGGCAGCCCGCTCGGCGGCGTCAGATTTGGATAAAGCTTCGTGAAAGACAGATTCGAGTTGCGGCGGATCGGTGTTCATGGGGTGCTCCTAGTTGAGTAAAGATTCACCCTTTCATGCGAAAACCATGTCCGGCGCGCCTCATTGATCTCGCGTTTTTTTCATTCGATCCAGCAGCCAAGCACGGGCAAAAGCCCAGTGCCGACTCGCCGTTGGGCGAGAAATACCCAGGCAGTTCGCCGCTTCCGACTCGGAAAGCCCGCCGAAAAAACGCAATTTGACCAGCGCCGCCTTTTCCGGTTCGGCGACTGCAAACTCGGAAAACGCCTGATCCAGATCGAATAAATCGTCGGGCGACATGTCCGAGGCCGCGCTGATCATACTCACGTCGACCCTTTGCAACTTGCCACCGCGCTTCTCGGCCTTCTTACGCCGAGCAGACTCAATCAAGATTCGTCGCATTGCTTCAGCGGCGGCACCAAAAAAATGCCCTCGTGTTTCCCATCGAGTCCCATTTTCGGAGCCGACTAAACGCAGATAGGCTTCGTGAACGAGTGCTGTTGGTTGTAGCGTGTGACCGGAAGCTTCCGCCGCCATACGCGCTGCTGCCAGTCGTCGTAATTCGTCGTAAACGAGCGGCAACAGCCGTTCGGTAGCAACCGGCTCGCCTTCCTCGATTTCGCTGAGTAGCTGCGTTATTTCACTCATTCAATCATCATATCAAACGCTGCCCTTCGCTATGTTGGTGGCGGTACCACGAACAAAGGAGATTATCCGAGCGAATGCGTCTGCAAAACGTTAACGGCCCACCCTACTTCAGCATAATGCAAGACGGGCTGGTGATGTTGACCGGTTCACCGAGGGGGGTTAGCCCGCCGGTTTTGGGGTCGATCTGGAAGACGGCTACGTTGTTGCCGGGCATGTTGGCGCACAGCAGAAGTTTGCCGCCGGCGGCGATGGCCAGGTTTTGCGGGCCTGCGCCCAGGCTGGGGATGATGTCGAGCAGTTTCAGACGGCCGTTCTCGTCCAGCCGGTAGGCCGCGATGCTGTCGTGCCCGCGGTTGGTGCCGTACAGAAACTTGCCGTCGGGCGTGATCTTGAGGTCGGCACAGTAGCTGGTGCCGTCGAAATCGGCGGGCAAGGTGGACAGCGTTTGCTGTTCCAGCAGCACGCCCGTCTCAGTGTCGTAGTCGAACAGCGTCACCGAGTTGTGCATCTCGTTGATGGCGTAGGCGTGCTGGCCGTTGGGGTGAAACGTGAAGTGCCGCGGACCCGCCCCAGGAATGGCGCGGGCGAACGGCTGCCGGTTAGGCGATAGCTTGGCGGTGGCCGGCTCCAGTTGATAATTCAGAATCTGGTCCAGGCCCAAGTCGGCGGAAAAGACGAACCGGTTGTCGGGGCTGACGACGATGCTGTGCGCGTGCGGCTCGCCCTGGCGGGTTTTATCGACGCTGGAACCGGCATGCTGGATGAACGATTTGGCTTCTCCCAGCGAGCCGTCCGCGGCGACGGGCAAGGCGGCCACGCTGCCGCTGGTGTAGTTGGCTACCAGCACCGTCTTGCCGGTCTGGTCCACATCCAAATAGCACGAGGCCTTGCCGCGCGACGACACCTTGTTGAGCAGCTTGAGCTTGCCGCCGCCGCCCTCCAAGGCAAACGCCGCCACGAACTCGTCGTTTTCGCCGCTGAACACGCCCGGCGCATGGATGGAATACAAGTACTTGCGGTCGGGCGACAGGGCCATGAAGAAGGGGTGTTCAATGCCGGCCGTCCGCTCCGCCGGCGTCAACTTGCCGGTCGCGGTGTCCAACATGTATGCCTGAATCGCCCCGTCGTCTCCGGCGGCAAAGGCCGAGACAAACACCAGTTGCCCCTCGGCATCGTCGGCGCTAGCAATGTTGTTCATGAAGAATCCGAGCAGCAACAGGCAAAGGGGGGCAAGGTTGCGGTGCATGGTGGCATCTCAAAGGAGAATGTGGGAAGTGATGGCGACCGTCTGGCTGGCCATTATATCTGGCGGAACTGGCGATCGCATCCCGCGGAGGCAAGAGTTTGCCGCGGCTTGAAATGGCTAAGATTTGGGCGAGCGGCGCGGCAGCGGCAACTTGTTCCCCTGCCGTGGGGCTGATAAATTGCCCCTTTCCTGAAAAAGCCGCTGCCGCCGCGATTTGTTCTCGGCCAGGCATGGCTGACCGCTACTGAACTTACGGAAGATTGAAGATTTATGTCTGCAAAGAAGACCATCAAGATCGCTGTTTTGGCCGGCGACGGCACGGGACCAGAGGTGGCCGCCGAGGGGCTGAAGGTGCTGGAGGCCGCCAGCAAGCTGGAAGGTTTTACCTACGAGTTGCAGCACTTTGACTACGGCGGTGCCCGCTATCTGAAGACGGGCGAGGTGCTGCCGGCCGGCGCGGTGGACGAGCTGCGAAAGTTCGATGCTATCTACTTAGGGGCCATCGGCCACCCGGACGTTAAGCCGGGTATTTTGGAGAAAGGCTTGCTCCTGGAGCTGCGGTTTCAGTTAGACCAGTACATCAATCTGCGGCCGGTCAAGCTTTTTCCGGGGGTCGAGACGCCCCTGCAAGGCAAAGGCCCGGCCGATATCGACTTTGTCGTCGTCCGCGAAAATACCGAGGACATGTACTGCGGCACCGGCGGATTTCTCAAGAAGAACACCCCCGACGAGGTGGCCACGCAGACCGCCGTGTACACCCGCAAGGGTTGCGACCGTTGCATTCGCTGGGCGTTTGAGTTCACGCGGAAGCGGAACAACCCCAAGAAAATGCTGACCCTGGTGGCCAAGACCAACGTGCTGACCTATGGGCACGACCTGTGGTGGCGGTCGTTTCAGGAGATCGCCAAGGAGTACCCGGACATCAAGGCCGACTACAACCACGTCGATGCCTGCTGCATGTGGATGGTCAAGAACCCCGAATATTACGACGTGATCGTGACGACCAACATGTTCGGCGACATCATCACCGACCTAGCCGCCGTGCTGCAAGGCGGCCTGGGCGTGGCCGCCGGCGGCAACATCAACCCTGACAAGGGGGGCGTGAGCATGTTTGAGCCGATGGGGGGGAGCGCCCCCAAGTACACCGGCCAGAACGTCATCAACCCCATCGCCGCCATCAACGCCATGGGGATGTTGCTGGAACATGTCGGCCAGGAAAAGGCCGCCGCCCGCGTGTTCAAGGCCATCCACGCCGTCACCGGCAGCAAGATGAAAAGCCAGGCGGCCGGCAAGATGGGACATGGGACGAAAGAGGTGGGGGATTTGGTGGTGGCGGCGTTGTAGATGGTAGGAAATGCCGAGTGACGAGTGCCGAGTGTCGAATGACGGACATTGGGTGGATGGCGTTGCTCTGGTAGCCTCTTGGGTATTGGTTTTTCATTTCATTCGACACTCGGCATTCAACACTCGGCACTCCCATGAACGACATTTTCAATCTTTCCGGCCGCGTGGCCCTGGTAACCGGTGGTAGCAAGGGGCTGGGCAAGGCGATGGCGCGTATTTTTGCCCTGCATGGTGCTGACGTGGTGATTAGCAGCCGGCATGAGGAGGAGTTGAAGCCGGCGCTGGCGGAAATTTTGGAAGGGACCAAGGTCCGCGGCAAATACTTTGTCGCCGACATGACCAACCGCAAAGCGGTGCAAAAGCTGGCGGACGCCACGGCCAAGGAAATGGGCAAGATCGATATTTTGGTCAACAACGCCGGCGGCAACACACCGCAACCGATCGACAAAATCACCGACGAAACCTGGGACCGCGTGGTGGAGCTCAATCTTTCTAGCTGCATGGCCCTGTCGCGGGCGGTGGTGCCCGGCATGAAAGAGCGCAAATGGGGACGGATTATTCACATTTCGTCGATCATGGGGCTGGGCAGCAAGGAAGAACGGCACGCCTACAGCGCCACCAAGAGCGCCCTGCTAGGGCTGGCGCGGGCGATGTCGGTCGAGCTTGGGCCGTTTGGCATTACGGCCAATTGCCTGTGCCCCGGCCCTTTCCTCACCGATCTGCCGGGCAAGCTGCTGAGCGACAAAGAGAAGAAGGTCTTCGCCGACCGCACCTGCCTGGGGCGCTGGGGCGACCCCAAGGAACTGGCCGGTCCCGCCCTGCTGCTGGCCAGCGAAGCCGGCAGCTACATCACCGGCACGGCGATTGTGGTGGACGGCGGGGTGATGGTGAAGACGTTTTGATTCCTAAGAAAACGAACTTCTCTCACTTAGCGTTTCGACCGGTGGCCCTAATTAGCCTCCGGTGATGTCCGAATATGACGATTTAGAGCTAGTCGGCGTCCACGCTGCGATGGCACTTCCGCGAAGGCCAATCAAGAAAAGGTCCGGGGGAAGCACTTGGAAGAGAACGACCAACGCTGGTTTGAATGCGATTCGTTTTGGGCGACGGCGTTTCCGTTCATGTTTCACGAGTCACGGTTTGCGGCGGCCGCCGAAAGCGTGCCCAAAATCGCCGCGCTTTCCGGCGTTTCGGCTGGAAGCCTGCTCGATCTGGCGTGCGGGCCAGGGCGTTTCGCCGTCCCCTTTGCCCAGGCCGGCTTTTTGGTGACCGGCGTTGACCGCTCGAAATTCCTGTTGGAAAAAGCCCGCGACCTGGCGGCACGCACCGCCACCGCCGTCGAGTGGGTCGAACAGGATATGCGCGAGTTTCTTCGCCCGGACTCGTTCGACCTGGCGATCAACTTGTTCACGTCGTTCGGCTATTTCGACGCGGCGGTGGACAATCGGCGGGTGTTGGAAAATATCCATGCCAGCCTGAAACCCGGCGGTGCGTTCGTGTTCGACCACATGGGAAAGGAGATTCTGGCGGCCCGGTATCAGCCGACCCAGTCCGAGGCGCTGCCCGACGGTTCGCTGCTGATCCAACGGGTGTCGGTGATCGACGGATGGTCGCGCGTGGCGGGCGAATGGACCTTCGTCGCCGGAAGCAAGGCCACGACGTTTACCAACCGGCATTGGCTCTATTCCGGCCAAGAGATTAAGACGTTGCTGGCCGATGTTGGATTCGTCGATGTGCGACTGTACGGCAGCCTAGAAGCAACCCCTTACGGCCCGCAAGCGCAAAGGCTTGTCCCGGTGGCGAAGAAGCAGGCCTCGTAGCATTGCCGCCGGACGCGATTGGCCTGACCCGTGTAACGCTGGGGCTTGAGTTTGTTTTGGTCCGCAAGTCGAACAAACGATTGCGGCCACGACAAGCGAACGAGCCGCCCAGCAAACCTTCCCCTTCTTCAACTCGACGTCCAGCGAAATTGGACATCCGCCGCGCTGGTTCAAGTCTGCTAGTACGACTCATTCGATGGACTAGTTTCGGCGTGTGTGAAGCGCAAAGGACGCCGCCCCTTGCATCCAATTTCTTAAGCCAGTAGATTAGCATGCCTAATTGCACGTTCGTGCCATTTGGCTTGCTGAAACGTGCTTATTTTACTTGCCCGTTCAAGCCACATGGTCCACCGCGGCTTACCGGACCGATTGAGCTGCCGTCGCGCGCAAGAAACTGTTATCGTCCCGGGACATCGCCATGAAAAAACGCGGCTTCACGCTCGTCGAACTACTCGTTGTCATCGTCATCATCGGAATCTTGATCGGCCTGTTGATCCCCGGAATTCAGGCGGCGCGAAATGCCGCGCGCGACAATTCCTCGAAGAACAACCTGCGGCAGATCACTCTGGCGTTCAACAACCACTACGCCGCAAAGCAGTATTTTCCGCCGAGCTGGCAATCGCCCGATGTTTCGGAATTAGCATCCAACACCGCCGACCTGGCAGGTTGGTCGACGTTGGCCCTGCTGTTGCCGTACCTGGAACAGAAAGCAACCGCCACCGCAATCGATTACGACAAGCCGTGCAACGTGGCCGTACCCGTCACTTTGGCCGATGGGCGCTTATCACAGGTCAGCGCCATGCGCGTGCCAACTTACGTCTCGCCCGGCGAACCACGCGATGAAGCCCGCTTGGGAGGCAACAATAACCCCGGTCCACAGCATTATCCGTGCAACTACGGGGTGAACCTGGGGACATGGTTTGTGTGGGATCCCGTCACTGGCCGTGGCGGCTACGGCGCGGCCTACCCCAACAGCAAGCTGCGTGACGGCGATTTCAACGACGGCCTTAGCTATACGCTGGCCTTCAGTGAAGTCAAAGCCTGGCAACCGTTCTATCGTAATGGCAACTTGACGACGCTAACGGATCTTGCATTTCCCACGTTGAACGACATTTGCTCGCTGCCCAACGACGGCACGCTCCGCGACAACGGTCATACCGAGTGGGTCGATGGCCGCTCGCAAAGCACCGGTTTCACCACCGTATTCACCCCCAACGAGCGCGTCCTCTGCACGGGTACGCTCAACAGCGTGGCCGGCACTTACGATATCGACTGGACCAATCGTCAAGAAGGCGTGGGGCTGGGGCCCGGCAACTCAAGCACGACCGATGACCTTCCTACCTATGCCGCTATCACAGCCCGCGGATATTTTCCGGGACATGTGAACGTCTCCATGGTGGATGGTTCGGTTCGCGCCATTAGCGACGACATCAACGGCGGTGTCTGGCGAGCCTTGTCAACTCGCGCGGGCCAGGAAATGCTGCCCGACGACATCACCAAGCAGTAAGGCTGCAATTGTCAGCCGGTTGTTTGACGCCATGCTCCGCAAGCGGCAGCCCCGTCCGGTCGATCGACTAAATGGTTTCAAGTTGCGTGGACACGCTACGGCAACTCAAAGCAGGCTGCTTGTTCTGCATTGCGGACGTAGATCCGCCGGCCGGAAAGTGCCGGGTGGTTCCAGGTTTTGCCTTCCAGCACGGCAAAGCTGGCTAGCTCTTCGTGTTCTTCCGGTTTCGTGGCCAGCAGGACCAGGTCGCCGCGTTCGGAAAGGACCAGCAATTGGCCGGCGTCGGGCAGCAGCAATACTTGGCCGGTGCCGTAGCGGCCTTGCTTCCACTTTTTCTTGCCGTCGGCCAAGTCGATGCAGGCAAAAATGTCGTGGTCGAAGCCGTATAAGTAGCCTTGGTGTTCCACGAAGTCGTTGAAGTCGGGCTTCATCCGCAAGGAGGTCCAGTCGATGTCGAAGGTTGGCTCGGCACCGCCGCCAACCGTTATTTTGCGCGTGCCCGTCCCCATGCCGGACCCCAACAGCACGTCGCCGGACGACAACACCAGCGGCTGCACGGCGCGGTAGTTTTCGATCTTCCAGGCGTAGTCCCACAGCAGCTTGCCCTGCGTCGGTTCGATGGCGGCCAGCCCCGTGTTGGAAAGCATGAGCACGCAGCGCTGGCCCGCCAGTTCGGCCAGATGGGGCGAGCTGTAGGTGTGGTCCCCCGCCGGCGCGCTCCACCGCGGCTCGCCCGTCTGCTCGTCGTAGGCCAGCACGCCTTTGTCCCCTTCACCCCCGGCGTGGACGATGACCAACCCGTCCGTGACCAGCGGCGAGGAGCAAAAGCCCCAAGCGGGCGGATCGCGGCCGGCGTCTTCCTTGAGATTTCGCGACCAAGCGGCCTCGCCGGTTCGCGGATCGAGCCGTTCCAACAAACCGGTCGCCCCCAACACGTACAGCGCATCGCCCGCAATTGTCGGCGTGGCGCGAGGCCCGGCACCGGCCATCGATTCCCAGAATCGATGGGGCGTGAGATGGATCCAGCGTTGTTCGCCGCTGTCGGCATCGTAGCATGTGACGGCCTCTTCGTCGCCGCGCTGCTCTTGGGTGAAGATTCGCGTTCCGGCGATGGCGAACGAAGACCAGCCCGCCCCTATTTGCCGCCGCCAGATTTGCCGGGGAGGGGTCTGTTCCCAGTCGGTGGCCAGCGTTAGCCCCGGCACCACGGAGTTGCGGTCTGGCCCGCGAAAGCCTGGCCAAACGACATCACCCAGCGGGCCGGACGTTGAGTCTGGCTGCGCGGCGGCCGATTGGTTCTGGGCCTTCAACCTGGCCAGATTTCGTTGTTCGCTGTTCGGTTCCCAACGGTAGAGAAACGTGGTCTGGAACCCGCCCCACAGGCCGTCGATTTGAATCAAGTCCCAATAGCCAAAACCGACCGCCGCCGCCAGCAGCGCCGCGCCGGTCCTTAGCGGCGAGCGCAGCCGGCCCAGCAGCAACAGTGTGCCCATAAAGGCCGCCAGCCCGCTGGGCAGGGCAAAGAACGTGAACCACATCGACCGCATGGTAACGTGCGCTCCAAAGAATGTTCCCAGGCCGATGCCGACCAGCGCCAACAGGCCCAGCCAGCGCTCTCCGCGCGTGCCGCGGCTGGCGAACGCCCACCAGATGGCAGTAGCCAGGCCGACGACCATGGGCCCGAACATGGCTAGCATGAACTGCACCATGCTGGGCTCTTCGGTCAGATAGAAGCAAAACCGGGCCAGCCCCAACAGTGCCAGCAAAATCACCGCTGGCCAAACCCGCAACGGCCGGATGACCGGCTGGGGGGGCGGAGGAGTTTGAACCGCGGAATCGGTGGCTGCTTGCGACATGGGAGTTCCTTGAAGAGTATTGGCCGCACCTTGCAACTTTGTAGCATGCACGCCGTTTTCATGCGAATGGGAGCAGCCAGGCCATACTTTGAAGCCGTGCCAATTATTCAAATTCGTGAAAAGGTATGCCCAAGGCGTACCGCCTGCCCGACGTAATCCGGTCCAGGCCGTGTTTGACCGGCTGGAAACCGTAGACGCCGCCGACGCGAACGAGTCGAGACCGCGTGCAGAATAATATCACATCGCCCAGTCCCGCTGGGATCGCACAACGGTCGGAGGGTTTGCGCTCCGGCTGGTCGCAGAACAAGAATTCACCACCGGTAAATCCTTCGTGGTTGGCTGCGCTGCTTTCGGCCCGCGGACTTAGCACAATCACCAATTGCAGCGGGAAGAAAACCTCGCCGCGAATGTCTTGGTGTGGCGCATTGAATCCTCCCGCTTCGTAACGCAATAGGAGGGGCGACGGCGTGTTTTGACCAGCTTTGCTACAGCACTGGCGGAATCCGGACCAGGTGGCGGGGAAAAGGTCGTCCAGTTGCAGCAGTCGCTGCCAATCGTTGGCAATTTGGGCAACGTGCGGGTAGACCAAGCGACGGAGGGCATCCACCAAGTCGGGGATCGGCGAGGCGAAGTAGCGGTACACCCCCTTTCCGAACCGATTCTTGTTCATCGAAACCGACTTGGAGAATAACCGGCCATCGTCATACATCGCCCGCAACGCCTGGCAATCCGCCGGCGAGAGGAGAGCTGGAACCTGTGCCCAGCCGTGACGTGTCAGTTGGCCTTCGATTTCTGGCCATTCCAAATTCTCGATGCGCGCGACCAGCTCGGGAAACTGGCGTTTCCAAGTCTCCTGGTTATCGCCCGCGGTCAACGATGATTCAGGTTTTGACTCGTGGCTTCTATCGGCGAGGCTTTGTCCAACCGCCAATGCTTCGTATGCGGCCAAATTAGCCTGGTAACGTTCTGTATGAGGAGCGTACCGGACGGCCTCACGTTGCAGGGCCACGGCTGGTTCGGCCTGGCCTTGGCGAATGTAAATGGCCGCCAGGCTGGCGTAGGCATCCGCGAAGTCGGGGGCCAATTGAATGGCCGTTTGAAAACATGCGGCGGCCTGTTGGTCTTGGCCTGACTGCCGCAGCAACTCGCCGCGATCGTGCCACAGCAGCGGATTGGCCGGGTGAGCATCGACCGCCCTCTGAATGACCTTGACGGCCAGGTCGAGATTGCCGTCATTAGCCGCCTCCCAGGCTTGCTCGGCCAGTTTGGCGGCCCGTCGGCGGTTTTTGTCTCGCTGTTTCTTGGCGTTCATATCTTCCTCAATTTCCGCACACGGCGCGGGCCGGCCCAGACGGCGCTGGGGGGCGACGGCATCGTGCGCATGGGGGAAAGGGTAAGTGCGTGGAATCCCGGTGTTCCGCGAAAAATCGCGGAATGCCGCTGGCGGCGGGAGGCACTAACTGAGGAAGATTTGAGCGTACCGCATAGCAATCCAGATGGACAATCCGCCGAAAGGTTCGCGCTGCCTTCTGACGCGAATGGGGGCAATTCATTATAATCGCCGCTATTCGCGGGGCTGCCGGCCAAACGCCCTCCCCCGGCCGGTTAAGTACGCGCGATATACCGAGTTTTCTTGTTGTTTTGAACGTGGTCAATGCTCCCTCTTTAATCTAGGCGTATGGGTCAACACTACATTTATCAGATCTCCGGGCTCTTCAAGAAGTTTGGCCAACGCGAGATCCTCAAGGACATTCATCTGGCGTTTTATCCTGGCGCTAAGATTGGCGTGCTGGGCCGCAACGGGTCTGGCAAGAGTACCCTGCTGAAGATCATGGCTGGCGCCGACAAGGAGTTTGACGGCGAGGCCCGGTTGACCGACGGCTACACCGTGGGCTACGTCCCCCAAGAGCCAGTGCTCAACCCCGACAAGGACGTGTTCGGCAACGTGCAAGAGGCCGTCGCCAAGACGCGGGCCGTCCTCACCCGCTTCGACGAGATCAACGCCCGTCTGGGCGAACCGATGGAACCGGACGAGATGGACAAACTGCTGGCCGAGCAATCGCGCGTGCAGGACCAGATTGAGCTGCTCAACGCCTGGGAACTGGACCGCCAGGTGGAAATTGCCATGGACGCCATGCAATTGCCGCCGGGCGACGCCGACGTTAGCAAATTGTCTGGTGGAGAGCGGCGGCGGGTGGCCCTGTGCAAGATGCTGCTGCAAAAGCCCGACTTGCTGCTGTTGGACGAACCGACGAACCACCTGGACGCCGAAAGCGTGGCTTGGCTGGAGCGGCATCTGGGCGAGTACACCGGCACCGTCGTGGCGGTCACGCACGACCGCTACTTTTTGGACAACGTCGCCGGGTGGATTTTGGAAATCGACCGCGGCCGGGGAATTCCCTGGGAAGGCAACTATTCCTCCTGGCTAGAGCAGAAACAAAAGCGGCTGGAAAAAGAAGAAAAGGCCGCTTCTGCCCGCGATAAGACGCTGGCCCGCGAGTTGGAGTGGATTCGCATGTCGCCCCGCGCCCGGCAAGCCAAGAACAAAGCCAGAATCTCGGCCTACGAAAAGCTATCGGCGGAAAAGTTTGAGGACCGGCAGGAGGAGTTCGAGATTCAGATTCCGCCCGGCAAGCACCTGGGCGATCTGGTGGTGGAGGCCAAGGATGTCAGCAAGGCGTATGGCGACCGGCTGTTGTTTGAGAACCTGAGTTTTCGGCTGCCTCCCGGCGGCATCGTGGGAATCATCGGGGCCAACGGAGCGGGCAAGACAACGTTGTTCCGCATGATTGTCGGCAGCGAACAGCCCGACAGCGGCCAGTTGCGGGTCGGTCCCACGGTGGAACTGGGCTACGTCGATCAAAACCGCGACGCGCTCGATCCACAAAAGACCGTCTACGAGGAAATTGCCGGCGGCCACGATACGTTGGAAATGGGGGGCCGCAAACTGAACGCGCGGGCCTACGTGGCTCGCTTCAATTTCAACGGCACCGACCAGCAGAAGCTGGTCGGTGCGCTGTCGGGTGGTGAACGGAACCGCGTTCACCTGGCCAAGCTGTTGCGGCAGGGGTGCAACGTGCTGCTGCTGGACGAACCGACGAACGACCTGGATGTCGATACGCTGCGGGCCTTGGAAGAGGCCGTGCTGAACTTTGTCGGCTGCGTGGTTGTTATCACGCACGACCGCTGGTTCTTGGACCGTATCGCCACGCACATTTTGGCCTTTGAGGGAGACAGCCAGGTCGTCTGGTGCGAGGGGAATTTCCAGACCTATGAAGAAGAACGTAAGCGCCGCCTGGGGCTAGAAGCCGACCAGCCGCACCGCATTCGCTATAAGAAACTGACCCACTAAGCTAACTAACGATTCCTTGCAGGAGGCCATGCCGCCATGACCGTTTTGAACACCGGTTCGACGAAGAAATACGCCGCCTCGTGGGACAATATTTTTGGCGGGGCCAAGAAGAAGCCGGCCACGGGCAAGACATCCGCAGCGCCCAAAGCCGGCAAGAAGGCCGCCAAAAAGGCCGCTGCGAAAAAGACTGGCAAAAAAGCCGGCAAAAAGTAGCCGGCGTATTGGGCAAGGGCTGCCGGAGGAGTGCGTGGCTGGCGTCTGACCAACGGGAAGGCCCAGCGGCGTTGCCGTTCCAACCAGAAGGGCCAATCCGCGCTGCTTCGATCAACTTGGTTGGATCATCAACTCCGCTGGGCCATCCGCTTCGCTGCTGACCCAGCCACCCTCCGGCTGGATGCGCAAGTGGCATCCCCTTGTCGGGTACGGTTGTTTGCCGTGACCCATCGAACGCGACTCGAGCATACATGGCGGCAGCCATGTTGCTACGATTCGGTCTACTCCGCCCCTTCGTTGCCTGGGGCTGGCTCTTCCTCTGGCTTGTTCTTGGTGCCCTTGGGGGCGGCGGCCTTTTGGGGGTAGGCAATCTGGCCCTTGCTGGCCAATGCCCGGAACTGCAGGACGCCTTGCTTGCGCCGGGCCTCCGGATATTCGGGCCTGTAGCTCAGGCTCTTGCCGGTGATATTCTTGAGGTTCCAGTAGCTCAGCACGCGAAAGTCCAGGTCGGGGTGCTCCAGATAGTCGATCAACTTATCCGCGTCGCCAGCGGCCAGTTGCTCGTCACTGTAGCCCCACAACATGCGATACAATTCCACATCCTTCTCGCCCCGCAACCCCGACAGCGATTGCAAGACTAGCGTGCTCATATCTGGTCCCAGCGCCACCGCGGCGCGCAAGGCCTCGACATGTTCTTGCCAGGCCGTCCTTTGTTCCGGCTCGCTCAAGGTTTGCCAGAGCGGATCAAACCGGCCAATCGCGGCCAGGCAGCGCACGGCCAGAGACCGGACCTCGCGGCGGCGGTCTTGAGCCAGTTCTTGTAAGATCAACGTGGTGGAGCGGTTCTCCGCCACGCCGCGAAGCTGCCCCTCGACAACCTCGGCCGCCCGCTTCTCGATGAGGTTGGCGGGTGCCGCGGAATACCATTCGGGTGCCTCGGCATCGAGCAGCGGATTGCCCGCGGTGATGTGCGCCGGGGCTTTCATTTCCAACATTGCCCCCGCGGCGTTGCTCCACAAGATTTGCGTACCACTAAGGGCGTACAGATCAACCCGCCACTGCACGGGATTACTGTCGGGATCAACTCCCTCGACGTGCGACGGCCGGACTTCAATTGCCACGGTCGAGTCGCCGTTACCGCACGTAAACATGCCCTTGCTATCTCCGGCTTCCAACTTAATGCGGGTCTGCGCTTTTCCCACGGTGGAAATAATCAATCGGCCGTGCCAGATCCGCAGTGAGAGGACGCCTTCTTCATCCAGCCCTTGCAGTTCGATCGCGGTGTCTCCCTTTAACTGCAAGGTGGCGGCATTGGTCAAGGCAATCGTGGCATCGAAACCGGGGAAAGTCAGAAGCCGCTGGCCGGGGGTGATGGCCTCTTGGGGAGGAAGGCGGTCCCATTCCCCCGTCGCGGCGTTCAACCGCGCCAAGACGCTATTCGCCGAAACGTAACGCGCGATGGTCTCGCCGGCGGGGGCTTCGGCCGGGACTTGAGCCGGTTCTTTGTCGGGCATGTCAGCCGGCACGTCGTCTGCGGGGGCGTCCGCCTCGGCGACCGCTGGCAAAGGGGGCTCATCGCCGACGGGTTCATCGTCAACATCGGCGGGTGGCTCATCGGCGGGCATTTCTTCGTCGTCGTCGGGCAGCGGCGCGGCGGGGTCGGCGTCCAACGGCTCGTCAACGGCCGGCCGGTCGGCGGCCTCGATGTCGGCCGGCTGCTTCAAGCCATCGGCGTCTTCGTCCGTGTCCTTATCCGGGTCGCTGGCTTCATCCCAATCGGCGGCTGGCGGCAATGCCTGGTCTGCCTCGGCCAGCCCATCGCCCGTCTTGACCGGCGGATTATTCGATGCCAAACGATCGTGGGGCCGATTGAACAGGTTCGTGGCCCATTCTGGCTGGGCTGCCATCAGGCCTACCAGCCCCAGGCCAGCCATCAGCAGCAGGGCCGCGGCAATCCGCCAGAAGCGGCTGGCCGATCTGATTTCACGCAACTCCTGGGGAACTTCCGGCTTGTGGTGCTCTTCCGACCAGGGGGCCGGTTGGGGCCGCTGGTCTGCCTTTTCGCCCGTCGACGCGGCCGATGCCTTTTGAGGGACGGGGACCGGCTGCAACAGGCCATACATTCGCTCGCGCGTGCGCGGGCCAATCTCCGGTGGACCTTGCAGCACCAACGCCAACACCTGGTGGCACGAGGCAACCTCCGCAAGATGCATCTCCGACTTGATCGTCGGCGGTTGGACCAGGCAAAACCGCTCGAAGTCGGGCACGCGGTCCTCGGGCAAATCGAAGTCCAAATACTCGGCCACTGTGTTAGGGTCGATCCCCATTTCCTTGCCCGTCAAGGCGGGGGCTTCCAGACGCAGCTTTTGCATCGCCCCGCGCAGCCGATGGACAATATCAGTGGCAAACTCGCTCTTTTCGATCTTTTCGGCGATCTGTTGGGCGTCGGCAGGCTCCAGCATGTCATCGAGATAGGCCAACATGGTGCGTAGAGTGAGCCGCATGGAGTATTCCTCGATCTTGGTACGTTTGCCGCGGGTTGAAATCGAATGTTCGAAAAAGGAGCCCGCTGTGTACAAGTAATAGTGGCGTCGTCACTAACAATCCGTACAAGTATTTCTTGAAATGCCGTAACCTACTTTACCGTATGGCTTTGCGAAATCGGCAGGCAGACTTATAAGGGCATTGCCGCAGACATTTGAAGATAATGCATTGCCAGCGAGTTGAATGCCCACCGGCATTTATACGAGGCTTGGTGAGAACCACGAATCGAACGAATCTAACGAATAAGGATCCAGGATTGAATAACCTCCCGCTTTTCTGACTGCTAGCATCGAAAATGCGGCGTTTTTGGAGGTTTTAGTTAGGGAGGTTATTTAATCCTGGATCCTAAGCAACTTACGGTACGAGTTCTTCTAGTCGCTGCCCACGCCTTTTCCGCAAGCGAGTTTCCACTCAGGAGGTTCATTCGTTAGATGCGTTTGATTCGTGGTTCGTCTCTTGGCGGGGCAGTACGATCCCGCCGTTCTCGGCCGCGATGTGCAATCTGGCCTGAGTATACGGCGTTTCTCGCGGTCTCCGCCCTGCAGGATGGAACGCCGATTGTCGCCGTCGGAGACGGCTCCTACAGCCGCGCATTAACTTCAATTGCCTGGCATTGCCGCGCGTTCGTTTCTTTTGACATGCTGGTCGCTTACAATTTCCGGCAGACGCATCAACGAGCACCAATTCGATGCCGACTGGTAGCAGGCGTGACATTTTCATTTACAGCGAGGCGCAGATGACAGCCACTTGGACCCGACGCGAAGCACTCAACGCCGCCGCTGTTGCCGCCGGCGGCACTGTCCTGGGCAATCTGGCCTTGGCCCATGCCGCGGGGCCGGGTGAATTTCGCCTGTCAACATTCAAGGTTGATATTTCACCTCGAATCGGCATGCCGCAGTATAGTGGTGCCCATACCAACGCGACTGCCATCGACGACCCTATCTGGGCCAAGGGCGTTGTCCTTCTCGGCGGCGAACAGCCGGTTGTGCTCTGTTCGTTCGACTGGTGCGAGATCCGCAACGAGTCGTATCTGCTGTGGCAAAAGACCTTGGCGGAAGCCGCCGGCACCACGCCCGGCCATGTCTTGATTACCAGCATTCATCAGCACGATACGCCCTTAGGGGAAGTGCGGGCACAAGAAATTCTGGAGGAATACAAGGTTGTTGGCAAGGTGGTGGACATGGAATACCACCAGCAATGCCTCGACCGAGTCGCTGCTGCCTTGAAGGAGAGCTTGTCGCAATCGCAGCCGGTCACGCACTACGGCGTGGGCCAGGCCAAGGTCGAACGGGTCGCCTCCACGCGCCGTGTGGTTCTACCCGACGGAAAAGTCACCTTCAGCCGGTACAGCCGCACCAGCGATGCCACGCTACAATCGCTGCCCGACGGGGACATCGACCCCTGGCTAAAGACCATCAGTTTTTGGAATGGCGAACAGGCCCTGCTGGCCTTGTCGATGTATTCCACGCATCCCATGAGCTATTACGGCGGCGGACGCGTGTCGTGCGAGTTTGTTGGCTTGGCCCGCGAGCAGCGCGAACAAGACGATCCCCAGGTGCCGCAAATCTACGTCAGCGGGTGTAGCGGCGATGTAACGGCCGGCAAGTACAACGATGGCCAAACCGCCAATCGCGGCCGGCTGGCCGAGCGGATGTACCAAGGCATGCTGGCCGCCTGGAAAGCCACCGAGAAACGCCCCCTTAGGCAGATTGAGTTCCGCTCGACAGCGGTATTGCTGCCCCACCGCGAAGGGCCGGGGCTGTCCGCCCAGGATCAAGAGCGTGATTTGTCCGATCCCGCGGCACCTTTCGCCCGCAAAGCCACCGCGGCCATGCTGCTTAGCTCACTGCAACGCAATGCCCAGGGGCACGCCTTTGAAGTGCCTTCCATCGACCTGGGGGGCGCGCAGATAGTGTTATTGCCGGCGGAAGCGTTTGTTGGCTATCAACACATGGCCCAGCGCTTGCGGCCCGACGATTTTGTCATGGCCATCGGCTATGGAGAATGTTCGTCGGGCTACATTCCGCTCGATAAGGATATCGCGGAAGGCTTTGTACGCGAGCATGGCTACTGCTACGCCGCTGAAAACGCCGAGGAGTTGCTGACCGAGGCACTCACCACGGTCTTGCAGGCCCGACGCTAACTGTAAAGCTGGATCGCCCGCACGATCTCGTCGAGATTATTGGAGACCGCCACGGCCCGGTTGGCGAATGCGGCCCGTTTGACGCCGCGGCTGCCCAGGACTTTGTTGAATTGTTCTTGATCCGTGGTGTGGTAAGCCACGGTGGCAGTCGGGTCTTTGAGCTGATGCCCGGTTAGAATGCAGACGACGCGTTCATCGGCACTAATGACGCCTTCTTCCCGCAGCAGCCTGGCACCCGCCACGCTGGCGGCGCTGGCTGGTTCGCAGCCCAGGCCCCCCGCGCCGACCTGGGCCTTGGCATCGAGCATTTCCTGGTCCGACACCTCCCGCACCACCCCCTGGCAAAAGTCGAGCGCCCGCAGGCACTTGACCAGATTCACCGGCCGATTGATCTCGATGGCGCTGGCAATGGTTGAAGCCCGCCGCGATTCAGCATCCAACTCGGCGTAGTACTTTTCGACAATGCCCATGTCGGGCCGGCCGCCGTTCCAACGCAGCCCGCGGCGTTCGACCAGTTCGTACAGCGTATTCGCTCCGCTGGCGTTGATGACGGCCAGGCGGGGGACGCGGCTGATCAGCCCCAGTTCATGCAGTTCGATGAAGGCTTTGGCAAACGCGCTGCTGTTCCCCAGGTTTCCCCCTGGCACGACGATCCAATCGGGTGGATCCCAAGCCAGTGCTTCCAGCACGCGATACATGATTGTCTTTTGGCCTTCCAGACGAAAAGGATTAACGCTGTTGACCAGGTATATCCCCAACTGCGCGGTGATTTCCTTGACGCGGGCCATGGCGTCGTCAAAATCGCCGGCTATCTGCACGGTCAGCGCCCCGTAGTCCAGGGCCTGCGACAGTTTGCCATAGGAAATCTTGCCCGATCCGACAAAAATCACCCCCTTCATGAACTGCGTCACGGCGCAATACACGGCTAGCGACGCGCTGGTGTTGCCCGTTGAGGCACAGGCCGCCCGCTGAGCACCAATCGTGCGGGCGTGGGTGAAAGCGGCCGACATGCCATTGTCTTTGAAGCTGCCCGACGGGTTCATGCCTTCGTACTGCAAGAACAACCGATTGGGCTGCATGCCGACGAACTTGCCGACGCCCGCCGAGGGATGCAGCAAAGTTTGCCCCTCGCCAATCGTAACGATCTTTTCCGGCGGGGCGAACGGCAGCAACTCGTGGAACCGCCAGACGCCGCTAAAGCACAGCGGATCGAGCCGGCGGCCCCATTTTTGCTCGAAGAACGACAAGCTGGCCGGCGGACGGGCGCGGTCCCAATCGTAAGTGACATCGAGCAGACTGCCACAGGCCGCGCAAGCCACCCGCGCATCGTCGATGCCATAGGTTGCGCCGCAGTCTGGCGCAATACACTTCTGGCAGGCTATGTCGGTGACTGTGGCGATGGTTGTCGGACTCCCGTGGCGCAAGCGTTTCAGGCGACAGTTTATTCCGGCCACGGCTAACGGACAAGGCGAGGGGTAAATCACCGACAAGAATCAACCTTATCCACTACACTTACCTGTCTTCCTCTCCTTGCAATTTTCATGGGAGCCCAGCATGCACCCCATCACCGCCAAACTCCTCTCTTTGGCCTTATCGGCCCTCTTGGGCGGGGTGATTTTATTCGGCTGGTCGGCCATTTCCTGGATGGCCCTAAGCTGGCACGAGACAGAGCCGGCCGTGCATGGCTTTGTCGATCAAGAACAGGTCTTGACGGCGCTGCAAGCCAACGCGCTGGAATCGGGCAACTATCTGGTGCCGTTCATCCCCAAGCTGCGCGAAGGCAACACGCCAGAACACGAGCAGACCCGAATGCGAGCCGCCGAAAGAATGATGGCGGGACCAATGGCGTTTGTCGTGGTTCGGCACGGGCCGAGCGACATGGCACGGCTGTTTGCCACGCAATTCGCGATCTTCGTGGCCGGGGCGCTGCTGGCTTCGATCGTCGTCAAATCGGCCCGGCCGCTCCCTTATTGGCGCCGCGTGTTGTTGGTGGTGGTGGTCGGCGGGGCGGTGGCCATCGTCGGCCATCTCCCCAACTGGAATTGGTGGGGATTCAGCCTGGCGTATATTTTGGTGGAAGTCGCCGACTGCCTGATCGGCTTTTTTCTGGCTGGGCTGGCGATTGCCGCCATCGCCCGCAATCGCCAGCCGATTGACTACCCGCTGTAGGAGGCGATTTTCCCCCTTTCCCTCTGGGAGAGGGCCGGGGTGAGGGTTTGTTGCTGGGGCCATCTTTCGGCATTTCACCCTCTCCCCAACCCTCTCCCGGAGTACCGGGAGAGGGAGCCATGCGGATCGGCGATGGAATCGCCTCCTACAACGATTTCTTTTCGGGCGGTTCGTCTTTCAACACCGCTAACTGCTTGTAATCGCCGGCGCACCAGCGTGGTATGTCATTCTTATACCACTTGGAAAAACTGCTCTCGCTGGGACCGCCAGGAAGGTTGGTCCAGGCTTCGTCGCTGGCCAGATCGGTCACAAAGTGGTAACTGGGGGCGAAGGTTGTTTCCCGCGTGGCCGAGCGCAGCAAGTGCCCCTGAAAGGGTGTGGCGTGGCAGCCTGGCATCGGCAAGTCGCCCGTGTGAAGGCCTAAGGCCCGTCCCATGCGGGGAGCCGCCAAGAACCGGTTGGTGAACGAAAAGGCGTTGGTCACGCCCCATGTCTGGTCGGCCTCCGTCGCCAGTTTTTCCGCAGCCAGGCGGATCATGTCTCCCTTGTCGCGCTTTCGCCACCATGTGGAATGTTCTTTATGCAGCAGCCGGTCGATCGCCGAGACGACCATCATCGAAAAGCCGGCCCGCGAACAGAGATACAAAATCCTCCGCCAGCCAATGCCGCCATCCTTGGCGGTATCTTGGCCAAAGATTTCCAACAGCACGTTACGGTAGAGCCGCGCAAATAACGTCGCCTCTTGGCTGGCCGGATCGTAACTCAGGTTCCAGGCCGCCAAACGCTGCTTGAGGGGGCCGTCGGGCAGGTGCGGCAGAAACACCTTCAGCAGCTCGCGGGCTTGCGTGCTGACTACATCGTATTGCAGGATCTGCATGTCGCGCAGGGTGGCGCGGGGCAGCTCGCGCAGCCGCTCGGCAATCCGCCATTTGCGGTACGACGAAAGGTGGTAGCTGCTGAGCAAGGGACCATCGGTGGGATTGATATCCTCGTTGGCCGATGCCACAAAGCCCTCGGGCGGGTCGTAACTCCGCGGCAGCGACCGGGTCGAAATCCAACCTTGCCAATGGTTGGCTTCGTCCCAGGCGGGCACGGGGTAAAGGCCATTGACTCCATCCCGCCGCACCGGAAAACGCCCGTTGGCCTGCGTGCCGATGTGCCCTTGGCGGTCGGCGAAGACCCAAACCAGCGTCGGCTGGGGACAATCGCGGACGACATCCATCGCCTCGCGGACGTTAGCACAGACCGGCAGCGATAACCAGGTGGCCATCGATGCCCCGACCCCTTCGCTCTCGCCCGTCCAGGCCACGGCTAAATAGTTGCCCGGGCCGGTCTCTTCCGGATCACCTTCGATCGTCCCCTGCGGCGTATGATAGACCCGCAGTGTCTCGGTGGGGCCTCCTTTGCGCAGCAAGGTCTCGACGCGGACCTGCATGTCGCGCCACTCCTCGCCACGGCGGTACTGCCAGCCGTTGGGGCCTTTTCGGCAATCCTCCACAAAGTAGTCGCTGGTATCTCCCTTGAGGTACGTCACGCCCCAGGCCAGCCGCGGGGTGCGGCCGATGGCGAAATTGGGGCAGCCTGGCAGCGTGGCCCCCATCAGGTAATCGTTCCGCCAACTGAGGACCGCTTCGTACCAGATGGCCGGCAAGCGGTTGACCTCTAGATGAGGGTCGCTGGCTAGCAACGCTGAATTGCTGGCGCTGCGGCTGGGCGAAATAGCCCAGGCATTGCTGCCAACCAGCCGCGGCAGATCGGCAATTAGCTCCAGGGCTTCGTCCGACAGCCGGTTGGCGATCTTGACTGTTCGCAACAGGTCAAAATCAGCATTGTCCAGCAACGGCTCAAACAGTTCGCGCAGGCGGTCATCGGCCACGCCAGCCTGGATGAGATCCATCAGCAGGCGTTCGTTCTGCTGCTGGCCAACGGCCAACCCGCCAAAATTGAGCAGGTTGCCAATCAGCAAGACCGAGCGTTGGTCCCACGGCTGCTTTTTGAAACCAGTGGCCCACATCGCCAGGGAACGCCCCGATTGCTTCAGGCCGTCATTGACTCCCTCGCAGTAGGCGGTCATGTCGCCAAAGGCGCCATCGTCGAGCCGATCGACCTCGCGGTCCAGATAGCGGGCCAGCCCCACGCGGCGAAAAAACCGGTCGGTCTCGGCCAGTTCCGGCTTGTCGGCAATCCATTCCGCCGAGCGCCCGCCGGCTACCGCCCGCGAAAACAACATCTGCGTCGGCCGGTCGAGCGCATGCAAATAGCCCAGCCCATACAGCGCATTGCGCCAGGAACTGGCCTCGATATGGGGCACGCCATTCTCGTCGCGGGCCGCCGAAAACTTGCGTCGCGCATGCTTGATGCGCAGTGGCAGGGGCTTCATGTCCGCCTGATTGATCAATGAGACAACAGGGAAAGCCACCCATTGTAACAAATCAATCTTAGGTTGCCGCTAGGCACCCGCGGCCGACATTCACCATTCAACACTCCCCACTCCCTTTACCCTGCCCCCACGCCGCGCTCCACGGCGTCTTGGTCGCGCATGTAGACGGCCAGGACCGACTCAAACGTAGAGGACGAGATTTGCCAGGCCGGGTCTTCGTCGGTGTGGGCGTTGAGATGCGCTACCAGCAGCCGGTACATGAACTTGAACATGTGCCGCGGCACGCGCAGGCTGCGCAAGGCGTCGATCAGGCGGCGGTCCCCCACGTTGGCGTCGAACAGTTCGCTCAGCGAGGGCTGCTTGCCGGGCTGGGCACAGGCTTTCAGCCGGGCGTTGGCCACATCGTAGAGTGCCTCGCCCGTCCAATCGAGCGAGGGGATCATGTTTTGCTTGTCCAGCCGGGCTCGTTGGTGAAAATCGCGGTCTTCGCGCTGAATGTAATACGACAGCTCGATCGGCAACAGCAGCTTAAAGCCAATCCCTTGGTGCTTGAGAAACTTGTTATCCAAAATCGGCCAGATCAGCGTGCGCATAAGTTCCGACGAACCATTGATCAAGTCGGGTTCGTCCACGCGATCGACCAGCACCACGATGCCGGCATAGTCCAGCGACTTGAGCAACTGTTGGAACTTGGTTAGCAGTTCGTAGCGGTCGTCGGTGCGGTCTTTGTCGGGCAGCGGCTGGCTGGCGATATCACCGGAGCGAAAACTCCCCAGCACTTGCCGCAGGGGGCTGGTTTCGCGCTGCACCACCTTCAGTTGTTTGGCCATGCGGCGGGCACGCCAATGCCAGTGCCAGGCATGCACACCCCAGGGAATCCAACCGGCGGCGGCCGCCAGGTAAATCCAAGGGCTTTCCAGCCAATCCCACTTCTGCAGAAGTGCCACCAAAACGAACACGCCAACCGTCACCGCCGTACCCAGGGCTACCCGCCATTTGCTGGCCCAGGTGCGGTATTTGACTTTGCTGGCCAGCCGCTTCCACCGCTTCTTGAACGACTCGCTAGGGGACTGGTCGTAGCAGGCAGTCAGCAGCATCAAGTCGCGGGACTGCAAGCGGTCCAACCGGGTACGCGGATTCGCTTCGGCCTCGCTCTTTTCGCCCTTGCCGATCAGCCGATCAACCAGTTGCGTAACCCCCAGCGACAAGATGGCGTCCATGTGGTCCCACAGCTTCCACTGGGCGAGCACTTTATCGGCGCGCTGTTGGCGCGGGCTGAAGGTGCCGCGGAAGCGGTCGAGAAACGGATTGAAGTCATCGTACTCAATGACGAAAATCCGCTCGGCCGGATGCTGCCGGTTGTGCTCGTCGATATGCCGCACGATCTGCAATCGCAACGCGGTCTTGCCGGCACCCTTCTCGCCAAAAACCAGCGAGGTCGAGGGATCGCCCGGATCGCCGTAGACTTTATCCCAAACCGGATGGTACGTATTGCCGATGCAGTGATCCTTGAACACGGGATCGGTCTGCGCGTCTTCCTCCGTGAAAGGGTTGGAGGCAATGCCGTGATGTTCGAGGAACGACTGGATTTTCATGCGGTCTTGAAACGAGGGCTATGGAAGAGTTACTCTTCGGTCGGTCCTGAGGAAATGGTCCGAAACGGATTCAATTAATAACTCCCTCGCCCGGTACTCCGGGAGAGGGTTGGGGAGAGGGGACGCGACGAACGATCTTCCAGCACGCGGGAACCCTGACCCCGGCCCTCTCCCAGGAAGAGCGGGAGAAAAACCGCGGAAGTCATTCCGGGCCAGTTCCCTACTCGGCCTTCTTCAAACTGTCGAGCAGCTTCTTGAATTCGTCGGCATGTTCCTCCACGGTCGCCTTGGGACCGTAGAATTTGATGAAGTAGTTGGACTTGCCCATCTCGATGATGGCCCCCAACATGCGGTAGCCTTCACGGTCTACGCCCGGCGCAAAAGGGGCGGGCTTATCGACGAACGTGCCGGTAATGTCCAAGATATGCAGATCGAGATCGGCGATCTTGTGCTTCTCGACATCCTTGGCCTTGTCGATCTGCTTGAATTGGCCCTTCCATCGGTCCAGGTTGTCGTCCAGCGAGCCGCCAGAGAACATCATGGTAATCCGGCCTGGGGTTTCGTCCCCTTCGGCCGCGGGGACCGAGAATTCTTGTTCGATGATGCGGTTGCGGGGCTTCTCGCGCTTCCAGGCTTCTGGCGCGGCCAGTTTGTAGTCGCCCGCTTCAATGGAATTGTCGGGCGCATCCTCGGCGGCGACGGGGCCATTCCACAACAAACACGACAGGGCAAGGGACAAAATCGCTGGCAGCGGGCATTTCATTGGAGTAGCTCCCACGGTTTGGGAAAAAAACAGTGCGGGTAAAACAAGTTTGGGGCTTTGGGCAAAGTCCGCCAATCGGCTTAATTGTAGCCGCGCCCCCGCCCCTGAACTAGCAGCCAAGGCCGACGACGTTGCCGTTCTGGCCAAACCAGCCGATAATACACAAGTTACAGCGAATATACGGGTGGAGCTGTAATATCATCGCGCCAATCCCCTTAACCGTTCAAGGAGCTTGAGATCATGCGGAACAACCACTTCGATGCCGGCGGCCAGCCGGGCGATGAACTTCGCGACACCGTGCAGCAACTGCGGCAAGGCCTGACCGAATTGGGCCGGCTGCTAGGCCAGACAGCCCGCCAGAAGATGGAAGAGTTTCGCGCTGCGGCGGCGGAGCAAACCGCTGCGGCCCGCCAGCCCGCCTCCGCATACTCGCCCGATCCAGCAGCCCGCCCCCGCGAAACGGCGGAGCCAACCTTTTCGGCTGACACCGCCCTTAGGCGGCTGGACCAAATCACCGAATTCGTGCGAACCAGGCCCGTGCAAAGCGTACTAGCGGCGGGTGGCGTGGGCCTACTGCTAGGCATGACCCTGTGCCGGCGATAATTGCGCGCAGAAGAAATGAGGAGAATCTACAGTAGGCCCCGTCTGCCGGGCGGGGCCTGGAGGCAATATTCTACGGGTGCTACCGTCATCAAGAGCTGAACGGCGACCGGGCAACTGGGCCTTCGTATACTGAAAGGCGGGTACGGTCGGTGATCGGCCACGCCACAAAGCAGGCCTACTGATCGAACTAGGTTAGACTTGCCATGATGGGGCGCCTCTATCTGCGAGTTCTATTGCTCATTTTTGGAATAGCCTCGGCAATCTGTGCGCTTCTGGCCTACGTATTCTCCGATTCGCTTGCAACCGCAGGAACGGTCTTCATCGTGGCATTCCTTACTCTGCTGACCAGCATTACCCTAGAAGATGGGCACGACTTCGACGACGACTAGCTCGCTGTGGTGACAGCGATCCGTCCTCTGCTGGGAACGCCTACCCTTCGGATACATTAAAATCCGCAGCCCGTACTGGCGGAGACGTATTGATTCGACGACTCGGATGTCCCCTCATCCATCCCCACTATTGACCGAGACGGTGTGCTTAGTTACCAAAGCAGTCATGGCTTGAATGCCGTGGTCTCTCTTGCTTGGCTTTTGAAGGATAGCCGACCACCGTTCCGATCCGTGCGAAGTTGGTTCTATTCCCTCCTCCGATCGATCCATCAGGAGCGAACATGCTACGAAGGCAAGCTCTCGCACATGGCCGGCGTAGATTTCTTCAGGCGTTTTCTGGCACGCTGGCCGGGTTAACGCTCGCCGATGTTTTGCGAATGCGGGCCATGGCTGCCGAATCTGACGACACGGCGGTCATTTTTATCACTTTGGGAGGCGGCCCAGCACAGCATGAAACTTACGATCCCAAGCCCTCTGCGCCCCTGGAGTACCGTGGCGACTTTCGTCCGATTGCCACGAGCATACCGGGCGTCCAGTTTTGCGAACTGCTTCCACGGCAGGCCAGCAGAGCCGATCGCATAGCGGTCATTCGCTCGGTCCACCACGAGCAAGCCAGCCACATCGCGGAACACATCGTTGAAACGGGCTACGACTTGCGGGACGGCGGCAAGGCACGCGGCGGTGAAATGCCCAGCATTGGGGCGGTGGTCTCGCGGGTCCGGGGCATCGGGCGGTCTGGCATTCCGTCCTACGTCTCACTTCCCCAGCATCATGGTTATGCGGGCGCGCATTGGCTGGGTGTCCAACACCACCACTTCGCGGTCAACGATGATCCGAACAGTGACGCATTCAGCGTCGGAAATCTGAAGTTGCTGGACACCCTTTCGCCAGATCGACTGGATGACCGGCGCAAACTACGCCAGGACTTTGAGTCGGTTCAACACCTGGCGCACGGATATCGCCAGGCCGAGGCATTGGATGCCTTCTCCGAGCAAGCGCTGCGGTTGATTACCAGCGAACAAGCCAGAAAGGCGTTTGATATCGCATCCGAAAGCTCACAGACGCGGGAACGCTACGGTCGAAATATTCTGGGGCAACGGGTGTTGTTGGCGCGGCGATTGGTGGAAGCGGGCGTACCATTCGCGGTCGTCCGCATGTTTGACTGGGACGACCACCAGAATTTAGCGCAACAGATATCGATCCGCGCGCCCATGTACGATGCAGCCATCTCGGCCTTGATCGACGACCTGCACGATCGCGGGCTAACGCGGAAGGTCTTGGTGGTGGCGATGGGCGAATTTGGCCGCACGCCGAGAGTGAATTCCATGGGGGGCCGCGACCACTGGCCGGCGGTAAACAGCGTGGTCCTTTCTGGAGGTAAATACCGCATGGGGCAAGTCATCGGAGCGACCGACAAGCACGCGGGAGCGGTGACTTCCGCGCCATATCGTCCGCAAAACGTGATCAGCATGGTCTATCAGCACTTGGGGATCGATCCCGCCATGACTTTCCCCGACTTCACCGGCCGGCCAAGGTATGTGTTGGAAGAACGCGAAAACGTCACCGAATTGCTGTGAACGTCTCGTCCCATCCAAAGCGACCGAGGCTAATCGATTCCGAGAAGTTGCCCCTAGCCAGGAGCATACTTTACCTCACAGGTGCATCTCTTGGCACTTTGAAGATTGACGTTGCAAGACCTCGCAAACGCTCATTGGGCGGGCGGCAAGAAGACTGTCCATTGGCCAATTCTCGGCCAACTGCCGTTCTTCGGGAATATTTCCCAACATCGACGACTCCAATATTGAAGGGAGCAGTACGTCTAACCAAGATTCCCCGCGGAGGGTGCCGCAATGCATGTTCGTGCCTGGTTGACGTTGCCTTTGGCCGCCGTCGCGGCGATGGTGTCGCACTCGCCCGCGTGTTGCCCTGCGCCGCCGTCGGGCCGGGCAGTGGTCAATGCCGACCAGACGGTGGCCATTCTTTGGGATGCAGCCCGCCAGACGCAGCACTTTATCCGTCAGGCGTCGTTCAAGAGCGAGGTCGACGATTTCGGCTTTCTGGTACCTTCCCCCTCTCAGCCCGAACTGGAAGAGTCGGGCAATGCCGCGTTTCCGTTTTTGGCCGCGATCACCGCGCCCGAAGTCCGGCTTGTCTCTCGGCCAAGGCAGGGCCTGGGGTGCGGGTGCGGTTCCGCGCCGCCCCTTGCCGCACCTACCACGAAAGAAGCGGTCCGCGTGTTGGAGGAGAAGCAAGTCGCGGGCTTCGCCGCCGTGGTATTGGAATCCGACTCCACAACCGCCTTGGTCGATTGGCTGCGGGAGAACGGCTATGCCTTTTCGCCGGAAGTCGAAGCCTGGGCGAAGCCGTATGTCGAACAAAACTGGAAGTTTACAGCCCTCAAGGTAGCCAAGGATGAATCGCAGGCGGAAAACCGACAGGTGGCTGCCGCCGCCCTGCGGATATCCTTCCAGACCGACCGGCCGCTGTTCCCCTATCGCGAGCCCGACTCCAGCCAATCGGCCGAAACGCTGGGCGCGAGCAGTCGGCTGTTGCGGATCTATTTTCTGGGCGAGGCCCGGTACGACGGCGAGTTAACCCCAGCGCGGCCTTGGACCGGCCAGGCCGCCTGGGCCGGCAAATTGAGCGACGAGAATCGCCAGAAGATTCTGCAACTCTTACGGTTGCCGGAAGCAACCGGCCCGACGCAGTGGTGGCTGACGGAATTCGAGGACCATTGGCCCTACGAAATAGCGCCGGCCGATCTCTATTTTGCTCCCAGCGCGCAGCAAGATGAGTTGCAACGGCCGCCGGTCGTACACTACGTCTCAACGCCCGTACCCGGCGACCTGGCCCTATTCGCCCTGGCCGCGATGGTGGTGCTGCCTTTGGTCTGGCGAAGTCGAAGACTAGCCCGCACGGCGTAGACGAGGGCGCTTCGCGCGTATGATGTTTCGGGAGGCGGATTATCTGGTGTCGCGCGAAATTGCTGTCACGCTTCTTTGGATGGAAGAGGTCCTATCCACTGACAGGTTCCGCCCGGCAGGCGGAACCTACTGATTGGGAAGTTGCTTCGGGCCTATCATCCTTTTTGCCGTCGTCTTACAATAAAGTTTTGGCATTTCGTGGCCAGAAACGCCCTAGTTTGTCGCGCGCGAGCTGGCACGGGAAGGGATGTCTTGAGTTACCGCTGACTTGGGGAGGCGATTGCATCGCCATTGATGTTCGCCGCGCAAGGTCGATTCGGGAATCATCATGAAGTTACTTCCGCTGGGATGCTTCTGCCTGCTGCTGGGGCCGTTGGCCGCTGCTGCCGCGCCGCCGACGCCGGAGGATATGCAATTCTTCGAGCGCAGGATTAGGCCGGTGTTGGTGGAGCATTGCCAGGGCTGCCATTCCGCGAAGGCGGTGGCGGAGAATCAGCTAAAGGGGGGGCTGCTGGTCGATTCGCAAGCCGGCCTGCTGGCGGGTGGAGACACCGGCCCTGCCGTGGTGCCCGGCAAACCGGACGAAAGCCTGCTGATTGCCGCGCTGCGGTATGAATCGTTTGAGATGCCGCCGCAAGGACGCCTGCCCGACGATGTGGTGGCCGACTTTGTCACCTGGATTGAACGGGGTGCCGCGGATCCGCGGACGGAGGCTGCAACGACCGCCACGCGCCGTGCAATCGACCTGGAACAAGGGCGGCAATTTTGGTGCTACCAGCCCCCACAGCCGCATCTGCCCCCAGCCACCGCCAATAGTGTTTGGCCGTTGAACGAGATTGATCGGTTCGTGCTGGCCGCGATGGAAGCCAGGCAGTTGTCACCCGCGGACGATGCCCAGCGGGCGGTACTTGTGCGCCGGCTCTATTATGACCTGCTGGGGTTGCCCCCCACACCCGAGGAGATCGACGCCTTTCTGGCCGACGATTCCGCGGACTCCTACGAACGGCTGGTCGATCGCCTGCTGGCCTCTCCCCTGTTTGGCCAGCGATTTGGACGGCACTGGCTCGATATCACGCGGTATGCCGAATCGCTCACGCTACGCGGGTTTATTCTCAAGGATGCCTGGCGGTACCGGGATTATGTTATCGCCGCGTTCAACGATGACCTTCCCCTGGATCAATTCATTCGCGAGCAGATCGCCGGCGACCTGTTGATGAGCGAAGGAGATTCTCTCGAAGTGCGGCGCCGTAAATTGATCGCCACCACGTTTTTGGTCTTGGGCAACACCAATCTAGAGGAGCAAGACAAGCAGCAACTGGTGATGGATGTCGTCGACGAACAACTCGACACGATCGGCAAGGCTTTTCTGGGGCAAACCATTGGTTGTGCCCGCTGCCACGACCACAAGTTTGATCCGATTCCGACCCGCGACTATTACGGCCTGGCTGGTATTCTCAAGAACTCCCGCACGTTGGAACATTCCAACGTCTCTCAATGGCTGGAGGTGCCCCTGCCGATGTCGCCCGAACGGGAGGCAGCGGTAAAGGAATACGACCAGCAACTGGCCTACTTGCAGGCCCGCGTGGGCGAAATCAAAAAGCTGGCGGATGCCGCCCTGCCAGCCGCAAACGGCGTGGTGGCGATCGCCGATCTGCCTGGCGTGGTGGTTGATGACTCCCAGGCCACCAAGGTCGGCGCGTGGAAACCTTCGCAAGTCGTCAAGCCTTTTGTGGGGGATGGCTATATCCACGATGACGCGGCCGGCAAGGGAGAAAAAACGCTCACCTTCGCCCCGCAACTTCCGGCGGCTGGCGTGTATGAAATTCGCTTGTCTTACACGCCAGGTGGCAGTCGTTCCGCGGCGGTCCCCGTCACGGTGTTTAGCGCCGATGGCGAGAAAACCATTCTGGTCAACCAGCAATCGGCCCCGCCGATCGACAGCCTGTTCGTCAGCTTGGGACGCCATCGGTTTGAAATGAATGGGCAAGGCTATGTCATGGTCACTACCGAGGGGACCAGCGGGCACGTCACGGCCGATTCCGTGCTGTTTGTTCCGGTCGATGCACCCGATGCGGCATCGCCCAGCGCGGACAAGCCGCCAGTGGAAGAGCCATCGGCCGAGGCCCTGGCCTTGGCCGCCACGCTCAAGCAGCTAGAAGGGCAACTCAAGCAGTTGCAAGCCGCCGCTCCGCCGCGCGACATGGCAATCTCCGTGATCGAAGAGCCAGAGGCCAAGGATGCCCGCGTCCATATTCGGGGTAGCGTCCACAATCAGGGGGAGACGGCTCCGCGCGGCTTTTTGCAGGTGGCTAGCTGGGGGGAAACCCCTGCCATGCCGGCGAACCAAAGTGGCCGCCGCGAGCTGGCCCACTGGCTAACCGACCCGGCCCAACCGCTGCTAGCCAGGGTTTATGTCAATCGAGTCTGGCATTGGCTGTTTGGGGCGGGGCTGGTTCGCACGACCGACAATTTTGGCGTGACGGGCGAAATGCCCTCTCATCCCGAATTGCTGGACGATCTGGCGGTGCGATTTGTCCGCGAGGGTTGGTCAACCAAGCAACTGGTACGGAAGCTGGTGTTGTCGCACACCTACCGGCAGTCGAGCATGGCCAGCCCGCGGGCCGCCGAGGTTGATCCAGAGAACAAGCTGCTCTCGCACGTTTCACGCCGCCGCTTGGATGCCGAGTCCGTGCGCGATGCCTTGTTGACGGTAGGTGGCCAGCTTGATTTTTCCGCCGGTGGGCCTGGCTTTGACACCAAGCTGGCATCGGACTTTGGCTTTCAAGACCGCTACACGCGGCGGAGTGTTTATTTGCCCATTTTTCGCAATGCGCTGCCCGACCTGTTTGAAGTTTTCGACTTTCCCGATGCCAGTACCGTGGTCGGCAATCGCAATAGCAGCACGGTGGCACCGCAGGCTTTGTATTTGATGAATCATCCGTTTCCCCGCCAGATGGCGGCGCAGGCGGCCAAGACTTTGCTGCAAGAATCGGTGAACGATAACGACAATTCGCGGATTGAGCGGGCCTTCCGGCAGACGCTGGGCCGCGGGCCGACGGCGGCGGAACTTGCCGCCAGTCTGCAATTCGTCAATGAAGAGCGGCTGCCAGCGTCCGAGTGTTGGGCCGCGTTGTACCAATCGCTATTTGCCTCGATCGAATTTCGGTACGTACCCTAAGGCCAATACCATGCATATACTTTCGCGCCGCCAGCTATTGCAACAGACAGGTTGCGGCTTTGGCATGCTGGCCATGGCGGGACTGGCCGCTCAATCGGCGGCGGCCGGCGCGGACAATCCCTTGGCGGCCAGGCCCACGCACCACCTTCCGCGGGCCAAGCGGATGATCTTTCTGTTCATGCAAGGGGGCGTGTCGCACGTCGATTCCTACGATTACAAGCCACGGCTAGAGATCGACGATGGAAAGCAGATGCCGTTTGAAGACGCCCGCGCCATCGCCAACTCGGGCACGCGGCAAGATTCGCAGCAACGGGTGATGAAGCCGCTCTGGAAATATTCGCAATGGGGGGAGAGCGGGCGGTGGGCCTCCGACCTGTTTCCCCACATGAACCGCCACGTCGACAAGATGTGCTTTGTCCACTCGATGAAGACCGAGGGGATCGCGCACGGGCCGGCCACGCTGTTCCTACACTGCGGCTCGGCCAATTTTATTCGGCCGTCGCTAGGTTCTTGGTTGTTGTACGGGCTAGGGTCCGAGAGTGAAAACCTGCCGGGCTTTGTTTCGATTGCCCCATCGGTCGGCAACGGCGGGCCGCGGAATTACGGCAACGCTTTCTTGCCCGCCATTTACCAGGGGACCGCATTGGGCCGGGCTGGCAGCGCGGCCAAGGATGCCACCATCCGCAATTTGTCCAACGGCGGAGCGTCGCCGGACCAGCAGTTGGCCCAGTTTGAACTATTGCGGCGGATCAATGCCGATCAGTTGGCGCAACACCCGGCCGATGCCGAGTTTGAAGCGGTCGCCAGTTCCTACGAATTGGCGTGGCGGATGCAACAGCACGCACCCGAGACGCTCGACCTATCGCAAGAGACCGCTGAAACGCAACAACTTTACGGCATAGGAGAGGCCGCCACCGACAACTTTGGCCGGCAATGCCTGTTGGCCCGGCGGATGTGCGAGTCGGGCGTGCGTTACATTCAAGTCACCTACGGCGACAATTCGGCCAATCCGGCTTGGGACCAGCACTCCGACTTGCCCAAGCATGGCGTACATGCCCAGGCGGTCGATAAGCCGATTGCCGGCCTGCTGGCCGATCTGGCCCGCCGCGGCTTGTTGGAGGATACGCTGGTGTGGTGGGGGGGCGAGTTTGGCCGCACGCCCTACGCCGAAAAGAACGGTACCGGCCGCGACCACAACGTCGGCGGCTTTACCGTGTGGCTGGCCGGCGGCGGCGTCAAGGCGGGCTTGGCCCACGGCCAGACAGACGATTTCGGCCACAAGGCCGTGGCCAACGCCGTCCACATGCACGATCTGCACGCCACGTTGTTGCATTTGCTGGGGCTCGACCATCAAAGGCTGACCTACCGCTACCTTGGTCGAGATTTTCGCCTGACCGACGTGGCAGGCAACGTGGTGCATGAGTTGATGGCGTAAGCAAGGCTTCCATGTCGATGACGTTGATCTTTTTGGTTTTGCACATCGGCCTGGAGCTGCTGATTATCTTGCGCGTGATGTTGCGGCCCCATCGCGAGTCGGCCTCGCGGATTGCCTGGATCGCGGTCATCTTGGCATTGCCCGTATTGGGCATGGCGGCTTATCTGCTGTTTGGGGAGACCAGCATTGGCCGCGGCAGGACCACACGGATGCGCGCCGTGTGGGCCGATCTGCCCCGCTCACCAGCGGCCGAAGCGCTGCCTGAAGCAGCGCTACCCGAACAATTCGCGCATTTGTTTCGGGTGGGGAAGTCAATCAACGGATTCGACCCGGTCGGCGGTAACAGTGGCCGCTTGATGGCGGACTCCAACGCCGCTATTGATTCGCTGGTGGCCGATATTGACGCTGCCCGCGAAACCGTCCATGTGTTGTTCTACATCTGGCTGGCCGACAACAACGGCTGCAAGGTAGTTCAGGCCCTGTGCCGGGCGGCTGGCCGGGGCGTTCAATGCCGCGCCATGGTCGATGCCCTGGGTTCGAGAAGCCTCACCAAGTCTTCCCACTGGCAAGACTTGCAGGCCGCCGGTGTGAAAGTCGCGGCGGCCTTGCCCTACGGCAATCCATTCTTGCGGCCGTTTCGCGGCCGGATCGACTTGCGGAACCACCGCAAGATCGTGGTCGTTGACAGCCAAATCACCTATTGCGGCAGCCAGAACTGCGCCGACCCGGAGTTTCGCGTTAAAGCCAAATTTGCACCTTGGGTAGACGCGGTGATCCGCTTTGAAGGGCCGATTGCCCGCCAAAACCAGTTGCTGTTCGCCAGCGACTGGATGACCTACACCCGAGAAAACCTGGATGATCTTTTGCGGCAACCTTGGCCAGCGCCGCGGGCTGGCTTTGCCGCGCAGGTCATTGGCACCGGCCCCACCGTGCGGTATTCGGCCATGCCAGAGATGTTCGAATCGCTGATGTATGCAGCGCGGCGGGAGTTGGTCATCACCACGCCCTATTTCGTGCCGGATGAGTCGATGCAGTCGGCAATAGCCGCGGCGGCCTATCGAGGGGTGGATACGACGATTGTCTTTCCCGCCCGCAATGACTCGTGGATCGTCGGCGGAGCCAGCCGCAGCTATTACGCCGGCCTGTTGGAGGCGGGCGTGAAAATCCGCGAATACGAAGGGGGCCTGCTGCACACCAAATCACTTACCCTGGATGGTGAAATCACCTTGATCGGTTCGGCCAACATGGATAGGCGCAGTTTTGAACTGAACTACGAAAACAACATCTTGCTGTGCGATGCCGACCTGACGGCCGCGGTCCGCCAGCGGCAACAAGAATACCTGGCCAGTTCGCGGCCGGTCACGCCTGAGTCGGTCTCCGCCTGGTCTCTGCCGCGCCGGCTGTGGAACAACGCCCTGGCCATGCTGGGCCCCGTGTTGTGAATTTGGCCAGTCCCCCTATCGCATTCCGGGAGGGCATTCCTATAACGGTAGGGGGTGATTCGATTGCCTGTAATAACGCGGTTGTCTCGCCGACCCAGATTGCGGTTACACCCGCGGGATGTTGCCCCCGGTTCGCGTCCCTGATGGGCATGAAACCAAAGGATACCGCCAGAATTATTCATCGGGGTTTGCCGTGAACGCCGCCGCCACCACCATCGACAAGTCCGAAGTCCGCGTCCGCCGCATGTTTGGCGAGATTGCCGGACGCTACGACTTTTTGAACCATCTGCTGTCGCTTAATATCGACAAGTATTGGCGTAGCAAGACGGTGCGGGCCGTGCCGCCACGGGGTGACGCCCCAATTCTAGATCTTTGCACGGGGACCGGCGACCTGGCCTTGGCCTACCTGCGGGCAACGGCGGCCATCCCTGTCGTAGGTGCCGATTTCTGCCGGCCCATGCTCGACATTGCCGAACAAAAGGGGCGTCAGCTTGATGCCGCGAACCGCCTGACGTTCGTCGAGGCCGACGCGCAGCACCTGCCTTTCGGCGACGGCCAGTTTCAGATCGTCTGCGTGGCCTTTGGCCTGCGGAATGTCACCGATACCGACCGCGGCCTGCGCGAGATGGTCCGCGTCTGCCAGCCGGGCGGCCGGGTGGCCGTGCTGGAGTTCTCCAAGCCGCGCTGGCAGCCATTCCGCGGAATCTACGGCTGGTACTTTCGCCATGTGCTGCCCAAGATCGGGCAGTGGTTCGCGCGGAACAAGTCCGACGCCTACAATTATCTGCCCGCCAGTGTGGGAGAATTCCCCGATGGCCAGGCGTTGGCGGACAAAATGCGGGCGGCGGGCCTGCACGACGTGCGGTTTCATCCGCTGACTCTGGGCGTGGCCACGCTGTACGTAGGCCAGAAATGAACTACATCGTGGCCATCACGGGGGCCAGCGGCGCGGCTTATGGCGTGCGCCTGTTGGAAGTGCTGCTGCAATCGGGGGCGGAAGTCCACCTGTCGATCAGCCCAGCCGGGGCCGCGGTGATCCGGCAAGAGTTGGCGATTGAACTCGACTTGCAACACTTTGACCCGCGGTTGCTGTTGCCCCAGTTAGACGCCGCTTCGATAGAGCGAGTGCGTTACTATTTTCACCAAGATCTGTTCTCGCCGATGGCCAGCGGTTCGCACCTTAGCGGCGGCATGGTCATCTGCCCCTGTTCCGGCGGCACGCTCAGCGCCATCGCCCACGGCAGTTCGGGCAATTTGATCCAACGCGCGGCCGATGTGCAGCTCAAAGAACGCCGCAAACTGATCCTGGTTCCGCGCGAGACGCCCTTGTCGCTGATTCAACTCGACAACATGAAACGCTGCGCCGAGGCCGGCGCGGTACTGTTGCCCGCCATGCCGGGCTTCTATCATGGTCCCCGTTCGATCGCCGACCTGGTTGATTTTGTCGTGGCGCGCATTTGCGACCAGTTAGGCGTGGAGCACAAGCTCATCCGCCGCTGGGGAAGTTGAAGGCTGGCCGAGATGGCCATACGTATTAGCAATTCTGACTTTGTGATCAGGTACATTCATGACAGAATTCGCCGGGCGAACGGCTGTGGTCACGGGGGGCGCTAGCGGAATTGGCCGGGCGACAGCGGTGGCTTTGGCCCAGCGCGGGGCCAAGGTCTACGTGGGGGACTTTCGCCCCTTGCCAGAAAACGATGCACTGTTTGGCCAACTGGGAATTGCCCAGTTGGCCTGCGATGTACGCCGCGAGGCCGACGTGCAACGTCTCATCGACTCCGCCGCGCCGCACGTTGGCCGGCTCGACATTCTGGTCAACAACGCCGGCATCGGCATGGTCAAGCAAATCCCGCTGGTTACCGAGGAGGAGTGGAACGCTTGCCTGGAAACCAACCTCAAGGGGGCCTTTTTGGCCTGCAAGCATGCAATCCCGCTGTTGCGGGCCGCTGGCGGCGGTGCCATTATCAACGTCAGCAGCAACGCCGGGCTGCTGCCCAGGGCTCACGATCCGGTCTACTCCACTAGCAAAGGCGCCTTGATCGCGTTCACCAAGAGCCTGGCCCTGTCTCACGCGGCGGACAAGATCCGCGTCAACGCGGTCTGCCCTGGGCCG
The DNA here is from genome assembly GCA_050247075.1 of Pirellulales bacterium. Taxonomy (GTDB): domain Bacteria; phylum Planctomycetota; class Planctomycetia; order Pirellulales; family JBFWUW01; genus JBFWUW01. The sequence goes on along the minus strand of JBFWUW010000024.1, from coordinate 26,869 downwards.
GTCGCCGAGACCGGCATGATGAATGCCGACCTGGCCGCGGCCGCCGACCCCGCCGCCCTGGCCCGTGGCTTTATCGCGGCCAGCCCGCTGGCCAAGGCGTGGGGAAGAATGATCTCGCCGGAAGAGGTGGCGGCGGCCATTTGTTACCTGGCCAGCGACGCCGCCCTGATGGTCACCGGGACCAGCATCGCCATCGACGGCGGCAAGTCGCTGGGCGTGCCGGCCCCGTAATCTACCATTGGAACCATTCGATGAAGAAAATCGTGCTTGTAACCGGTGCCAGCGGCCTGATTGGCGGGCTGACGATCAAACATCTGGGCGACAAGTACCTGTTCCGCGGACTTAGCCGTCGGGCCGTCCCCAAGATTCCGCATTGGAAGGCCGACATCAGCGACATGGCCGCCATCCGCCCCGCGTTCGATGATGTCGATACCGTGCTGCATCTGGCGGCGGCAACCGGGGCCGATGAATGGCTGGCCTGGAACCCCACCATGTCCGTTACCGTGCAGGGGACCATCAATGTCTATGAGGCTGCCCGCACGGCCGGCGTGCGGCGCGTGATCCAAATGAGCAGCGGCTGCGTCCATCTAGCGTATGAGTGGGATCCGGCATATCCCTTTGGCACGCTGGTCAACGGGCCAGAAGATCAAATTCCCAGCTCCTGGCCAATGGTCGATGAGTCTTGGCCGGCCCGGCCCGACTCGCCCTACGCCGTCGGCAAGCTGTTTGGTGAAAACCTGGGACGGCACTACGCCGACAAGCATGGAATTTCGACCTTGGTCATCCGCCTGGGGGCCGTGTTGCCCGACGACCGCCCCAAGTTGCGGCGGCACATGCCGGGCTATTTGTCGCAGGCCGACGCCATGCAAATGATCGACAAGTGCCTCAGCGCGCCGGACGAGCTCAAATTCGAGGTCTTCAATGCCATTTCCAACAACCGGCTCCGCTGGCGCTCGATCGAGCGGGCGCAGCAAGTGCTGGGCTGGAGCCCGACGGGCAGCGCCGAGGACCACCCCACGCCCAGCGAGTGAAGCCATCAATGGCTCGCCACTCAAGTCGGGAATTCGATCCGCACTTCATCCAGCATGCAATAGCCTTCCGGAAGGCTGCCGCGCCACACGGGGTAGTCCTTTTCCGGCCGTAACTGGTGGCGATCGGCGGCAATCGGCCCCATCGGCTGTATGTCCAGCGGAAAGAGTACCAGCAAGATGTTGGCGTTTACATCGCCCAGCACTTCTTGCAGCGGCAGACGCCCGTAAAAATCGGCCCGATCGTGCCGGCTGCCCAGGCACGTCCATTGCGACTCGTCCGGGGTGCAATGCACGGTCTGTTCCGTAAAGTCGGGCGTGACTTCCAGGGGCTGCCCGGTCAGCAGCCAGCCAGAGCAGATCCCCCGCTGAATTGCCTGGCACAACAGATAGAGCTTTGTCCCCCGTTCGTGCAGTTCCCCCTTGAGCCGCACGGTCAGCCGCGCCTGGCGAAAATCGGTCGGAAAACGGCCGGCGATAAAGCGGTTCTCGCCGGCGACTTCCCGCTGATGCTCGCTCGGCGCGCCGCGCGTCAGCAGCAGATACAGCAGATGCATGTAACCAGCGCCGGGCGGAGCGTGGTTGTAGTCGATCCACCAGGGGCTGCGGCTGACGGCGCATCCGTCGCGCACCTCGAGCGGCTTCGACCCGCGGGTGTTGTCGTGAAAGCCAAACCAGCCGCCGGTGCCGGAGTCGAAAGTTTCGACGTACTCCATTACGCCTCAACCTCTTCCTCAAACGGCACCCCTTCAATCGGGCATTCCGCCGTGCCGACCGTGGGCCGGGTGAGCGTCTCCACCTGCTCGCGGGTGGAGTCGGCGTCGCGGACCCAGTTGCGGTAGAACTCGTAAGGGCAATCGGCCACGCCGCGGTCACCTTCCTTGCTGTTGATGAGGCCGGTATAGCCACGGTGCAACAGTTTGAAGAGATGGTTCTGCGATTGGGCGTTGGCTCGAAAGTCACGGATCAAGAACTTGGACAAGGCGGCATATTGCACGCCGTTTTCCTCCTCGCCGCATTCGCCCAACGTGCGGCCGTCGAAGCCGATGATCGCCGAGTGGCCAAAGTACGAGTAGACCCCGTCGAACCCGGCCGCGTTGGCGACCGCCACGTAGCAGTTATTCATCCAGGCCATGCACTTGGAGACCATGATCTGCTGCTCCTTGGCCGGATACATGTAGCCCTGGCAGCGGACAATCAACTCGGCCCCGCGCATGGCGCAGTCGCGCCAAATCTCGGGATAGTTGCCGTCGTCACAGATAATCAGGCTGATTTTCAGACCCTTGGGGCCTTCGGAGACGTAGGTGCAGTTGCCCGGATACCAGCCCTCGATGGGGCACCAGGGCATGATCTTGCGATACTTTTGGACGATCTCGCCTCGATCGTTCATCAAGATCAGCGTGTTGTAAGGCACCGTTCGCGGGTGCTCCTCATGCTGCTCGCCGGTCAGCGAGAAGACGCCCCACACCTTGTTGCGGCGGCAGGCCTCTGCGAGTACGTCGGTCTCCGGGCCGGGGATCTGCACGGCGGTGGCCAACATCTCTTGAAAGTCGTACATGATGCCGTGCGTGCTGTACTCTGGAAACACCACCAGGTCCATGCCTGGCAGACCTGCCTTCATGCCGTCGATCATGCGGCCAATGCCGCGGGCGTTCTCCAACACCTCTTGTGTGGTGTGCATCCGCGGCATCTTGTAGTTCACCACGGCCACACCCACGGTATCCGCGCTGCTGGAAATGTCTCCGTGCCACATCGCAAACTCTCCTGAAAGGGGACCAAGATTTCCGTGCGTAAGGAGCCGCGCCGCGAGCTCCAACAAAGCGTGCCGCCGATCACGAGGCCCATTGGAGAAAAGCCGCTGACCAATTGCAAGAAAAAAAATAGGACATCGCTGGCGGTAGGGAATTGCCTGGCCTTCCGCCGGCCCTGTGGCGGCCGCTGGGAAATTGCTACAATGCGGGCCGAATTGGCCTGAGACATATCGGTTTATTCCATTGCGAGGAACGAATTCCATGCGTCGCGCGAAGATCACGATCGTCGGAGCGGGTAATGTTGGTGCCACCACGGCTCATTGGTGCGCTGCGGCCGAATTGGGAGACGTGGTCCTGCTGGACATTCCCCAGACCGAGGGGATGCCCAAGGGCAAGGCCTTGGACTTGATGCAAGCCTCGCCGATCATGGGTTTTGACTCGCGGATCATCGGTACGCACGACTACGCCGAGACCGCCGGCAGTGACGTGGTGGTCATCACGGCCGGCATTCCCCGCAAACCCGGCATGAGCCGCGACGATCTGCTGGGAACCAACGCCAAAATCATGGGGGCGGTGGCCGACCAGGTTCGCCAGACCAGCCCCGATGCGGTTGTCATCGTGGTCAGCAACCCGTTGGATGCCATGGTGCAGCGGGCGTTTCAAGTCACGGGCTTTCCCGCGGCCCGGGTGATTGGCCAGGCCGGTGTGCTGGACACGGCCCGCTATCGCACGTTCTTGGCGATGGAACTCAACGTCAGCGTGGAAGACATTTCGGCCCTGTTGATGGGCGGGCACGGTGACACCATGGTGCCCATCCCCAGTTGCACGTCGGTGGGCGGCATTCCGGTGACGAGGTTGATCGCGCCGGAGCGGCTGGCGCAGATTGTCGATCGCACCCGCAGCGGCGGCGCGGAAATTGTCGGCCTGCTCAAGACAGGCAGCGCTTATTACGCTCCGGCGGCGGCGACCTCGCAAATGGTGGAAGCGGTCATTCGCGACAAGAAGCGGGTCATCCCCTGCGCGGCCTATTGCGATAAAGAGTACGGCGTGGGGGGGTACTACGTCGGCGTACCGGTCGTCCTGGGTGCCGGCGGCATCGAAAAGATCATCGAGCTGGAACTGACCTCCGCCGAACAGGCCGATTTCGCCAAGAGCGTCAACGCGGTTAAAGAACTGGTCGCCGCAATGGCCAAGCTGGTATGAGGGAAAGGATGAAGGCGAAAGGCTGAGGGCTGAAGGGGATTGATGGATTGCGGCTATGTGCGTTTGGTGCCGTTGTAAGCTGACGGTGCCGTCGATTGAGCCGGTTGTACGGATGCTCTGGGGTGCAAGGCTGCTGGCGGACGCGCCATTCATGCCGGGTCGACAACTTCGACGCCAATCCACGCCCCCAGGGAGTCGATGTCATTTCCTAGCCACGATTCAATCGTATGCCCTTCATCCTTTCGCCTTTCGTTTGACTGTCTCCCCCGCCACCGGTAGGATTACTTTCAGCGGTTGTCATTGGCGCTGCCGCACGGCATTTTTGAGGTCGTTGCCCGGTTGGCCGGGTTAAGCCCATGAGCCTGACGTACTTCAAGCGCTTTCGGATGGAAATCGACCTCCGTGGCCGCGATTTGGCGGTGCCAGCGCTACCCATGGGGTACCGTCTCATTCCTTGGGATGGCGGCCTGGTCGAAAGCCATGCCGAGGCCAAGTACTACAGCTTCCGCCATGAGCTGGACGCTAATGTCTTTCCTTGCCTGGGCGAGTACACCGGCTGCCTGCGTCTGATGCGTGAGATTGTACGTAAGGATGGCTTTCTGCCTGGTGCCACTTGGTTGTTAGCGGCCAACCGACCCGGTTCCGCCAGCCTGGAGTATTGCGGTACGGTGCAAGGAATTCGCGACCGGTCGGGCATGGGTGCCATTCAGAATTTGGGGATTACGCCCGACCATCGCGACCGCGGTTTGGGCACGGCATTGCTGTTGGCGGCCCTGGACGGTTTTCGCCAAGTGGGGCTGCGATGGGCATTCTTGGAGGTCACCGCCCAAAACCAATCGGCGATTCAACTTTACCGCCGGCTGGGCTTTAATCGTTCGCGCACCGTCTACAAGGCGGTGGAAGTCTTGCTAACCTCCTAGTCTTTTGGCATCGCCAATCCATTTCCGGATCTGATCTGATTCCACCGACACCGCGCGAACAGCTTGAAGCTTGGGACCGCCAGATCGTCTGGCACCCCTTTACGCAGATGGCCGAACACGAGCCGCTGCTGATTGTGGCGGGCCGCGGCTGTACGTTGATCGACGCCGATGGCCGCGAGTATCTGGATGGAGTCAGCAGCTTGTGGTGCAACGTGCATGGGCACCGGCACCCGCGGCTGGATGAAGCCATTCGCCGGCAGCTCGACCAGATTGCCCACACCACGCTGCTGGGCACGGCGTGTCCCGTGACCGTGGAGTTGGCGCGGCGTCTGGTAGAGGTCGCGCCGCCCGGTTTGGCGCATGTGTTCTTTTCCGACAATGGCGCCAGCGCGGTAGAAGTCGCCTTGAAAATGGCCTTTCAGTACTGGCGGCAACGGCAAAATCCGCGGCCCGCCAAGATGAAGTTCGTGGCGCTGGGAGAAGCCTACCATGGCGACACCTTGGGCAGTGTCAGCGTGGGGGGCGTGGCCCGCTTTCATGCCATGTTTCAGCCGCTGCTGTTCGATGTGCTGCGGCTGCCCGCGCCAGATACCTACAGGCTGCCCGCCCGCATCGCTCAAGATTCCTTGCTGGCGCATCACTTGTCGGCGTTGGAAAAACTGCTGGCGGAGAACCACGAACAAATCGCCGCTGTGGTAATCGAGCCGCTGATTCAGGCCGCAGCAGGCATGCTCATGCATCCGCCTGGCTACTTGCTCGGCGTGCGCGAGCTAACCGCCCGCTACGAGGTGCTGCTGATCGCGGACGAAGTGGCGGTCGGCTTTGGCCGCACCGGTACGATGTTCGCCTGCGAACAAGAGCAGGTAACTCCCGACTTGCTCTGCCTGGCCAAGGGGCTAACAGCCGGCTACCTGCCGATGGCCGCCACGCTGGCGACCGGTGAAATATGGAATGCCTTCCTGGGGGAGTATGCGGAGTCCAAGAGCTTTTTCCACGGACACACCTACGGTGGCAATCCCCTGGCGGCCGCGGTGGCGTTGGCATCGCTCGATATCTTTCGCGACGAGCAAGTGTTGCGGCAATTGCCCGAAAAAGTCGAGCGGCTGGCGTTGCGGTTGAAACAGTTAGAATCGCATCCGCACGTGGGCCAGGTCCGGCAACGGGGACTGATCGGCGCGGTGGAACTCGTTCAAGATCGCGGCGGCAAAACACCATTTCCCTGGGCCGAGCGGGTTGGCGTGCGCATTTGCCAGCGTGCCCGCGAGCTTGGCGTGTTGCTGCGGCCGTTGGGCAACGTGTTGGTCATCATGCCGCCTCTGGCCATTAGCCTGAGCGAAATTGACCGCATCTGCGATGCGGTCGAGCATGGTGTGAAAGCCGAATTACCGTAAGAGCCGTAGCCACATGGCTCCAGCCATGTTGGCTAGGATCGAATGCGATGGTCCTTGCCGATCAACCTTTCCCCAAATTTGGGGCGTCAATTGCGCATCAAGCCAGCACGGCGGGAGCAGTGCGGCTGCGTTCGTCGTTTGGCACGTCCCGGGCACTTATATGGCAAGCCGCGGCGCACCGCGATTGGTTCGCGCTACCCCAGAACAAACGTATAATTGAAGGCGGTTGGCAATCGACGTGACGTTTGCGGTTAAAATCCGCTTGGGTTAGGTAGCCGCCGCCATGTTCCCTAAGTTCTTTCCTTGAATTCGCCAGGACTTTTTGCCATGTCCACCGAAACCCGGCCGACCGGCCCATCCAATTCTCCGGAGGAAGCGGCTTCGTTTGCCGAAACCGCGCTGAAAATGGGGGGCAAGAGCGACGAAGAAGCCCGCCGCATGGGGGCCGTCGATCGGGCCGACGACCAGGTCGAGACGTTGTTTGCCGAGCGGTACAATACCGTCCACAGCCCGGCGCACCGGGCGGTGTGGGATCGCGGCGTGCCAGTCGAATTGTTCTATCGCGGCGCGACCGAGACCCCGGCCGACGTGGCCAAGGTCATGGATGACTCGATCGCAGTCGTCAAGAAACATCGGTTGGCCAAATCGGTCGTCGACGATCAGGGAAAAATCCGCGCGGAGGTCATGCAAGAACTAGGGACCGCCGGCTATTGGGGCCTGCTGGTGGACAAACAATACGGCGGGTCGGGTGCTCCGTTCGCGTCGTTCGCGCCGTTCCTCACACGGATGGCGATGTGGGATCCCACGATCGCCGGCTTGGCCAGCGTGCATGGCTGCATCGGCGCGGTCGATCCGGTGCGGACCTTTGGCAACGCCGAACAAAAACAGAGGTTCTTGCCTCGGCTGGCCAGCGGCGATCGGCTGAGCGCGTTCGCCCTGACTGAGCCTTGCGCCGGCAGCGACCTGACGGCGCTGCGCACCAGGGCGGAGCGGCAAGGGGACCATTTCGTCGTCAACGGCGAAAAGTTGTTCATCACCAACGTCCAGCCGGGGCGAACCATCGGTCTGGTCTGCCTGATCGAAAACAAGCCGGCGGTGCTGATCGTCGATCTGCCCGACGCCGAGAACGACCAGTTCCAACTCAAGCGGTATGGCCTGTACGCGCTCAAGCAGACGCACAATGTGGGCATTATTTTTCGCGATTTCCGCGTGCCGGCCGAAAACCTGCTTGTGCCGCCCAAGGGGGACGGGCTGACGATTGCCTACCACGGGCTGAACCTGGGCCGCGTAGCCTTGTGCGCCAACGCCGCCGGCACCATGCGGCTGATGATGTCCAGCATGTTGCCTTGGGCCAAGTTCCGCAAGACGTACGGCGCGGCGATCGTCAGCCGCGAACTGGTCGAACGCCGCTTGGGCCGCATGGCGGGCTTGGTCGTTGGTTGCGATGCGTTGGTTGCCTGGTGTTCGCGTCTGATCGACGAAGGCTACCGTGGCGAAATGGAATGCGTTATCGCCAAAATCTTCGGCAGCGAGGCCCAAAAAGAGGCCGCCATTGAATTCTTCATGAAAACGCATGGCGGCCGGTCGTTCTTGCATGGGCACATGTTCGGCGACAACGTTCACGAGTATCTGGCCCCTTGCATCTACGAGGGCGAAGGCGAAATGCTGGGCATGGCCTTCTTCAAGTCGCTGGTTAAGCAGCACGGCATGCAATACTTCGAGCCGATCGGCAAGGCCCTGGTCGCCGCGGGCATCAAGAAGCCCAACCCGGCAAACCCGGCGCATGCCTGGGCGCTGCGCGGGCCGATGTTCCAATACGGCAAATGGTGGATGAAGCAGGCTTTTCGCCCCAAGCCCGGCCCGGCGTTTCCGCGGATGCCCGACAACTTGCTGGCGCATGCCAAACTGGCCTGCAATTTCCTGCAATCGTCCCCCTTGGAGATCAGCGGCACCATGCGCAAGCATCAGCTTTCGCTGGCCGACCGGCAATGCCGCATGTCGGAGCTATCGCTGCGCGTGCAAGAGGCGATGGTCATTTTGTGTACTTCGCTGTACGCCTCGCATCAAGAGAATGAGTTGGTCCGCGCCGCCGCCGACATCCTCTGTCAGGACCTCACCCGACGTCTCAGCGGCGAGCGTCCCAGCGACCGCTACTTCCGCGGGGTGACCAAACTGGGCCAGGCCATTGCCGAGCAGGGCTTCCCCGGACTGACGGGCCACGCGCCCGACGAAATCATGATGCCCTACGAAGCCTAGCAAGCACTTTGTCATGCCCGTTATCAAGCTCAATATCCACGAACATACCGGTACGGTCATTCTCAATCGGCCCGAGAAACGCAACGCACTCAGCCGCGAGTTGCTGGCCGAGTTGGGCCAGATGTTCAGCGACTTGCACCAGGAGAAACGCGTTAAGGTTGTCGTCCTTACGGGGGCCGGCACGGCCTTTTGTGCCGGTATGGACCTGGGCGAGATGCGAGCCACGGCGCTGGGGGATGGTGCCGCGGCGCAATGGATGGCCGACGCCGAAATGTACCGCGATCTGCTGGAGCAAATGCTGCGGTTTCCCAAGCCGATTGTGGCCGCGGTCAACGGCCCGTGCCTGGCGGGCGGAGCAGGTTTGATGCTGGCTTGCGATATCGTCCTGGCCAGCGAGACAGCCACGTTTGGCCTGCCGGAGCCGCTCCGCGGTATCACGGCGGGGGTCGTCTCGCCTTTGTTGCACTTTCGCGTGGGGGGCGGCCAATCGGCCCGGCTGCTGTTGACCGCGGCCAGCATTTCCGCTGCCGAGGCCTTGCGCGTCGGCTTGTTTCACGAAGTGGTCCACCCCGACCATCTTTGGCCCCGTGCTGTCGAGGTTTCCCAACAGATTGCCCGCTGTGCGCCAGAGGCCCTGCTGCTTACCAAACGCATGCTGAACGAAACGATCGGCGAGAGCCTGTTCACGCTCCTCTCCGCCGGGGCCGCCGTCAGCGCCACTGCCCGCACCACGGAAGCGGCGGCGGAAGGACTGGCGGCATTTCTGGAAAAGCGGGAACCGAATTGGCCGTAGCAACTGGCCAGCATTATTGCCCAGATGCGTTATTCGCTTTCTCAAAGAAGTCATACGTGTGGCGGCTTGCGGTCTTCGTCACGTACTGGGTGGTGGAAAGCGGTTCGAAAACATGCGGTTTCATTCTTTGGAGACTGGCGCACTCCTGGGGCGGGCAGGGACGGCGCAATTCGACGTCGTCCCACCCCAGCACGAACACTCCGCCTGGGCGTAAACAATCGACGCAAGCACCAAATGCGCGTTCGATGAGTTGCTTGTCGTTCAGCCCCCAGCCCAGCAAACCATTGCAAACGATGGCATCCAGGCTGTCCGGAGAAAAGTGCAAGCTTAAGTTTTCCAGCGAATCAACAATATGCCGCTTCGCGCCGAATTTTTGGCGCGTGGGGTCGAGTTCCAGGGTCCAGAATTCCTTGGATTCGAATAGCTGCGCATAGTGTTGCGTGTACCAGGCGCAGCCTACGAATAACACGCGGGCAAATTCGTGGCCGTGGGCAAGGTGGGGCAGAATGACCCGCTCCAGAACCCGGCGATCGGCGGCAAACCGATACAAATTCACCCCGCATGCGCCTGCCAGTTGGCGCACCGCGCCAGCCAATGCCGAGCGTATGCTGTCAAAATCCATGCCGGCTGGTTTTCCTAACGAGAAGAAAAGGGAGACGCTACCCCGGTCATTGCACGATGCACTCTCTTCAACCACAAAATGAAACGGTTAAGTTGCCAGCGTGCCGCGATACACGCGGACAAGCGCCAAGCCAGGCATCCCCCGCCGCCTAGCCTTGGCTGGCGAGCATCATACCAGTTACGATGTGTGATTGGCATGGACGGAATGACCGTTTGCTTCCGCAAGGCACATCCAGCGGCCCGCCTCCGCCCATGCCAATTCCAAAGCCAGGGGTGGCTTGCTCGACCCCTTGGCGGCATTCCACTAAGATTGCCCGCGGAACATTTCGACGCGTTCGCTCTGCAAAGAGGTCATTCGTCTGTCATCGCTGGCTGGTGGGCGACGCACCGCTTCACGGCTACTTTTTCTAGGACGATCTGTTATGCCCGCATTTCGCTGCAACTGGATTTGGCTGAGCCTGCTGGTGATTCTTGCATGGCAAAACGGCTGGCCGGTGATCGTGGAAGGGGCTAGGCCTTCCAACCCGCGGCGCAAGGTCAATAAAGAGGTCATGGCCGCCGCCGCCAAGAAGCTGGCCCGGCTTGATACCCGAAAGACGCCCGGGTCTTGGATGCGGGCGCATCCCGAACAGGCGCAGTCGTTGGCCGCCTATCAGGCCGAGCGTCCACTTCCGCCGGTTTGGGATTACACCGTCCTGTACGTGCAGCCAGTGGGTGATTTCAGCCCCGAGCAGCAAGAGATTGTGGGAATAACGCGGGACTATTTGGCGCGGCTGTATGGCGTGCCCGTCAAATCGCTGGAACCGCTGGCGGAAAACGCTATTCCCGCCTCGGCCCGCCGCGTCCATCCGGCCGACAAGCAACCCCAGATTCTCTCCGCCTACGTGCTGCGGAATTTGCTTCAGCCCCAGCGTCCCAAAGATGCCGTGGCCGTTTTGGGGCTGACGGCGGCCGACCTTTGGCCGGGCGAAGGCTGGAACTTTGTTTTTGGCCAGGCGTCGCTGCAAGAGCGGGTCGGGGTCTGGTCATTGAACCGCTTCGGCGATCCCGCGGCCGGCGAGGCCAGCCGGCGGCTGTGCTTGCTGCGCACGCTCAAGGTTGCCGGCCACGAAACAGGGCACATGTTTGGCCTGCCGCATTGCACGCGCAGCGAGTGCGGCATGAACGGCAGCAACCATCGCGACGAAATGGACGAGATTCGCCTGCCGTTTTGCGCGGAATGTGCCGCCAAAGTCTGGTGGGCCACCGACCGCGATCCCGCCGATTGGTACGACGCGCTGATCGAGTTTGCCGACGACCACAAGCTGGAAGAAGAATCAGCCTACTGGCAAATGTACCGCCAGGGGCTGAAGGCGGCCGACAGATAGATGAGAGTGTTGGGGAACCGCAAAGGACATCAAGCATTAGCAACGCTTGGCTATTTTGACGGACATCATGGTGCTTCGCATGGCGTGCATTAGGTCCACCCGTTGAACCAACACGGCAACCTCAGTTAAGATCGGGCAAATAGCAACTTCGTTGCGTCCTCGTGCTTTCTGGCGAGTGTCTCCCTGGCGGGAAGACGCCGAAGCCTTTCTTTAGATCCTCTGTTTTCCTGGGACGCCAGCCTTGCCGACGCCGCAGCCCATTATCGTCATTCCTGGAGATGACCCACCTCAGATACAAGGTTCGTTGCATTTAGACCGGCTACGGCAACTGGGAGAAGTCCGGTTATTCTTCGATCGTCCGGAGACCATCGGCGAGCAGATCCGCCGCGTTGCTGACGCCACTTGCCTGATCAATTCGCGGAGTGCGGTCAAATGGCCGGGCCAGGTACTGCGGCAGTTGCCCAGCCTGCGAATGGTGGCGGTGTGCGGAATTGGCACCGATGCGATCGATATGGATGCGGCCCGCGAACTGGGAATTGTGGTGTGTAATCTGCCGGGGCAGACAGCGGCCATCGTGGCCGAGCATGCCTGCGGGTTGATGTTTGCGCTGGCCAAACGGGCCTGGTTTCAAACGAACGAGTTGAAGTCAGGGCGCTGGACTCGCCTTGAAAATGTCTATCTTCGCGGAAAAACGCTGGGCCTGATTGGGGCGGGCAACATCGCGGCTGAAATGGCCCGTCTGGCTAACGCCATTGGTATGCGTGTCGCTGCCTGGACACCACACCCCACGGCAACCCGTGCCGCCCGCCTGGGAGTGGAGTTTCTGCCGCTCGACGAATTGCTTTCTACCTGCGATGTGTTAAGCCTGCACGTTCCGTTAACCTCAAGCACCCGCGGCATGATTGGCCCGCGCGAACTGGCCTTGCTGCGGCCGGGCGCATTGCTGGTCAACACGGCCCGCGGGGCGATCGTTGATACAGCCGCCTTGGTCGCGGCGCTCGATTCGGGGCGACTAGGTGGTGCCGGCATCGACGTGTTCGATAATGAGCCGTTGCCAGCGGATCATCCGTTGTTGGCTTGTGACCAGGTCGTGTTGACACCGCACAACGCCGACCAAACGCCCGAAGGCGTTGAACGGCTCAACGCCGGAGTCATCGATAACGTGATCGCATTCTTGCAAGGCCGACCACAGAACCGCGTCGTGTGAATCCCCAGGTACTGCTTGTCATCCGCGACGGAAACGTATCTACGGCGATGTAATTCCAAGGAAAGACGAAGCACGGCGTAGCCGCCTTCGCGAGGGCTGAACTGCTCAAAGGGCCGACTAGAAAATACCTAACTGGTCCTTGGCTTCGTCGGTCATTTTGTCGGGCGACCAGGGTGGGACCATCACTAGCTTGACTTCCACCGCGCCGACGGTTTCCATGCGGCCTAGCACGTCCTTGGCCTGGGCAATAATTTGCGGGCCGGCGGGGCAGGCGGGGCTGGTGAGGGTCATCTCGATTTTTACGTCGAGCTTGGGACCGGCATCGGCCGCGGCCGCCGGGGTCAGTTCCACCCCGTAGACCAGGCCGAGATCGACGATGTTGACGAACAGTTCCGGATCGATGACCTTCTTTAACTCTTGGCGAATAACGTCCTCTGCCTGGTTGGAGGAGGCCACGCGCTGGCTGCCGGTGTTGGGTGCGGCATCTTCGCCGGTGGCTTTATCGCCGGTTTCACTCGCCGGTTGGGCGGCAGTGGCGGCCGACGATGACGCGGCGGCCGATTCCGCGGTCACCATCAGCGGTTCCTCGTTAATACGGATGCGAACGTCGTCCCCCACGACTTGGACATCGTGGGCAATGGTTGGCTTGGTGGCCGGCATGCAAACAACCCGGCCGGTGCGGATATCGAACCGGGCACCGTGCCGCGGGCAAGCGATTTCGTAGCCCGTCAATTCGCCCTCGGCCAGCGGCCCGTCGTCATGGGTGCAAACGTCGTCCAGGGCGTAAAACTTGCCCTCAACATGAAACAGCGCCACCAACCGATCGGCGACCTCGACCAGGATTTTCCCTGGATCGGAAACATCGGCGACTTTGGCGGCAAACAGAAATTCAGACATGGTCGGGCCTGTCGTGCAAATGCCCCAGAATGAGTCGTGAAATTCAACGCGACGCGATTGAAAGAACAGCCCTACTCAACTTCGCGCACACGGCGGCCGATGGCTTCGCCCAGGGCCTCGCGGACGGGTTCAATGCGGATGCGGTCGAACACCTGCTGAAAGAATCCGGCCACGATCATCCGCGTGGCTTCCTTGCGGGTGAAGCCGCGGCAGCGGGCGTAGAAAACTTGCTCGTCATCGACCCGGCCGGCGGTGGAGCCGTGCGTGCAGCGGACATCGTCGGCCAGAATCTCCAAGCCGGGGATGGAGTCGGCCCGGGCATGTTCCGAAAGCAACAGATTGTCGTTGCGCTGGTAGCCGTTGGTTTTTTGGGCGTCGCGATCTACCTTGATCATCCCCCGCCAGACCAGCCGCGAACTGTCTTGCAACGCGCCTTTGTAGAGCAGGTCACTCTGGCAATGGGGTGCGCGGTGGTGCTGCAACGTGTGGTACGAGAGATGCTGCTTTCCCTCGGTGAACATCGCGCCGTTGACCTGGGCACTGGCCCCCTCGCCGATCAGTTCGACATGCTGATTGACCTTGGCCAGCCGTGAACCGAGCGCGCCGATGGTCCACTGAATGCTGGCATCGCGTTCGACCAAGGCCCGCTGGTGGGCAAAGTGCCACACGCCGGTGTCCCAGTTTTGCAGATTGACGTATTGCAGCCGCGCCCCGCGGCCGACGATAAGCTCGATAGCGCCGCAATGTAAGGCCGACTCTCCGCCGCCTGTTGTCTCGGCCAGCAAGGTCGCTTCAGCGTCGTCCTCCAGTACCACCAGCGTATGGCCCAGGTCGGTTTTGCCCGGTTGCAAGGCGGCCAGCGTATGCAAAGGCTGGTGGACCGTCACGCCGCGCGGCACATACAGCAGCGTGCCGCCCGACCAGCAAGCGGCATGCAAGGCCGCGAACTTGTCTTGGCCCGGCTGGACGGCGCGGGTCAGATGAGGGCGAATTTTGTCGCCATGTTTGTGAACCAGTTCATCGAGGTTGCCAAACAACACCCCGCGAGAAGCCCACTTGGGATCAAGCCGGGCGGCAGCCGGCTGGCCGTTGATACTGGCCACGGCGCCGCCGAGTTCGACACCCTGGGCCAACAGGCCTGTCGGCAACGTGATGGTGGCGGGGTCGGCGGCCCCTTCCGTAGGCATCCCAAATTTTTCCAGCCGGAACAAACGGATGTCGGTCCGCATCCACTCTTCTTGCTTGCGGCTGGGCGTGGGGAGCTCTTGGAACTTGTTCCACGCATCGCGGCGCAAATCGACGAGCCATGCTGGTTCACCACGTTCCGCGATGAACTGCTCGAATGCCTCGGTTGTAAATCCGGATGTGGTGGTGGTTGTCGTCATCGAGCCAAAGAAGGTGGGGGAGGAAAACGTTGTACATGGTTATCGTTGGCGGAAACGCGCCAGTCGGACAACCGGACCGATATCTTGCAACAATTGGTTTCGGCCGCTCTGTTCAATCGAAAATCAGCAATCCAAAATCAAAAATCAGCCCACCGTGCCTTCCATCTGCAACTCGATCAGCCGATTCATCTCCACTGCGTATTCCATGGGGAGCTCGCGGACCAGCGGCTCAATAAAGCCGCTGACGATCATCGTACTGGCTTCGGCCTCCGACAGGCCGCGGCTGGTGAGATAGAACAACTGCTCCTCGCCAATCCGCGAGACGCTGGCTTCGTGGCCGATGGTGACATCCGGCTCCTCGACTTCGATGTAGGGATAAGTGTCGCTTCGGCTGTGGGGGTCGAGGATCAAGGCGTCGCAAACCACGCTTGATTTGCTCTTCTTGGCACCCGGCTCGATCTTGCACAACCCGCGATAGCTGGCGCGGCCGCCGTTCTTGCTGATCGACTTGCTAACGATGCGGCTGCTGGTGTGGGGAGCACAATGGACCACTTTGGCCCCGGTGTCTTGGTGCTGGCCGTTGGAGGCGAAGGCGATCGACAGAATCTCGCCACGGGCACCCGGCTCCATCATGTAGACGGCCGGGTACTTCATGGTCAGTTTGCTGCCGAGGTTGCCGTCGATCCACTCCATGAAGGCCCCCTCGTAGGCCATCGCCCGCTTGGTCACCAGGTTGTAGATGTTGTTGGCCCAGTTTTGGATGGTCGTATACCGGCAGCGGGCGTGCTTCTTGACCATGATTTCCACCACCGCCGAGTGCAGGCTTTCGGTGGAATACATGGGGGCGGTGCAGCCTTCCACGTAGTGAATCTGAGCGCCTTCATCGACGACGATTAACGTCCGCTCGAACTGGCCCATGTTCTCTGCATTGATGCGGAAATAGGCTTGCAGCGGGAAGTCGATCTTGACGCCTTTGGGAACGTAAAT
This sequence comes from Pirellulales bacterium, assembly GCA_050247075.1. Lineage (GTDB taxonomy): Bacteria > Planctomycetota > Planctomycetia > Pirellulales > JBFWUW01 > JBFWUW01. Next base: position 11,063 of record JBFWUW010000024.1, on the reverse strand, counting down.
AAACGACCCGCCCGACCAGACCGCCGAATTGAGCGCGGCCAGTTTGTTGTCGGTCGGCGGAATGACCTTGGCGAAGTACTCGCGGACCAGGTCGGGATAATCCCGCACGGCGGTGTCGGTATCGGTGAAGATCACGCCTTGCTTGGAGAGATCTTCCCGGAGCGAACCGTAGACGACTTCGCTTTCGTACTGAGCCTTCACGCCGGCCAAAAACTTCTTCTCGGCCTCGGGGATGCCGAGCTTGTCGAAGGTATTCTTGATCTCGTCGGGGACTTCGTCCCAGGTGCGGCCCTGCCGGTCAGACGGTTTGATATAGTAGAAAATATCCTGAAAGTCGATGTCGATGCCGCCGCCCCACCGCGGGGTAGGCTTGCTGTTGAAGATTTCCAGGCTCTTCAGCCGGAAATCGAGCATCCATTGCGGCTCGTTCTTGATGTCCGAGATTTGCCGCACAATGTCCTCATCGACACCCTTGCGGCTCTTGAAGATGTATTTTTCCTCGGTGTGGAAATCGTATTTATTGATTTCGCCTACGCCAACATCGAAGGTTTCTTTCGTGTCGGTGGCCATGATCAAACCTCGTTTGCAGCTAGTGTAGAAGGCGACTCGGTCGCCGATCGTTTTTCCGGTTCAAAGGCAACCAGCGAAAATGTCGCGGGCCGCACGATGAAGTCGTTCGTCACTTCATCCATTAACGGTCGCTAACTAGCGGCCGATTCCAGCAGCCGCTCTTGCCGCATGATTTCCTCCGCGGCAGCCGCGTCTGGGTGGGCGGCCCGAATGCGGTCGTAACCGCTGCGGTGCAGTTCCTCCGCCAGTTCGCGTCCGCCCGTCTCGACAATCTTGCCGCCTAACATCACATGCGTGCGGTCGGGCGGGTTGTGTTCCAGCAATTTGTCGTGGTGCGTAATGATCAATATGCCCATGTCCTTGCCGCCAATCTCGGCAATGCTTTGGCTTGCCAGCCGCACGGCGTCTACATCCAGCCCGCTGTCGGTCTCGTCTAGCACGGCAAACTTGGGCCGCAGCATGGCCATTTGCAGAATCTCGGCCCGTTTCATCTCGCCGCCGGAAAAACCGTCGTTGACGTAGCGGCGAGCGAACTCAGGATCCATCCGCAACTGTTCCATCTTGCTCTTGAGTTCCTTGCGGAACTCCCGCATGGGGATAAGCTCTTCGCCTTCCTTGCGGTCGGGCTTGCGGACATTAGTCGTGGCATGACGCAAAAAGTCGGCCATCTTGACGCCCGGAATGGCCATTGGACGTTGGAACGCCAAGAACACGCCGGCACGGGCACGTTCGTTCGGCTCCATTTCCAGCACGTTCAACGTTTGGCCGTCGTCGGTGGTCAGTTCCACACTGCCACTGGTGACCTCGTAATTGGGGTGGCCCATCAGGGCGTATCCCAGCGTGGTCTTGCCGCAGCCGTTGGGCCCCATCAAGGCGTGCGTTTCGCCGCGATGGATCTCCAGATTGACGCCGCGGAGGATTTCCTTGCCGTCTATGCTGACGTGCAGATCGATTACCTTCAAAGTTTCCATGAATCGGTGGTCTCTACTTGTCTGTCAGTTTTTGATGGTCATAAACCGGCGTCTCTTCCGTCACATCGACGTAGCCGGAATGGTGCGGAATCGGCAGTTCGTCTTCCAACTTGTCCGACAGCTTGAACGCCGTCTTCATAAAGCCTTGTTCGCTCTTGGCCTTGGCAATGCGGTGTCCGCGAACCTTGTCTTGAATCCGCATCAGGCCTTCCAACAGCGACTCTGGCCGTGGCGGGCAACCAGGTACGTAAACATCGACCGGCACGACCAGGTCCACTCCCTTTACCACATGGTAGCCATACTTGAAGTACGGCCCGCCGCCGACCGTACAGGCCCCCATGGCGATGACAAACTTGGGGTCGGGCATGAGGTTGTACAAGCGGCGGACGCGGCTGGCCATTTTGTAAGTGACGGTGCCAGCCACGATCATCAGGTCGGCTTGCCGAGGCGTAGCGCGAAAGGCACCCGCGCCAAAACGGTCCAGGTCGTAACGGCTGGCACCCGCGGCCATCATTTCAATGGCACAGCAAGCCAGACCAAACGTCATGGGCCACAAACTGGATTCGCGGGCCCAATTGATGGCCTGCTCGACCGTGGTGGTAATGACGTTCTCTTCAAAACGTCCTTCGATCCAAGGCTGTGTCATGATCCGTTTTTCCATCAGGGCCAACAAATTGCCGTAAACCCTGCACTATATCCGCTAGCTAGGTTGTTGAAAACTCACAGCAGGCATGGCCGTCTAGCCGGCATTGCGACAGGTGGATGTCGTGGTTCAATAGCTCCGCGAACAGCATTTTCTCGACCGCGCAAATGCCCCGGTCGCGGGCAGCCAGGTCCGGGTAGGGGCAGTCTACAACGGTCAAAATTGGCAGGTCGCTTGCCCCGGATTGTGCCAAGGGAATTCCGCGCTGGGCGAATAAGTTCGCCAGGCTTTCCATGCGCGCGGCCAAGGTCTGGCCAGAGACCTGATCGCGATACATGGCTGCCATCGCCAGAGCCAAGCGAGACAACATCCCCCGCCGAATATCTATGTCTTTGATTCCCCGGATTTCGTCCCACAGCACCATCGCCAAATCGGCGTAGTTTGAGCCTGCTTGCCGCCGAGCCTTTTCCGTCAGCGTATAGCGATGGCTTGGTCGTCCCCGTCCACCATTGGCTCGCTCTGTCTGCCGCTCGACCATCCCTTGCAGCAACAGCCGGCTCAATCGCTGCCGTACCGCTGTAGCCGTAACACTAGTGAGCGACATAAGTTCCGCGACCGACAACGAACCCGACTTGCGTAACAAGTCCAGCACTTGCTCGTCGGAAGTTTCGCTAACGGTACTCACAAGAATAGCTCGTTTCGGTCGGTTAATGTCCCTTCGCCTACTAGGAGTATATCCATTGCCGCATTTTAGACAACCGATTATGTCAAATTATGCTGGCGAACAACCAGCTTGCCTGATTTCGATGGCAGTCGACTGCGGACGGATACAATCCGCGTTCCATTCCCAGGGCCGAACCGTGATTGCCGGCCAGTTCAGACCGCTGAAAGCCAGCAAGAACGAAAAAAGGCGGTCGCCTTCGCCAAGCTGGAAATCCCAGCACGACGAGAGCGACCGCCTATAGGAAGGCGGTTCTTACTAAGTGATGACTAAAGCACCACTTAAGCGGTAGCCAATTCGCCCGACTCGACGACAGCCACGTCCAGGCTATCGACCAACCGAATAACGCCAGCCACGCGGCGGCAACAATTATGGCAGAGCTGCTTTTCGTAAAACGAACGGACTTGTCCACGCAAGGTTACGGTGCCATCGACTGCTTCGACCGAAATGTGCCGCAACGATGGAACGTGGCGTCCCACCAAATAGCTCACTATTCGACGTTCCAAATCCATGTCCTGACCACTCCGCTCAACTTTGGCTACCATGATATCCTTCTTGTACAAGTCGTCCGAGAATTGACCAAACGATCCTTTATCCAATTTCCTTAGCCGCCATTTTGGGGGCTTGCAAATCATTGATACCGTCCTCTGCAATCGTCATGCCTTGCACAAGCCCTTTGTGCGAAAAAATTGTTCCTTGTGGTTTAACAGATTTGAAGACATATACTTACGTTAATTCAGCCAATCCATCGTGCGGAGCCCAATGCGCCCGCTAACGCACGGGTGCGCGTAGAAGTTGCAAAGTGGTGCTCGCTCGACAAGCAACTGCCGCCAATGTTGGCAGCCTGGCGGCCGACGCCATTCACTCCGATCTATCGGGAGAAGTATTCCGCGTTCTTAGGCACTCTACAGGGCGGATTCTAAACTCCCTTTGCGTCGCCCGAATGAGCGAATCGCGAGAATCATGTGCAATCGGCGGATAATCGGTTGATATTTCCTCATCGGGAAGAGTCGTCTCCGACGACGAAATCCGCCGGTTGCTAGCGTGCCGGCATGGGCGCTATACTGCCCAGCCGACGAGCGGTTCCAGCTTCTCATTTGTTGGAGTCATCTCCGACGGCGACCAACACGTTTTGCGATGAAAGGAATGCCGGTGCTAGAGACGCCCACGGAACATGTCCTGGTGATCCCCACCTCCGTTTTTCATGGCTTGGGCCATTTCCAAGGATTTTCCACGGAAGTTTCCCGCTATCTGGACGAAATCTTCAAGCCGGAGCACACCAGCTACCGGCCCCGGCCCGAAATGGAAGCGGACCCCACCTTTAAGCAACTGATCCCCTACGTCGTCTTCATGCATCGCGACGCGTCGGGCGACCTGGCCTTGTTTCAGTACACTCGCGGCAAAGGGCAGGGCGAGCAGCGCTTGCGGTCTAAGCGAAGCATTGGAATTGGCGGCCACATATCGTCCGTCGATGCCGGCCCCGCGGGTTCCGGCGACCCCTACGCCGAGGGTATGCGCCGCGAGTTGGAAGAAGAAGTCACCATCGACACGCCCTACAAGAACCAATGCGTGGGACTAATCAACGACGACGAATCAGCCGTCGGCCGCGTTCACTTGGGGGTTGTGCATCTGTTCGAGGTGGAGCGGCCCAGCGTCCACCCGCGAGAAGAGGACATTCTGGATAGCGGCTTTCAACCCATTAGCAATCTGCTGGCCCGCATCGACGAATTCGAGACCTGGTCGCAAATCTGCCTCCGCGCCCTGTTCACGAGATAGGGCAGAGGCCAGCGTCTTAGGCACGTTCCAGATCGGCGATTTTTTGCTGGATCAGGGGAATCATTTCGGCGGCGGCGGCCTCGCCGGCCTCGGCTAGCGGTCGGGATTGGCTGAAATCGGCGAATTCGTACTGGGCTGTTTCTGGCGCGATCACCACGTCGGCTACACTCCGCCGCATCGCCGCCACGCCGTGGTCCTGGACTTCGTTCAATCGCATCAGCGTCTCGACTGTGCGGGCCTTGCGCATTTGTTTAGTGCCGGAGCGGGACGTGCTGCCCGCGAATTGATGCTTGAGTTTGGCCACCACGTCGATGCCGATAACAAGGTCGGCACCGCGCTCGATCAAGACATCGGCCGGAAGGTTATTGAGCAAGCCGCCATCAATCAGGGCCATGCCGTCACGCATGATAGGGCGCGAGATGGGGGGCAAGTTAATGCTTTCCAGCACGCAGTTGATGGCGTCGCCCGTATCTCGGACCACCAGCCGCCCGCTCACCAGATCCACCGCCACCGTGGAGAGCGGCAGTTGCAGTTGCTCCAGAGTCGTGTCCCCCAGGTAGGGACGAAGTTTGCGGTCCCACCCCCCGGTACGAAACATCCACCACAAATACCAATGCAGCCCGCCAGGCATGGCCCTTAGCCAGCGTGGCGGCGTCAGTTGTTTGGCAAAGTCGGCCGTGGCTTCGTCCGGACGCCAACCGGCGACGTAGCTCAGCCCCATCAAGGCACCGCTACTTGTACCGGCCAGCAAGTCAAAGCCAATACCTGCTTGTTCCAACCCCTTGAGAACACCCAGGTGCGCCAGTCCCCTGGCGCCGCCGCCACCCAGGGCCAGCCCAATCCGCGTCCCTTGCAGATGCCGCACCAAGCGGCCAATGCCTTGCTGCTGGCCTCGAAAAGACTGGCCGGTCTTTTCCCGCGTTACAATCTTGAAATCGAGCGGGTCGATTCCCAAATCGCGAAAGCTGGCCGGGGCCACGTCGCGTTCGTCGGACAATATCCAAATGGCGTGGATCCGCGAGGCCAATTTGGGTTCCGCCTCCAGCAAACGCTGCAAGTTGCGGCGCGAGGCATCCACATAAGCCGGATCGATCAGCCACCAGATCTCCTCGCACTGCGAGAGGACCGCCGGCAGTTCGTTCTCGAGCCCCTTCATCGTCAGGTCGAGCAAAATGCGGTCGTGGTTTTCGATGAGCTGCGCCAGCCGGTTATGCACCACGGTGGCTTTGTTGCGTCCCTCTTGAGATTCCGGGATGCGTTCCAACAGGTATTCGCCATCGGTGGGCCACTTTTCGCTCCGTTCCGTCAGCACGACCAGGGCATTTCTCCGTTCTACCAGGGCATGCGCCAGCGGGCCGATCAGCCCTTGTGTGCGCAAGGTGGAGTTAACCATTCCCACCACTTTGGGTGTTCGCCGCCGGACATGGCCGCGAGTCTGCCTGCGCAATCGCTGGCCAAGGCCTTTGCTGATGTTGGCGGCGAAGCCAGGCAAGCAGTGCATCAACCGCTCGAAGCCCGCCCGGTCAATCCGCAGCAAGTCGGTGTCCATGATGGCCACGGCACCCGCCGTGCGGCAAAAATCGGTCAGAATGGCCAGTTCGCCAAAATGATCGCCTTTGCCAAGGTATTCCAACAACCGGGGGGGACCTCGACCGACATCGAACGTGATTTTTACGCGGCCGCGGGCCACCACGCACATCCAATCGCCAATGTCATTCTGGTTGAAGATCGTCTGCCCACTGGAAAAATGGAGCGGTTTGACCGCGTGCGCAACCGTTTCGATGTCCTCGGGGCTAAGTCCCCGGCAAAGGGGACTGCGCCACAGAACCTGTCGCGCCAAAGCCAGTTCCTGCTCGGTATACAGGGACATGGTCGGAGAATCGGTTACAGAACGATCGGCCAGCGGCCTTGGTCCGGACTCCACATCCGGACGGCCTGGACTATGATGAGCGTGAAACGGCGCAGCTTGAAACAAGTTGTTGTGGATCATGTTGCCGCGCCTGGACTGATTTTAACTATTCGTATTAATCGACCAATATCCACGCCGGCAGCCAATCCAATTCTTGCCGTCGGCCCGCGGAAATCTAGTGAGAGCCAAAACTTGAGCGAATATCAGGCATTACTTTTTGTTTCGTTTGGTGGTCCCGAAGGGCCGGACGATGTTCTGCCGTTTTTGGAAAACGTCTTGCGCGGCAAGAACGTCCCCCGCCAGCGGATGCTGGACGTGGCCCACCACTACGAGCAATTCGGCGGAGTCAGCCCGATTAACGCGCAGAACCGGGCCTTAATCGCCGCGCTCCAAGCCGAGTTATCCAACAGCGGTGTGAATCTGCCGATCTACTTTGGCAACCGCAATTGGCACCCGCTTTTGCCAGACACCTTGCGCCAGATGGCGGCCGATGGCGTCACGCGGGCCCTGGCCTTTTTTACCAGCGCGTACAGTTCGTACTCCGGCTGCCGGCAGTACCGCGAAAACATCATCGCCGCGCAGGCCGAGGTTGGTCCCGCCGCGCCAAAAATCGACAAACTGCGGATGTTCTACAACCACCCGGCGTTCGTCGAGACGATGATTGAACGAGTTCAGGCGGCGTTGCAACACATTCCCCCGGAGCGCCGGGCCGCCGCCGAAATTGTCTATACGGCACATAGTATTCCCCTGGCCATGGCCGCCGGTTGCCAGTACGAGGCCCAGTTGCGCGAGACCGTGCGGCTGGTTTCAGACGGATTGCACCGGACCCCTGGCGAGTTGGTTTATCAAAGCCGGAGTGGACCGCCAACGCAACCGTGGCTGGAGCCCGACGTGTGCGATTATCTTCGCGCGCGGCACGCCAAGGGGGGACTGCAAGACGTGGTGATCGTGCCGATCGGATTCATTTCGGACCATATCGAGATTCTGTTCGATCTCGATACCGAAGCTCAGGCGTTGTGCCAGGAATTGGGCATCCACATGGCGCGGGCACAGACGGCCGGCTGCCATCCCAAGTTCGTCGGCATGATTCGCGAATTGGTGCAAGAACGGCTAGGCCAGCTTGCCGAGCGGCGGTGGCTGGGCCAAGATGGTCCCTGTCACGATGTCTGTCCCGATAACTGCTGCCTGTCTGGAAGGCCTGCCGGCCCGCCCCCCGCGCCGGCTGCCCGCTGATGGGCCGCCGTCGAATCGCCAAAGTTCAACATGTCGAACAGCAAAAACGTTTCTCGCCGCGCATTCTTGGCCGGGTCATTGGCGGCCGCGGCGGCCGCGCGTTCACGAATTGCCTGGCCGGCGGACATGGCGGATGTGGCCGCCGATCGCGACAAAGCGTTGATCGCGCTAACGCTCGACCTGGAAATGAGCCGGAATTTTCCGACCTGGGAAACAACGCACTGGGACTACGAAAAAGGGAATCTCGACGAGCCGACCAAACAGTACGCGGTGGAAGCTGGCCGCCGCGCCGCCGCGCGCGGTGCCGTGGTGCATTACTTTTGCGTCGGCCGCGTGCTGGAGCAGGAAGATGCATCGTGGTTGAAGGGCCTGGCGCAAGCCGGGCACAAGATCGGCAACCATACTTACGACCATGTGAATGTCCTCGCTAAGAAGGCCGAGGATTTGCAGTTCCGCTTTCGGCGCGCTCCCTGGCTGATTGAAGGACGCCAACCGGCCGACGTAATTCGCGAAAACATCCGGCTGACCAACCTGGGGCTGAAGGAACGCGTGGGCATTACCGCGGAGGGCTTTCGCACACCCGGCGGTTTTGCGCATGGCCTGGCCGATCGCGAGGACTTGCAGCAGATGTTGTTGGACCTTGGCTTTACTTGGGCAAGCTGCCAATATCCAGCCCACAAGATGACCGAACCCATGCAGTCGCCCGACGAGGATGTCTTGGCGTCGATCGTAGCGGCGCATGCCGCCACCCAGCCGTTTGTCTACCCAACCGGACTGGTGGAAGTGCCCATGAGCCCCGTCAGTGACATCAACGCTTTTCGCGCCGGGCGCTGGAAGTTAGATGACTTTTTGGAGGCGATTCGACGGGCCGTAACGCACGCCATCGAGAATCGCCTGGTCTTCGATTACCTGGGGCATCCCTCCTGCATGGTCGTGACTGACCCGGAGTTTAAGGTGTTCGATTTGATCTGCGGCCTGGTGGAACAAGCCGGTCCAAAGGCCGCCGTGGCCGATCTTTCGACCATTGCGCGGCGGGCCAGGTTGAGAGCCGCCTGATGCTCAACCTCTCCCGCGACGGACAGATTTCGACCCCGCCCCGTTCCGTGCGCTGGGAATACCTGCTGAGCGGCGTGCTGCTCTCCGCCACGCTGCTGAATTACGCCGCGCGGCAAGCCTTGCCGGCCGCCAGCGTGCGGGTGCAACAAGATTTGGGGATTGATGCCATTCAATACGGAGAAGCGGCTGGCGTGTTTAGCCTGGCGTTTGGCGCTGGGGCGCTGTTCTTTGGAACCATTGCCGATACGGTTGGCGTGCGGTGGCTGTACCCGCTGGTGGTGCTGTGCTGGTCGGGCATCGCCATCGCCACGGGGCGGGTTGAAACGTTCGCCGCGCTGTGGTGGTATCAGTTGCTGCTAGGGGTGTTTGAGTCGGGGCATTGGCCGTCGGCACTGCGGACCACGCAACGAGTCTTTTCGCCCGCCCGCCGCACGTTGGGCAATGCCCTGCTGCAATCGGGTGCGGCTATCGGCGCCGTGGTGGTCTGCCTGCTGATGTTGGGCCTGGTGATCGACACGCCGGAAAGCTGGCGGCCCGTGCTGTCATCGCTGGGTGGATACATCTTGCCGCCTCATCTGTTTGGCGATGATGTGGGGCGTTGGCGGCTGATGTTTGTCGTGATCGGGGCGGGGGGCATTCCGTGGGCCATCGCCTGGCTAATGACCGTGCGCGAATCCGATCTGCGGCGGCCCGTGCTGCAATCGGCCGATACCGCCGGCGCCGATGCCATCTTGCACGAGCGGCCCCTTTGGCAAACATTGTTCAGCCGCCGCTTTGCGCTGTTGATATTCATGGTGATTTGCATCAATTTCTGTTGGCATTTTATTCGCGTCTGGCTCCCCATGTTGTTGGAGAAAGATCTAAAGTATTCCGCCCAGGCCGTGCAGTGGGCCATGATCGGCTACTGGGGTTCTACGTTGCTGGGTGCCATGATTTCCGGCAGCCTGGTAACCTGGCTGGCCCGCTTGGGCTGGCCCGTCCAGCGCGCCAGAATGGGGGCCTTGCTCCTATTTGCCCTGACGACCGCGCTGATGGTGGTGGCGGCGCGTCTGCCGGCCAGCCCTTTGCTGTTGGGGATGCTGATGCTGGTCGGGGCTGGCTCGCTGGCGCAGTTCCCCATTTACTATTCCCTAACGCAAGAACTCTCTGGCAAGCACCAAGGCAAGATCGGCGGCATTCTGGGGCTGTTGGCCTGGCTGCCCCTGTTCTGGTTTCACCCCTTCGCCGGTGAACTGATCGAGAACGATCCCCAGGCCCGCACCATGCTGTTTACCGGCGTCGGCCTGTTGCCGCTTCTGGCCTGGTGCCTGGTAAGCGCGGCCTGGGGCAAGAATCAACCGCGCCAGCCGTCGTAAGGGACTTCGCAGCCCGGCACGGGTGGCAATCCAGCCCCCACCAGATAAACAGTTAAATATAGTATTTATTTTATTATTTATATAAGTATCGAGACTGAGTAGAATGATGGCAAAGGATGCCGCGCGCCGACGTAGCCTGCTCGCGGCTGGCAATTCCCGCCACGGCGACGTTAACCTGTACCACACCCCCCCAAAACACGGCGATAATGGAACAGGTAGCGCTAATTGGCCGCTTTCAGCGAGCAAATGCTGGCCGGGGCACAAACGGCGGGGGCCTGGGTCAGCAACGCAGCGAATGGCGAGAGCGGAGTCGATGATTCAACCAGATTGCCCTGGAAGAGCGTCCACCAGCCATCGCAGTTTGACCGCCAACTCCGCTGGGCCTTCCCGTTGGTCAGACCCAGCCACCCTTTTCTCCAGCCAGCCATCCGACGCCATTTCAAGCCGGCAAAGGAGGCGCTTTGCGGCGATGTGATCCTGAACCACACCCCCCCAAAACACGGCAATAATGGAACAGTTAGCGCCAATAGGCCGCTTGCAGCGAGCAAATGCTGGCCGGGGAACAAACGGCGGGAGCCTGGGTCAGCACCGCAGCGAATGGCGAGGAACGATCCCAGGGCGGCGCTTGGCTGGTTTGTAATGGCCTATCAGGCCGAACACCGAACACCGAACACTGAAAACTGAAAACTGAAAACTGAACACAGAAAACTGAAAACTGAAAACTGAAAACTGAAAGCCCAAATCCCTCAAAACTCCACCAACTTCCTCCAATTCTCAAACACAATGTTATGAATGGCCCGCTCTGGAAAACGAGGCAGGTTGCTGCCGT